>JBGTSY010000008.1:62300-109932 GCA_041940025.1 Thiotrichaceae bacterium | reverse complement strand
TTTCTAATTGCAACAAGTTAAAATGGTTTGGTGTGGTAATGGGCGGCAAAGCATAACCATACACTTGCGCGCCTAATTGAAGCAACCATTCAGACAGCCAACTTCCTTTAAAACCAGTGTGACCAGTCACCAAAACCTTACTGTCGCGATATATATCGCCAAACATTAGTCGTTCCAGGTTTTCCATTTAGGTGTCCCTGAGCGCCATTGCTTTTCTAGAGAATTCTTATCACGCAGAGTGTCCATACATTGCCAAAAACCCTCATGCCTATAAGCCATTAATTCTCCATCTCTGGCCAATGCTTCCAATGGCTCTTCTTCTAGTACAGTGTCATCACCTTCAATATAATCAAACACATTAGAATTCATAACGAAAAACCCTCCATTGATCCAACCCTCCCCAGTCTGCGGTTTTTCTGCAAATTCTACAACTTGATCACCAGAGAACACCATGGTGCCGAAACGTGCAGGAGGACGAACAGCGGTCACAGTCACTGTTTTGCCATGTGCTTTGTGAAAGGCTAATAACTGTCTAATATTAATATCAGACACACCATCACCATAGGTCAACATAAAACAAGATTCATGTTCCAACTCTCGTTTTAGCCTGCCTAGTCGACCACCGGTCATGGTGTCTTGGCCAGTATCTTTTAGGTATATCTTCCAATCTTCGGTCTGTTCACTCTTGATTTCCGCATTTCCTGAAGCAAGTTCGATTGATATATTACTAGTGCGATAATGATAATTTAAAAAATAATCTTTTATCCATTCGCCTTTATATCCAAGTGCTAAACTAAAATGATGGTAGCCCCATGCCGCGTATCCTTTTAAGATATGCCACAAAATCGGCTTTCCGCCGACTTCAACCATGGGTTTTGGTCTAAGTTGAGTCTCTTCACTCAAGCGTGTGCCTAACCCACCACAAAGTATCACAGTTTTTATTGTCATATTAGCGTCCATAAAAGTGAACAATACGGTTGCATACAGTTTCTATATCTGTTTCTGTCAATTCAGGATGTAGCGGTAAACTTAGTACTTGTCTATATAGTTGCTCCGACTTCGGGCAATGGATATTCGGCTGCCGATATAGGGACAAAAGATGATTTGGCTTATAATGAATACCGGTTTCAATATCAACCTCTGATAGGTATTTCCTTAGCCGATCTCGTTCACCGCTCATACATTTAATGACACACAAATGCGGAACAATTGATTTGTCTGGAAAAGTTAGCCATTCGATGTCCGTTAGCTGGCCCAAACAGGCATGATAATGCCTGACTAATTCTTGCCTTTTTTTGACAAACTCTGTTTCAAACCGTTTCAATTGAACCCGGCCGATTGCCGCCATTAAATTGCTCATGTGATATCGATATCCTTGGTGCAGCACATCAAAATCCCAACTTCGTTTGCCAGCTCCGCGTTTCTCTGAATCCCGAACAACGCCTAGAAGCCTGGTATCCCTAATCCGCTCAAGAATAGTTTTATCTGATGAAACAACAGCACCCCCTTCTCCACTGGTAATGTTTTTAATACCATCAAAACTAAAACAGGTCACATCGCCTGTTTCTCCCACCTTCTTTTTCTGGCTAAAAGATCCAAACGCGTGTGCAGCGTCTTCGACTACTCTTAATCTGTATTCCTTAGCAAATTCAAATATTGGCTCCCTCGTTCTGGCATCTCCTGCGTAGTAGACCGGCATTATGACTTTTGTTTTAGGGGACAATTTTGCTTCCGCGTCGTACAAATCTATTTGGCCATTATCTGATCGTATATCGCAGGCTATGGGCACCGCCCCAGCACCACTAATAGCCTGAAAACTGGCCACATAGGTAAAGCTGGGTACCAATACCTCGTCTCCCGCTTGACAGGTTGCCGCGATGGCCAAATGCAATGCAGCGGTGCCCGAACTCACGCAGACAACTTCTTCAACTTCTCTGTGACCTAAATAGTCCGCCAAATCTTTTTCAAATGCCACAACCTCTTGACCCATACCTAGGAATCCATCATCTAGCAGTACCTTTTGTACCGCCTCGGCTTCCAGTGTACCGACTATGGATTTAGCTAGACGCACTACCCGGCCTTAAGCATTTTTCCACACTCCTGGCCTAGAAACGCCCGCCAACGAGGTAATGTGGTGTCATAATAAAAATAATCGTTTATTAAAGTCGCCTTTTCCGAACAGCAAAACGCAGACTCTAATTGTGAAACATTAGTTACAAAGAGAACGGTTGGGCTTCCTCTCAGGGGCGATAAATTGAGTTCTGAGTCAGGTCGATGGACACAAATAGTCAATCTCATTTGAGCCGCCTCTAATATTGCGTTTGTAAAATTACTACAGTACACCAAATCAAAATCAGGTAATATTTCGCGAAGAGGTTTGTTTATTATTGAAACAAAATCGTCCAATGCCATTTTTTTTATCATTTTATCCACCGGGCAAAATGGATGTGGCTTTATGCTAAATTCGTATTTAGCCTGCCAATCATTTTTACGAATAAATTCGGACAATAGCGACAGTTGTTGTTGTGTTAATCGTGGCAAATAATCTGTCACCACTAAAATACGTTTTTTTGTTGTAGTGGCGTTCGACCCGGCAATATTCGAAGGTGCTTCTCCATTTCGAAATTCAGCAACCGGCTCAAAGCGCAGTGTTTCTACAGCAACCAATCTATCTTCCGGATAACCAGATATTTTCATTTTTTCTATAGCATCTGCGCCATTTAATAATATTTTATCTGGCAATAGACGATTAAAACTGGGACTGATTTCTTCCCATACTTGCTGACTATAATAATGCCTCAAATCAAAAAAGCTGATACCCGTATGTGCACAGCCATAGATGGGTAAAGACTGAGTTTGATGCCAGGTGTGAACTAATATTCGCTCCCAGGCTTGATTTTCCATTAGGTATAGTCCAATACCCTTATTCACAGTTTGCGAAGAAAACAATTTTGAATAAGTTTGATGGACAATACAATTTTCTAAAGCAGTTTTTCCGAAAAACGAGGTATTCCACTCTGTTTCTAACAATGGAAATAAATTCATTCCGCCGTTCGTATAAAATATTTTTCCCGCCTCTATATTTTTTGCCCGATTTCGCAAACGGTAATATTGCTTCCAAGATTTAATTAGCACATGCAAAGTTAAATTGTCTTGCAGCAGAGTAATTATTTGGCCATTATTGGAAAAACGTGTTCTCCATGAAAACAGTTCTGACACATTTCTAGCATTTTTTCCCGGTTCCCAATGCCAAATCCAATGCAAACGGTAACTAAGATTGACTAACACATCTGGAAGATTCCGCCAGTAATTAGAAACAAATTTATTTTCCGTTGCTTCCTTTTCAGAAAAATTTGGAAAATAACTTAGCAGGGTGATATCCGACTCTTGAATAATTGTCTTTTTCTGATAAGGTCGATACTGCTGTATTACATGTTTTAAAAAATAGATGAGGGCCTGCATCCAGCCCGGTAGTGCAAAATATAATTGCCTGGCGCTTCTATTGCTGCGCTCTGCTTTAATTCCATCCCATCTATAATTTATTTTTCTTTCCAAAAACCAGTGTTCTAAAATGTCTGCGACGCCTTGTTTATTTCCTAATATTAGACATTCGGAATACTCTGTCCTAGACCAAATGTGTTCTATTGCTAATAGACCAAAAAGATCAAATAAATAAGAAGATTTCCAGGGGCTTTTTTCATAAATTCGACTTAAATACCAAAATGACAATCCATTTACTGTTAAATATTCAGCTAAACTCACACCTTTAACCTTGGTTTTCTGCCAATTATTTAACAAGTTTAGAAATTCGTTTCTAAGAACTTCACCGTTCGAATCAATATATTCTGATAATGATAAATGATCGCTATGACCATCATCACACCAACAATAACAATCGTACGAAGTATCATTTGGTATTTGAGCTATAAACCTAGAGTCTAATAGCAAAATCAATATTTTTGCTTCGTTCGCTAAATGGACGGTCATTGCCAATCTGGACCATAATGTTCAAAAAACGAATCATTTAGCATTTGCTCTCTGACAAACGATAGATCTTCCTCTGTATCTACGCTCACTGCGCTACTCTCAACTCTCACTGCCTTTATCTTGTACCCATGTTCTAGCACACGCAGATACTCGTTGTATTCAATATTTTCCAAACGACCTCGCTCAAATTTTGTATACTCTATTAAAAAATCCTTTCTAAAAGGCACAATATGATAAGCCTTTAACATTTCGGGATTTGCAGTTCTGGCATCTGAAGGTATATCTGTTCTTGACAAGTACATCACCTCATCCCGATTATTGACAACCACTTTAATATCACCCGTTGAATTTCGTTTTCGAAATGAATTCACCAAAATACCAACTGGATACGCCGGTTGTTCCCTCATGACAGTGACTATCTTATCTATATATTGAGGATTGACTAATGCCTCATCACCTTGCACGTTTACCACCCATTGCGTATCGATAGATTGTGCCGCCTCTGCTATTCTATCTGTCCCCGTCTGATGAATGCTCTTGGTCATAATTACTTCTGCACCAAATTTCTTCGCGACAGATGATATTTCCACACTGTCCGTGGCGACAAAGACTTTCTCTAAAGTCTGCGCCATCTGGGTACGAATGATTACGTGCGCAATCATAGGCAAACCGCAGATGTCCACCAATGCTTTATTTGGCAACCTAGTAGACGCTAAGCGACTGGGTATTATGGCAACGGCTGTCATTCCCCCTCCGCATTAGACGCGACAGATTGGTGAAATATTTGCACGAGATCACTGTAACTAGAACGTATTAACCCCGTATCCACCTCGACTGTTAAAAAATTCATATGCATTGATAATACATTTGCAATCGCCTCTGTCGTTTGAGGCACAAATCCACCAATATAAATATCTTTTTCTAATACTTTTTGAACGGCCGCTTCTATTAGCTCAAGAAAATGACTATCCGTAAATTGTCCTGGTATACCCAAATCTTGGGTTAAATCATATGCACCAATATAAACAATATCTAAATGACTATCGTCAATCAATTCACCAATATTCTCTATTCCTCGCTTCGATTCAACAATAATACCGCACAGAACTGATTCATTGGCTTGGCGAATAAACTGAGGAATTTCTTTATTTGTATATTTTCCGGCTTTTGAAAATGGGGTGAATCCACGACGACCGTCTGGGTGATATTTAACAGAACGACATAATTCGCTCACTTCATCTCTGGTTTCTACATGAGGTATCAGCACACCGTGTGCACCTTGATCCAATGCTTGAAGCACCATCCACTCTTTAAACTCAGGCAAACGTACCAACGCACCGCACCGATTGCCTTCACATGCCGATACCAAATTTCGTATTACAGAGAAATCAGCTGGACCATGCTCCATATCAAATATTTGAAAATCGATACCAGAATACGCTATTGATTCTGCGACGATGGCGCTTGCAGAGGTAGTCCATGTCCCAACAGTGGGATGCTTCTTCGCGATGTTATCGTGTAATTTAGAAATCAATGTGGGATTACCCGAATAGAATTAAGTGTGTCAACTAATATGCATTCATCAGACTCAAACGCATCTCTATCCACCATCCCCGTTAACACACCGATACACCCTTTGACACCTGCGTGATGTCCCATTTGTACGTCGACTGGATGATCACCAACAACAGCGCATTTTTCTGGCATAGTATTTAATTCGTTCATAGCCAATAATGCAAGATCGCCAGAAGGTTTTGTCTGTCTCACTAAATCTCCTCCATATACCCCATCAAAATAGTCCATCAATCCCAAGGTCGACATAGCCTGAGCAGCACGATCAGTGAGATCGGTGGAGACAATAGCTGTTTTTATTCCAAGTAATTTTATTGACTTTAATAAATCAGCCACGCCCGGAAGCAGTTTTAAATGTGGATGTAAATTTTGCGAGGTTTTCAAATCCACCTCTTTAAATATTTCTTCAACTTCTTCTTCCGTCACTTCGCCAACAGCTGATGAAAGTGTCTCTGCGACCACATGAACAATATAGTGCCGCGGCTTGATACCAACAGGTCCTTCGGGTTTCATTCGACCACTAACTAAATCCACCCCCATATTACCTGATAATAAATGTGTTAACTTGCCATTATTTCTAGATTGATATCGAGCCACCAGATGCTCCGATCTTAACTGAATCATGCTGACCCAATAATGATGCAAGTCAATGAGCGTACCGTCTTTGTCAAATAAAATAGTATCTATATCCGTTAATATATCATTGTTGTTACAAATCAGTTTAGCCACTAGCGCAAACTTCTTCTAACAAGATCGTCTGCTATATCAACCGCTGACCGAATCGCTGAAATATTCTCTTCAAAATCTGCTAAATTTAAATATTCTTCAACAATCTTTCTTGCATGTGTGCCAATAGAAACGCCATTGAAGTCCACACCACATTGCTTTGCCATTTCACCCGTTTTGCCATTTGTTCCTCCTGACAAGAGAACGGGCAAATTTTTATATTTTTTATGTTTTTGTTTTAGATCTTTATTGACTATATCTGCAATAGAAATAGCTTGTAATGTAGTGTTATAGTCATCGGCACCACCGCTCATGGGGATCCCATCCGCTTGAATCATTAATCTCTCACCTGCGATTTCCTCTGCCTGTATTATTCTATCAATCAAGTGATGATTGGATAAATGCAGTCTATCTAAACACATAGATATGAAATTACTAGGCTGACATTCACTAACAGTTTTCCATTCCTGCATAATAGATTCATCATCTGGAACTGCAGCATGTAACTCAATATTTTCGGCGCCTAATTGTAAACACCTTGGTAAAATTTCTGCCAACTCTTTACTGTTATGTTCGTACTTTACTGCGGCCACTTTAGGTGGACAGGCTGCCTCACAATTACCACATCCGATACACAACTCCTGAATAATGTCATAACTTTCTGGTATTGCATCAGTCGGGCACACGGGAATACACTTCCCGCACTCCACACAATCGTCCACTATAAATGCCTTACGTACATGATGATCGCCCCTCATCCCCACACTTACGGTCACAAACGGCCTGATGGCTATGTCTCGGTTGAAAGAGCCAGCCAAGTTTAGCCCCTTATCTATCCCATCCATACAGGCATCAACCACTTGTGGTGTCGCTGATATATCAAAGCCATTGGCACCAGCAATTGTATACACCATTGCTAGCTTCCTAACTTCATCACTGTTTTCATTACCGGCACCACATACCAATTTAAAGTATTGCCCTGAATCTAATAATTCTCTTAATTGTTCGAATCGATTACTCATATTGTGTTCCTGTCGCCCAAGGCCCATAGACTGAACGAATAGTTAACGGATACTTGGTAGGGGTAATTGAGGTCACTGGTACGTAATTTTTACTTTGCTGATATAAAGAGAGTGCTTCAAACATCTCCTGCCCTCTGTTATCTGAATTTGAATACCCATCAAAACCTGCGAGATATATATGCTTCGATGCACCCGCATTTGCCACGCACAAAGCATACAGTGCAGCGAGGCTGCTAGGTAAACAACACATACTTTGGCCGATTTCTAACACGCCTGGTTCTACTTTAAGTCCATAGTCATAAACTTCACATTCTCTCGGTAATTTGCCCTGTGTGCCTACCAACAATTGCTCCGGCACAATAATAGGGACGCCCATTTGTTCATAGTGTTTTTTCTCCATCGTGATTCGTGCCCAATGGCAAGCTACGATATAATCAATCAAGCTTGGATCTATATTTTTTTTTACATTTAACGACAGTACTACAGGCTGACGACTTTCAATAAATTGTTTGATAGCCGCCCAGTGGGTCTTTAATCCAGGACCGGAACCTAATATTAATATTTCTCTGCCCTTAAAACATCCCGTCGCATCCCACTTTCCGGTGTATTGGGTATTGTGTCCTCTAATTGCCGCTTCAATCCTTCCGCTAGAAAAAGAAACAGCATTTTGTGACTTTAATTTTTCTAACACATCAATCACGTTGTCAAAATCACATCTGGGATCATTTAACAGCTCTTGAATATAAGTGGGGTGCACTCTATATTTTGATGATAGATCATAGAAAAAGTTTTCACCCCAATGATATTCTGATTTTAGTTTTGAAAAATCATTAAAAATAAGTGGAAATAGTGGTTCAACACGATATTGTTCTCCCTGCTCACAAAACTCTAAGACTAATTGCTCAGTCTTGACGTTTCCAGCACCTCTTCCCATTCCTAACAAGGTTCCATCTATCCATGTGATACCTGATTCGACAGCAGCTAGTACATTTGCAAATGCCAGTCCCCGATTATCATGCGCATGAAATCCCAGCGTTCCAGACCAACATTCTCTTACAATATCTGTCAGTATGGGAATTTGGTGAGGCACCAAACATCCAAATGAGTCTGCAAGATACAAAACATCCGCAGTGACATTTCGCATTAATTGTTTAAAACCTAGTTCATCTGCTTTGTTTAGCACTCGATCTACTTGCATTAAATTTAAAAATACGTGATATCCTTTTGCCTTTAGCCAATTAATCGCATCAGCTATTTTTGTCATTTCTGAAAAGTGTACTGCTATTCTAACAAATGATATTGTGCTGTCGGGCTCTTCAACGAAACTATTATTTAGCCAATGCCAGTCAATGCTTCCTCCTCGAAGGAGATCAGAAGCGTTTACCATTACGCCCAGATTAGTCTGCCCGAGATCAGGCAATTTAGATAAATATTCGTCAGTCGTGTAACCAAATGGCCCAATAAATTCGTCTTTTTCAGGAAATCTGAAACCTAATTCTATCCAACTAATGCCCGCATCTTTCACGGCATGTAGGTATTGATGCGTTAAGCTACCGGAAAAAGTCCATTTTGTATAATAACCACCATCACGAAATGTACAATCTAACAATGTTGGCGCCGCTCTTTCTCCTATCATGATTGTTCTTTCATGTGCTATTTTGCCTAATTTGCTAGTCATGTATTAACTATCAAATATTAGTTAACTTCAACTAATATCATAGTTTCATCACCTGTGTAAGATTTTCTTTTGTTTCTTTTCCGAAAATAAATCAACAATTTCTGTACACCAATCTTCACTAGTACGACCGTAATGATCTAAAAACTCATCCACCGCCTGTTTAATATTAGATTGACACCACCAACTATCCATATCCGAATAATGTTGATTTAATAATTGTGCAGCGGTCTCTGGCTTCCTGTACAAAATGCCCACAGATTCCAATTTTTTGTAAATTGCTTTAGCGCTATCTCTTAATTCCCAGTGTCCCGGCTCCCAAAAGGCAACAGTAGGTCGATTCATCACAAAGCACTCAATTAATACAGTTGTATTAAAAGTAACTATATAACATGATGTATCATATAAAAGTTCCGTGAATTTTTGTTCATCGTTTGCCAATTGAACGCCGCTCAAATGACGACTAACCCAATTCTTTTGATCCCACCCATAATCTCTATGATGTAATCTCAGCAGTAATTGTCTCTTAATTCGCTCACTTAGTGCGTTCCAGAATATTTTTTGATCATTGAAATAATCTCTACTTGCATTCCCCACCGGGACACTATAAAGCCTATAGCTATAACGTGGCATAGGATTCCAAACCCACAACGCCTTCTTTTCTTTTCTCCCAGCAGCACGTCTGTTTTTAACACAACTCAATTTGCCAGCGGCAAATGGTTTAATATTATCAGACCGTCGTAGCCCATCCTTCCAACCCCAACTATAATACCTATCACTAATGGTAAGTTGATGCACTTCCGTACTTGACCACGCACCCGTCCCATCATGTCCCCCATGTTGAAACAACGACAGCCGAGAACCCGCTCCAATACAAGATGCAAGCCACGCTTTAAACCCCTCGTTTGATTCAAATCCGATCGAAGTTGCTATATTGGACACAGGATTCCCGTATTGTTTTTTCCCCCAGTTTGTCAAACTGGCAAATCCTTCAAAATAAATGTTTGGGAAATAATCTGCAAAAATTTCACGACATTGCGCTAACCATGGCACAGCACAATACTTAAATCGCGTGGCCAATTCTTCTCTTTTTTCTCGCCAAAGTTCAAAATCATTGGAGTGATATTTAGGCGGCGCAACGCTCAGAGATTTATTTATCTTCAAATTTAATTTGAACCGTTCCCAGCCTTGTACATAGGGATCAATAAATAGGGTATCGGTTGGCATTCGCCACTTAGGACGCTGTAAATACTGAAATATCTTTAGGTAAAGACTTTTTTGCTTACTTACTTCTACAGGTAGATTTAAAAAATCAATTGTACCTTCTCGACACTCTATTTCTGGAAAAGTGTAAGCGATCGAGTTAAACAAGTATTGGTTAAAATCATCTCGAACTACATTTACTAAAAACTGTTCTGTATCGTATAAAGAGTTGGCACCAAGATTAGACTTTTCCGGTGGCGTCAGTAAAAATAGGTTAGGATAATAATTGACCGCATCCACTAGGACGCTATATCGGTCAAATAAACATTCTAAAAAAGTGGACAACCATGGTCCAATCAAGATACGCCATTGGCGATTAGACCACTCTAGTCTATGAACCTCATTTAAGTAATCTGAGATTATCTTTAGGGAAATTTCATAAGTTTGTTGTAAATGTAGGTAGTCACTATGCAATTTATCTCTATTATCCCAGTGATAAGGTACGACCGAAAAATCATTACCTCCTTTCCCATCATGCCAATCTTCAATACCGAGTGGCACACACCAGGGGCCCGCTAACACTATGTTTTCATGATCTGTTAAACCTAATCCATGTGGGGTAACGACCAATTCTTTTTCTGACATGTGAGTTCCGATAGTCTGTCAGTTTAGCATTAAAGTATCGATTCCAATTGATGTAGCGCGCGCCATTGCAATTCACCTCCATTTTTATGTCCCTGCCATATTTCGGGTATAAAACTCGCTTGCGGCATATAAGCTCTAAGAACCTCAGATACCACATCTACATTCAGCTCCCCATCTCCTATAGGTAACCCTTCTCCATCCACACCTTGATAATCTGATATATGAAGATGAGATACAAATTTTCCAACTTTTCGAGCAAATGACTCAAAAGACCACTTGAAATAGTTACAGGCAAGCATGGTATGTGAGAGATCTAAACATATGGCAATTTGATTGTTAGTACAAAACTCATAGATCGAATCCGCATCGACAAACAAATTATGAAACTGTTGTCCACCAAAATGCCATGGGAATGGCGGCATCGTCTGTGGCAAGAGCACCACTCCATCTAAATTCAATTGCTGTAAACTCTCATTTAATAACGAATAGAGTTCTCTTTTTTTATCATTGGAAACAAAAGATTTGGTAGAAAACCCACCAACGTTTGTGACAATCCTAGGCGCCTGGGTTTTAGGGAAAATATCCCGGAGTTTTTTTGTTAAATTCACTACACGCTGAAGACTCTGGATAGATTCATGTCGATACGCGCAGTCGTCATCACATAAATTTAAGATGTGATCTGAAGAAAACAATTCTGGAGCATGTACGACGAATTCTAAATCGCTATTGGGTGGCAATAATTTTGTATAATCCACTTCCAAATCACGATAACTGAGGTGAAATTCAACCAATCCAGGATTAGTGTCTGAAACCAATTCATTAAAGTCATGAAACCGGACGGGGAAACCCCACTGACGTTTAAAATTAAATTTCTTTTTTAACACAAGCTCATTTGGTCCTCGTAAATCGCTTGAATAAAATATATCTCCTGCCCCTAGCTTGCGAATCGCAGGTGTTCCTACTAACTCTTCCATTCTATTTGGCTGCAAACCCGTGCCAGGACTTCGTATCGTCAACTTCTCCCTGGTTATAATATTACCCGCCTCAATATTCTCTGCAGCGACGATAGATTTCGCTAATATCTCCCGATTCATCATCTCTCCTTGAGACATTTCACGTGATTCGCTTCCGTCTAATGAAGACTCTACCTGTCTAATACCCTCAACCATGCGATTTAACTCTTCAGGTAACAAACTCACTTTATGGTCATTTCCCTCTAAAGACCTATCCACAGTAAAATGTTTCTCGATAATTTTTGCGCCTAGTGTAACCGCAGCAACAGATATAAATATATCTCTTTCGTGACCAGAGTATCCAACGATACCCCCACTTAATTCTTTCAATCTATGAATATATTTTAGATTGATATCTTTAAAAGGTGCGGGATAGGTAGAATTACAGTGAAGTAGGGCAAAGGGAACCCCAGAATGACGAATTTTTCTAGCAGTCGTAGCAATTTCGTATTCACGGGACATGCCAGTTGAACAAATCAATGGACGATGTGTCTCGATAAGTTTTTCTAACAAAATATCGTTTGTTAAATCTGCAGAAGCCACCTTGTATGCGTTGACACCATACTCTCTAAGACGTTCCACACTTTCTAAATCCCAGGGAGTACACAAAGGCTCAACATTCATATTTTTACAATAATCAAAAATTTCGAATAACTGATCTGGTTTTAAGTTATACTTTTCTAACAAATCGAATGTGTACTCTGCACCTAAATCACAACTTGCTTTTTGTCGTCGATAATCTTTACCGTAAAGACTCTCCATATCGCGCAATTGAAATTTTACTGAATCCACTCCTGCTCCTGCTGCCAATGCTACCAATTCCTTTGCTCTGACAATGTCGCCATTATGATTATTGCCGATTTCGGCGATTATGTAGGCTGGATTTGTATCTGAAATAACTCGTTCATTGATGACGACTTGATATTGTTTGTTAAATGCGATTGCAACGACACGCCGACGTCTGTCTAAAAGTGGAATCAAATCTATACCGCTGCGAAATGTAGAATCCAACTCTGCTGGATTCACATCATCCCGCAACCATAAACAGTTGCTGTTAGATAAAATTCTTGCTTCTTTATTTAGATCAATTTCTACTTCGGAGGTTATCCATCTTCTGATGTCGCCATCTGTAATCACGCCTTCTAGTACACCATTTTCATCGACTGTGACTATTGCGCGTGCACGATTTTGGCTTATTTTCCGTAGTGCGGCTTTCACGGGTTCTTGCGATAATATTAGAAACTCTTTTATTTCCCGTTTTATTAACATATAACATCTCCGAGTCCACTTTATCCGCCCTTCTGTGAATAACGTTCAAATATCCATGAAGCTATTTCAAAATCTAATTCATCATCTATTTGATAATTGTAAAAACGTTCAATGATCAATTGTTTTGGTTTGTCACCAACCCAACGACCTTTTTTCAATAGTTCGTTTTGCCAAACATAGATATTACCATCATCATGGAACCAGCCTTCCAAAGATTGTCTGGGCGTATTGTCCGTACTCCCCCAGGGATAATTATAGGCTCTATGTCCAGTTGCTAAACAATCGCACTCACTCTCCTTAAAATCGCGAATAACACGATCAATTAATGCATTATGCCTAATCGGTGAGGTCGGCTGTAACAATACTATATTGGTATCCTGTATTTGTTGTGCATGGTATTGCAATACTGCGATGGTCGTCGCTGTGTCCGCCGCTAACTCTTCGGGCCTGGATAACACTTCTGCACCATAGTCATGGGCTACGTCTGATATCTCAGAGTCTTCAGTAGAGACATATACTGCATCCAAATATTGAGATTCCTTTGCAGCCTCAATAGACCAAGCTAACAGCGGTTTACCATGAAATTGCATTAAATTTTTCCTTGGCAATCCCTTGCTACCTCCTCGTGCTGGAATAATGGCTGTAAATTTGTTGCATTTTTTCATAAAGACTCCCGCTTTCAAGTAATAAGTGCAATTATGTTATGCGGCAAGTCAGTCCACTCGCTGCCCCATAAATAATTCACTGGGGGCTCTGCAACCCCGTGTTTTTCTCGGTCGATTGTTTAATCGATCCCTCACCCATTGAACGTGCTCGTCAGTCACCTGGTTAAAGTCGGTACCTTTTGGAAAATACTGACGAATCAATCCATTCGCATTCTCGTTTATACCTCGCTCCCATGAGACATCGGGATGAGCAAAGTAAATGTCAGCGCCCAGTCCTTCAGCAATCTTGCCGTGATCGGCAAATTCAAGACCATTGTCAAACGACGCCTGGTCGTTCATCAATATCAACCCTGTTCTTTATCGCCCGCCGTCAAGCGACTCATACTGGCAATCATTTCTAATGCACCACTAGCTTAGGAGACGCCAAAAACGGTGGGCAGATTTAGATACGTCGAGACAAGATTTTCAAATTCCGATAAATAACGACCTTTAGTTTGAGGATCAGCATACTTTGCAACTGAACAAATAATATCGAGTTCTTCTTGGGTATAAAAATCGCTACGACCACTCCAATTGATTCTAAATTCCATCAGTACTCCGTTATAAATTTGATATGAATATTACTATTAATACCATCTGTATCTAAAACCTGTACGCTAAAGAACTCTATTTCAATCTATTCTTAATTTTTACCTAGATGTACCTCCATAAATTAAATTAGAAATTCTGCCATTAATCAACTTGTTCTACCAATGCTAATCATAGTTGCAGTACTTAACCCATGTTTCAAAGAATCATACTGATTCCTCCCATCAAAAATCACCAACGCCTTCATCAGTTTTCCCATCCTATCAAAATCCGGCTGACGAAATTGCTTCCATTCAGTCACTAGTGCCATCGCATCAGCACCTCGGAGTACTTCGTATTGATCCTCAATAAAGGATAGCTTGCCCTGCTTCACCCATGCTTCAGGAAAAACTAGTTTTGCAGCGTCCATGGCAATCGGATCAAACGCGCGCACCGTGGCACCGGCATTCACTAATGCATGAATCAGATCAATGGAAGGGGCCTGGCGCATGTCATCGGTACCGGGTTTAAATGCTAAGCCCCAAACCGCAATGGTCTTGTCTGAGAGCGCCCCGTTAAAGTGGCGATTTATCTTTTCAAAAAGAACTTGCTTTTGTGCTTGATTTCGGGCTTCTACTGATTTCAGTAAAGCCGGATCAAATCCGTGGCTTTCCGCAGTATGAATCAACGCCTGCACATCCTTTGGAAAGCAGGATCCACCATAACCACATCCTGGGTAGATAAAGGAGTAACCGATGCGTTCGTCGGCACCGATCCCCTGGCGTACCATTTCTACGTCTGCGCCGACTCTTTCGCAAATATTTGCAATTTCATTGATAAATGAGATTTTTGTGGCCAGCATGGCGTTAGCCGCATACTTGGTCATCTCCGCGTCGCGCCGACTCATCACCTGTACCTTATCGTGGTGTCTGGCAAAGGGACGATAGAGTTCCCGCATTATCTGCTCGGCACGATCACTCTCGGTACCAATGATGATGCGATCGGGACGCATAAAATCGTGTACTGCGTCCCCTTCCTTGAGAAACTCAGGATTACTCACCACGTCAAAATCGATATCCGCTTGTCTATCTTTGATCGCGGTGAGAATGGTATGACTGACGATATCCGCCGTACCGACTGGGACGGTGGATTTGCATACCACCAATTTATAATCATTCAATAACTGCCCAACTTGAGCCGCCACACTCACCACCGCGCTGAGATCGGCGGATCCATCGTCAGTGGGCGGCGTGCCCACGGCAATGAAAACAATGGCACAATCGGCAATGGCACCAGCAAGATCATCGGTAAAAGAGAGGCGTTCGCTTGCCAACTGTCTATGAACCATCTCTTCCAGATCCGGTTCATGGATAGCAACATGGCCTTGTCGAAGTTGCTTAAGCTTGGCTTGGTCCTTATCCACGCAGACAACGTGATTACCCATCTCTGCGAAGCAGGCACCGGTGACTAATCCAACGTAGCCCGTGCCCACCACAGCTAACCGCATCCCTGCACTCCTGTCGACTGGTTGAGGTGTGAAACCGAGCTAACTAATATACCCTTTTTGTTGCAAATACTCGACTATTTGATCCACAGATTGGGGCACATCTTTTTGATCCGTGTGCACGACAATTTCTGCTGCCTCCGGTGCCTCGTAGGGTGAGGAGATGCCGGTAAATTCTGGAATTTCACCGGCTCTGGCCTTTTTATATAACCCTTTGGGATCGCGCTCTTCACACACATCCAATTCTGCACAGGCGTACACTTCTATGAAATCCCCCTCCGCGAGCAGATCACGCGCCTTTTGGCGATCTTCTTTAAACGGCGATATAAACGCAGTCATCACAAGAATACCCGCGTCCACCATTAACTTACCGACCTCTGCAATTCGACGAATATTTTCGGTGCGATCCGCATCTGAAAAGCCCAAATCTCCATTCAAGCCATGACGCACATTGTCCCCATCCAACACATAGGTGTGAAATCCCATCTGATAAAGACGATCCTCCAACGCGTTTGCCAAGGTAGATTTACCTGAACCCGATAAACCCGTAAACCAGACCAGACAGCTTTTATGTTTTTTTAATTGTGCTCGCTCGTCTCTGGTAATGGTGTGTTCGTGCCAGACCGTATTAGAACTTTTATTTGCTTCTGTCATGTTATTGCAACTCCCCTCACTACTTTGAGTGTGACACACTCACTGAATTGTATAAATTGTACTGAAAACTCATCATCTTTTCTCAGTATTCAGGGCTCCGATCGCAAAACCGCCTCACTACTGGATGAGCGGGAACGAGATCGTCGCCGACGCTTCTTCGACCGATGGCGGTGGTGGCGGGAGACAGTCAATGCCACCCAAGCCATGGCCAAAATCACCACAAAAGTACCTGCATTGGCTGGGATCTGCAAAGAAAAATCCACCGCACTGTGGATGACAAGTGCTAACACACTCATGATTACGGCAAAGGATAACCCTTTCATCAGCGGATCCCCACGCAGCGATTGCGCGCGTATCGCCGCCCAAAAACTGCTTAGTACAAAACCACCCAATAAGCCAAATCCCATGAGTCCGGTTTCACTCGCTATTTGTGCATAATCATTATGTGCGTGATCATAATAATGGTGGACATCGTGTCCACGATAGTGAGGAAAAGTCACATAAAAAGTACCGGCACCGCTGCCAAAAATCTTATAATCCTGCCAGTAATTAAAACTATATTGATTCACCTCATCTCTGGTTTCCATTTCAGCACTAGTACTACTAATTCGCTGAACCACACGATCCACACCGAAGTAAGCACCCAGTAAAAAGGTATCAATCAGGATAAAGCTGACAAACAGAATCAATAAACTACGGGGTAACCGGCGAGACAGCACGATAGCCAACAACGCGCTCAGTGTCATACTGATGAAAAAAGCACTATTGCCCATGCGTGAACGGGTTAAAATTAATCCGATAACCAACACAGCGAGCATGATGCGCAATCTAGCTTTCGGACTCAATAAAAGGCGTACCCATCCCCTTAGCCACTGGCGCCAGTTGGAAGCCTTCTCTCCGCCAAGATCTGCAATCATCAATCCAATGCCCATCGCCAGACAGAGCACCAGGTAATTGGCCATATGGTTGCGATTGACAAAAGTACCGGTGGCCACGTCCCGATAGGCATATTTTTCAAAGAAGAAGCCATATTCCAATCCCGACAAAGTCATCAAGCCACCGTAAACCGCTTGAAAAAGCGCACTATAAACCAGCACCCATATTAACAAGCGAATTCTATGTCTATCACTAATGAGTTGTAAGGCGAGAAAAAATAGCGATGCATAACTCAAACTCTTTAAAAAAAACACCCAAGAGGCATGAGGATCAAGAGACAATGAGGCCCAATAGGGTTTGCCGGTTATATACATCTCTGCATGTATTTGAGCCGCCACCGGAGACAGAGCCGCCACCAATGCATACGGCATCGGTATTAAATACATAGTGAGATAAAGTAACCAAGCGCCCAAAAATAGCAAAGCCGGCCAAGCGCGTTTAGAAGTCTCGGTGATAGATACGCGGTTTCGCCACCAGAGCAGGCACCAGCACATTGCTAACAACAGTACCAGCAACTGCATCAGCGACCACGCCCAAGGACGATGACTGGCCAATGGCAACGGTAGCCAGGCCATGATGCCTAGAAAACCGTACAAGAGAGGTTTATCGTCTGCAAACAGGGTGTGCGCTAGCATGCGCGTCATATTACACAAGCGAAGACGCAGGAGCTACGATTTTAAATCAAATCAGAGATCTTTTAGGATTTCATCCATCTCTGCCAGCGGTTCATCCAAGTCAAGGATCTCGACATCATTTCTGAGACTTTGGGACTGCACCTCTTCCACCAAATCTTTTAATGGATCACCGCTGGGCTCTAATGTCAATGGCTCAATGGTCTCCATCGCTGCTTTTGGTGCATCAGAAACGCCGGAATTGGTTTTCTCCCTCAGACTCATGACCTCGTCTTCCAATGAATGAATACAACGCAACATTTCTCTGCTGCTTCGCGCGGACTCGTTCAACAAAGCAGATAGTGCCGCTTTTTCTTGCTCTAACACCTGTACGCTGGAATCGGCCAACATGCGATCTTTTTCTTCAAGTTTTTCCAACAGATCATCAATCTGCACCATAAAATCGTCTTTATCTGGTCTATTGACGCTCTGACTAGCCAGGTTCTCTGCCAATTCAGCCAGCGCAGATGCGGTCATTTCCACTGGAGTAATGGTTTCTAGTAATCTTTGCACACCACCATGCAACCATTGTTGCTCACTAAATTCTGGCTGGGTGCGTATTTCGTCCAATGCAGTTAATTGGGCACCGGCAATTTGGCCTAAAACATCTGCAGCAGCATAAGCCGATTCATTAGGCGTCTGGCACTCCAAATCGATATTCACTTCAATGGTATCGCTACCTCTTTCTAGATTTGCTGAGTGAGTTGTTGCTAATTGATGCGCCAAGTCTTCCTGTCCAGTTTCTACTACTGGTGGCTCTCCTTCGCCCGACAAAGAATTTTCTGCAGCTTGGTCAGGATCTTCATCGAAAATCAAAGCCTCTTCTTCGAGATCCTCAGCTAACAGCGCGTCTGGCTCTTCCGAAGCCGAATCTTCCGCAATACTTTGTGCCGCAGTATTAACTTGTCCTTTTAAGGTTTCAAGCTCGACTCGCAGGCGATCATTATCGTCCTCCAACATCTTTGTATAGAGCTGCATGTTTTCGATAGCTGCACTCTTCTCTTCGTTGCCTTTTTCGCTGCCCGTATCCATTTGACTCATCATGGCTGCGGTATTGTCCGAGGACTGACGCAGCTTGGTTATGGTTTCCTTTTGCTCGTTGATGGTCTCGTAGAGCTCGTCCATGGTAGATTGCAATCGTTCAATCTGTGTTTGTAAGTTTTTACGTTGGGTTTTGAAAAACTCATTTTGCTCATTCAAATCGGACAGTTGATCTTCTAGTTCTTGCTTCTCATTCTTAAGTTCGCCTATGATCTGTTCTTGATTTTCTATTACTTGCTTGAGTGCGTCATTGCGCTCCGCTAAGAGCTCAGTTTCCCTGCTTGTTGAATTTTCTGCGTTCTCTTCATCTGGAGTTGTTTCACTTTCGCTGGTTACCTCTATTTCTTCTTGCGCCGGTTCTGCTGCCGGGGCTGCGTCCAATTCAGATTCCGCTGCCGCCAGCATCTCTGACTCACTCACATCTTCATCTGCAGCGGCCATTGAGGCTGCTGCCAGCTCTTCTTCATTCGTCAATTCTTCTAATGGATCTCGCTCAGCTTCGCCAGTCGCATGCGCTTCATTTTGCGCAACTGGAGTGTCAGTGGTGATCGAACCCTCTTCCATAGACGCAGGCATCGAATCCACTAGCGCACCTTGAAGCAATTCACCCAATTGCCCCCAATATGCGTCGTCATGTTGAGATGAAAATGCTGACGCTGCTTGCTCGGCGCGCAGATAACGCATTCTAAAATCTAGTGACTGTTTTAGTTTTGTTCGCTCCACTGAACCCACATCATCTGCATTCTCGATCACAAGGAGAAACTCTTGCGTTGCTTGAAGTTCCTGCTCTAAGAAAGTATCAGAGTGTTCTGTTTTCTCATTTTGCACTGATTCTGGAGGCTGGCTCTTCTGGCGGGCCTGTTTCCGATATTTGTATAGCAGGATCCCCCACGCAAACAGCATCACCACCAGAAACTGTCCAGCAGCCATGACAATGTAGAGACTAAAAGTGACCTGGTTTGTTGCGTCCATAATTTAAAGCTGATCTCCAGTGAGCATGTACGCTCACAGGTTCAGTGATTGAGATTTGTCCGTGTCCGTTTGCTTTTACCCTATTCTATTTATCGCTCAGTCGGTTAATTTCATAAGTGAACAGATATGAAAGTTTCGACGTGCATCTGCTTCCTAAGCCAATGATTTTAGAAACTCAATCAGCACAAACAGAACAATCAATTAGGAAAAGCTTAAGAACCGGTGGAAATATGCCGACTTTTAATGATAGATAGGCGTCAAATGTCTAATTATCAAATACGCCTATTTTGTTAAGAGGACTCGGCAATGTTAAGACTAGTAAATAGTGAAATTGTGCGATTTACTACCAAGGAGTGTGAAACCTTTGACCGGTTTAATCTCAATTTGCGCCATGTTCACAGTGAGAAACAGCTTGAGTCATTACTGGCCCGTTGGTCAGAACAGACAGTCAAGGTAAAACCCCAACTGTTTTTCGATTTTATGGAATTTGTGAAGCAGAACCAATTTCTAATGCCCTTTACCTCTCAACTACGTATCGGCTCATAAACACTATCCTAGTTCTAATCAAAAGCCCGGCACCTACGCCGGGCTTTTTATTCTCAAATTATTTGGCTTCAATAAATCAGCGTGGAGCCGGGAGAGATGATTTCCGAAACCTCAAACGCTTTGAGGCAAAACTCGATCATAATAGGCTCAATTCGATCTTTAGACAATTCCAGCTTGCGCCACGCGTTGGGATCAAACCCAGGGGCATATTCTGCTGCCTGTTGTTCTACATTCGTACCAGATTCTATCGCCATTGCCATGTCATTCGCCACATGTACGACACAGGCATCTGTTATATAGTCTTGGCATTCTAGAGGGCTATAATAACTGCCCACTACTTCGCAGAATCGTTCTGGCAATCCCCATTGACTCATCAGCTCCCGTCCCACATCTGCGTGATTAAACCCGAGAAGCTCTAACTCTTTTTCTAACATTTTTACATCATTGCCTTCGCTATATTCAAGGATCTGTTGCGACTCTTCTGGCAACTGATGGTATATGATCAATTTACCGATATCGTGTAATAAGCCAGCCACAAATAGACGTTCGCCATCCGCTTGACGAATTTCCGTAGCTAAGACTCTGCAAACAATGCCACAAAAAACACTGTGGTACCAAAACGCTTCCATATCTACTAGTTTATTGGGAATATTTTTAAACGCCCCCACTGCGGAAGTGGCTAAAACTAAATCTCGTAATTCTCGCGTACCTATGATGGTGATAGCGTGAGAAACAGTACTGATCTTGGAAGGAAAGTTATAAAAAGCACTATTCACGATCTTTAACAACCGCGTCGTCAATGCGGGATCCAGTGCAATAATTTCCCCTAAATCCGCTGCCGTGGTGCTGGGCTTATACATCACTTCGTTTATACGTAGGCAGACCTCCGGTAAGGAGATTAAATTTTCCACCCGCTTAACTAAACGCTTTGGATCCATCTTTGATTTCTCGACCGTTGCTGCTGTTGTCACACTTATTCTCTCAGTCGGTTAGCTAAAACATACTTTTTGTTATATTGTCTATAGCGGTAAACCTGAACGAGACCTTGATTGCTAAATGTAAAAATCGCTAAATAGAGGTAAAAAATTAGGCCGAGGTCGATTTTTAGTCGAAATTCTATGATTTCTATTAATTTTCCATCTCTTCGTCAATGGGATGATCCAAAAAATAGAGCCGAAGAAGGTTGAGCGCAGCCATAGTGGCAGAAGCTTGAATATGGTGCCGGTCACCAATGAGATTCAAGGCTTCATAAAATGTATTATCGTCTGCGGCTAAAGCAATAAATACAGTGCCCACGGGTTTCTCTTTTGAACCGCCATCTGGACCCGCAATACCAGTTGTGGCGAGGGCGAACTCCGCACCACTGGCCTCTCTGATACCCTGGGCCATTTGGCAGGCGACTTCAGCTGAGACAGCGCCCACTTCACTAAGAGTGTCAGAATCCACCTTTAATTGTCTGATTTTTGACTCATTTGAGTAGGTCACAGCCCCCTCCTTCAGCCAACTGCTGGATCCCGGTACCGCCGTCAATGCGGCCGCCACTCTGCCACCCGTACAGGATTCAGCCACCGCTAGACTCGCATTTCGCTTCTTCAGCTGGCGTCCGATGACCTCTGCCATGTCACCACCCTGATTCGGTTTCGTCAATCCTTCGATGGAAAAAACGAAATCACCCAACCGCTCCCGATAGTTGTTAAACACCGCCACCATAGAAAGTTCAGAAAATCGAGGAGGAAATTTAAGCTTTACCTGAACCTCCGGGAAACTGGCTCGAAACCCGAGCTCAACCTGTTCATGCACCAGATCATGTAGCAACTCCTGCAGATCAGATTCCCCTATACCGGTAGTGCGGAAGATAAAATGACGGCCTTTTTCAATACTGAATCTCTGCTTTAACTCGGGTTCAATGGTATTTTCATACATCGCCATCATTTCTCTTGGCACACCAGGCACAAAACAACACCAGGCTTGACTCAATTCCATCGCAAATCCCGGAGCCGTACCCCAAAAGTTGTCTAATCGGGTGGATCCCTTTGGCAACCAAGCTTGCTTTTCATTCACCTTCGGCATACGGCGATTAAATAGCGCAAACATTTTTTCTATTTGTTGCATCGCCTGCTTGTCAAAGACTAACTCAGTGCCCATCGCTAAGGCCGCCGCCTCGGCAGTCAAATCATCTTTAGTGGGGCCTAAGCCACCACTGCAAATCACAAAATCGGCCCGTTCCGCCGCTTGGGAAATCACTCGTTGAATAGAATGAAGCTGATCGCCAACCGTGGTGTGGCGAGACACGTCAAACCCAAGGTCTGTCAACTTTTGGGCTAGCCAAGGTGCATTGGTATCGGTGATTTGGCCGGTAATCACCTCGTTACCTTGAGATAGGATTTCAGCTATCGGCATGAAAAGAAATCACCAATATATCTAATCCTGAAAGGAAATAGGGGGCGCAGCGATACGCCCCCGTGTTGATGTGGGTTGCTATCCTTCTTCCAATAACCGTTGTAGATCAATAATGGCGGCATTGGCTCGACTGATATAGTTAGCCAGGATGAGGGAGTAATTCGGTAATAATCCATAACCGCTACCATTGAGCACCATTGGACTCCAAGTGGATTGCTGCGTCGCCTCAAGCTCACGAATGATCTGGCGTAAACTAATTAACGCATTTTTCTTTTGTAATACATCTGAAAAGTCCGCTTCTACTGCCCGTAGAAAATGGATCAAAGCCCAAGCGTGTCCTCGCGCTTCATAGAATCGATTATCTATTTCCATCCAACTTGTTTTGTCGACTATTAATCTCGGGGCTTCGGTAGAACTACTCGCCTCTGCATCGCCTGCCAAATCGGTGTTGATGCGAACTTGTCCCACGCTGGCAGACAATCCTTGAGAGATCCCACCTAATCGTTTCTGCACAATGGACAACCAGGCAGCCAAATTATCCGCACGGGTAAAAAATTGCGCATTGGGATCACTGGTACTTAACTTTTTTTGATACTTAATAAGATTTTCTATTCCTTGCTGGTATTCCCCTTCACTTGAAGGCAAAATCCAGGAGTCATTATCGAAATTAAATTTGGGCTCCGCTTCCGCAAGTGAAGGATTCTCTGTGGATTGTGATTGTGAGCGAGCAAAGTCGTTGCGGAATGCTTTCGCTAAATCCCGGATCTGTACCAATACCCCAAATTCCCATGCCGGCATATTGTCCATAAACACAAAGGGAGGAAGAATATCATTGGAGATATATCCGCCTCTTTTGTTCAACAGTGTTTCACTCACTTCGATGAGCGTGTTAGTGGTCACGTAACCTGGAGCCAATTCAGAAGCGTCCATTGCACCGGCTCCTTCAAGGGCTCGGTTAACCACGTTAAATTGATCCGGTTCATCACTAAAGAACCAAATAATTCCATACCAAAGAAGAGCCACTACCAATAATGCGGCAACCGCCGCGCTTGAAATTATTTTGTTACCCAACTTACCACTCCCTTTGCTACCTAAACTAGCACCACTTGAGACCGTATTCATGAGTTTCCCCTCTATCCTAATTGTCAGTACAATATATTTTCATGAATTGTTATCTGGACCTACAAACACATCTTAGTATCCACTGCGAACTTCATGTTTGGCAATCTAATCATTTCATAATTTGTAGGAAACCACCTGCCACTAGTGTACGCAAAATGGCAGTGACAATCGAATGCTAAATCAAATCAAGTGCATCGGCGAGTACAGGCGGCAGCTACTGGGTTGGCTCTTAACACTGCTAGCTTTAATGGTCGTTCAACCGGCATTCCCCCATGAAAAGCCATTGCCTCTATGGGATGCAGGGGCTGCATTTGGGGCCACCCGAATTCCTCATTATCGCGGCAGCGGCCAATACAATACTTGGGCAGCACCGGGGCCACTTTTTAACTATCGTGGTGAGATCTTAAAAGTAGACGATGACGGGCTACGTACCGAGTTTAGAATCAACAAAAATACTCAAATCGATATCAGTTTCGGTGCCACTCTTCCTATTAGCGGAGAGGATCGAGGGGTACGAGCAGATATGGGCCGCCTCGAAGCCACGGCCGAAACCGGCCCGTCCCTCGAAGTCCGCGCTTGGCAACATGTCACAGAAGACAGAGAATTTTGGATCAAGCTCCCTCTGAGAGCACAATTTGTGGTGGATAGAGACGGTGTTCACCCACAAGGTGGCATCTTTGCCCCCTATATTCAGTATCGCGCCCAAGACATTCGCGCCACTAAGTGGGGTTATTCACTCTCCCTTGGTCCGATTTACGCGAACAATGAATATTATGAGCACTTTTACAACGTGCCGCTGAAGTATGTCACGCCCATTCGTCCTCAATTTAAAACGGACAGCGGTTATGGTGGCTCACGGATTATCGTCAATCTATATAACGCCACCTATCCAATCGCTTACGGTATTTTTATCCGATGGGATACGATCAGAGGATCAGAATTCGAAGAGAGCCCCTTAGTAGAGGAGCTTGAAAACCTCAGTTTCGGTTTTGGTGTGTCCTGGCACATTTGGTCATCAAAAAGAACCATTCCCATTCGATAACCGAAGCGTCAAGCATCGCCCTGCGCTAGATTCTCTTGAACACGATGTTTGGCGGCAATAAATTGGGTATGAGAAACATGCATCAGATCCGCTAAGCGACGGATTAAATGCTCTTCATATTTATCCAATTGTCCATCGGCAAATGCCACCACCCACAAATTTTCCACAACTTGAATTTTCTGATCAGGTGAAAAGTTTTGATTAATCAGAGAAGTAAATCCGTGATAAGAAGTGGAATCTAACAACTCCTGCTCGGCTAACTTCACCAACTCTGTGGCGGCTTCATCAGATAAGGCAAAGGTTTGTTTGACTGCCCGCTGCACGGCATCTATTTCAATCTGTGCGGTATCGTAGTCGGCCTTGCAAATTTCAAATAGAAGCGCAGCAGTCGCAAGCTGCATTCGATGCTCATCATCGTTGTCACCTTGACCTTTGCCTAAAGATATCTTGTCATCGAAAAATTGTTTAATGGACTTTAACACGCGACCTTCCCATTATTATATTATTTGTAAATAATCCTTATAATTTATTGATTTTATATAGCATCCACCCCGGTTTCACCAGTACGAATCCGAACAACTTGCTCTAAATCGGTCAAGAAAATCTTACCATCACCAATTTTTCCGGTATTTGCCGCGTTACGAATTGCATCAACCACCCGTTCGGCGTCCACACTGTCCACAGCAGCTTCAATTTTCACTTTGGGGAGAAAATCCACCACATATTCAGCACCACGATAAAGTTCGGTGTGCCCCTTTTGTCGACCAAAACCTTTCACCTCTGTCACCGTCACACCCTTAACACCGACCTCCGCCAATGCTTCACGCACATCATCTAATTTAAAAGGCTTAATAATTGCTGTAATCAATTTCATGTATAGTTCCCCATCCTATTGGTACTTACCATTAGTTCGGATCATAGACAAGCTTCATGAAGATTGCACCTTTTGAGTGCGATGCTGCTGTTGCGTGTCGAACGTTAGGCCGTTAACGTACTTAATCAAGATGTGAATTTGAGGTGTATTTTGATTCATCTGCTCACCTGGTGGTTCAGCTCACAACGAAGATTTTCTATTGTTGGCTTTGCAGTCTGTGTGTTACTACTCTTGTTTGCCTTTTACCTAGAATATTTCCAGGGCCTGGAACCTTGTCCCCTTTGTATGGCCCAGCGCATTGCTTTCGCTTTAGTGGCGCTGGTGTTTTTGTTTTCCAGCTTCACCTCAGCCTCCTCGCCAGTCAAACTTTATTACCCACTTGCCCTGATCGCCACCTGCGGCTTTGGCATCTATCTCGCCGCTAGACATATTTGGATCCAGGGGCTACCGCCGGAAAAAGTACCTGCCTGCGGTCCTGACTTCTATTTTCTGTTTGAAGCCTACCCGGCCACCCAGGCATTAAAAACAATGTTGTTGGGATCGGGCAACTGCGCCTCCATAGACTGGCGCTTTCTATCTTTGTCTATCCCCCAATGGACATTGCTGTTTTTTATCGGTTTGTCCATTTGGGGATTTGCCGGATATGCCTATCTGTGGACCCAACACAGATCTCAGTCGCCCGTAAAGTGAGGCGGACGTTTCTGAAAGAAGGCATTGATGCCTTCCATCGCATCTTTGCTGGAGGACAAGCCTGCCACTTGTTCTAATTCTGCCGTTAAGCCTGCTTCCATTCCCTCGACTAAACCGATATGAACCGCATTCATTAATGCGGAAACCGCTTTGGGCGGTCTGGTGGCGATAGCTTGAGCATACTCCATTGCCTCTATATACAGCTTGTCTGCATCGCAGAGCCTGTCCACCAGACCAATTTGCAGCGCCTGTTCACCGCTCATCTTTTTTGAAAAGATCATCATATCCAGGGCCCGTCCCCTGCCTATCAATCTAGGCAGACGCTGAGTGCCCCCCCAAACCGGGATCACGCCAAGATCGGTTTCCGGCAAGCCTATCACTGCTTTTTCTTTATTCACCATAAAGCGAAAATGGCATGAGATGGCCAACTCACACCCGCCACCAAGGGCGTAGCCATTAATGGCTGCAATGACCGGTTTAGGCATCGCTTCAATTTGATTACACACCTGCTGTGCTAATGGGTTCATCTGTGCTGCCTGGGCACCGTCTTTCAGATCAAAACCAGCACAAAAACCCTTCTCTCCAGCACCTGTTAACAGGACACTCCAAACAGTGCTATCTGCGGCAAGAGTATTCAGATGAGTCTGTAGGGATTGCATCGCACTCAAATTCATCGCATTGGCAGGCGGGCGCTGGATGGTGAGCACCGCCACACGATCTTCTCGGTTCAGTTGCACCTCTTGATCACTCATCGCTGTCATCCTTTGGTTTTAATTTCAATGCCGCAGAATTGATGCAATAACGCAAGCCCGTGGGCCGAGGTCCATCCGGAAACACATGGCCTAGATGGGAGCCACAGTCTGCGCAGACCACTTCTGTGCGCACCATGCCGTGGCTAGTATCGTTTATCTCAACCACCGAACGCGGCTCTATGGGTTCATAAAAACTGGGCCAACCGGAACCTGAATTAAACTTACTCATGGAATCGAATAGCCTGCCACCACAAGCAATGCAGAGATAGATCCCATCCTGGCGACAATCGGTATACTCCCCCGTAAACGCCGGTTCTGTGGCCCCCTGCCGACAGACCGCATAAGCTTTTGGCGAGAGCAATTGACGCCACTCTTGATTGGTTTTTTCTATTTTCCATTTCATGCTATCGACTCTCCCTGGTGACTAGATTTATTATTTTCATTGTCTAAGATTCGATCAGGTATGCGACTTGCACGTCGTTTCAGATACCGTTGCACGGAAGCCAAACGAAAATGATTAGCAAACCAGTCAATCACACCCTCTCCATGATAGGTCACACACCTTTGTTGCAGGTAAGCAAATTAGACACAGGACCCTGTGAATTATTTCTCAAACTAGAATACCAGAATCCGGGTGGTTCCATTAAGGATCGTATCGCAGCACAAATGATCCAGGCAGCCGAGCAAGAGGGTCAGATCAAACCAGGCGATCTACTGGTGGAAGCCACCGCAGGAAATACGGGCTTGGGACTCGCCTTGGTGGCCAAGCAAAAGGGGTATCGATTGCGCATAGTGATGCCAGACAAAATGAGTCAGGAGAAAGTCTTTAACCTAAAATCCATGGGTGCGGAAGTGGAAATGACCCGCTCTGATGTGGGAAAAGGACATCCCGACTACTACCAGGATAAAGCCGAACGCATTGCCAAAGAGGCGCAGGGATTTTTTGTCAATCAATTTGCTAATCCCAACAACTGGCAAGCACACTATGACACTACCGCGCCTGAGATATGGCAACAGTTGGAGGGCAAAGTGGATGCCTTTGTATGTGGCGTGGGATCTGGCGGTACTCTTACCGGTGTAGGCCGTTTTCTAAAAGAAAAACGACAATCGATTCAACTCATCTTGGCTGATCCCAAAGGCTCCGTATTAAAACACTATGTGGAGACTGGCGAGCTTGTCCAAGCGGGCAGCTGGCTGGTGGAAGGGATCGGCGAAGATTTTATTCCGCCAATTTGTGAAATCGATTTAGTGGATAAAGCTTACGAAGTCAGTGACGGCCAGAGCTTTGCCACATGCCGCCAACTATTAAAAGAACAAGGCATCATGGGCGGCTCTTCCACCGGCACCCTACTCTTTGCCGCGTTGCAATATTGTCGTGCGCAAAAAACCAAAAAACGAGTCGTGACTCTAGTGCCGGATAGTGGCAATAAATATCTCTCAAAAATGTATAATGATTTTTGGATGCAAGATCAAGGATTCATCCAACGTCAAACCGCAGGAGACATCAGCGATCTGATTGCACGCCACCATCGCGATCACGCCACAGTGGTTGTGGGTCAAGATGAAAGCTTACTCACAGCTTTTTCACGCATGAAGTTATATGATATTTCACAGTTGCCAGTGATGGACCATGATAAAATTGTCGGCATTATTGACGAGTCAGATATTCTATACGCCGTACAAAAAGATCAGGAACAATTCTACCGGCCTGTGGCTGAGGCGATGACCAGTCGCTTAGAACCTGTTAGTAGACAAGCGTCTATTGAAGATCTGATGCCCATATTTGCTCGTGACCATGTGGCCATAGTGTTAGACGGTCAGGAATTTTTAGGCTTTATTACGCGTATCGATCTGTTGCATTACTTGAGAAGGAAACTACCCTGAAATGAGCGCAAAAAAATCACAAGGTTTTCAGACACGCGCTATCCATGCCGGACAACAACCCGATCCTACCACCGGCGCCATTATGCCACCTATTGTCACCAGCTCCACCTATGTGCAAAAAAGCCCCGGTGAGCATTCAGGGTTCGAATATTCACGCAGTCAAAATCCAACCCGTTTCGCCTATGAACGCTGTGTGGCAGATTTAGAGTCCGGTAGTCATGGATTCGCCTTTGCTTCTGGCATGGCGGCCACCGCTACTGTGTTGGAGTTGTTAAATGCAGGTGACCATGTCATCTCCATGCATGATATCTACGGCGGTACTTACCGATTATTTGACAACGTGAGACAACGTAGCGCCGATCTAAAATTCAGTTATGTGGACTTAACCGATCTGCAACAATTGCAAAATGCACTGACTGCTGAGACGCGCATGATATGGGTGGAAACACCCACCAATCCATTATTGAAGATTGTCGATCTCGCGGCCGTGGCGGAGATTGCCCGCAAGCACGGTAATATTTTATGTGTCGCTGACAACACCTTTGCCACACCCTGGATCCAACGTCCATTAGAATTGGGATTCCAAATAGTGGTGCACTCTGCAACCAAATATATCAATGGCCATTCTGATGTAGTGGGTGGCGTTGCAGTGACAAACAATGAAGAGGTTGCGGCCAATCTGGGTTATCTGCAAAATGCAATTGGCGCCATTGCAGGACCATTCGATAGTTATTTAGCATTGCGCGGACTCAAAACCCTACCCCTACGTATGCAAGCCCATTGCGACAACGCCTATGAACTGGCCCATTGGCTGGCGCAACATAAGGCCGTTCAACAGATCATCTATCCAGGGTTAACCTCACACCCGCAACATCAGATCGCAAAAAAGCAGATGCATGCTTTTGGGGGCATGATGACGCTATACCTAAATGGGGGGCTGACAGCCGCCAAGCAGTTTCTAGAAAGAGTTGAAGTTTTCTCCTTGGCAGAAAGCCTGGGAGGTATCGAAAGCCTCATCGAACATCCTGCTATTATGACCCATGCGTCGATACCGAAAAAGATTCGAGAAGAACATGGCATTAGCGATAGCCTTGTGCGGCTCTCGGTGGGCATTGAAGACTTAGCAGATCTCAGACAGGACTTGCAGCGCGCTCTTGAAGCGATTGATTAAGCATGCGGTATTTCCCTAGATACAGACACTTGCTGAAACAGTCAGTCAGGAGTGACCCAATGCCTATGAAGAAACAACACCGCGCTGCTTGCGGTGGGGATGACCGAATAAGCCAAGCGCTGCGATGGCACTAACAAACAGCCATCCCGCGGCCGGAATGGGTACGGGGGAAATCACTTCACGGCTGAATGTACAGGCCGCATCTGCGCAGTCAGTCAAGAATCCAAATAAATCCGCCTCAGCATGATCTCCATTTACGTCTGTACCGACCACCGTTAGACCCAAGCCAACAATATAGGCTTCGTACAAACCGAGCGGCGCGCCACCACCATTCGGAGTCAGGGTGTACAGGTGGAAATCGATGCTTTCCCCTGCTTGCAATGTCCCCTCCCAGTTAAACCAGCTGTTGGCACCAAAACGCACCCCAGGTGTAAGCTGATCCGGGGTCGGAACAGCTCTGAGTGAAGGTATCACTACACGAACGGGTACTGTAGTGTGAGATGTGGTCGTAACTTGCGAATGCCTCGCCCGTGTACTGGTCGGTGGTGGGCAAGGTGTCAGGATCGATGCCACCAAGAGGTTCGGAACTGTTATAGCTAATAGGATCAGAACCGGAATCCAGGCTTAAGGTGACATAGACGTCGATAACCTCATTGGGGCTGACCGTTCCGGTCGGCTCGGTGAATACAAGATTACCAATAATAGCGGCCTGGGCGGGCAAAGCGAACACAGCCAATGTGCTAATTATCGAGAAACGTGAAAGTGTCCGTTTGAACATTTAATAGCTCCATGACAAGCAAGTCTTTCAGGTAAGAGCTGGAAACATAACACATGTGTTGTAGACAATCTACTGGAACATCTCTGGCTGGACTTCATGTCGGCGACACCCTTTATTTTTTGTCGAATGGGGTGTATCCGTAATCGTCGCATCCACAATGGTGTCACGGTTGTGCTTAAGACCATTGTCTTCCAGATACACATCCACCAACCGAAATAACTCATCCCCATTTTTTGCAACGTTCCATATCAGGACAAAATTTACAAAGGCTCGTTTCATCCAGTACCGGTTCATTTCTGTAGAGACCAATCTTGGCCATGATTGCCTCTTTGGTAGGTGAATCGGAGTGTGATAATTTGGTCAGGATCCAACTATTGTCTAGAAAAAGCACGTCGATTAAGTCAGTGGTGGAATCGAGATCACACATTCCAGCTACATTGACTGCCAAGACGCCTGATAACTCAGACACCTCAAAGGCGTTGGCCAAATTAGGGGGATGTACTAATGACTTATTTCCGCATACTTTTGAACAATGCAAGTGACCAGAGGTTTCATAAAAAAGCTTTGCTCAGGCATCAGATCCACATCGAAACCATGCGCTTTTAATTTGTCTGCTACTACTGGACCCACAGCAGCAACTTGCGTCAGAGCCATGCCCTCTTTTAACTGTCTCTCCAGCTGAAATTTTTTTGCCACATCGAGCAAACGTACGATCTGTGGCTGACTGGTAAAAGTGATAAAGTCCACCTCATTCGCGGCCAAACGATAAATCAACTCTTTTACCTTCTCTGCATCGGACTGCGGTGCATAGATGTACGGAGCCACCGTTCGTGGGGTGACTTCCCGACTGGCCAGATAGTCCATTAACGCAAGATTAGGGTCGGTTCCATAAAGCTGGACCGCGATGGTACGTTGATCTAGATCTAATCCGTCTAGTGTCTCGATAATACCTTGCGTGGTCGGTTGCGCGCCCATCATAGACGCATTCAAGCCTATTTGTTTCAACACGCGCACTGGTTTGGGACCACGGCTGATGATCCTCACTTTAGCGAGTGCTTGAATAAAGTTCTGTTCTATTTGATGGCGAGCAGCACACCCTAACAACCGCCTCAAGCCCTCTCCTGTTAATAAAACCAAATCATCTGGCGGTGATGCGATAAACTCACGAATCCAATGCAATACCGGCTGTTCATCTGGCGCATCCAGGATAGAAACCAGTGGGCAGCGTATGACTTCTGCCTGACGACGCAATAGCAATTGCGCCAACACATCCAATTGCCTCGACTCAGGGATTGCCACCAGGCAATCTTTTAAAGAATCATCCAAGCATTCTTCGTTCATATTTCTCACTCATAAGCGGCTTCTCTGGAACGAGATCACTGTGTTATTTTTTGTTTATCGACGGCTTCTTTTTGCAGCACAGTAAAACAAGTATAGAGTTCACGATTACTGCTCATTAAACGCTCTACTAAATGAGTCAGCTCTGTCGCCAAATCCCGATTAGAAACAAGCTTATCAATTTTCTTCAACATGCGCCGACTTTCAATTTCCACCGAATGAACTTCTTGTTTTAGCTCATTGGTCTCGAATGGAGTCCGGTCTGCGCCGTTTTGTTCGTTCAAATTTTCATTGGAAAACAGCGTCTCCTTGGCTGAAGAAGTCGTTTTTATTTTCAAGTTTTTATTTTCTAACTCTAGACCGACCACCATCTGCTGTAGTTCATTTAACTGGAACTCAAGATCTGCCACCGCCCGCTGAATGCGTTTACGCACCTCGTCATCCATATCGGGTTCGATAATCGCTTGACGTAGTATCTCAATGGTTTGGCTCTGGTCCGCCATTAAATCATGTAACAAATCCACATCCACTGCCTCGGGAGTGAACTGTATGGATTGCAGTGACAGATCCATGCTTGAAGAACTTTCTAAAGCGTCACTCTCCCTATCAGAATTATGATGAACTAAGCTGTCTCTCAAAGTCGGAATCGACGCTAAGCCCTGCACTAACCTATCGTAGTAGCGAGAAGAATCGTGTCTCACTGTCAATGCATCCAGCTCATTTTGTAACATGTGTGCACGCAACTGAAGATATTGGCGCTTTATTTGCCCCTCTTGGTCATCTGGATCATCTGGCAGGTCTACGGAGTCACCGCCTTCACTCTCTTCTGTCAGAAATCCACTATATCTTTCTAATTCGTTTGTTAAAAACCGTCGAAACACCTTGATGCCTGAACCAGGCTGTGGACCTAATTGCCTTTGCTCAACCAGCTTACGCAACAAATAGACGATAAGAATGGCGAAAACAAATAGCGCTTCAAACAAGATAAATAGTAAAAAATAGTTCAACTCGGTACTCATACCACAGCGGCCCACATCAAACGAAAATAGGTTGACAAACTAAGCATCCGCATCAGGCTCTTGTGGAATATTTTTAGCAGAACGACGACTAATCCAAAGTACGGCTGCCACACTACCTGCAAGCAACAGGTTGACAGTGATAAATATCATCAAAATAGCGATTCCACTACTATCTTGCTCATTCTGCTGAAGCCCTATATCTCGGGCTGAGACCGGAGCCTCTGATTGCTCATCGACCATTAGCTGTTTGGAAGTGCGTGGAGGATCACTACGATCCACTGCAGGTTTTGATTGCTCTAATGGTGGTGACGAAACAGGCTCGTCTGACATGGCTGGATTGTGTTGTCGTGCATCCGCCTGGGTTTTCTGATCTGCCGCAACCTTTGGCTCCACAACCGGTTCTGGGGCGTCAATGGATTCATAGGGCTCGCTTATCGTCTCACTCACCGGCAGAATGTTTAACTGAACACGCCGTTGGCGTTCAAAGGTGGCGCTTTTTGCTGTCAGTTGGATATCATATTTCCCAACTTTCTTAAACTGATAGGCACCTTTGTATCGACCCATTTCAGCGTCTGCATTTGACTCTTTTTCCGATTGCAACTCAATGAGTGTATGTTGTGAGTCTGGCGTGTCTATTCTCACTGTAAATTGGGTCAGATCTAATAACTTCTCATCTGTGATAGGCGTGCCCGAACGAGTTAACCACGCGTGGAAAGTTAGCTCTGATCCCACGTGTAATTCCCTATCCACCAAATCAGACTCCAGCTCCATCGCCGTGACGACATATGCTTTACTGGTGTCTTCAGAAGAAAGTAGCCGCCATCTACCTGGGGTCGGATCGGTTATCGTGATCACATCGAAATATCGATTGACAGACCATTTCATATCGTTTGTCAGTTTTTGATCGTTATACTGCTCTCCGTCCGGTGCAATGAGACTGATGCGAGAATTTTCAAGGCCCTTCGTGGCCACTAGAGTCACTTCATCCAGGGACTCATCAGCGGTAAAGTAACCGCCAGGCATCGGCAACATATTGGGCTCTTTACTGGCCTCAAAAATTTCTGTAAAGATTCGATGCAACTCATTGGTTGTATCTGCGACAGTAAATCGGGCATTGGTCTGCCTTCCGATCAGTTCCAATAAAGCCAAATCTGAGTGTCGTGTGAAAGCCAAGGTATAAACGCGAATCTTTTTCTGGCGTAAATTATCGATTGTGTCCGACTTAATTTTTTTTATTAACACCTGATCCTGTTGAACATTGCCCACATCCATCTTGCCATCCGTTAACAATACGATGACTTTGCGTCGTTCATCACTTGAGGATTGTTCAAACATGCCTATCGCCTTTAGCAAGGCGTCATCCAGATTAGTATAAACCCCTTTCGAGGAAACCTTATCAATCGCGGACATCACCTGAGTACGCTTACGGCTACTGGTTAAAGGCGTCAAATACACCACCGGATAGCCTTTGTCGCTGAAACTCACCACGCCCAAACGATCTTGTTCGCCCAACAATGAAGAAAAAAGCTTGGCTGCGGGCACACGCATGCGTTCAGGATCAGTCAAGGCCATACTGCCAGAGCTGTCCATCACAATCACTGCATCCAGGGGCTTATTTGCCGCCAGGGTCTGCTGGGTAAGCGATGCCACACAGCATGCCACTAACAGCAAGCGCATTAATGCAAGAAAGTGCATATTAAATTGCATGAAAAAAGACCCATCCGTGCGTCGATAAGAACGTGTGTTCTATTCCGATCCAAAACTGATAACCTACTAGAGCGTATCGACCGACAAACATCATTAACTTAGAAGAGCTAATCGTTTATATCGATATGTTTCTAAAAAACAGAGTGTAACGACTCTTAGAATTTAATTTTTCCAATTAACATATCTTTGAACATGACGCAGTCACCCATCAGACTATAAACTGGGTGTCTAAAAGTGGCCGGTCTGTTTTTTTCGAATCTAAAATGCCCATACCACGCAAATCCGTAACCGCAAACCGGCAAGAATATTGCCCAATGCCAATGGCCAGACCAGAGAATCGCGATCAACAACATCATCGTCAACCCACTGCCTACAAAATGTAAGCGACGACAAGTGCGGTTACTGTGTTCCGCTAGATAGTAGGGATAAAACTCTGAAAAATTCTCAAACTGTTTCGACATAATTTAATAATGAAGACTATCCTTGATCTGATAATTCCCCGTCTGGAACAAATAGATCGCGAAACTTGTGAGGGATAGCGACCGGATGGCGCTCATCATAGTCAAAAAATACAACGCCAGTCTTGGCACGTGCGACTTCCGTATCACTCCCCGAATTCTGCAATCGATAGTAGATATCACAGCCAGTCTTATAAAAATCTTGCAGGCCCACATCTATCTGTAAACTGTCACCATAAAACACTTCTGCTCGATATTGAATAACCGCATCGGCAATGATTAATCCGACGCCAGCAATATCGAATTCACGAAATCCGTAGTTCTGAAGAAAACGAACTCGCGCTTCGTGAATCATAGACAACATGGAATCGTGACTGAGGTGATTGGCGTAGCTAATATCACTCACACGCACCACAAGTTCGGTGGAAAAAATAAAACTTTCTGGTAATTCAAGTCGGACTCTAGACATCACACTACCTCAAAATTCCAGCTTTGACCGTTCGCCAAAACAAACAGGTGAGAAAGGGCGCGCATTTTACACCATTACGGTGTCCTGGTGGCTGTAAGCTGGTGACGAACAGCAAAGAAAGACAAGATCTACCTTCCCGGTGTTTTCCACGTAATGGGGTGTGCCGGGTGCGATGGTAATTGCCATACCTGCCATCACTTCCACTGTTTCATCGGCCAGAGTCACTAGGCCATGACCGTGTAAGATATAATAAATCTCTTCTGAGCGACGATGGAAGTGCGCACGTGTAGAGTCTCCCGGCGCCACCTTTGCTTCTGCAAGACTTTGATTTTTAACACAATGCTTGCAAGGATGTTGGATCTCCCGGATAATCGAGCCATCTTTTGTCTGGAATGGCGAAATATCTTCGTAGCGTTGCACTCTTAGCATCAATTGACCTTCCAGCTATGGAAAACAGCGAATGTTACCCGATCCAAAGAAGGTATGGTTATCCCCTACCTCTGAACTCTTGAGAAAAAAATGAATTATCTTATTGAATCGTCAGCAGAGATCGCCGCCCATCAAGTTGCTATCACCAATTTGTGTGCACCTGCCCGCTCCACGCTTTTAAACGATCACATTTTAATGCTCAACGGAAATTTAAATGAAAATCGATTAAAGCAGTACTGCGCGGAGCAAAGTATCAATTTCGCACAACTCCAGCCAAATGAATCCAGCAGAAATTATCAACTGGTGGCCATGGATATGGACTCCACTCTGGTCAATATCGAGTGCATCGATGAGATTGCTGATTACCTAAATTTAAAGAAAGAGGTGCAAACAATCACTGAAGCCGCCATGCGCGGAGAAATCGACTTTTGCCAAAGTTTGACTCGCCGTGTCGCACTGTTGAAAGGCTTAGATGCATCCGTTTTAGATGAAGTCTACCAACAACGTTTGCAATTAAACCCAGGCGCGGAAAACCTGCTCAAGCAGATCCAACTCAGTGGTATGCAAACCCTACTGGTATCCGGTGGCTTTACCTATTTTACCGAGCGGCTAAAATCGAGGCTCAATTTAGATCACGCTTTCGCCAACCAACTGGAAATTAAACAAGGAAAACTAACGGGTCAGGTAATCGGGCCGATTATTGATGCAGAAGGAAAAGCGCAGACGCTAAAAGAAGTGGCAGCCGCACAGCAGATTGAGTTGGTGAACACAATTGCTATCGGTGACGGTGCCAATGACGCCAAGATGCTCAACACTGCGGGATTAAGCGTCGCTTATTTTGGCAAACCTGTGCTGAGGGAGCTGGCACGTATCAACATCAATCAAGGCGGACTAGATGCAATTATTCGATTGCTCAACCACAATCAACACTCAGCAAAACAATGTGAATAACCCTCTACTAAAGTGTGTCGTCGCGCTGCTGACACTGACGCTGACGCAGAAAGCCGCCGCCGAACTGGATCTAGACGGTCCCAATCTCGCCTATACAGACGTTGAACTCTATTTAGGTGCCAGCGAGTCGGAGTTTCACTGGAGCATCGCCGGCGATGCCAATGGGGAAAATCCCAATATTCTCTCAGAGCTCACTTGGCGTGACGTGAGAAGCAATGGTGTAGGCATCAGCATCACCTCGGTCACTGAAAAATCACTGATCGGGATTCTCGACCTGTTCTACGCAGAAATAGATTCGGGGGACAATCAGGATTCTGATTACTTCGATGACGGGAGAACCAATGAGTTTCTACGAAGCTATTCTTCTACCGACGGCGAAACTCTGAATGCATCCTATCAACTTGGATGGATTCATCAGATTGTCGGTATAAATCTTATTCCACTGTTGGCAATCACCTATGCCGATCAAAAATACAATTCCTTTGATGGCGTAACCGCAGTGAATACTCTGGTTCCAACTGATCTCGGTCCCTTTGACGGTCTCAATTCCAGTTATGATGTCAATTGGATAGGTGCCGGTGTGGGGGTCATGCTTGAGCATCAGTGGCAATCAAAGTGGTATATGAAATTCAAAATAACAAGCCATTACTTTGATTACAATGCCGACGCCAATTGGAACCTGCGAACAGACTTTGCACATCCAGTGAGTTTTAGCCACGAAGGTGAAGGGTATGGATTGAACACTAACTTTCAGCTGGGCTGGCAAGTCTCCACGAGATATAGGCTGATTCTACGGGCAGAAAGTTTGAAATGGCGAGTAGATGAAGGGATTGATTACGTTTTCTTCTCCGATGGGACTGAAGGCGAAACTCAACTAAATGAAGCCGTACTCGACTCTACCAGCCTATTTTTAGGGATACGCTACACGCCTTAAAACTATCTTGCTAGCGCGTCTTAACATGTTGTCAACATAATCAGCACAAATAAAACGACCCTGTTATTGAATTTTCGCTATGCGCCGCGTGGCTCAATTCAATGTAGTGCTTGGCTTAATCCAGTTACTTAAAAAGCACTCGCGGCACCACGATTACATTAGTTTTAATAAAACCCCATACAGATAGCAACAGTGAATTGCCTAGTGTTGACACTGATATGCAAATGAAACGATTTATAACTCTCTCACAGCTCGATAGTTATGTGTCATTAACGTCAGTTGCGACACCAAGTGGCAGCCCATAACAAAAGGCAAACTCACAAGTCCCGCTAAGGCACTGAGCGCTAAAATAATGTTCAAACTGATAGCAAACACTAAATTCTTAGTCACCAACTGTCTACAGAGATGGCTGAGTCGGATAAGATAATTCAACTGTTTTAGATTGTCCGATAGTAGCAACACATCTGCGGAACCAGGCGCCACCATTTTATTTACCCCACCCATTACAATGGTAATATCTGCCAGCTCTCTGGTCATCTCAGCATTGTCAATCCCAGTCACCAATCCAACATTTCCCTGCACGGATCGCATTTCCATCAGTAAACGTGCTTTATCCGCAACAGTTAGGTTCAAGTACTGATCATCAAATGCCACTGATTCAGTCATTTTACCCGCAATGCCTTCATTCACTTCTGACAATACGGCTAGGCGTTTGATGCCTAACCCTTTCAGATCGTCGATAGTGTGATGCATGTTTGGCTTTGCAGGGGCATCCAGAATAAACACCGCGTAGAGTTGCTCGAGGGTTCCAAGCATGAGGTAAATATAACCTTGTTGAACCCACTCTTGTAACCGATGATTAGCCGATTCCAACCCAACCCCCAGTTGTTCAAATAGTTCTGGAGGGCCGAAAAGCAATTCTTCTCCCTCATAGAGCCCCCTTCGCCCCACGCCTGCGATAGCGTGGCAGTTATTGATCTCGACTTGCGGCAAGTCCTTTGACGCGTTAGCGAGTTGCCGAAAAAATCGATCTATTTGACTGCCGTCATCCGCCACTAATGCCGCCGCCATTGCGGTCAGCTCTGATTCTGAATGTTGAGAAAAGCGCGCCACCGCGACTAAATTGAGTTTGGCTGAAGTAAGGGTGCCCACCAGATCAAATGCCAATAAATCAAGCTGCCCCAATTTTTCCAGCTGCCGCGTGCCTTTTAACAGCACACCGCGCTTGGCGGCACCGGTTAACGCCATGCGATAGGCAGCTGAAGAAGCCACTCGCAGACAAATAGGCATCAAGGCAACCATTAGAACCAACAACCGTTCAGACCAAATCAACGCATGATTAGACCAATAAAATACCATCGCGATGAGAATCAATGTGGTCATCCACAAAGCGGGTAAATACGTTTTGCTCAACCGATCTAAAGTTTTTTCTAACTGCCCAGGAAAGAGCTGAGCATCTTTAAGGGCGTTCATACTTTGGAATAGAACACTCTGTTGTGAGGGCCGTATCACCCGCACAGTTAGTGTGGCTTCTTTATTGAGTGTTCCCGCGTAAACTACCTCACCGGGTTGTTTTCTGGTCGCGATTCGCTCCCCGCTCAGCAGAGACTCATCAATTAAGGAATCCCCATGGATAATCACGCCGTCAGTTGCCAAACGCTGGCCAGGCACGACTAAAATATGGTCTCCCGTTTCCAGCGCCACAGTTGGTACGGTACGAAGATTATCCTGTTCAACTATCCATGCCTTATCTGGCACTTTTTTCCGTAATGCGACAATTTGACGCTCCACCATATCGCTTGGCCATTTATCCAGCCGAAGCACCGCACCATAAATCACCACTAACCAAGCTGCCTGTTGCCACAGTTGCAGCATGCAAGTTAAAACAAGAGCGAAAAGCATCAAAATATTTAGGTTAATACGTTTTGTCTGGCGAAATTGTTTGCGCGCGAGACACACGTGCCGATGGGAGCCAGCAATCACCGCACCGAAATACATCAGATTGGCAAATGCTACAGAGCCCTCAAATTGACTCAGTATGATCCCGATAATCAGAAAAATCGCCGCTGCTAGCGACTCCCACAATGAATCATTGGCGTGGAGAATTCCGGACAGCCTATTATTAGGTTTTGGTACTGCTACGCTCACTGGAAGAGAATCCAAAAATCAAGTGCTTATTGTAGTTTGTCGGAATCTTACAGGATTAACTAAACACCTAGTTTAACCAGGATCTGTAAACGGAGAAAATTTAGACTTGGCAAAATCTGGATCTAGATCCAGAAAACAATAAATTTAAATTATTTTATAATAATAAATTTTTATGTTATTGAATCTTGTGAAGTTTTAATTTGTATGCCAAAAACAATCATTAATATATTTTTAGTGACATATTAAATAAATTATGATGAGCTATAGTAGTTCAGATTTGGAGAGGTTCCCCAAATTTGAATCAACATAGCTAGAAAAAAATAATTTTTAGCTGGAGAAAAGACAATAATTTTATAAATGGTTGCTTATAATTTCCATTCTAAAAATGGCAAATAGCCTGAAAGGTTAGCTACAAGATCATGAAAACAAGAGAAAAACTAATTTATGGTGCACGTGAATGTGTGCTACAAAATGGCTCCTTGGGTGCCTCTGTAAAATCTATTGCTAAAGTGGCTGGAGTCAACCACGGATTGATTCATCATTATTTTGGTTCTAAAGAACAGCTCTACGTTGAGCTAATCATGCAAGAGGCTAAACGAACCCGAGAATTGGTCAATGCGGTGAAAGAGTCAGGCAATATTAGAAGCTTTTTAACCGATCTGATATTTATTAAGTCTAAGTTAATTAGAGAATTATCTGCGTTATCTAAAGAATCTCCTAAACTAGAAGAAGAAATCAAAAGCTTTCTAATTGAGCGTTGCCGTGATGTGGGTGAGTTGCTGAATATTACCAACTATACCAAACAGTTAATGATTACTAGCTCGCTATTGGGATTAGCATTGCAGGCGAGCATCGATCCAAGCATTCCGGTGGACGATGTTGTGGATTCGATTTTGGAATCGGCGGATATTAATAACATAGAGCCTTCCATGGGTGCAGCTTAGTTCCATAAAGAATACAGCAACCGATCCAGAAAATTGGCGATAGAAGCCCTTCGTACGAAAGCTTTTATCGCCCATCCTTTTCGTCCATCACTATTAATCCAAGCCATTCAGTCTAATTTATGTTTTTCAGCCATTGATAATAAATAATCGGTAAGATTGCAAAGCCGTTAGGCACCCGTCCTTAGGGCGTTCACATATCACATGTAATAGATGGGTTGCTGCACTGGAGAGTCGTTTCAAAATAGAATACTGAGGTCACGAAAATAAAAGGAATGGGTAGTGAAGCGCCTACACAACAGGAAGCAAATTGTGTATTCAACTGACAGCTGTCTGCTCGATACCGACTAGTTGAACTATAGTTAAGCAGCACGCTGGAACTTGATGTGCTCCTTACTGTAAAATCTGCAACCGAACTGACAAAATTAACGTGAAACAAAAACATCAATTAAAAATTCAAATTCTGCAAACAAACCAGTGATATTGGCTACGCTCACAATGTCAGTATGTAGCTTTGTTGTCCTCATTCTGCTAGCGATTGAGAGTGACACGCTTAAAATATGAACTAAAAAGGATTTAAACCGGAGAAAACCTATGAAAAAATTAATCAGTATCGTTGCCGCGGGTGCATTAATGATAAGCACCGCACCTTATGCAAACGTAGAAGAGTCCCCAGAAGCGAGAGGCCGCGCATTGATGGAGCGTCTAGATGCCCGTGACACAGATTTTGACGATGCAGAAACCATACAGGTCATGATCCTGCGTAATCGACAAGGTGCTGAAAGTACAAAAAAAATGAAAACCTACTCGAAAATGGAAGAAAACGGAGATGTGAAAAGTCTGATCATCTTCCAAGAACCGGCAGATACCAAAGGGACGGCCTTGCTGCAACATGGATATGATGACGTCAATAAAGACGACGACATGTGGCTCTATCTTCCCGCACTGGGAAAAACCAAACGCATCAGTGGTTCTGCGCAATCGGGTTCATTTATGGGCAGTGAATTTTCCTACGAAGATCTGAATATGCAAGGCAACATCGACGAAGCAGATTATAAATGGCTTGGTGTTGAAGAAATTGACGGTGTGACCTACGACATTGTGGAAGCCTATCCCCACGATACCTCAACCGGCTACTCCAAGCGCAAACTCTGGATCAACGATGAACTGGAACGAATGAAAAAGATGGAGTTTTATGATCGCAAAAAGTCCCTACTGAAGACTATGTACCTGGACGATTATCAAGATTTTGGTGATGGCAATGTGCGGCCAATGAAAATTCTAATGGTCAACGCTCAAACTGGCAAAGAAACAGAAATGTTGAATGAATATTGGAAATTTGACGAAGGTATTGATGACAAAATTTTCAGAAAAAACCAACTAAAACGTTTGGCGCGCTAATCAAGTTTGCAATTAGACTCTGATCTGTAATAGAAAGAGCGTTCATATTCTGGACACCATCCAGATACAAGCATAAAAAACGAGAACGCATGAGTAAATCACATTTGAAAACAAAATTGCAGCGGCCCTTTTTAGGGTCGCTGCTCTTATCGTTAGCGATCACATTACCATCTCAAACCGTATTGGCTTTTGATCTCTCTTTCGATGTTCAGGGACGGCTCGGTTTTGAAACTCAACGTTTTCTAGACACCGGCCTATATCGACAACAAACGGAGTATTCCCTGGGAGCTGTATTTGAAACAGAGTTATATGCCGAACCGGAAATTGAAGGCTCCTATAACTGGGGAGTGACCTTCGCCCCCTTTTATCGTCATGACGTCATTGATTCTTCTCGTACACATGGCGATGTCAGAAAGGCTTCAATAGATTGGTATGGCGATAATGTGGAATTAGGATTTGGCTGGAAACAGGTTTTTTGGGGGACCACAAATACGCAAAATCTAGTCAATGTCATCAACCCATCAGACGGGTTAGAAGGTGGGGCTGGATTAGGCGGAAGCAAACTTGGCCTGTTTATGGCCAATGCTCTATTCTTTACCGACTTCGGGCAAGTAGGGCTCTATTTAATGCCCGTTTTCCGTGAACAAAGCTTCGCCGGAGAGGAAAGCCGCCTACGTTTAGGATTTCGCTTCGAAGAAGATGATGCCCGTTATGAAGATGGTGATGAAGACAGGAACCTAGATATCGGCATTCGTTGGACTCACGATATAGGTGATTTCACTTTGGGCATTTCCTACTTCAAGGGTACGAACCGACAACCTACATTCGTCCCCGTATTCACTCAAGAAAATCTCACCTTGGAGCAGCAAGTTGCGTTTGCTCAAATAGAAGATCAGTGTTCCGCTGATCCTGAATGTACAGATTCATTTGTACCCATCCTGGAAGCCTACTTTGATGCCAATCCTGCAGATCGTCAGGCAATAGAAGGCGGCATCGCGGTTAGAGATCTATCTAATTTGGCCCTGGATGCACTCATTGCTTTGGCACCCTTATATGAATCTTTTGGTCAAGCAGGAATAGAAGTCGCATGGTTGGCAGGTGGCTCAACATTTACCCTAGAAGCAATTTACCGTGAGAAAGGTACGGATTTAAGAGGGAATGAAGGTCCTTACGCAGCCGCAGTGACCGGTTGGGAATACGGCTGGAGCAACCTCTTTGACTCTGTGTGGGATCTTCGCTTAATAATGGAATACCACTGGGACGAACGGGGTGATATTGCCACCAGCTTATTTGAGGACGATCTGGCATTAATCTATTTTTTAAATCTGAACAATATTAGTAATACCGCGATTGTGTTGGCGTTGTTTCAAGACCTCACCGGTGGTGGCACCATTATGAATTTTCTGACTAGCTATAATTTAAATAGCTTCTGGAAGCTCAGTTTCACCGCCACTATGTTTTTTAGTGATGAGGAATCACCTCTTTTAGAGACCGTACTAGAAGAATTCGCTGGCCAAGACTTTTTTGCCGATGGACTGAGTACGGATGAAGTGCGAGAAAATCTTGACAACGATATCCTTCTCGGTGATTTTAAAGATGAAGACTTCATTCAAGTGCAGTTAGAGTATTTTTGGTAATTCAACGCCGATATCTTGTTGTGTCGTGATCGTCTATATCATCTTTCATCTAGGATGATATTCTATGGAATATTGATCATTCACTTATCTAAAGTCGGCGATAGATAGGCATAGGCCCGCTGTTCCCATGGCTAAATGCGTCGCAGAAGAGTTCAGTCTCAGTCACCAGGATGGGAACGGTGAGTTATTTACGGACAACGATCAAGGCCCAACGACATGAACACACAATCCGTGCAATTTTTCTGGGACATAGGCAGTCCCTACTCCTATATAACCACCACTCAGATCAGAAAAATTGTCGATAAATATCAGGTGGATTTAGATTTACGACCTTTTCTATTGGGTGCAGTTTTTAAAGAAACTGGTAACACGCCCCCTATTACTCTGCCTGCCAAAAGCCAGTACATGCCTCAGGACTTAAACAATTGGTGTGAATATTTTCAAGTGCCATTCTCTTTTCCAAAGAATTTTCCGATTAATAGTGTGATGCCCATGCGTGCTGCCGTCGCCGCTCAACGACTGGGAAAGGGCGAACAATTTACACTGGCCCTCTATCACGCTTATTGGGTGCAAGGCATCGATGTGTCCCAACCAGATCGAGTCAAACAGATTGCCGATGAATGTGACTTGAATCCAGATGAGATCCTCAAACTCACGCAGGATCAAAATGTAAAAGATGAACTACGAGAAAATGTCGCTTTAGCGGTGAGCAAAGGCGCATTCGGAGCGCCAACCTATTACCTGGGGGACAAAATGTTTTGGGGAGTGGATCACTTACCCTTATTAGAGTTTTTCTTAGCGAAGAATTAGCACACTTTAGACTGTATGCCGACCTAAAAACGCGTGGGCTAAAGTGCCCCCATCGGCGTATTCTAGCTCTCCCCCGACCGGCACACCAAATGCGATTCGTGACACCTGTATTCCCTTGTCCTTGGCCATTTCAGCGATGTAGTGGGCAGTCGCATCACCTTCCACAGTCGGATTAGTTGCCAGGATCACCTCTTTGATGTTGTCGTCTGCAAATCGCTTTGCTAACAGATCAATTCCTATCTCATCCGGCCCGATCCCGTCGAGTGGTGAGAGATGTCCTCTCAAGGCAAAATACAATCCATCGTACCCGGTTGCCTGATCGAGGGCATAGACATCAGCCGGACTCTCCACCACACACAGCAGAGCAGCATTCCGTTTACTGTCACCACATATCCCGCAAATTTCTTGCTCACATAAAATACGGCACCGTTTACAGTAAGTCATCTGCTCAGCAGCTAATTTTAAGGCCCCAGCTAATTGTATCGCGCCGTGACGATCTCGTTCTAATAAATGAAAAGCCATGCGTTGCGCGGTTTTTGGACCGACACCTGGTAAGCAACGCAACTGAGTCATCAACTCCTGCAACAGTGGACTAAAACTCATGTGCTCTTAAACGGATTCTTAACCAAATCTGAAGCGATGCTTGTATATTTATCTTGAGTCGCACGTTGTAACTTCTGCATGCCATCATTGATGGCTGCGGCAATCAATTCTTCAATGACAACTTTATCTTCTTTTAAAAGACTATCTGCCAGCTCGACTTTCTTCACGCCCTTTGCATTCATTGTCACGAAAACCAAATCTACGCCAGCAATACCTGTGGCTTCTATGTCCTGTAGTTTTTTTTGTGCATCTTGCAAATTATCTTGCATGTCTCGCACATGTTTAAACATATCGTCAAACTTACCCATATATATTTCTTAACCTCAATCTCGCGGTTGAACTATGGCGTTATCCAGATCCACCCCAAAGGTATCCACAATGTCTTTCATCACTGGATCCTCTTTGAGATCCTGTTTCGCGCGTTCTAACTTAATGGCATCCTGCCTCTGCTGCCATTTAAAAGGGGTGTCTATTGGATTGGCGCTGGCTTCAATAGATATTCGTACGCCTTCGCCTGCTTCAGCTTGCAAACGCTCCCGCAAGCGCGATTCACTTTGACTACCCAGAAGAGAGACTTGATTGGGATCGACTCGAACAATCCAATGATCTGTGGCACTTTTTTCCAATGAGGAATGCAACGCCAACTGTTCAGCCAATCCGCTTAACCGCAACTGCGGCAGGAGTTGCTTCCACTCCTCTACTTCGCCATCAGCGATTATCTTTGAACCTGGCTCTACTGCTGCTGGAGCTGCCGGAGGACTAACAGGCGAGGTGACTTCATAGTCCGCCGCCCGCTCTCGCATCGAAGCGGCTTTGCTGTGAGAACCGGAACCACTAACAGAGTGAGACTCATGGATCCGCTCATTATTCTCAGACGCTGGCTGATGGCCTTCTGCTTCAGCCAGTGTAAAACTCAGCATACGAATTAAGGTCATCTCAAAACCACAGCGAGGGTCGGGTGCCCAGGGCAGATCCCGTTTTCCAACCAAAGCCATCTGATAATACAGCTGGATTTGCTCTGCACTCATCGGCGAAGCAAGTGCGACATAATCCACCTCTCCTGATTGACCTTTCTCGTACGCTTCAGGAAACTGCTTGGCGAGGGCAATTTGATGAAACTCGCTTTCTAACCTAGCCAACACCGCGCCATAATCGACCCCCATAGTGTGCAGTTGTTGCATCTCATCCATGAGCATTGGTGCATCCTCTGCCAACAATGCTCGGATTAAACCGACAACCTGACTACTCTGCACCAGGTTCAACATGGCCGCAACATCTGCCTCTTTTAGCACGCCGCCGCAATGAGCGATGGCCTGATCCGATAAACTAAGCGCATCCCGCACACTACCTTGTGCAGCCGCGGCTAAAAAAGTCAGTGCCTGTGGTTCATACTCAATCTGTTCGTT
>JBGTSY010000008.1:0-62290 GCA_041940025.1 Thiotrichaceae bacterium | reverse complement strand
GCAAGTACATGTGAAAGATGTTTCTCCAACTGCGTAGTGGACAACGCCTTTAAATTAAACTGAAGACAACGGGACAAGACAGTGACAGGTAATTTTTGCGGATCGGTAGTCGCTAATAAAAACTTAACGTGTGGCGGGGGCTCTTCCAAAGTTTTTAACAGCGCATTGAATGAATGCGCCGAGAGCATATGTACTTCGTCAATTAAATATATCTTGAATCGTCCTCGGGTAGGTGAATAATGGACGTTTTCCAGCAGCTCGCGAGTGTCCTCTACCTTGGTTCGTGAAGCCGCATCCACTTCGATCAAATCCACGTGGCGACCTTCAGCGATCTCCTCACACATGCCGCATTGACCACAGGGAGTTGAAGAGATCCCTTGCTCACAATTTAGCGCCTTAGCAAAAACGCGTGCGACTGTGGTTTTACCCACTCCTCTTGTACCGGTGAAAAGATAACCGTGATGTAGGCGTCCGCTATCCAGGGCATTAACTAGAGCTTTCACCACATGGCTCTGACCCACCATCTGCTCAAAATTTTGCGGTCGCCACTTGCGAGCCAGTACCTGATAACTCATTTGAAATGCTAACTCTCTTACCCCATAGTCGATGCAAAGATATTACAACAAATGGAGGTAACCTGCGCCAGCCACACCCCGGCGCCCAAGTCCACTGCTGCCGCTGCTCCCTTCCGGGCCTGACGGGGTTCACAGCTTATTGTCGCGAGGGGACCAACGCAGGCCACCATAGTTAACCGAAAGCGGTAATTTTATCAGGAGTTTGGATTCTTGTTTAGTTAAATAAATGAGAACTAAAGATATTTTATCAAAAAAAGGCCCAGATGACTGGGCCTCATTTTCTAACTTAGTTTGATTTTAATCGATTTTCATAAAAACTGAGCTCTCTCTACTAAGCAGCATCCACAAGAGAAGTTGCTTCGTAATAGGCGTTTCCTGCCTCAATGAGAGATTCTTGCCCGCTGACAATGTTCTCCTTGGCGGCAATGGCTCGCTCCTCATCGCTCGCCATCTCTCGATCCCATTTAATCAGCAGTTGATTCATCACAGTATGCCAAAGCGGTGGGATCAAAGCACAGAGGATAGTGAGTAAATAACCAAAGGGCATTCTTGGTGCCTCAGTGACATAAGGTTTCAAATCCCAAAACGCCACATCTGCATCAGCATGGTGGTGAGCATGACGTGCAATGGCTACCGTGGCCCAGTAAGAAAAAGTATGGTTATCGTTCCATGCATGCCTGACTTGCTGCGGCTTATCTTCCGCCCGAATTAATCCATAATGTTCGATGTAATTGGCCAGCTCCAGAGCGATGTTCACACCTAATCCAACAATTAAAAATCCCATCACACCAGTCCATCCTGCGGCAATGACGAACAAGCTCATGGCAATCAACTCCATTCCCCAGCCTCGTAGTACTTGGTTTTCATAGGTCCACGGAGATTTCCCCATTTTTCTCAGGCGACCGGCTTCTAACTCCCATACTTGCTGGTTTTGACCCACTATGGAGCGTAGCGCGAATGGATAGAAATTTTCACCTCGGCGGGCAGTAGCGGGATCCTTTGGCGTACAGACCCAATTATGATGCCCGTACGGGTGGCGGATCGAAAACCGAGTGTGCATACCAAAGGCCTGCCCAACTCGTCCCATAAAATTGGCGAACGGCATATCTTTTCGATGAGTCAACTCGTGCCCGACTGCTATCGAACCAATCGCTGCGCCAATAATCGCCACGCTACCCGCAGCCACATAAAATCCCATGGTGTCGTTCGCATGCGCTGCCAACATATCATACCCCGTCAGCCCTTGGACAATGGCAGCAATACCAAGGAAATCATTTGGCACGCCTAGCACCCAAGCAAACATCAAACAACTGGCAACTGACACCAATTGACTGAAATATTGCATGGGGTAGAAAATTTGTCCGTTGTCGTACTGGTACACATTGAAGTCTTCTCCAAGTGTCAAGTCCAACAAGAGTGCGACTAATCCAAAGGTCACCATATAATCGGATAATGCATCTCCACCCATTGCCATGAGCACGATGCCGCCGAGCAATACCCAAGTCACTAAAAAGAAGCGACCATACTTCCATCCTGCCTTTAATGCCTCCATCTTAACCTCTCTCTTTTAAATTATTTTCTATTTTTAGCTTTATTAGTGAGAACAAAACCGTATATTTTTAATAAGTGATTAGTATATTTATTGGCAAAGTCATTGACCAATAAATTTGTGAGAGCAATCCATCAATAATTATAATTAGCTAAATCCAACCAGATCCAATTGAGAATTACTACAACAGGTCACCTTGTTTTAAAGTTCCTGAACGATACTTGGCATACCTGACCTTCAATTGTTGTCTGTCCTAGGATCAGTTAATCGCCACCTCTAATTCGAGAGAAAATACTTGTCAATTTTTACGGTTATCTCAATCAGTTTTTTCGCTTTTTTAATCTACTTCTGGTGGCAAAGTGATGCTAAAAAGAAAATAGCTTTAGATGCAGTTGATGCCTATTGTCAAAGCACCAACATTCAATTTTTAGATCAATCAATTTGGTTGTCAAAGGTATGGCCGACACGTCATCAGACTGGCAAGTTGCGATTCGTTCGACACTACCAATTTGAGTTCACTTCCACTGGGCAGAGCCGATACCGAGGTTTAATTGTTATGTCGGGGAGCAAAATAGAGAAGCTGGAAGTTGAGCCACATATTTATCCTATGGACAAGTAGCCGTTCCAATATCAACTGACAATAAATGGATATTACTATGCTGTGAATATCCCGTTTAAATATTTTTAATTTCCAATTGATGAATTTGGCGGAGAGCGAGGGATTCGAACCCCCGGACCCTTTCGGGTCAACGGTTTTCAAGACCGCCGCTTTCGACCACTCAGCCAGCTCTCCAATATGGGGAGATTAAATGTTCTGCTCTACATTAACATTGCAGAGAGAACGCGGCTCCCCCGCCGCTTATATTCGGTCACTAAGTGACCTCACCCTACGGGCCGTCTGGCGCGCCACGCGCCGACGTTCAACACTGCTGAAGCAGTGGTTGTCGACCACTCAGCCAGCTCTCCAATATGGGGAGATTAAATGTTCTACTCTACATTAACATTGCAGAGAGAACGCGGCTCCCCCGCCGCTTATATTCGGTCACAAAGCGACCTCATTTACCCCACCTCGGCCAAAAAATCGAAATCGCGCTTGTGCTGAACCCCTCTAGAAATATGACAAAACCAGGTGACGAATGCTTAATCTAAATGTTTTTAAAAGATTCCCATAATGAATAAACGGTTATATTGCAAGTTATCCACATTCAGTTGAAATCCAAGTAAAGAATCCCTATATTACAAGGGATTAGAATGGGCGTGAAGCATACCGGAATCTGCAAAAAGTTACAAAATTATCGGAACACTTCTCGGAAAATATTCGTTCTATAAAATGTAACTAGAGCGTCAAGCATTCATGCCGATTATTTGGTTATAATGGGTCAACATTCATGGAATCATTTTAGGAGAAGCGAATCAATGGATTCACAAGTCCAGATTGCAAAAAGCCAAGAATCAATTTTAGCTACCAATAAGGTACTAAGAAACACTTACTTGTTACTCTCTCTCACGTTGCTGTTCAGTGCAGGTACTGCAGGAACCGCCATGGTACTAAACATGCCTCCAATTAACCCATTCATACAGTTGGGTGTGATGATTGGCTCGTTGGTGTTGCTAAACGTATTACGTAACAGTATTTGGAGCTTACCGCTAGTCTTTGCATTTACTGGATTTATGGGGCTGTTCCTAGGTCCAATGCTTGATATGTACTTAAAAGTACCCGGAGGTTCCACAACGGTGATGAGCGCACTAGGGACCACTGGCGCTGTATTTGTTGGGCTATCGGCTTACACATTGACCACCAAAAAAGATTTCAGTTATATGCGCGGCTTTTTGATGACCGGACTCATTGTGGCCATCATCACATCGCTCGGGTTATTCGCTGCTAGCTCCTTTTTTAATGTAGAAGTATCCGGAATGATGGTCGGTGTGTCCGCTGTTATGGCTCTTCTGGCTTCCGGACTCATTCTCTACGACACAAGCCGTATCATTCACGGTGGCGAAACAAACTATGTCATGGCGACAGTTAGTTTATACCTTGATATTTATATCTTGTTTGTACACCTACTGAATATTTTCACTGCCTTGTCTGGTGACGATTGATACAAGCCCTGAATTATCGAATCAAAAAGCCCGCATCAGCGGGCTTTTTTGTGCCACAAACCCTATTAGTCTTTTCCTAACCTTAGATAAGTAATACTTTGGCAACCTCACCTAGCAGGGCACGGGAATAAGGTGTCATACTGCGTTATGTTTTCCGCTCATATTCGGAAAACATAACCAATGCATCTATCTGTTCATTTTTCTTGTGAGAGGACCCAGTCCAATGAATGCTGTTGCACACTCTGCTACTTCTGTCCCTACTAGCAAACCCGAAGCTAAAGCCTGGATGTATCTCCCATACTTGGTACCAATGGGTATCTCACTGGCCGCAGCTTTCTTGGTATTCACCAATTCTTCCGTAGTCGGTTGGGGATTTATAGCCTTTATAGTGGCTTTAGCGGTGTTAGAACCCATTTTGGGACAAGATGAAGTCACCTACGAATGGAAACACAGTCGTATTTTTGTTTATGGCATGTATTTCTATGGATTTTTCACCTTCGCTACTTTCCTAGGCTTTCTTTGGGTAATGGCCCATGCCCATAACGGCGGGGATCTTTTCGGTATTGCCGCGCTAACGCAGTCGCTGACCGGTTTCGATATGCTGGCCGCCCATGCCGATGATGGAATATTTCAGTATGTTATCGCCACCCTGTTGATGAGCGTCACTGCTAGCTTAGGCACCGTAGCCATTGGACACGAACTGTGTCACCGCACTCATGAGCCCTTTTCTGTAGGCTTGTCCCGCGCTATGGGTGCGTTAAACCTATTCAGCTACTATGCGATCGAGCATCCCTATGGTCACCACCTGACAGCCGCCACCCCATACGATAGCAGCACGGCGTTGCGGGGAGAGAGCATCGGTCAATTTATCAAACGCACACTGAAACAAGACTATCAAATCGTTTATGAAATAGAAGCAAATCGCTTAAAGAAACTGGGACTACCTGTCCACTCCTGGAAAAATAAATTATTCCGGGGCTTTGCACTAGAAGCATTGATTGTATTGATGGTATTTATGCTCACTGGTTTCATGGGTCTATTTTTCTTTGCGCTAGCGGTGATACAGTCTCATTTGGGATATAAAGCAGGGGTATACGTGCAACATTATGGTTTAGTACGAGATCCCGATGAAGCGATCGAAATACATCACTCCTGGGGTTGTACACACCGAGTAACAAACTGGTTATCTGACGGCATCGGCCGGCATGCAGATCACCACGATGTTCCTGAAAGGGAGTTTTGGGATCTCTTACCCCATTTGGAAGGCCCGCAACTCCCCGGAGGCTATATGAAAATGATGGGCCTGTCCCGCAACAAGAAAAAGTGGGAAGAATTGATGGTGCCCAAATTAATTGAGTGGGATGAAAAATACGCTTCTCCGGAAGAATATAGGCTGGCAATGGAGGCAAACCAGAAAAGTGGTATTCCCATGTTAATAGAGCATGCCAAACAGCAACGCGAGAAGCTAAAAGCCGACGGCATCATCTAAGCCAGGACGGCGAATTCCACGTATCAAAGCCTGGCCTACAGGGTCAGGCTTGCTGTTAAATGAATTTATAAGACACGATTTACCAATAAAAAATGGCTCGGCAAAAAACCCAAATCTGTGATCTATTCAGAGGCGACAGAATCCCCATCGTTGGGTAGGAAAAATTTCACTGTTAGAGTTAAAACCACTCCATAAGTGGCAATAAAAATCACCTCTGGTGAGTGCCACCATCCCGGTTCGGCAAGCAATAGATTGTTGATGACTCTTGGGCCCAAACTACTCCATACCAAAATGTGTGGTAATGCGCCAAGTGAGGAAGCCATGACAAAATCTCGGGCTTTGAGAGGTAAGGTGGCCAACATCCAGTTACTTGGCGGTAAGGCAAACATGATGAGCCGAGTATAGAGAACAGAACGAAATAGATTATTGGTGACCAGGGACAGTGCTTTTTTGGGTAACGTTTTTAATATACTAGAGACCATTTCCCCGCCCAAGTGTTGCACAATAAAATGGATCACCATACAAGCCACTGCCCAATAGATGATGCCCATAATCATGGCGGACAGAGGACCATAAATAATGGAAATGGATACCAACACAATGACTGTAGGAATATTGATCACTACTGTGAACACGGCCAAAACCGTGACTACCAGTGGCCCCAACAAGCCCCACTCTTCGCCCCACATCTGTAACCAGTCAATCATCTTCGACAATCCTTGACGACTAAAAAGGTCATCCATATCGAGGAGTTGGGAGATCTGCATGAGCACTACCACCAGCAACAAAAATAAGATGACACGGGCTAAGTTAAACCCGAATCGAACTCGTTCAGACTGATTTGTCAGCATCCGCTTATTTAACCTGTTTGGATCCAAATACCTACCTGTCACACCTTTAGAATATTAACTTGATAGTGAAAGCTAATATAATTCAAGGCCACTCTTATTTTTTATTCTCCAACCAATCTGGAGCCAGTGTCATCCTATCCGGGCCTGCTTGCATATTAGAGCCATAGTGTAACCCCATATTGCATACTGCACTATGATGACCAAATTGGGAACGAGTTTTTTTAATAGAGGGCACAGGAGTCGCAACGAGTCGTCAGACCAAAACACACAGCTGCGATTAATGTCGCCAGATCTCAACCGGACTGACTGCAAAAAAGGGATTTATAATTTCGATTTGAAAATCAATTCAGTTTCTATAAAACCATGTCAACATATAGGCTTTAAAGATAACCCAAGCGCTAATGCTGTGTGGTTAATGTTCTAGGAATAGATTGGATTGGAAGCTTTAAAAAACGAACGACCGACGCTTTATCAAGCATTTCTGGTCTCTCGAATAAAACAATCCTGCGAATTGCAGGATCATTTTAAATAGGACGAATTACCAACAATCGTTATTGGTACCTGATCCAGTATAGGTCTGCGCACCCGTCTGCGTTAACGTAAAACTGGCACACTTGGAATCCGAATGTGGGGACACGGGACTGGCAGTGAGACTGTAAGTGGTAGTTGTCAATGTGGGCACAACTTGCCAATAGCCATGTTCGGAAGTCACCGTAGCTGCCCCAGACACATAAGTACTATTCGTGGAGAAAAAGCGTTCTAAGGCTTGCGCCTCCTGCATGAGAGTCACCTTTGCATCGGCGCGCTTGCTCTTTGTGGTATAGTCCTGATAGGCAGGGACAGCAATAGTCATCAAGATGGCTAGTATTGCTACAGTAATCATTAATTCAATTAAAGTAAAACCACTGATGCTAGATTTTTCAGTCATGTTTTGAATCCCGAAATGAATAAAAATGGGCCAACATACCCTTTTGTTTCATTCAGTCTGTCGGCAAAACTACCTGAATCTTGAAGTAAATGCGCTTAAAATGCGATGTCGCTAGCAAAAGCGTTGAAGCAAATAATCACTAAAAGCATCCCCCACTTCTGGATGCTTCGCCCCCAACTCCACCGTCGCCTGCAAATAGCCTAATTTGCTACCACAATCATAGCGAATGCCATCGAATTGATAGGCATAAACTGGAGATTTATTTAACAATGTGGCAATCGCATCAGTGAGTTGGATCTCTCCCCCGGATCCAGGGTGAGTATTACGAATAATCTCAAATATCTCTCCAGGCAGAATATAACGACCCACCACGCCTAAATCAGACGGCGCCGATTCCGGCAGAGGTTTTTCTACAATCTGCTGAATACGAGAAAAACCATTGTCGCTCTTTTCCACTGCAACCATCCCATAACGTTCTGTATGGGATCTTGGCACCTGCTGAACAGCAATCACTGAAGCGCCCTGCTCCACTTGTAACATCTGTTTTAAACAGCCTTCACCCGTGGTATCAATTAGGTCATCTGCCAATATAACCGCAAAGGGTTCATCTCCCACAAGGGGCTCAGCACAGCCCACTGCGTGCCCCAAACCCAAAGTTTCCGGTTGTCGCATAAACACACAGGAAACGCCGGTGGGCTTGACCTGCCGCACTTTATCCAGCAGTTCCTGTTTACCTGCCTCCAACAATTTCGCTTCTAACTCATAGTTAGAGTCAAAATGATCGGCAATCGCACGTTTGTAACTACTGGTAATAAAAATCAGTTCAGTCACGCCTGCCTCAATTGCCTCTTCCACCGCGTATTGAATCAGTGGCTTATCTACAATGGGCAGCATCTCTTTGGGACTTGCTTTGGTCGCCGGGAGAAATCGAGTTCCCAATCCTGCCACGGGAAACACAGCTTTTCTGATTTGAATTGTCAAATGAACATCCCTATCGTTTTTGATTAAAAAGAGCGGGGTACTCCCCCGCTCTATTCTACCTCTATTCCACCACTAATCTATTCTTGTTTTTATCTAGTATCGACTGCCCAATGCCTTTAACTCGAGTGAGCTCTTCGATGTTTTTAAAAGGACCATTGGCATTTCGATAAGCGACAATGGCCTCGGCCTTTTTCGCACCTACGCCCAAAATCATTGCATGCAAGTCCTCAACCGATGCCTGGTTGATATTAACAACCGATTCGATCTGTAGCCTGTCTTCATCGGCAACCGGCGCGGCGGCAATCTGGGTAGAAACAAACGTGGGTGTCACAACGGATACAACAAACAAAATGATAGTTAGCGCTTTTTTCATCTCTCCCTCCTTGGTTTTAGAATAAAAAGCAGGGAAACTGTATCACCATATAAAGTGATTCACAAAATTAACCGATCAAATGCTCAATAATTGTGCAAATTCTCTTAGTTTCTCAGCAGGTGACTCTGCTTGAGTGATAGGCCTGCCGACGACAAGGAAGTCCACGCCATTTTGCATCGCATCCTGTGGTGTGACGACTCGCTGCTGATCATGAGTATTGTCGCTTGGCAATCGGATGCCTGGTGTCACCAACAGAAAATCTGAGCCCAATTCTGTTTTTATCTGCCTGGCTTCTTTAGCCGAACAGACCACGCCATCCAAACCGGCTTGGTAGCTGAGCTTTGCTAACTGTTGCACCAGCTCAGCAGGCGTCAGGGTCACGCCTAATGCGCTTAGATCCGATTCGCCCATGCTGGTCAACACTGTCACGCCCACCAATAAGGGAGAGTGCAGCGACTGTTGTACAGACTCTCGCGCAGCCTCTAACATTGCCACACCTCCTAAGGCATGTACATTTAACATCCACACCCCGGCATCTGCTGCTACCCGGCATGCGGCGGCGACAGTATTAGGAATATCGTGAAACTTGAGATCCAAAAATAATTCAAAGTCCTTGGCGTGAACCAAATCAATCACCGATGGACCAAGTGCGGTAAACAACTCTTTGCCTACTTTTATTCGGCAGAGTCGCGGATCCAATTGTGCCAACAACTGATCCAGTTTGACGGGATCTGCAGTATCCACGGCAACTATCAAAGCTGGGGGAGTAACTTTAGACATCCGTAGTCACCAACTATTTGGTCGCGACTGGCGTCACACTGTTCCATCGCTTACAGCTGGGACACTGCCAATGAAGATTGGTCGCTGTAAATCCGCAGTTGTGACATTTATATGCAGGTTGACCCTTACTTAAGGAACCGATCAGTTCACTTAAAATTTGAAAGTCGTTCTTTTGTGCGGGTTGTACCAGTTTGGTATTTAACTCAATGAGTCGGCTTAATCCTGCTAAGGTAGGATTATGTCGAAGATGATCTGTTAAGTATTTTAATGCCGACTCCACTCCTTCGGAAGACTCCAATTCAATGGTCAGTTCTAACAGCACAGAACTAGTAAATTTTATTTCTAATAGTGACTGCAAATAATTCTGGTATGCGTTGTTTGTACCCAACATTTGATAACACAGCTTTAAATTGGACTTCACTAATGGGAAGAGACTGGGATCTCGACCCAGCACCAACTGAATCATCTTAATCGCGCTGGGATAATCGTTGATTTGAATACTTAGCTCTGAACTTAAAATAAATCCCCTAAGACAGTTCGGATCACACAGGATGCTCTGCTCCAAATAATTTTGCGCATCTGTGGGATCTTCTCTGTTCAACACTTCTTGAGCTAATTCACAATAGTAGTGGGCTTGCACAGTTTTTAATGATTTATCCGTAGCCCGCTCCAACTGCTGACAAAAATTGATGGCATTAGTCCAATCGCGCTCTCTCTCGTAAATATCTATTAACGCATTTAAACTGGGTACTTTATAGACACCGCTCTCCAACAACTCTAGATAGAGCGCCTCAGCACGATCAAACAAGCCCGCTCGCATATAGTCTTCAGCCAATGAAAAAATGGCCTGAGATCTCAAGCCGGATTGCAAGGGTGCTTTGGTGATCAGATTTTGATGAATTTGGATCGCCTTCTCCACTTCGCCCCGTTGGCGAAATAGATTTCCCAGCGCCTCGTGTAACTCAATTGTATCTTTGTCTACTTCAACCAATCCGGTAAAGATTTGAATCGCCTTATCAGGTTGATCGTCCACCAAATACTTAAGCGCCGCCAAATACTCCTTCTGATAACGATTAAATATCAAAGATTGCGCTTTGCGCTGATTTCTAACCGCCATCCACCAACCGGAGAAGGCCGCAAAAGGGAGCAATAGAAAAAGGAGGCTATAAAATTCCATCAATCATCCAGACACCTGGTGATCAAGACTGCGCCCATTTATTAATTCTCTTGCCTAAATTAGAAAACATGGTCACAGCGGTGCCCAACACCACCCCAATAAACAAGAAGATCCAACAAAGTGCAGCCAGAGGTACCTCATAACGATAGAAAAACAGGTTTAATTCAACGGAGTCAGCGTTCATTAAGCCGAAGAGAAACACCACCAGGAAAACAGCGATAAAAAGGGTTATCCAAAATAATCTAAACAGCGAATTCGCCATATCGGCATGCCAATCAGTTAGATTGACGCTTCGAACCGAATAGTGATTGAATGATGCTTGAAAGCAAATTAAGACTAATGGTTCGATACGACATCTTTTTTATACTACGACCTAAATCTGTGCACTCGTGACACACTATTATTAATAATAGTTCTAATCATCCATCTCCCCAGATGAAAACACATCGGATTCTACATACTCGGAACCAGCAGTGGGGGATGGGGAGGCACCATTATTGACTCTGTCTCGTAACTCCTTACCGGGTTTGAAGTGAGGCACATATTTTCCAGACAGGGCCACAGCGGTGCCGGTTTTTGGATTGCGACCAAATCTGGGCGGACGAAAATGCAGAGAAAAACTACCAAACCCTCTTATCTCAATACGTTCGCCACTCGCAAGCGTCTGCGACATATGCTCGATTAAGGTTTTCACACCCAATTCAACATCCTTATATGCGAGTTGGCTGTTTTTGCGCGCTAAACGATCTACCAAGTCAGATTTAGTCATGGCCTGCTGCATGGGTCCGCCCCTTTAGGTGTTCATCTACTACATCACCCTGTTGTTGTTTACCAAGTAACTCTTATTAAAGAAGATTTTTCACCGATTTTCAAATTGATCTTTAAATATGTCGCCCAAAGTCGTACCACTGTCCTCGTCTGAACTCTTGCTGTAATCCCGCAATGCCTCTTTTTCTTCCTGTGTATCCTTGGCTTTTACAGACAGAGTAATAGTACGGGCGCGCGCATCCACAGCGACCATTTTTGCTTCTATCTCATCCCCGACATTCACAGCTGTTCGTGCATCTTCAACATGATCCCGCGACAGTTCGGATAATTTAACCGTGGCTAATACATGAGGAGCCAAGGTCACCGTCACCAGTTTAGGATCCACTTCGGTCACTTCCCCGGTCACGATACTGCCCTTAGGATGAGTCTCAATATAGGAGGAAAAGGGATCAGATTCTCGTTGTTTGAGACCGAGGGAAATCCGCTCTCGCTCCGTGTCAATATAGAGCACAATGGCCTCGATCTCATCACCCTTTTTGTATTCCTTGACAATGTCTTCCGGTGTCTCGGTCCAAGAAATATCAGACATGTGGATGAGTCCATCATGCCCTTCATCGAAACCGACAAAAATTCCGAAATCAGTAATCGATTTGATGGTGCCCGTTACCACATCGCCTTTTTGATGGGCTTCGGCGAAAGCCTCCCAGGGATTTGGTGTGCACTGTTTGAGGCCCAAGGAAATTCGGCGTCGCTCATCATCAATATCCAGCACCATTACCTCGACTTCATCCCCCACATGAACCACCTTGGAAGGATGAATGTTTTTATTGGTCCAGTCCATTTCTGAGACGTGGACTAGACCTTCGACTCCCGGTTCAATTTCCACAAAACAACCATAGTCTGCAATGTTGGTCACAGTACCGAAAATACGAGTCTGTATCGGGTAGCGTCGTGAAATACCTTGCCAAGGATCTTCACCTATCTGCTTCAAGCCTAAAGACACACGGTTTCGATCGCGATCGAACTTGAGCACCATCACATCAATTTCATCACCCACCGCTACCACTTCACTTGGGTGCTTGACTCTTTTCCAAGCCATGTCAGTGATATGTAACAAGCCATCCACACCACCCAAATCAATAAAGGCACCGTAATCAGTGAGGTTCTTCACCACACCTTTAACAACGGAACCCTCATTCAAGTTGCTCAGCAGGGCTTCTCTCTCCGCGCTGTTCTCTTCTTCGACAACGGCACGTCTGGAGACCACCACGTTGTTACGTTTGCGATCAATCTTGATCACTTTAAATTCGAGTTCTTTATCTTCGAGATAGCCAGGATCACGTACTGGACGGACATCCACTAGTGATCCGGGTAAAAATGCACGGATGGTATCGGACTCCACAGTAAAACCACCTTTTACCCGGCCAGTAATCACACCGGTAATGGTGGCGCTATCCTCATAGGCTTTTTCTAACTTAGACCAAACTTGGGCGCGTTTCGCTTTTTCTCTTGAGAGACGAGTTTCACCATAACCGTCATCCACCATGTCCATGGCCACTTCAACTTGATCGCCAAGCTGAACTTCCAAGGCACCATCTCGGGATTGAAACTGTTCTATAGGTATTTCACTCTCGGATTTTAAACCCGCACTGACTGTGACATAGTCACTCGAAATATCCACCACGGTTCCCACAACAATGGAACCAGGGATCATTTGCGTATTAGATAAACTCTCCTCAAAAAGTTCGGCGAAACTTTCGCTCATATATAACTGGCCTTAAACAATAAAGTTAGATTCTAAACTTAAAGTATTCATGTTCATGGACTAAAACTAACCGAATACAGTTTAGAAATTGGTTGACGTTTAGATTGCGAGTCCAAGCTTTTTTTCACTCAGTTTCAATACGATTTCAAACACTTCATCCGCAGACAAGTGAGTGGTATCAATTTTGTGGGCGTCCTCAGTTGCCTTTAACGGTGCTACTGAACGCTGAGCGTCACGGGAATCCCGAGCCGCAATCTCCCTTAAAAGTTGCGCAAGATTAACATTGCACCCCTTTGCTTTCAACTGCTTATATCGTCTTTGTGCCCTCTCTTCCACAGAGGCAGTGAGAAAAATCTTCAGCGGCGCATGGGGAAATACCACACTACCCATGTCTCTACCGTCGGCGATCAATCCGGGGGATTGGGCAAAATCTCGCTGTCTTTGCAGCAGTGCGCGCCGAACCTCCGGTATGGCCGCCAGCTTTGAGGCCAGCTCTCCAATCGGCTCCGATCGCAGTTCAGCAGAAACTAACCGGCCCTCCAAAAAGGCATCCACCTCTTCATTATTTGATTTAAATTCAATATTTAATTTATTGGTTTTATTGATTATTTCATTCAAATTGTCGAGTTCAACATGCGCGTTTTCAATGCACAACGCTAACGCCCGATAGATTGCGCCACTATCTAGTAGATGCCACCCGAGATGCTTGGCCAAACGCATACAGAGTGTGCCTTTACCCACCCCACCGGGACCGTCGACAGTTATGATTGGCACCGGTGTCTCTGTCTGCTGAACCACAACTATTCCGCAACCTCTGCACCACGGACTTTCATACCCACCGACTGCGCCAGGGTGAGAAAATTTGGAAATGAGGTGGCTACATTGGCGCAATCGTCTATCTCCACGGGCCCATTGGCCATCAAACCTGCCACGGCCATAGACATGGCAATGCGATGATCTGCATGGCTGTGAACCCGTCCGCCGTTGAGCACGCCTCCTGTGACAATCATGCCGTCCTCCGTTGCTTTGGCATCTATGCCGAGACACTGCAAGTTGTCCGCCATCACCTGAATTCTGTCACTTTCCTTCACCCTCAACTCTTCGGCACCTTGGAGGCGGGTCACCCCATCTGCGCAGGCAGCGGCAACAAATAACACTGGAAATTCATCGATGGCCAAGGGCACTAAATCCGCTGGGATCTCTATGCCCCGTAGTTGGGCATGACGTACGGTGAGATCCACCACCGGTTCGTTACTCTGCTCAGAGAGTTCTCGAACCTCGATATCAGCACCCATTCGGCGCAAGATCTCAATCACCCCATTGCGGGTGGGATTCATACCAACATTTTTAAGGGTCAATTCACTACCAGGGACCAAGGTGGCCGCAACAATAAAAAACGCTGCTGAAGAGAGATCTCCCGGCACGCGAATAGAGGTGCTGGATAATCGCCCGCCGCCCGATAACCAGACTGCTCCGGGCGCCTGATGTACCTCATATCCAAATCCACGCAACATTCTTTCTGTGTGATCTCTCGTCACCCCCGGTTCGATCACCTTAGTGGTACCCTGTGCATATAGACCTGCCAACAACAGGCAGGATTTAACCTGTGCGCTCGCCATGGGAGACTCATAGGTGATGCCCTTTAACGCGCCAGCGCAACCTGTGATTTTTATTGGCGGAGTCCCCTTTTCAGCCATCGCCAGTTTGGCTCCCATTAAAGCCAAAGGTTTACAGATCCGCCCCATCGGCCGGGTACTGAGGGATTCATCACCACAGAGTTCAGAGGCGAATGTCTGTCCTGAAAGAATGCCCGCCATTAGTCGCATAGAGGTACCTGAATTACCGAGGTTGAGCGCTGCCCTGGGCGCTTTTAACCCGTGTAGACCAACGCCATGGATCCGCACCGTGCCCTGTTCAGGACCATCGATCGTTACCCCCATGGCTTGAAACGCGTTCAGAGTGGCGAGCGCATCTTCACCTTCTAGAAAACCGCTCACCTCAGTCATCCCTTCCGCTAAAGCGCCCAACATAATGGAGCGATGAGAGATCGATTTATCGCCTGGCACCTCAATGCTGCCTCGCACGATACCTCCGGGCTCAACCAAATAACGATTTGCGGTAAAAGACACGCTTGCTACATCCTTTAATTGCTAGGGTCTGAGTGTTGTGGTTCATATTGTTTCAAAAACTTGTCTCGCGCCTCTTTGGCTTGATTGAATGACGCCAGTAAAGCTGTATCGTCACTCGATTTAATTTGCTCTTCTAATATGCCCAATGCGTCTCGATAAGCGTGGATCGCCTGCAATATTTCTTTTCTATTTTCTAAACAGATATCCCGCCACATCACCGCATCACTTGACGCAATACGAGTAAAATCTTTAAAGCCACCCGCCGCAAATTTGAATACCTCTTCATTTTGATCCTGTGCTGCCAATTGGTTTACCAGAGCGTATGCCAACACATGAGGCAGATGGCTGGTAGCCGCTAAAATTCTATCGTGCGCCGCCGCAGACAAAGTTTCAACTTGCGCACCGCAGCATTGCCACATCTGAGTCACCACTTCAGTGGCGCGCGCGTCAGTTTCTGCGCAGGGGGTTAAGATCACTTTTTTACCTTCGAATAGATCATCGATAGATGCACCCACCCCGCTCTGCTCTGTGCCTGCAATGGGATGCGCAGGCACAAAGAAGGCATAACGATCGTCGAGCTGTTTTTTTGCTAAAGTCACCACCGAGCCCTTGGTGCTGCCCGCGTCTGTGAGGATGGCGTTAGCAGGTGCATGCCGGTGTAACTGCGGCAATAGTGCTTCGTAGCTACCCACTGGTGTGGCCAGCACTATCATTTCCGCTGCGGCCACTGCTTTTGCCAATTCCAATTCGTAAGCATCAATCACGCCTAATTTTTTAGCTAGATCCAAATTGGCTTCGTTTCTTGAGTATGCGGTGATATGTATGTTGGAAGTGCTTTTTTTTAACGCCCGCGCTAACGAACCACCGATTAAACCCACGCCAATAATCGTCAGCCTATTAAAAGGTAAAGGGATCATTCAATTCGTCACCAATTCTTTTTCTAGCGCTATAAGAAACTCTTCGTTTTCCTCCTCCGTCCCAATAGAGACACGAATATGATTTGGTAGCTCATAGGTATCTATTGGTCGCACAATCACACCCTGACGCAATAACTTTTGATAGAGATCGCGCCCCGGTTGATTCACTGCAATACAGAGAAAGTTGGCCTTAGAAGGGATCCAGTTCAAATCGAGTTGTTTCAACTTGGCCTCGATTTGCGCCATACCTTGAGTGTTTAACTGTACGCTCTCGATGAGATAGTCTTGATCTTCCAACGCCGCTAACGCTGCTGCTTGTGCCAAAGAGTTCACATTAAATGGTTGTCGTACTCGGTTGAGTAGATCGGCCACCTGTAGACTGCAAACGCCGTAGCCCACTCGTAAGCCGGCCAGTCCGTAAGCTTTGGAAAAGGTTCGGGTGACAACTAGATTAGGAAACTCTGCCAACCAGGATATAGCGCTCGCCATCTTATCGTCGAGAATATATTCTGCGTACGCTTCATCTATGACCACCAACACATGCTCTGGCACCGCACGAATAAACGCTTTTAACTCTTCAGCCCAGATCCAAGAACCGGTTGGATTATTCGGGTTCGCCAAAAATATCAACTTGGTGTCATCGCTTATCGCCGCCAGATGAGCGTCAAGATCTGCTTGATAGTCTGTTGCTGGAATCACCTTCGCTGTGGCCCCTGCTGCTTGGGTCACAATGGCATACACTGCGAACGCGTGTTGACTAAAAATTACTTCATCACCCGGACTCAGGAAAGCGCTAGCCAACAATTGTAAAATGTCATTGGAGCCGTTACCCAGAGTGATTTGCCCCGCATCGATATCATAAATCTCAGCCAAAGCCGCTTTCAATTGAAATCCATTTCCATCTGGATATCTGTGTATGCGAGACGCATGATCTTCTATGGTCTGCAACACAGACAGACTCGGCCCCAATGGATTTTCGTTAGAAGCAAGCTTAATGATTCGCTGCAAACCCAACTCTCTCGCCAATTCAGATTCCGGTTTTCCAGGCTCATAAGGCTGCAACGTGCGCACACCCGAATTGGCCCGCAAAAGAAAATCACAGCTCATCAGAGGACCGCCTTAGGATAAGAGCCCAACACTTTCACCAGGCCGGCATTTTTTTCTATATCTAACACCGCTTTTTGCACTTTTTCATCTTGCGCATGACCGTCGATATCGACAAAAAACACATACTCCCACATGGCGCGCCTAGATGGTCGAGACTCAATGCGCGTGAGTGAGAGACCATGGCGCATAAAGGGTTCTAACAATGAATAGAGTGCGCCGGGACGGTTAGGGGTGGACAGCAAAAGAGAAGTCTTATCGCGCCCACTAGGTGCCGGCCGATTACGCCCGATAATTAAAAAGCGGGTGGTGTTATCCGGCTCGTCTTCAATATTTCGCACCTGCGCGGGTAGCTCATAAAGCTCGGATGCAATATCGCCGGCAATAGCCGCATAGTCTGCGCCTTTGTTTTTAACCTGGCGCACGGCTTCCGCATTGCTACTGGCGTGTAAGCGCTCGGCATGGGGCAAATAACGATCTAACCATTCGCGACACTGGGCCAAGGATTGTTGATGGGAGATGACCTTAACGATATTTTTCAGATCGCTCTGTTCGCTCAGCAGGTGATGATGAATACGCAACTCCACCTCTCCACAGATAGTCAAGGGAGAGTTGACGAATGAATCCAGGGTATGATTCACCACACCTTCTGTAGAATTTTCTACCGGCACTACGCCATAGTGAGCGGCAACAGATTCCACCTCCCTGAAAACTTCGTCAATGGCGCCCATGGGACGACTGTTGATGGAGTGTCCAAAATGTTTGAGTGCGGCTGCTTCGGTAAAGGTGCCTGGCGGCCCTAAAAAGGCGATAGTCAACGGTTGCTCAAGGGCTAAACAGGCAGACATGATTTCACGAAAAATTCGCGCCACCTCTTGTGCCGGTAAGATCCCCGTATGCTCTTTGAGAATGCGATCTAATATCTGCGCTTCACGTTCCGGGCGATAAAACTCAGCTTCTGGATTCTCCGACAATTTCACTTTCGCCACTGCGGCTGCACATCCTGCGCGTGCATTTAAAAGCGTTTCGATTTGTCTGTCTATGGTATCAATGCGATCTCGAATTTCGGGCAGCGCCCACCCGCTTAGATCTTCATCCGCATTCACCAACCTGGGATGTGACTGCTTGTCCGATCCATTTTGTCTCGTCAATTTAAACCACCCTGACTGCCAACACGCCTTCTATGTCACTCAGTTTTTGTACCACTTCATGCGCCACCTCGCCTTCCAAATCTATCATGGTGTAAGCCAGATCGCTGCGGGATTTATTGAGCAAGTCAATGATATTCAAGTTTGCGTCACCGATCACTGCGGAAATTTTACTCACCATGGCGGGTTTATTTTCATTCGCGATGGTCACCCGGCTTCCTTCAGCCCGAGGCATCTGTGCCACGGGAAAGTTCACAGAATTGGCGATATTCCCGTTTTCCAAATAATCTCTTAATTGATTCGCCACCATAATGGCACAATTTTCTTCTGCTTGGTGGGTGGAGGCCCCCAAATGAGGTAAGGCAATCACATTGGGATTGCATTTGTTCTCTTCAGATGGAAAGTCTGTGACAAAATATCGTAAATGATGCTCGCTTAAGGCAACGAGCACAGCTTCATCGTCCACAATTTCTGCGCGCGAAAAATTTAATAAGGTGGTACCTGGTTTCATCATCTTCAGTCGATCGGCATTGACTAAATGCTTCGTACTCTCTACTAAAGGCACATGACAGGTGACAAAATCTGACTCTGACATCAGCTCCTCAATACTCCGCGCTTTACGCACGCTAGAAGAGAGTTGCCAGGCACGTTCCACACTCAATGCAGGATCATAACCAATCACTTCCATACCGAGATTCAAAGCCGTATTGGCTACCTCGACACCGATGGCGCCCAAGCCAATGACACCCAACGCTTTTCCGGGCAACTCAAAACCCACAAACTGTTTTTTGCCCTGCTCCACCTGCTTGTGCAGTGCATCACCCTGCTCTTTTAGCTCCAACGTGTAGCGCCATGCTTGCGGAATGTTTCTAGCGGCCAGGAATAATCCCGCGATCACTAATTCTTTTACTGCATTGGCGTTGGCCCCCGGCGCGTTGAAAACAGGCACACCGCGCGCACTCATCGCCGCTACAGGTATATTATTTACGCCTGCGCCCGCACGACCGATGGCTTTCACTGTTTCAGGGATCTCCATCTGATGTAGATTGGCAGAGCGCACCAAAATTGCATCTGGATGACCTAGCTCAGATGCCACTTCGTACGTGTCTCGGGGAAACCGCTCCAATCCGGCAATGGAGATGTTATTTAAAGTTAAGATTTTCCACATAGCAATCAGGCTCTCACGCTATACGCGTTGTTCAAAATCTTTCATAAAGGCCACCAAAGCCTCAACTGCTTCGAGAGGGACAGCGTTGTAAATACTGGCACGCATACCGCCTACGGAGCGATGTCCTTTTAGATTGTATAGACCCGCCTCTTTCGCTTCAGTTAAAAATGTGCCATCCAATTGTTCATCTGCCAGGGTAAAAGGCACATTCATCCAGGAACGATACTCTTTGTCGATGGGATTATGATAAAAATTCGATTGATCGACAAAGTCGTATAACAGAGAACATTTCTTCTGATTTATCTTGGCCATCGCCTCCAGTCCACCCTGGGCTTTGAGCCAGGCAAAGACCAAACCGGCTAAATACCACGCAAAAGTGGGCGGCGTATTGGACATCGACCCTGCTTCAGCATGAGTGTGATAGTTCATCAAAAGAGGCGTCTGTTCGCGAGCACGGCCCAATAAGTCTTCGCGCACAATCACCACCGTCAATCCCGCTGGGCCGATATTTTTTTGCGCGCCTGCATAAATCATCCCATATTGACTCACATCTAAAGGCCGGGACAAAATTGTCGAAGACATGTCACTCACCAATGGCACATCACCCACTTGAGGGATCTGATTAAATTCTAATCCACCGATCGTTTCATTGTGAGTGTAGTGGCAATAAGCAGCCTTTTCATTCAACTGCCACTGGTTTGCATCTGGAATCGTAGTAAAATTTTCACGCTCACTTGTAGCCACGATATTCACATTCGCGAAACGTTGTGCTTCTTTAATCGCCTTTTTAGACCAGATCCCCGTATTGAAATAATCCACTGCATCATTCGCCTGAGCGAAATTTAACGGGATGCAGGAAAATTGATGAGTGGCGCCGCCTTGCAAAAACAGCACCGAGTAGTTGTCAGGGATCGACAACAGTTCGCGCAGATCAGTATCAGCCTGTTCTGCAATGGCCAGATATTCACCACTGCGGTGACTCATCTCCATCACTGACATGCCGCAGTTTTGCCAATCCAGCAAATCGTTCTGAGCCTGTTTTAAAACGGCCTCAGGTAAAGCCGCGGGTCCGGGACTGAAATTATAAACACGTGACATAAATATTCCGCTTCAGTTTGTCAAAAAGATTCGGTTGCTTAATAGGTGAGTGGAAATACTCGCTCAATGAGCGCTAACTCGATAGGCCCCTAGAGTGACGCTTCTTCATCTTCTTCTGGTTCGGCGATCACTTCTACGCCTACTAAACTCTCTCCTTCGCCCAGCCGAATCAAACTCACTCCTTGGGTATTGCGTCCCAACAATGACACCCCTTGTACAGTAGTACGAACCAGAGTCCCTCTGCTAGAGATCAACATCATCTCATCTTCATCATGACATTGAACCGCGCCTACCACTTGACCATTCCGTTCTGTAGTTTGTATCGAGATCACACCTTGACCACCACGTTTATGAACGGGATATTCACTGACCAGTGTGCGCTTGCCATAACCGTTCTCAGTGGCGTTCAGTACCGTGCAACCCTCGCTGGGAATAATCAAAGAGATCACCTCGGAATCATCGCTCAGTTTTATGCCTTTCACGCCTCGTGCCGTTCGCCCCATCGCTCGCACATTGTCTTCATTAAATCGAACGGCCTTGCCATCGCTGGCGAATAACATCACATCCTGCTGACCATCAGTGATTGACGCACCCACCAGACTATCATTGTTGGCAAATTCAATTGCTCGAATACCACTTGTGCGCGGTCTAGAAAAATCTTCTAACGGCGTCTTTTTCACAATCCCCTGTACTGTCGCCATAAACACATAATGACCAGATGAAAATTCTTTCACTGGCAATACAGTATTGATTCGTTCGCCCTCTTCCAGTGGCAATAGATTCACAATAGGTTTCCCACGCGCGGTCCGACCGGACTGGGGCAATTGATACACCTTTAACCAATACACTTTGCCAATACTGGAAAAACATAAAATGGTATCGTGACTACTGGCAACAAATAACTTATCAATAAAATCTTCGTCTTTTACCGACGTTGCGGCGATTCCCCGTCCGCCTCTTTTCTGGGATCGATAAGTGGTCACCGGTTGGGACTTGGCATAGCCCTGATGAGATAGCGTCACCACTACTTCTTCTTCCGGAATCAGATCTTCAATGGTGAGTTCTTCTTCCGCTTCACGAATTTCGGTTTTTCGTTGATCGCCAAATTGTTCTCGAACTTCTGTTAACTCATCTCGAATCACTGCCATGAGTTTCAGATCATCCGCTAGGATGTTTTGCAATTCTCTAATTTTTTCTAGTATCTGTTCAAACTCTTTAAGGATCTTATCCTGCTCCAATCCCGTCAACCGGTGCAGTCTCAGATCCAAAATTGCTTGCGCTTGAGTGGGGGATAACTGGTAGCCGTCATCGGTGAGACCATATTCAATCACGTCGCCTTCTAACTTAGTGGCGTCTGCACCGGCTTTTTTCAACATCTCGGTGACCATGCCGGGCGCCCAACTAATGGCGAGCAGTTTCTCTTTTGCTTCCGGTGGATTCGCCGAGCGCTTGATGGTGTCGATCACTTGGTCAATATTGGCCAGTGCGACCGCCAGCCCTTCTAATACGTGGGCCCGTTCCCGAGCTTTGCGCAATTCGTAACGAGTACGTCGGGTCACCACCTCCTGGCGGTGGCGAATAAAAGCTTCGAGTAACTGCTTGAGATTGAGCAACCTCGGTTGTCCATCTACCAAAGCCACCATATTGATGCCAAAAACAGTTTGCATTTGCGTCTGCGCGTGAAGATTATTTAACAGCACATCGGCTGACTCGCCGCGCTTCACTTCGATGACGATGCGCATGCCATCTTTATCAGATTCATCTCGCAACTCGGAGATGCCTTCAATCTTTTTCTCCTTAACCAGTTCGGCAATGCGTTCTATCAAACGGGCTTTATTCACCTGATAGGGCAGCTCGTGCACAACGATCTGCTGTTTGCCGCTGGATTCATTCTCGATAATCTCGGCCCGTGCACGAACATAGATTCGACCACGTCCAGAATGGTATGCCTCGATGATTCCCCGTGTGCCATTAATGATTCCCCGAGTGGGGAAATCAGGTCCGGGGATATGCTGCATGAGCTCTAGCAACTCTATATTAGGGTTGTCTATCACTGCCAGGCAGCCATTGATGACTTCTGTCAGGTTATGAGGTGGAATATTGGTAGCCATGCCCACCGCGATGCCTGAGGAGCCATTGGCCAACAGATTGGGCACCTTGGTCGGCAACACCACCGGGATCTGTTCTGTCTCATCATAATTGGGGACAAAATCAACTGTCTCTTTGTCCAGATCCGCCAACAGCTCATGGGCAATCTTAGCCATGCGAACCTCGGTATAGCGCATCGCAGCAGCGGAGTCGCCGTCCACCGAACCAAAATTGCCCTGACCATCCACCAACATATAGCGCATGGAAAAGTCCTGCGCCAAACGTACAATGGTGTCGTATACGGCTGCATCCCCATGGGGATGGTATTTACCTATCACGTCACCCACAATACGAGCAGATTTTTTGTAAGGCTTATTCCAATCGTTGTTAAGCTCATGCATCGCAAACAGAACCCGACGATGCACGGGCTTGAGTCCATCCCTCACATCCGGTAGCGCGCGGCCCACGATCACGCTCATCGCATAATCGAGATAGGATTGCCTCATCTCGTCTTCGATATTGACGGATTGGATTTCTTTGGCGACGTCAGTCATAGAGCGGGAAAGGAGCTTAATTTAAGCATTGAAAACCCAGGTAAAAAAGACTCGCTAGTTTAACACAAATTTGATTTATTCTGCATCCAATCTGATACTGAGTGACAGAAAATTATCCGCACAACGGCACAATCGGTTGCTGTTTTAGATTTGGGTTTGGAGAAGCTGAAATGAGCACACATTAGTACGGGCAATTAGATGGTGTACCAGATAAAACACCCGCCTATAGAGGCATAGGCGGGTTATTCAAACGCTTCGATTTGCAGAGTGGCTATTTCTTTTGCGCCTGCTGCATCAAGATCATCATCTCTTCCATGGCATTTTTCGGATAGATGGCGTCTTTGGTATCGCGAATTTCATCAATCTGCTCTGCGCACATTTCTGCTGTCAGTTCTGGATTGAAAATACCCTGAGTGGCACCGAGGAAAATGCGACCCACGCGACCAGCAGCCACTGAATAGATTTCGCCATTGGGTTTGCAGCTTTCATGTGCCAGATAGACCACAATTGGAGAAACCAGCTCTGGGCCCATCTCCAGATTGTCCGCCATGGGACCCATCAAATCTTGGGTCATACGCGTTTTAGCGCCGGGAGCAATTGCATTAACTTTAATATTATATTTCGCACCTTCAATAGCGAGCACATTGGTGAGACCCACAATACCCATCTTAGCTGCACCATAGTTGGTTTGACCAAAATTGCCAAAAATCCCGGCGGCTGATGAGGTGTTCACCACTCGACCATATTTTTGCTCACGGAAAAATTCCCAAGCCGCTTGCGTCGTCCAAAATGACCCTTTCAAGTGAACATCAAGTACCGGATCCAACAATGCGGGCTCCATATTACGGAATGATTTGTCACGTAAGATACCTGCATTATTCACAACGATATCAATGCGACCATAGGTGTCTAACGCAGTTTTGACAATACCTTGTCCACCCTCTTGAGTCGCAACAGTATTACCATCGGCTACTGCTTCACCACCCGCGGCTTTGATTTCCTCAACGACTTTCTCGGCCGGTCCAAGAGAACTACCGCTACCATCTACGGCACCGCCTAAGTCATTCACCACAACCTTACAACCACGCGCCGCCAATTGCAGTGCGTGAGAACGGCCAATGCCATTACCACCACCAGTAACTAGCGCCACTTTTCCGGTAAAATCTAATTTCGACATGCTTCCCCCTGTCTATTACCAATTTATCTTTTAGACTAATAATCATCAATAATCGCTTTGGAGCCGCATAACTTACCCCTATGCGGCGCAATTAGCAATCTTAAATCAATGTTTGCAAATACCAACCACCATCAACCAGTTAACTGTATTTTTTTAACACCTTGCCGAATGTCATTGGACCGCAACCAAATCATACATATCAGGGATGGATGAATCGGCATGTGGATATTTTTCCGCCACTAGATCGGTACACACCTTGGCTTCCGTGTTGGCCACTTGCACCAACAATACCACCGCACCTTGCGCAAGCTCTGTACGAAATGGTTCCAGCTTGGAATTGGGTAATGCGATACCAACGATACCCGATACCCAAGCGCCCCACAGGGATCCCGCCGCAGTACCTGTCAATAGAACCCATGTCATTTGGTTTGCATACTCTGGATTGAGTACACTCACGACAATAGCCAACAACAATCCGACACAGCCACCCAATGGGATACCTCTACCAACGGCAAGATAAAAGTCACTACTCTGCAGCAGATTCGCTTTCGGAAGTTTGCTCACAGTGTGAGCAGGATTTTCAACAACACCTTTAGGTAGAATGATCCGCATCTGACTGGCTTCAAAACTTGCTTTCTTTAACTCTTGTGCTATTCGATTCGCTCGGTGAATATTCGGTACAACAAAGTAGATTCGTTTCACCAGAATTCTCCCAATTTCTTCAAACCAACGCTGGTTAAAATTTAGTCAGCTTCTGGGAGTATATTTGTTAATATCTCTACTAAAATCTAATAGATATTATTAATTACTAACAAAACACTTTTAACAAAATTTAAATTTCAGCCAGTTATTATTTCAAGATACATTCCATTCTTGAAAAGACCGATATCTCATTGAATGTTGCAAATGTATGTTCAGGTCCACTTAGTCGCACAAGTGCAAATAAAATAGCGACACACTCCACCTATCTTGTCCCTGATTCTGACATAGGATCAGAGCGCGACTCGAACCAAGATAGAGAATCATGGAGTCTGACCACCTCACCTACAATAAGTATCGTAGGCCCATGTATATCTGCCGTTTTTACTTTTTCTGGCATAGTTGATAATTCGCCAATGACTACTCTTTGTTTGTTAGTGGTCCCCTGCTCCACTAAGGCAATGGGCATATTTTTATCCATACCGGAACGGATCAACCCCTCACAAAGTTGTGACAATCCAACTAGTCCCATATACACCACAAGGGTTTGATTCGGTTTGACCAGTCCATCAAAATCCAGATTGATGCGATCATTCTTCAAATGCCCAGTCACAAATAATACCGATTGGGAGTAATCGCGATGGGTCAATGGAATGCCCGCGTATGCGGCACATCCGCTGGCAGCGGTAATACCGGGGACGATTTCAAAGCGTATGTTTTCGCGCACCAATAGATCTATCTCTTCTCCCCCTCGACCGAAGATAAAGGGATCGCCGCCTTTTAAGCGCAACACACGCTTACCCTGCTTTGCATATTCGACGAGTAGCTCATTAATATTATTTTGTGGCATCGAATGTTCCGCTCGACGTTTGCCCACATATACTAACTCGGCCTCTCTTCGTACGAGATCTAACACCTGTTGCGAGACTAATCTGTCATATAACACTATGTCTGATTGCTGCATTAATCTTAATGCTCTCAAGGTGAGCAACTCGGGATCACCTGGGCCCGCGCCCACTAAATAGACTTCACCCTCACAGTAACCGCTCATATCAGGTTGATTGAGTTCCGATTGCAACGCCTGCTCTGCTTGCTGAAGATTGCCTCGATACACCTCTCGCGCCACCGGTCCTTCTAAGATTTTCTCCCAAAATCGACGCCGAGAGACAGCATCTTTGATTTGACTCTTCACTCGCGAACGATAGTCATCTGCCAGGTCAGCTAACTCACCCAATCTGGCAGGCAAAGAGCGTTCTAGATTTCGCCGTAAAATTCGCGTCAGCACCGGGGCCGTTCCATTTGAAGAAATCGCCACCTGGACAGGCCAACGTTCAACAATGGCACCTAATATAGCACTACCTAAAGTCGCGTCATCCACCACATTGACCACCACGTTTCGCGCTGCGCACGCGTGAGCGACCTCTTCGTTGATAGTTTTTTTATTGGTAGCAGAAATCACCAACCTCTGGTTAGTGACATCATTTTCAGTGAATTTTCGCTGCAAAATCTTGAGCTCATTTTTTGCCTGGTGCTGCTTCAAATCCTCACAGATGTGTGGCGCGATCACCGTTATCTCGGCGTCGCACTTAAGCAACAACTTGACTTTACGTAACGCCACTGTCCCCCCACCCACCACCAGACAGGGTTGTTGATGCAGATCATAAAAAATGGGCAGTCTTCTCATAGTACGGCTACGGAGCAAGCGACTCCTGACCATTTAGATAGGGCCTTAACGCATCTGGTATCGCCACACTACCATCTTGTTGCTGGCCATTTTCCAACAGAGCAACGAGCGTGCGTCCCACCGCTAATCCTGAGCCATTTAGTGTGTGCAATAACTCTGGTTTGTTGGTGTCTGCATGGCGATAACGCGTTAACATTCTACGACTCTGAAAGGCTTCAAAATTACTGCAGGAAGAGATTTCGCGATACTTGTGTTGTCCCGGTAACCACACCTCTAAATCGAAAGTCTTGGCTGCGGAAAATCCGATATCCCCACCGCAAAGAGACACCACTCGATAGGGCAACTCCAATCGTCGCAACACCTCTTCCGCATGATAGGTCAACTGCTCTAAAGCCTGATAAGAGTCATCCGGTGCCACAAACTGAACCAGTTCGACTTTTTCGAATTGATGCTGACGAATCATGCCTCGTGTATCCTGACCATAGGAACCCGCTTCGCTACGAAAACAGGGAGTATGCGCCACATATTTTAAAGGTAAGTCGCCTGCAGCAATAATTTCGTCTCGATGTAGGTTGGTAACCGGCACTTCGGCGGTGGGAACCAGATAATACTCTCGCTCCCCCTGAAGCGCGAATAGATCCTCAGCAAACTTCGGCAGTTGCCCCGTCCCCGTTAGGCTGTCGCTATTTACCAAATAAGGCACATAGATCTCTTCATATCCATGTTCTTCGGTGTGTAAGTCCAGCATAAATTGAATCAATGCGCGATGAACACGAGCCAAGCGCCCCTTCATCACACTGAATCTCGATCCCGTGATTTTGCTGGCCCGTTCAAAGTCGAGTAGCCCCAACTGTGCACCAATATCCACATGATCCCGAACTTCGAACTCATACTGCTTGGGATGCCCCCAAACACGCAATTCTATATTGCTTGACTCATCCCCTCCGTCCGGCACAGAATCGTGGGGTAAATTTGGGATGCTTAGTTCAAAAGCGTGCAACAACTCTTGCACTTGCGCCAATGACGCTTCCGCCTCCTTCAGCTTTTCTCCTAATGCCGCCACCTTTGCCTTCAGTGGTTCGATATCTTCCCCCCGCTGTTTTGCCTGCCCTATCTCTTTTGATTCACTGTTGCGCCTTTGCTGCAACTCTTGAGCGTGAATTTGGAGTTCTTTGCGTTGCATCTCCAACGTTTCATATTGCGCCACGTCTAACTCGAAATGTCGCTTACGCAGTTTGTCTCTAACCTCTTGAAGATTGGTTCTTAAAAATTTGGGATCTAACATAAACGGCTATCCAATCTGTATGTCATCCTAGATAAATCGTGCAACTTGCATCGCCATCCAAGCCGCAAATAAGCATCCTAATACGTTCGTAGCGATACTCACTAGCGACATGCCGACGGCACCACTTTCCATGAGGCGCAGAGAATCCAATGAAAAAGCAGAAAAGGTGGTAAATGCACCCAATACACCCACCAGGAGAAATAACTGACCTGCTTCTTGCAGCCACTGCCTTTGAATGAAAAATCCGAACACAAACCCTGCCACCAGTGAACCCGTTAGATTCACGGTTAACGTGCCCCAGGGAAAGCTACTGCCCAACTTTTGATGTGTCCAACTTACCAACAGCAATCGCGCAGTGGCACCCACCGCTCCGCCAAGAGCCACCAAAAGTATATTGTATAGCGTGATTGGGTACATCTCCGGAAACCCACAAAGAAACAATTAAAAAATGGTTTTGAATCATACCATTAGATGGAGCAGAACATCTATATTAATAGAATCTGATATGGTTCTCTTGTATTAGGAGAATTACTGGGACAATAAAGAAGTCTTCTGATCATCTTGTGCAGATAATAATGTTCTTGATCCACTCCAAGGTTATTAGTAGAGTCCCACATTCGACGCAGAAGAATCCGCCTAGAAGATTGGTTTTGAACCAGTAAAATCCAACGATTTAGGAATGGGGTCAATGTGGGTTAACTCTGCCCACATGTTTTTATTTAGGGTCGAAGTACTATCCTACAAGGAGGAATAAAACACAATGAACTTCCAATACGATGAAGAGCAAGATCTTTTACGTGATGCAGCGAAAAAATTATTAGCGGATAAAGCCACTCTGGAAGCAGCGCATAAGCAGTTCGATGCGGGTGATGCCTATGACGAAGAACTGTGGAAATTAATGGCGGAAAATGGATGGCAAGGCATCGCTATTCCTGAAGAGTACGGCGGCTCTGGCATGGGCTATTTGAACCTCTCGGTGATTGCAGAAGAAATCGGCTATTACTATGCCAACACCCCGTTCACAATTTCAGTGTTTGGCGCCACCGAAGCGATCCTGCTCGGGGGGAATGAATCACAAAAAAGTGAGCACCTACCAAAGCTCGCGGCTGGTGAAGCCATCGGTACCTTAGCCATTCATGAAGCGGACGGCCGTTATGATCTTGGCGGCACGCAAGCCACGGTTAAAGGGGGAAAACTGAGCGGCGTAAAAATTCCTGTATGCGACGGCACAATTGCGAATCTTGCGATTGTCAGCGCCAAAAGCGGCAAAGGCGTTTCTCTCTATCTGGTCAATTTGGATGGCGAAGGTGTCTCCCGTGACGAGATCAAAACGATGGAACTCTGTCGTAAGCAAGCACGCATCACTTTTGATGGCGCACCTGCCGAATTGCTCGGTGAAGAGGGACAAGGCGAAGCGCTTTACAACCAAGTTCTAGATCGCATGGGCGTGTTGGTAGCTAACGAACAATTAGGCGGGGCGCAACGCTCTTTCGAAATGGCTCGTGATTATGCCAAAGAGCGCTACGCTTTCGGTCGCCCCATCGGCTCCTATCAAGCCATCAAACATCGCATTGTCGATATGTTTGCCAAAATCACGCTGGCGCGCTCAAATTGCATGTATGGTGCCTGGGCACTGCAAGATAGTCCCAGCGATTTGCCCGAAGGTGCAGCACTTGCTCGAGTCAGTGCGTCAGATGCTTATCTGTTTGCGGCACAAGAGAGTGTGCAGGTGCATGGCGGTATTGGCTTCACATGGCAGGCAGATCCTCATCTGTTTCTAAAACGCATGAAACACTTAGAGCTATTAATTGGTAGTGAAGGTGTCTGGCGTGAACGACTGTTCCAAGTAATTGAGAATAAAGCAGCTGCCTAAGACAAGTAGATAAAGTATTTAAGGAGTCAATTATGGATTTTAAAGATTCACCACAAGAAGCGAAAATCCGCGAGGAAGTTCGTGAGTTTCTGAAAAAGCATGTTCCTGAGCGAGATCCGAAAGAGGAAGACGTGGGCTTCTCTATGTTCTCAGAAAATGAGAGCGACGCGATGATCAGTGAAGCCAAAGAGTGGCAAGCAACTAAATTCGATAATGGTTGGGCCTGTATTACCTGGCCGAAAGATTTAGGAGGCCGAGGCGGCTCTTTGATAGAACAAATCATCTTTGCCCAAGAGGAATCTAAGTTTAAAACACCGCCGAATATCTTCATGATTGGTATTGGCATGGCCGGTCCCACCATCATGGTTCACGGAACCAAAGAACATAAGGAGCAATGGCTGCCTAGAATGGCTCGTGGTACCGATGTCTGGTGCCAACTATTTAGTGAGCCTGCTGCTGGCTCCGATTTGGCCGGATTAAGAACTTCCTCAGTGCAGGAAGGTGATGATTGGATTATTAATGGCCAAAAGGTCTGGACTTCCGGCGCGCACTACTGCAAGTGGGGTATCTTGGTAACCCGTTCCGATCCAACTGTGCCTAAACATAAAGGTCTCACCTATTTTGTTGTGGATATGGAAACCCCTGGAATCGAAATTCGACCCATTAAGCAAATCACCGGCGGTGCTAACTTCAACGAAGTATTCTTTGATGATGTGCGAATTCCTGATGCGAATCGTTTAGACAAAGTGGGCAATGGCTGGGCTGTGTCTCTCACCACCTTGATGAACGAACGCGCGTCTATTGGTGGTGGCATGGGCATGGGCGGCGATCTAATCGGTGGTAATCTCACCAAGTTACTGGATCGTTACTACATTAATGGCAAGCCTGCTCGTGAAGATGCGAACGCCAGGCAAAAATTAGCTGAGTTTTATTCCCGACTCAAATCTATCGAATTGTCTGGTAATCGTATCCTCTCCGCCATTTCCAAAGGCGGCATGCCTGGACCCGAGTCTTCTACATTAAAACTCTCAATTGGTCTTCTCATGCAGGAGATGGCTGCGTTCTGTATGCAACTTCAGGGTCCCTTCGGCACGGCCCTGGACGACAATGCATTTATGGGCGGTTTATTCCAAGAAATGTACCTTGGAATTCCAGCGATTCGTATTGCCGGTGGTACAGATGAAGTACAAAGAAATATTATTGGCGAAAGAATGCTTGGTTTACCGGCTGAGCAACGAGTGGACAAGGGTATTCCATTTAACGAAATCCCCTCTTCTGCACGTGTCGCTTAACAATAAATAGTTATAATAGGTTCTCCGCTGTCATGCCCTGGTGTTTCACAACACCAGGGCATTTTTTTATCGCTACCCATATTGACCCTATTTCTTATCCAACACTATCCGAGAGATTAACCTTTCATCCCCACTAAATACCCAAAGGGAACAACCCACGCTAGCTTCGGGTGAACATATCCTGCCTCCTTCACTTCAAAACCAACCTGTTCACACCAACAGCGCATGTGTTGCAATGTGGGTAGATGAATGCCACTCAGGTGTAAATGAACTGTCGCTGCCCATTTGGGCATCACCAAGTTAACTACGCCCAACTGCGCACCCGGCACCAATAGACGATACATCTCACGCAGCGCTTGCAGAGGATCGGCATAAAATATCAGCGAGTTAGTACAAGTGATTAAATCGTAATACTCGTCTGGCCAATCCATCTGTTGTGCATCTCCAATGACAAAATTGATGCGATGAGGTTCCATTGCTAATTTAGTTTCCGCCTCTGCAATCATGCCTCTTGCCATATCTAGTCCAGTCACCTCAGCATGCATAAAGTGGTTTGCGAGACATTGGGTAAACTCGCCCGTACCACAGCCAACATCGAGAATTCGATTCACATGGGTTGCTTCTATATGCGTTAACAATTCCTGCTGTGTCGGCCGGTAGACGACTCGCTGTAGGAGTGGAAAATCGTATGCCTTGGCAACGGAGGACCAAAAACGATCACGCCAACTTCTCTGCATAGGTTTAATCTCTTGCATATTCATCACCCTCCCCTGTTTGACAACGCTGATGTCTGTCGGCAAAGCAAATTAAAATGGGGTTCACTGCCCAATTTGAAAGACCGATCCTCATCATTGACACTCTAACAGTCGCCCTCCTCACTATTACTGATGCGGCTCAATCTTTTTTTTTGAATTTGCGAAAAATAAATGGACTAGTTTTTCTGAAATGAACTATTGTAATAGCTAAAGAAATGTACACAGGGCAAACGATCGGGGAGTGTTGTATGAATCCAAACCATAAATTTCATCGTTATCCATGCCGAAGTAATTTCATTTTTGTCACCAGCCTCTGTTGCCTGCTCACTCTAAGCCCACCCATATTTTCCACGGAACCAAGCAAAGAGCCTGAAATGCACTATCAATTAAATAAAATAAACCAGTCACACTATGTCTCGGGGCAACCGGGTGCGAACGACTTCACACAATTAAACAGCCACGGAATTCGCAACATTGTGAGTCTTCGTCCACCAGAGGAAACACCCCACTTAAATGAGGCTGCGATTGCCACTGAATTGCACATGGCCTATTACAACGTACCCATTGATAAACCAGAACAAATTACCTATGAGAAGGTGGCTACCTGGCATCAATTATTGCAGTCACTGAAAGACCAACCTAGTTTGCTCCATTGTGCAAGTGGCAATCGTGTCGGCGCAATGATGGCAGCCCATGCCTATTGGTTTAAAGATAAAAATATTGAAGAAGCTATCGCCATTGGAGAAACATATGGACTCACCCGTTGGCGCGACCCTATAGAGCAACAGCTTAACAAAAGTCAGTGAGCCATGGTGTTGCCCCATCTGAATCCAACACAGAGAGGCAAGGAAGAGACAGGCTGATTTCCAAACATTCGTTAACCTTTGATAATATATTCTTATTTCCTTTCCAAATTTGGTTATTTGCTCCACCCAAACATTTATAGTATAAGTTAACGACATTATAAAAAGTTTTAAACGAATTCCCTTCAACCACTAGGTTAGGTGTCTCATGCAAACTTCTATGCAAAAATCTTCTCTGCCTGAAGGTGTCGTCATTGAACCAAGAAGAATGAATTTTCAATCGGTCACTGGTAAACCCCGGTACTGGCATCCTGTCGCTGCTTTTACTCATATTCTCACAGCAGCCTCTCTCTTTTTTCCCGAAGGAGAAAGGTTTTTCGTTCGCTCTGTACAAAACTATGAAAATGACATTACAGATCCACAACTACGAAAGGACATGGCTGGTTTTATGCAACAAGAAGTGATTCATGGCGAAGAACATGAACGCTTTAACTATGACATCGCTGATCAAGGTTACCCCTATCTATATGGTATCGAGCGCTTCCTGGTGAAAGGTGTTTTTGCCAACGTTCGGCGTTTTACTTCACGTCAAATACAACTCGCATTAACAGTGTGTTTGGAACATGTCACAGCCACACTTGCCGGTGCCCTATTAAAATATCCTCAACTAATGGACGATGCCGAACCTCAATTCCGGGAGATCTGGAACTGGCATGCGGTAGAAGAATCGGAACATAAAGCCGTGGCCTATGATGTGTATGAAGCAGTGGGTGGATCCTACTGGATCCGTGTCACCACCTTGGTGTTGAGTTCACTTTTCTTTCTCATGTTAGTGTTATTCGTCACCGGACGCATGTTACATACTGATGGCAAATTATTTAGCAAAGATATGTTTCGCGAAACTAAAGATTATGTAGACCAGCGCATGTGGATCTTCAAAAACGTCGGCAAGGAGTTTATTCAATTTTTCAAACGGGATTTCCATCCTTGGCAAATTGATAATAGAGACGACATTGAAGCTTGGAAAAGCCAACAGAGCGACTACGCTCAAGAGAATCAAGGTTAACAACCACCTATACGATTTATACAATAAAGATATAACAACGATGCAGGAATTAACCATGGCAAGTACGGCAGAGAAAATTAACATGACACACCCTGGTCCTACGTTAGACAGCGAAATCATGATAGTGGGATCTGGCATCAGCGGCCTCTATATGGGTATACGCTTAAGACACAAAGGCATGTCCAATTTCACAATTTTGGAAGCCAGTGACAATCTTGGTGGCACCTGGCGTGACAATACCTATCCGGGTATCGCCGTGGATATTCCTTCGCTCTCCTACTCATATACATTTGAACCGAATCCAAATTGGAGTCGATTGTTTACTCCAGGTAACGAAATCTATGACTATCTCAATCACTGTGCAGACAAATATAGAATCAGAGAACACATTCGATTCAACAGCGCGGTTGAAAAGGTAGTATTTGATTCCGAAAATGCGATTTGGGCAGTGCATTTAAGCAATCAAACGGTATTGCGCTGCCGTTATCTAGTGGTGGCCACTGGCATCCTCAATCAACCTGTTATCCCCGATTTTAAAGGCCTGAAAGAGTTCGAAGGCCCCTCCTTCCATACCAATAGATGGCAACACGATTGCGATCTAAAAGGCAAAAAGGTCGCCATTATCGGCACCGGTGCATCTGCCGTGCAAGTGGTACCCGCCATTGCGCCGGAGGTCGCTCAATTAGACGTGTTCCAACGCACGCCGGTTTGGGTCTTACCGCGTACTGACTTTAAAATTACGCCTACGGTTAATAAGCTCTTTAGGCGTCTACCTTTCATACAATGGTGTGTCCGGCAAATGATCGATTTGGGCCTAGAGATCGGCATGAGTGTCACCACTATTTACAAACAGATCCCCTCCATGACCGCCTTGGTGGAAAAACAGGGAAAAAGCTATCTGAGATCTCAAGTTAAAGATCCCGAAGTACGCAAAAAACTCACACCGGACTATGACTTCGGCTGCAAGCGCATGACCATGTCCAATACCTATTTGAAAACCTTCAATCGGGAAAATGTGGGTCTCGTTACCGAAGGCATAGATAGAATATCGAAGAAAGGTATCGTCACACAGGACGGTAAAGAACATGCCTACGATGTGATCATTTATGCCACTGGATTTAAAACTCAAGAGCGAGGCAACAATCCCAGTTTTGAGGTTTATGGCTTAGACAATTTGGAGTTGGGCCGTTTCTGGGAAAACAATCGTTTTCAAGCTTTCAATGGCGTCTCCGTTCCCAAATTTCCAAATCTGTTTTTAACATTTGGACCCTATTCAGGCGGTCTGAACTGGTTCACAATGATTGAAGCCAATGGACGGTACATTGTGCGCTGTCTACAGAAAGCCACTAAAGAGAAAGCCAAGTATGTGGAGGTCAAACAGGCATTCCACGATGCTTACTTCGAACTGATGCAAAAAATGTCCGAAAATACCTTATTCAAAAACGGTTCTTGCGCCACCGCCAACAGCTACTACTTTGATAAGCATGGGGATGCGTCACTGCCCACGCCCTTTCCACCCATTTGGCGTTGGTTCCGTGTTCGTTTGTCTAGTCTAGACAGTCATCGTTTCGAAAAAGAGGTGCCCGCGCGGATGAGCACGAAAACAGATTTGCACAAAGCAAAACAAGCCGTCAGTGCATAACGAGCACAATCCTATTGCTAAAAACAGAATGAGTGATTGTTAGCTAAATATTTGCGGTCTTGATGCTTTAAATAATTTATCAACTGGTAAGATCGATGCTATTTACCCAGTTGTCATGTTGGTTGCATACACTCACCGCATAAATTTTACCGCTCAATGCAGATAAACTGAATTGTGAGACAGCGGCTTTATCCTGCATGGGATCAAACATTTTCTCAGCAATAAATTTGAAATTCTCGTCAAATATCTGATGCTTGACAATGTAGTGCTCGTAGCCGTTCATTTCGTGGCCCGTGACTATTGTTAAATTCTCTTTACCCACTTCAAAGTGAGGCAGATGTCCCGACACTTTTGCATGCCATCTTCCAGGACTATGCTCAGTGTAATAGAAACTGCCTGCTCCGAAGTGGGCTGATTTTGCCTGGCTATTTTTAATCCCAAGGACACTGAAAAAACTTGCTGCAGACACACCCTGTAAAAATCCACGTCGATTCATCTATTACTCCACCTCAAGTACGAATATCAAAACTTCACCTGTCTAAAAACACCAATTTTTGTCAACACCTAGCCTAGCAAAAAGCACTCTAGTTATCTTGACATGAATGGCTTTATACCACTCAGATCCGCGCAACAACGACACTGCCGAGTCGATATCAAAATCCCCTAGTAAATGTAAATTTTTTGTCTTGAACGAATCTCCTAGGCGCCGCTCAGATAATTTTTTACTTTTCTTGCACTTGATTTTATATTTACTATCCCAAAACTACCACAGGTGAGCATCGCAGGAGACCAGACATGTTAAGAGTGCCACTATTCCTCATCACCAACATTGCAATTCTTGCCGTACTTTGGGTGAGTGCACAAGTTTTAGGGATCGATCAGTGGTTGAACCAACAGGGTGTGCCCTTTGCAGGCCTGTTTGTTTTCGCCGCCCTGTTTGGATTTGGGGGCAGCTTTTTGTCTCTGGCGATTTCGAAATGGTTGGCCATTAGAACCACTGGTGCACAGGTTATCACTGAACCCAGTAACCGCACTGAATCCTGGCTGTTGAATACGGTACATAAACTCGCCGATCAAGCCAACATCGGCCGCCCCGATGTGGCCATTTACCGCGCCCAAGACATCAATGCGTTTGCCACTGGAATGAATCGAAACAATGCCTTGGTGGCAGTAAGTGAAGGTTTGCTACAACAGATGAATCAGGAAGAAGCCGAGGCCGTTCTGGCGCACGAAGTGGCTCACATCGCAAACGGAGACATGGTAACCATGGCATTGCTTCAAGGCGTATTGAACACCTTTGTTATCGCCTTGGCGCGCATTGTCGGCATGATGGTGGACTCTGCCCTCTCCAGGGACGGTAGAAGCAGCGGCATCGGTTTCTACGCCACCTACTTTGTCGCGGAAATGGTGTTTGGCTTATTGGCCTCCATTGTCGTGATGTGGTTTAGTCGTCGTCGAGAATTCCGTGCAGATGCAGGCTCTGCTGATCTTGTCGGTCCGGGAAAAATGATAGCCGCACTACAAAGATTGCAACAAGCCTATGAGCCTTCCAGTTTACCGTCACAATTCGCAGCCTTTGGCATCAATGGCGCGATTAAAGGCGGTATGGCAGCCCTATTCCGTTCACATCCTCCCCTACAGTCACGAATCGACTACCTTAGAAACTCTTTATAATGATTAAATAACTATATGTATTTAAATAGTTTATGTGAAATTAATAGATATTTTATCACTGGAACAATTGTTAATAGTCAATGAGTCTCTTGGATTGACCAGCGAGCAATATACGAAGTATTTTTAAGCCACTGGTTCTCCATAGTTAATCCTATAAATTAGTTCATTTCGATAAATCCATAAAAAAGGTGTAGTTCCTCGCCTAGGCACACTACAATAGTCCACCGTAGGGAACGAGAGATTCCAAGGGGATTGGATATTAATTGAAGTTCGCTCATTGACACACCTAAACAAATATTGAGGACATCACATGAAACTGAAACAACTCACCCCCTGGGCTGTTATGCTCACCAGTATTACCTGGGCCGGATTCGGGGTCGCGGCCGATTTTTCTCAAAGTGCATCTGAAATTGGCACCGTCACCGATAACGACGATGATGGGTTTGATTCCCAATCTGGCGGGAATATGCTGGTACGTCGCTTCGACGGCACCGTAAGAGATCGTGGCGTGGCCACTTTTGACGTGGCAGCCGTAGAAGATGCAGAGGTCTTAAGCGCTTCTTTATCCTTAAACATCAGCACTACGAACAATCCGGGTACGATTGATATTGTTCTATTCAACGGTGATCTTTTAGTTGACTTAGGAGATGCCACGGCAGCAGGTGACACTGGAGGTAATTTTGATCCAGAAGCGTTGGGGACAGGTACCCACGATATCACCTTGGATCCCACTCTAGTGACTAACCTGCTTCTCTCTGGGTTACCGATTACGGCACGGCTCCAGGCGGCTGACAATGGCGTCAACACAAATCTGAACAGTGCCACTTTGAATATCGCCTTTGAACCATCCACGACCTTTAACGCCACCGATGATGCCACTTTAAGCGATGGCAATGGCGACGGTACATTCGAAACCGCTACCAATGGCACCTCAGATAATGATGTCTTTAAAGGCACAATAATTGGCTCTGAAGATAGAACCATTATCAGTTTCGAAACCACTTCCGTGAATACCGGTCTGTTGCTGGGCGCCTTAGTAGATATTGCCATAGTCGATGTGTCCGGTGGCTCGGAAAATATTTCTGTGGTCGGCTTTGCCGGGGACGGCTCCTTGGGTACTGGCGACGCAACTAGAGCCGGGATCCTGTTAGGAGAGTTCTCTCCTGCCGGTTTAGGCGTGGGGACTCACAGCATTGGCTTGGATCTGAATGGCATGCGTGCTCTGTTGGATAACAACACCAACGTGGAACTGCGCTTCGATCCCGTCGCACCTGGTACCAATGCTGAAATTGGCGCCATTGAAGGCGGCCTCGGTGCCGAGCTAATGTTGGACGTTTATGATGGCGCTGAGCCCACGCAATCGGTCAGCAGCTTTAGCTTCTTTCGATCCACATTCGTACGCTGGACCTGGGATAGCAGCGCTGATGCTGTCGACCTCTACTTAGATGGCCTGTTCTTCGAAACCGTCAACGGTAGTGGCAGCCGATTCATGCGCATCAGTCGAGAGCCCCATACTTTCAAAGTTTGTGTCTCTACCACTGAAATCTGCTCAGACGAGATTGAAATCGAAGGTTAATCCCTTGGATGTGTCAACCGACAAGCCCTGCTCTTCCGAGCAGGGCTTTTTTAATGCATCACATATTCTGCAGAACAGCAGATGATTTTAGTTGTTTTACCCCACAGCTGAATTGGTGACAGAAGCAGACGGATCACGCTGCCTCTCTTGTTGGCCAAATCATCAGCAATAGCTACCTTGGAAAAAACTGAGGGTGCCACTTCAGGTACGACAACAGGGGTAGTACACTGGTATCGCAGTGATCGGACAACAGCCGCAGAAGCAGTGCGGGATGAATCCTCCACAGATTGAAACACAACTTAAAACACTTGCTCGGCTAATGGCTTTGTATCCACTGCTCTAATTGCCCGCCCATCAATGCCCCGGAAATTCGATCGATCTCCTCACCACCCTTAAACAGGATCAACGTAGGAATACTTCTGATTTGAAACACCCCGGCAAGCGATTGCGCCTCCTCTGTATTTAGTTTCGCCAAGCGAAATTTAGGCTCCAGTTTCGCGGCAGCCGCAGTAAAAGCTGGCGCCATGGCCCGACAAGGAGGACACCAAGGTGCCCAAAAATCCACCACAACCGGAATGTCATTTTTATGCACAACGCGTCGAAAATTGGCCTCACTTAGGACTAAAGGCTCACCACTAAAAACAGCCTGTTTACAGCGCCCGCAGCGCGGCGCCGAAGACAGTTTTGCCAGAGGAATTCTATTCACCGCCTCACAGGCGGCGCAAGTCATGTGCAGGATCTCACTCATCTCATTTCTTTTTAAAAACGACAACTGATAATCGTTTGAATATATAGCCTATGCATTAAATTGCAACTTATTAACACTCACACCCTCGCCAGGCTAAACACAGAAAATCACCCGGACACTATCTACCTGTATTTGCACTTGTGCGATTTCATTGCTCAACTGTTGCAGCTTTTGCGCTAAGTGCTCAATTTCCATTTGTGGAATATTCGGATTGTTTTGCGCTAACACAGTCAGTCTCTCGATCTCCGATTCTATCTCCACGCGCATTTTTTCTTCCGCCTGTTGCAATAAAGGGGGCAAACTCTCTGCTGCATATTGCTCCATTTTATTCAGCAAAGGTTCTATCAAGGGTTTCGTTTTCTTCATTAAATTCACCGCGCCGGAGCGGGGAATATCCATCGGCGTACACTCTAATGCAGGCGCCCCTAGTTGCATATTGCCTTCTGGATCACAATGTAATCTCACCCCTACTGACGGCAAATAACGTTGCAACTGCAATCGTTTCGGTGCCTGTGAAACCAAAACACAATTGACGTCCAAATAAAAGGTACCGGATGCAAACCCATGTTCCTTAATGTAAGTGACACAGGTATTGCCCAATGCGCTGCTCATCAAAAAATCAAAAGACGCGCGAACGAACGGATGCTCCCAAGTAAAAAACTGTACATCATCCCGACTCACCGCCACCTCTCGGTGGCAACTGTAGGTCAATCCTTCCTCCGGTAAATAGGGGATATGATCCGCAATCATCGTATCGCCCGGCCTCAATGCCAGACACTGATGACTGCTTTCCTGTTGCTCCATTCCATAGACATCGCATAGCTGCTCAAGGTAGTGCGGTAACTGTTCGATCCCTTCCCTATCCGCACGGCGGATCTGCTCCACCAGCGGATAAGCACGCTTTTTGTCGCACGAATGTAACTCTAGCAATCTATCTCTTCCGCGCGCGAGTTCACTATCCAGTGCTGTTTTTTCATCTTTAATTTGTGAGAGTAACTGATCAAATTTATGTTGGCTCTCTTCGCCATATTGACTGATCTGTCTTTCAATGGCTTCCTGATATTGATCAAACAATTCCTGTGCAGCCACACTAGGCGCACTGAACAGGGCAAAGCCATCATCGTAGAGACGTAACAGTGCCTCATGAGCAGAATGTGTCAGATAGGGCACATGGATGTAAAACTCTTGTTGTTGTCCAATCCTATCCAGTCGTCCAATGCGCTGTTCTAACAGATCGCAATTAAGGGGTAAATCAAACAAAATCAGGTGTTGGGAAAATTGAAAATTTCGTCCTTCGCTACCGATCTCAGAACAGAGCATCAGTTGTGTGCCCTCTTCGGGATCAGAAAAATAGGCAGCTGCACGATCGCGCTCGATTAACGACATATGCTCGTGAAACTGTGCGCAATGGATGCCAAACTTAACACGCAAGGTTTCATGTAGTGTTTGCACCGTCTGTCGTTGATGGCAGATCAATAAAAACTTCTCCCCTGGTTTCTCCTTTAACAACCTGTGTAGCCAAGGAATGCGCGGATCCCACTCATGCCAATCAGCGATTTCTCTCTCTGGATAGAGTAACAATTGCAGTGTCTCTGAATCAGATGACTCACGTACCAATCGTGCTTCGCTGAGCCGCTCCAACCAATTTTCCGACTCCAATGGGTGCGGAATCAGTTGACGTCTGGGGAAGCCCGGTACACCACTTCTGGTGTTTCTAAAAATCACTCTTCCGGTACCATGGCGATCGATTAATTGTTGGATCCAACGTTCTCGTTGCGCCTGTGTAGGGGAATCTACTACTTCTTCACCTAACCATGACTTCAGTTGTTCAACTTGATCCCGGCCTAATTTGCTGTCGTCTATTAAGGCATTAGCCGCATCGGCAATCAGGCGATACTGCTTGCTTTCTTTAGTAAATTGAGTGAAATCGTGGAAACGATCCGGATCCAGAAGTCTGAGTCGAGCAAAATGTCCCGCAATACCCAATTGCTCAGGAGTCGCAGTTAACAACAACAATGCCGGTGTGTTAGCAGCAAGAGCAGCAACCAGTTCATATTTAGGATCCAGTTCAGAGCGATCAGGAGACCAATTGAGATGATGCGCCTCATCCACCACTAACATATCCCAATCTGTCTGTAGACAGTGATGCGTCATATCGGCATGAGCGGCCACAGTATCCACTGATGCAATAATTAATTGGGCTTGCATGAAGACATTGTCGGCCTCTGTTTCCGACCAGGCGTCGTCATCCACTATAGAAAAACGCAAATTGAATCTACGCGCTAACTCAATCCACCACTGGTGCACTAAGTTCGTGGGCACCAGAATCAATACCCGCTGCACACGCTCACTTAAAAGTAAGCGATGCATGATTAATCCCGCTTCGATGGTTTTACCTAAGCCAACTTCGTCGGCCAACAATACCCTTGGAATTTCACGATCCGCCACTTCTTTGGCAATATACAGTTGATGGGCAAGTAACTCTGTACGCGCGCCCAGTAAACCGAAACTGTCCCCTTCCGCCTGTTGGCTCTGATGTTGTAGTGCGGCCATACGCAATTCAAAAGCCTGCAACTTATCTATCTGACCGGTGAATAGTCGATCGATAGCGCGGCTCAAATTCAGATGGGCATTGAGTTGGGTTTCTGGATACCAGTCTGTCCCATCGGAATAAAACATCAACTCTGCTTCTTCACGAATCTCCTGTACGCTAATGTCCCGCTCTTGCAGACGAACTTTGTCACCTATCTGGAAGACGACACGGGTCAGTGGCGCATTGTCCCGCGCGTATCGACGAGTGGTTTCAGCAGCGGGAAAATAGACCTCAACAAACCTGCCTTCGCAGTTCTGTATTAACCCTAATCCCAATTCAGATTCAGTATCACTGATCCAACGTTGCCCGAGAGAAAACATAGAGTGATCACTTTTCCTAAGTTGAACGCATGGAAAGATCCCATTGTCCTAAATCACAATAAGAAAGCAATCCGCAGCTGATAAGATAAGGGGGCGAAGTCTAACGGAATCTGCACATGAGTGCATTACTGAGAAGAAGAAATAACGACCGTTGATATGCTGTTTCATTTAAATCAAGGTCTTTTCATACCTAAGGCGTGCCGATGGCTTCACTTTGGCTGTGTTCAGTCTGGTGATGCAAGCTGTGCCGGGCTTTCTTTCTTGCGTTAACGGCCAAGCTTGCCAATAGTGCGAGGATCGCAATAGCCTCAAAAAACAGCGCCCCCCAAATATAGGCCCCTGCATTGGGCTCAACAATCAACCCATAGACTCGACCAAACACCAGACCACCCATTAAGCAAACCAGGGAAATGAGGCCAATATTTTGAAAGTCCTGACGTACTGCGCACAGCAGCGCCCAGATACCTAATCCCAGCTGCAAACCTCCATACATTGCCTGCGTTTCTATCCGCGCTGCCGCGCCTTCGGCACTGAGGCTGGTGATCAAGCCAACAATTTGAGGAAATAACAGGCAAACCAGTCCGTAACCTGCGAAGATGATGCCTAAAACCAATAATACAATTTTAGGCATGTTGTGCAATTTTTCTAACATAGAGTGTTCAGACATAATGTAACTCTCGATTGTGGAATACTGTAGTTATGAAAGTTCAAATAGCTTATTATTATTGGTGATTGTGACATTGATCTGACGCAATTCACCCTCGATTTCTATTTTGCTTAAACTACTCATGGGAGCAAACTCATTTACAATCACTTATAAAATTGGAAAATCGTGACTCAATTGCATCTTCCCAGCTAATAGATTTTATACTCATCATCAGTAGGAAAATTTATGATTATTAGACTCACCATTGGCATATTTGGTGGCATCATGGTGGCCACGTTGGCAGCATTACTGATGATTATTTCATTCACCGGGAACGACAAAGGCACCATCGTACGTATCGGCGCATTTGCCTTCATGGGTGTCTGGGTGGGTACAATTTTATTAAGCGCCTATGCGAGAAATGGTGTCTCCGCAGGAGGAAGGCTGTTACTCAGCAGTTCACTCTTCATCTATGCACTTCCCTTAGCGACTTTTGTATTTAGCGGTCAACAGATCAGTTCACTGGGCTCAGAACCTGGTGTTCTGACGGGTATATTTGCTGCCTTGAGCGCCTTAGTGGGCGGCATCATTGGCGCAGTCTCAGGAATTCTTGCTTTTCTCTTAGGCACAATCATGTTGGTGACTGGCGTGCTTTTGTTGCGAATTGGCAAGATGATAGATGACTCACAGAATCATACTTCAAAGAATATCGTACCCTAAGCACAGCTCCGCCTACTGGCAAAATAGTAGATAAATCACCTTCCTTGTGTTGAATTACTTTAAGATTGATGCCATCGAAGCAAACAGAACTAGATCCGTAATCCACTCACGTCGTCCATTCAATCCTCATTCGAGATCTGATTAAAATAGGCCAGTTAGGCTGAAGACTAGCAAAAAAAGTCTTTGCGCGGGCTATATCACAAATAATTCACGAATTTGGGCAAAGTGCATATAGGATGACGAGTTGAATTGGTGGGACACCTGCAAACGAGAGCTGAGACAAAAAGGACAGGTGGCTAACCAGGATGAATCAGTCTCGCCAGAATATCGATTGGGTGCTGCGGATACTCCACGATTAGAGTATCCGCTGAAGCATTTAGGAGAAGTTTCCCACTCGCAGTACCGACACCTCCCGTGTTTTATTGCGGCTCTTCAATCACTGTGCGCAATACAGCAACGACACGACGATTCTGCTCACGACCCTCTGCAGTGCTGTTATCAGCAATGGGACGACTTTCTCCCATACCAACAGACACCAAACGGCTGGGATTGATTTTGAAGCCCTGAATCAAAGACGCACGCACTGCCTCTGCGCGTTCACGGGACAGTTTTTGATTATACTCCTCAGAGCCTGTGCTATCGGTATGCCCTTCCAGGACCGCTTGGGTATCTGGATACTGACGCATAAATTCACCTACTTCGCTGATCTGACCAATGTGTTTCGGTAGTATCTCAGAGGAATCGAGTTTAAATTCTAACTGCAAAGTAATTTCTACGGTCTCTTTGAGAATAATACGACATCCGCGCTCATCCACCTTGGCGCCTTTCGGAGTTTCTGGACACTTATCCTGATAATCCGGCACCGAATCACCGTCTGAGTCTAAGGGACAGCCCTCTTCATTAACAATGACACCATTTTGTGTATTGGGACACTTGTCTTTGTTATCTGGTACACCGTCCTTGTCATCATCCTTGGTGCATCCTGCCTCATTCACCAGTGCACCCTTGGGGGTCTTCGCACACAAGTCGATGCCATCAAATATGCCATCTTCATCGCTATCCATGGGACAACCATCCTTATCCGGAGTAGCGCCACGAGGTGTTCCTGGGCATTTATCAAAGGGATCCAATACGCCATCACCATCTTCATCATCGGGACGTTTATAACCGGCAAAATAGTAGAGCAGTCCTACATTCAGTTCTGCATCAACGGTTTCGTTGTCGAAACCATACAAGCCGCGCACACCCGCGCGCACTAAAAATCGGTCGGCAACGACACCTTGATATCCATAACCCACAATACCCTGTGTCTGCAATGAGGTACTGCCCACGTCAGGATTGTATTCAGCATCACCTAAACCGATGACTATATAATTGCTCCATCTTTCCCAATGGGGACGCCCAAAGATCATATCTATTTCGTACTCAAGTACGTCAAAATCACTGCTTGGAGATTTGGTCTCAGTGAATATGGAACGGACGGAAAATTCCAACGCAAAATGGCGCTGAAACTGATAACCCACACCCAAGCTTGGAAAGAATTGAGATTCAACTCCACTATCATCATCAAAATAGTGGACGCCTAAACCGGGAATAACATATGCACCATCTTGATCAACCGTAGTTTCCCCCATGGCAGTCAGCGGGGACGCTATGCACACCATCAAAAATGCGAGCCGCTTTATGAATCCAGGTAGGCGAAATTTCATAGGGTTTCTCCATGTTTATTATGCTTTGCCCTCTCTTGGGAAAAGAGCCTATTATTCAGGAAAGAAGAATACCTAAAATCGAAACAAATTACCGCACTTGATTTTTGCGGTGACAAAGCTTTGACTATTCGAGTACCCTTGTTAAGCATATGTTAATTTAGAAAATTCTGATTTACTCTTTTTTTCGAGCTTTATTATCGACTCTCTGTTTCCATTCACGCACCTTGCGCAATTTTTCACCGATTTTAATTTCCAAACCTCTCGCCACCGGATAATAATATTCTTGCTCACCTAATTCCGAGGGGAAATAGGTTTGCGATTGTGAAACGGCATCGGTCTCATCATGATCATATTGGTAACCACTACCATAATTCATGGATTTCATTAATTGGGTCGGTGCATTGCGTAAGTGCATGGGCACCGCCAATGAACCTGAGGATTTGGCCTGCTCAACAGCCTGCTTAAATGCGACATATACCGCATTGCTTTTCGGCGCAACCGCTAGATAGACCGTGGTTTGCGCAAGCGCCAGTTCCCCTTCCGGACTACCCAAGCGTTCTTGTACCTGCCAAGCGTCCAACGCCAGTGTCAGCGCTCGTGGATCTGCATTGCCGATATCTTCACTGGCCATACGTACCAATCTGCGCGCAATATATCTGGGATCACAACCTCCATCTAACATGCGCGCTAACCAATAAAGCGCGCCATCTGGAGAAGATCCCCTCACTGCTTTGTGCAATGCGGAAATCTGTTCGTAAAATATATCTCCACCCTTATCGAATCGACGCACATCCTGTTCCAGAACCGCGAGCACAGCCGTTTCGGTTATCTCTCGGGTACCCGATCCTTCTGTCGCCAAATCAGCAGCAAGCTCTAATAGAGTCAATGCGTGTCTTGCATCACCGTCACTGTTGCTTGCAATCAAATGAATGATTTCAGAGCATGCAGTGAGTGACTGTACTCTATTCAATTCAACCATGCCCCGGTTTAATACCTGCTCTATCTCCGCTAACGAAAGCGGATTCAGTAGATAAACTCGCACCCGTGATAGAAGCGCATTATTTAATTCAAACGAGGGATTCTCAGTGGTGGCACCAATCAAGCAAATGACGCCTTCTTCCACGTGGGGCAAAAACGCGTCTTGCTGTGCTTTATTAAAGCGATGTACTTCGTCAACGAACAGTATGGTGACTCGCTGCTGTTCTTGTAACATTTGTTTCGCTTGGTCCACTGCTTGGCGGATCTCCTTGACGCCCGATAACACTGCTGACAAGGAGATAAAATTAGCGCCACTCTGTTGAGCGAACAAGCGTGCTAATGTCGTTTTACCGCTACCGGGTGGCCCCCACAACACCATGGAATGGAGTTGATTCGCAGCCAATGCCAAAGCCAAAGGTTTACCTGGCCCAAGCAGGTGTGTTTGTCCAACAAAATCTGTGAGACATTGGGGACGCAGCTTAGCTGCCAGAGGCTGAGATGAATGTGATTGCTGATCACTCATCTTGATGCATTAAAATTGTTCAATCACATCCACGCCGTCTGGGATCTTAAACTCAAAATACTCTACAGGCAGGCTGGGATTTCTAATGGCGTCTTGAAACTCAATTTCAGTACCTTGCTCGAGATGGTCGCTTAGCACCATTTTAGTGAGTTTGCCATCTGCAAACCCAAGTTCAATTCGGCTGAAGGGAGATCCCTCCTGCTTCGGTATCAATAAAAAGCGTATCAATCTGCCTTTATCTTCCAGTTGCTTTATCTCAAATGAATCCGCTAACTGCCCTTTATGGCTTAACAACAGAGCAGGCAGAGAAATCTTCTCTTGTTGTAAATCCTTTACTGTCACCTGCTCCAGATCTTTATCGTAGATAAAGAGTTGTCTGCCGTTGGACACAACGAGTTGCTCAAAAGGCCTTTGGTAATGCCAACGAAATTTTCCCGGACGCTGAATAGAAAAATGCCCCTCTGAGTGTTGTAATTCCCGACCTCGCGCATCATAAACCTGTTGAACAAATTTGCCTTCCACCGAAGAAAGCTCGCCCAACCAATTTTCCAGATCCTTCACACTGGCAAACAACACAGTCGGAAACAGCAAGAATAGTCCGACTCGCATGATAGACTGCATTTGAGTGTGGCTCCTTAATCGATAGCGGGGGGTGGACCGGCGAGTACTTTGCGGTTGCCGTTACTTTCCATCGGACTGACAATACCCTGGGATTCCATCTGCTCCACCAAACGGGCGGCACGGTTGTAACCGATCTTAAATCGACGTTGCACGCCGGATACGGACGCTCTGCGGCTTTCGGTCACGTAGGCCACTGCTTCATCGTAGAGGGGATCTAAATCTTCGTTTGCGCCACCGCCATCCACAGACTTCACAATATCTGCAACTCCTGCGTCTGGTGCTTGATTTAAAATCTCCTCGTTATACTCAGGTCCGCCTCTGGCTCTTAGATCCGCCACCACCTTATGTACTTCGTGATCGTCCACCAAAGCGCCATGCACGCGCATCGGCATACTGGCAGGTCTTAGATAAAGCATATCACCATGACCCAATAGTTGTTCCGCTCCCGATTGATCCAAAATGGTACGGGAATCGATTTTAGAGGAAACCTGAAAACCGATGCGTGTCGGAATATTGGATTTAATCAATCCGGTAATCACATCTACAGATGGTCTTTGGGTAGCCAGTATTAAATGGATACCTGCGGCCCTGGCTTTCTGCGCTAATCGTGCAATCAACTCCTCTACCTTTTTACCCACCATCATCATCATGTCCGCCAGCTCATCCACTACCACCACAATGTAGGGAAGATGGGTTAATTCGGGCGCCATTTCGCCCGGCGGTAATTGGGTAAAGGTGGGATCTAACAGTGGCTCTCCTTTTTTAAAGGCTTCCGCTACCTTTTTGTTATATCCGGCAAGATTACGAACCCCCAGTGCAGACATCAAGCGGTAGCGACGCTCCATCTCAAACACACACCAGCGCAATGCACTCGCTGCCTCCGCCATATCGGTTACCACAGGCGTTAACAGATGCGGTATGCCTTCATAGACCGACAACTCCAACATTTTGGGATCAATTAATATCAATCTGGCATCTTCGGGATGGGCCTTGTACAACATGCTTAAAATCATCGCGTTGAGCGCCACAGATTTACCGGAACCAGTGGTGCCGGCCACCAGCAAATGGGGCATACGCGCTAAGTCCGCTACCACGGGCTGACCCCGAATGTCTTTGCCCAAACCTAAAGCCAGAGGTGAGCCGGTATGATCGAATTGTTCTGAACGCAATACCTCACTTAATCGCACTACCGCACGGTTATCATTCGGCACTTCCAGACCCACTACTGATTTACCGGGGATCACTTCCACCACGCGCACACTGCGTGCAGAAATGGATCTCGCCAAGTCCTGGGCAAGATTTGTGATGCGACTGGCTTTGACACCGGGCATAGGTTGTAATTCGAGTTGAGTGATCACCGGTCCTGGATGTGCTGCCACCACTTCCACTTCCACACCGAAATCGAGCAACTTCGACTCGATGACCCGTGACAGCTCTTCCAACTCCCTTTCAGAACGATTTTCTTGGCTAGGCTCTGGAGGTTCAAGCAGGTCGATACTGGGTAAACCGGCCTGTTGTTTTAAAGTTAATAGGGGGATCTGTTGCGGCTCAGAGATAGTCACTTGAGGGGCCTTGTAATCCCAAGTGGGCTCTACTCTCGTTCGCGACTTCTGGCGGCTTTTGGCACTCTTTTTTTCTGCTTTTTTGGGTTTAGCTTTGGCCTTAACTTCCGGTTCTGAGTAGACCCGTTCATTTCGCGCCAGGCGGGCAATCTCTCTGTTTTCTTTAAACCGGTGATAGTGAGCCAACACAAAGGCGCTGATGCGATCGACGCCTTTTAATAATACTGCCCCTAGAAATTGTGCCAGCGCTATCCAAGAGAGATTGGTCAATAATGTAAGCCCAACCAAAAAGCTAGCAAGAAACAGCAGGGTTGCGCCGGAGAGATTTAATACTTGGGCGATATTTTCACCGAGAATAGATCCGATAACACCGCCTGAGCCTAAGGGCACAGTGCCGGCACCCGGTACCACATGCAACATTAGTAACGCTGTCGCACCGGCTAGGGTGAGGATAAATCCGACGGTTTTAAGCGCCACATGGAGAGGCGTCAGCGGTTCATCGGCTCTTCGTTGGAAGAGTATGGACCAACCGAGATAGACAATCGCCATCGGGAACAGATAGGCGAAATAGCCGAACAGACTTAATGAGACATCCGCATACCAAGCTCCCACGATGCCGGCCGCATTGGCAATTTCCTGGTAAGACTCGGTATAGGACCATCCTGGATCTTTCGGATGGTAGCTAAATTGCGCCACCGCCATGAAGAGACCAAAAAATGCCACCAAGATCATAGCACCTTCCCGCAAACCTCGATGCAAGATGGGGCCTAATCTATCTTCCGGTGCAATCTGTTTCTTTGCTTTGGCTTGCGCCAATGGTCAATCCCTTTGACAAAGTGTTGACCTATTGTAGTGCAGTTAAACACACTTTCCCAGACGCAACATTAACGGCCTTGTCTAACACTGGATTATCACGCCAGTTAGGTCTAGCTAACAGAGACACATAAGGTGTAATCACTGCCGATAATGCTTGTGATGATGTACGAGGGACGGCTCCCGGCATATTGGTGACGCAAAAATGCACCACACCTTCTTCTTCGTAGGTGGGATCGTCATAGCTGGTTGGTCTGGTGGTCTCAACACAACCTCCTTGATCCACAGAAATATCAGCAATGAGGCTACCGGGCAACATAGAACGCACCATCTCTCTAGTGACGATGTGGGGCGCCTTGGCGCCTGGTATCAACACCGCACCAACCAGCAAATCCGCCTGTTGAATCTCAGCGCTCAATAGCTTTTTGTATGGATGCAAAGCGGTCACATTGGCACCAAGACGGCGGATATCCTGTAGGCGTTGATGCGACACGTCAAAAACGGTGATCTGCGCCCCCAACTGGGCCGCAAGCTGGGCCGCCGCACTGCCCGCCACGCCTGCACCAAGTACCACCACGCGGCCGCGTTCAGATCCAGCCACGCCGCCCAAGAGAATGCCTCGCCCACCCATAGAACTGTGCAGATAGTGAGTAGCCGCTTGCACAGCGATTCTGCCAGCGACTTCGCTCATCGGCGCCAACAGGGGTAGACGCCCGCCTTCCTGCACCGTCTCAAAGGCCACGGCGGTGAGCCCTTTATTCACTAACACCTCGGTCAATTGAGGCATGGCAGCAAGGTGTAAGAAACTGAATAGCAGGTGCTGGGAATTGAGGTAATCGTATTCCGAGGCAATGGGCTCTTTCACTTTGACAATCAACCGTGCGGCTGCATAAAGGCTTTTGGCATCTGGCACAATCTGCGCCCCCACCGCCAAATAGGTTTCATCCTGATAGCCACTTTGCACACCGGCATCAGCCTCGACCAACACTTGGTGCCCCTGTGACACCAGATCGGCTACCGCTTCTGGTATTAATCCGACTCGCCCTTCAAATGGTTTTACTTCTTTTGGAACACCAATCTCCATTGAAACTCCTTAGCTCAATCCCTACTATACCGTTCGGCCTAGCGCAAACATACTGGAGAGCCTCCTAGTGAGTCAAAATATTAAATCATGCAAACTATTGATCATCGGTTCCGGCCCTACCGGATACACCGCCGCAGTATATGCGGCACGTGCCAATCTCAACCCAGTGTTGGTGACAGGGATTGAACAGGGAGGACAGTTGATGACCACCACAGACGTGGAAAACTGGCCCGGCGACGCTGAAGGGTTGCAAGGTCCGGCGCTGATGGAGCGAATGCGGCAACACGCGGAACATTTCGATACCGAAGTTATCTTTGATCAGATCCAAAGGGCAGATCTCAACTCTCGCCCCTTTGTGTTATCCGGAGACACTCATCAATACCACGCGGACGCTTTGATTATCGCCACGGGTGCCTCTGCTAAGTACTTAGGTCTGGAGTCGGAAGAAGCATTTAAGGGGCGCGGGATCTCCGCCTGTGCTACCTGCGATGGGTTCTTCTACAAAAACAAGTCTGTGGCAGTTATCGGAGGTGGTAATACCGCCGTTGAAGAAGCGCTCTATCTGTCTAATATCGCCTCCAAGGTATACGTGGTGCATCGCCGAGATAAATTTAGATCTGAGAAAATCTTATCCGATCGTCTGTTGCGAAAAGCCGCGGAAGGCAACGTAGAAATCCTCTGGAACAATGTGTTGGATGAGGTTTTGGGCGACGAGACAGGTGTGAATGCGATGCGCATTAAAAGCACCACGGATGAAACCACTCAAGAGATAGACTTAAGTGGTATTTTCATTGCCATTGGACATCAGCCCAACACCGATCTGTTCACCGGCCAATTAGAGATGGACAATGGCTACATCCGCGTACAGTCTGGTCAGCAGGGCAACGCCACCGCCACCAGTGTGCCAGGTGTTTTTGCTGCAGGAGATGTCACCGATCAGATCTATCGCCAAGCCATCACTTCTGCCGGTACAGGGTGTATGGCGGCCTTGGACGCAGAGAAATTCTTAGACGAGTTAGATACGCCGTAGCAAGCAAATGCCCTCTGATTCAAACTACTATTTTCCAGATGTAGAGACTGCACTGGCGGAACCGAATGGTCTATTGGCTCAGGGGGGGGATCTGGAACCGGGGCGACTTCTGTTTGCTTATCGCCACGGAATCTTTCCCTGGTATTCGGAGGGCCAGCCCATCTTATGGTGGTCGCCCGATCCGCGTGCCGTTTTGTTTCCATCAGCCTTTAAGATTCAGCGCAGCTTTAAAAAGTCGCTGCGCAAAGTGCCTTTTCAAGTTTCGCTCAATCTCGACTTTAAAGGGGTCATTGAAGGCTGTAGTGGTCCAAGGCAAGGTCAGACAGGGACTTGGCTCACGCAACAGATGTTGCTGGCCTATCAGCGCTTACACCATTTAGGGCATGCCCACTCTATAGAGACTTGGTTGGACGGTCGACTGGTTGGAGGACTCTACGGCATTAAAATTGGCCAGATCTTTTTTGGCGAATCTATGTTCTCCCATATCGCTAACGCTTCCAAAGTCGCCCTCGCCTATCTGGTTGCATTGTTGTTAGAGTGGCAATTTGAACTCATCGACTGCCAACAGGATACGCCCCACCTAAGACGACTTGGCGCCATCGATATGCCACGCAAACAATTTATAGAGATACTCGGCAGAGCGACGAAGCCCAATCTGCGACCACAAGATTGGTCCCCACGAACATTGGCTGACAATCTAATCGAACCCCTATTACAGGGATAGAGAGACCATAATAGCGATAACTTTGATTCCGCCCCTGGAATCAGGCATCATTAGTGCCCTTTGAACCCCATGAGGTCGCTGGGGTTATATCGCTTGTTATCCAGTAGGGGGCTTATCGCTAGATGGCGAAAGAAGAACATATTGAAATGGATGGTACGGTCGTGGAGACCTTACCCAATACCATGTTTCGTGTTGAGTTAGAAAATGGGCATGTGGTGACTGCACACATTTCCGGAAAAATGCGCAAGAATTACATCCGCATTCTGACTGGAGATAAAGTCACCGTACAGCTGACGCCTTATGATCTTTCTAAAGGTCGTATTGTCTATCGCGCCAGATAAAAATAGTGAGCGCCGATGAAGCACCCACTAAGTGATTTTGGTTGAAGAGTGTGAACGTGCCGCCATGTGAAATTGAAGCTCATCATTTTCTACCGAAACCGTCACTTCACCTCCCTTAGACAGTTTTCCAAACAGAATTTCATCGGCCAGCGGACGTTTAATTTTCTCCTGAATGACTCGCTCCATTGGCCGAGCACCCATTTGCGCATCATAACCTCGAGCGGCAATCCAATGCTTGGCGGGCTCTTCAACCACCAACTCCACCTGCTTTTCTTCTAACTGAGCTTGCAGCTTGGAAATAAATTTTTCCACGACAAACTGAATAGTTTCTTCAGTGAGATGATTGAATTGAATAATGCCATCAAGGCGATTCCTAAATTCTGGTGTGAACATACGGGTAATCACCTCGCTGGCATCAGTAGAGTGATCCTGTTCCGCAAACCCCATACTGCGTCGACTGATCTCTTGTGCGCCGGCATTCGAAGTCATCACCAAAATAACATTGCGAAAATCCACCTTACGTCCATTCGTATCCGTTAAGCTTCCATGGTCCATCACTTGCAATAACAAATTGAACACATCGGGATGTGCTTTCTCTATCTCATCTAACAGCACCACCGAATAGGGGTGTTTCGACACTGCCTCCGTTAACAACCCACCTTGGTCAAAACCGACATAACCTGGCGGCGCACCAATGAGACGCGAAACTGTGTGCCGCTCCATATATTCCGACATATCAAAACGAATTAATTCAATCCCCAGAACATAGGCTAATTGACGAGTCACTTCTGTCTTACCCACGCCGGTAGGACCGGTAAACAGGAATGAACCGATAGGTTTATCTGGATTACCTAAACCGGATCGCGCCATTTTTATCGCTGCGGCCAACTGTTCTATGGGTTCATTCTGGCCAAATACCACTAATTTTAGATCGCTTTCTAAAGTCTTTAATGCTTCAACGTCCGACACAGTCACCTGCTTCGGCGGAATTCGAGTCATCTTTGAGACAATCTCTTCAATCTCGTTTACGCCTATGGTCTTTTTCCGTTTGCCATCCCCTTTTAATCTCTGTCTGGCACCCGCTTCATCGATCACATCAATGGCTTTATCTGGCAAATAACGGTCAGTGATATAGCGTGCAGAGAGATCCACCGCTGCTTTGAGAGCGGCCTTGGTAAATTTCACATCATGGTGGGATTCGAAGTGACTACGCAAACCTTCTAATATCGCCACTGCATCTTGTATGCTCGGCTCTTCCACGTCGATTTTTTGAAAGCGTCGAGACAAGGCGCGATCTTTTTCAAAGATCCCTCGATACTCTTGATAAGTAGTGGCGCCGATACATTTTAGTTCGCCCGAGGCCAGCAACGGTTTCAATAGATTTGATGCATCCATTGCGCCACCGGAAGTGGCGCCTGCGCCAATCATGGTATGGATCTCGTCAATGAATAAAATAGCCTGTTCTTTCTCCTGCACCTCCCGCAACACCGCTTTGATTCTTTTTTCAAAGTCACCACGATATTTCGTACCGGCTAGAATGGCCCCCATATCCAAAGCATAGACGGTACTGGCTTTAATCACATCGGGAACCTCTCCCTCCACAATTCGTTTGGCAAGACCTTCAGCAATGGCAGTCTTACCGACACCCGCCTCCCCCACTAATAACGGGTTATTTTTTCTACGTCGACACAAGATCTGAACGGTACGCTCGATCTCAGCGTCTCGTCCGATGAGTGGATCAATTTTTCCCGAAAGGGCTTGCTCATTGAGATTGTTGGCATAAATCTCCAAAGGGGTTTTTTCCGGCTGAGAGTCAACGCCTGATTCTTCGTCATAATCAATATCAATAGGATCCTCTTCTTGCTGTTCTTTAGATTCAATACGCGAAATCCCATGTGAAATATAATTCACCACATCCAAGCGGGAAATATCCTGTTTTTTTAATACATAGTTCGCTTGCGAATCCTGTTCTCCAAAAATCGCCGCCAGTACATTTGCCCCAGTGACCTCTTTTTTACCCGCCGATTGCACATGAAACGCTGCCCGCTGCAACACCCTTTGAAAACCTAGAGTAGGCTGCGTATCCCGTTGTTTATCTTCCATCGGAATCACTGGTGTGGTTTCATCCACAAATCGCACTAACTCACTGCGCATCAACTTGAGATCGGCACCACAAGCCCGCAATACTGCAAATGCAGATGAATTGTCCAACAGTGCCAACAAGAGGTGTTCCACTGTCATAAACTCATGGCGTTTTTCACGGGCTTCTTGATAAGCCAGATTTAATGTTACCTGCAATTCTTTGTTTAGCATCTCATTTTCTCTACTCAGCTTTCACTCGGTGATTAAGCCTCCTCCATGGTGCATAAAAGAGGATGCTCATGTGTCTTGGAGTATTGATCCACCTGATACACTTTCGTCTCTGCAATATCTCGCGGAAATAATCCGCACACTCCCGAACCCCGTGTATGAACTTCTAACATAATTCTTGTTGCTGTTTGACGATCTTTATTAAAAAATCGTTCCAAAATATCCACCACAAACTCCATAGGCGTGTAGTCATCATTGATCAGCAACACCTTATACATTTTCGGTGGCTGTAGCTTCGGTTTGGCGGTTTCCACCGCTAACTCCTGCGCCCCTTCTTTTGTTGGCTCTTCTTCCATAAATTATCTTACATTCAATAAGTTACCGAATCCTCTTAGATTGTAATCCTCACCTGGCCGGAAAACAATATTTAGGTCTTGCGAAGTAATTTCAATAGTTGACTCCACAACTTGACTTAGTTTACTGGGTAAAAAAAATACGGCCAAGTATGTTTAATGCTTGACATTTGCTGCAACACATGCGATCAACTGAGTCGGATACATTATAAAAGCGCGCTAAGACGCCTGTTGTTAAATGAATTAAAGGATGGAGATTTAAAATGGCTCGTGGCACAGTAAAATGGTTTAGCAATGCCAAAGGGTACGGTTTTATCTGCTGTAATGAATCAACTGAAGATATTTTCGCTCACTATTCTGCTATCACAATGGATGGCTATAAGACCTTGAAGCAAGGACAAGAAGTAGAGTTTGATCTGAATGAAGGTCCTAAAGGATTTCAAGCTGTGAACATTCGTTTGCAATCTGATGGTGCAATGAATGTGTCTACAGATCAAAATATTGCCGAGGATGTGAACGAAGATTCCACTGATCAATCCATTGCGGTGGCTTCATAACGTTCTCATGTGAGTGTTGTGACGCTAGCGGTTGATGTTGGTGTAGATAACAGTCACTGCTAGTTGAATCGCCAGAAAGTACTATCTGGAAGTTGTCTGTGTCAAAAGATGATTCCTGGAGAGCGCGATGATCCTTTTCGTAATGTAGATATTCCGTTTGCGTCAATCATATCTTGGTAAACCCCCATACGTTGCTACGACTGGCCATGTCACTCTGTTTTATCTTTACAACAAGCCGCTTATCAATACTGACACGGTTAACCATCCATTTGCGACAATACCCACTGTCAGACTGTTTACCGCGCTGCTTCTGGCAACGCAGATGATGATAAAACATGCCGCCCCGGCTTGAGCCTGGTTCACGATCTGATAGATCCACTCGTAGGCTCACCATCACCTACTTCGCGCCACGCATCCAGAAACCATTCTGTCCCGGCCTTCAGTCCAGCTTCAGCAAAGGAAGAACCCAACACCATCACCGGGTTAAGATATGCAGCCTGCGCTTCTCAACCCGGCGCTCCTGAATAAAACGTTGAACCGGTGGACAGATAAATATAGCCTTCGGCTCCCGGCAGTTGGCCGAAGGACTGCGTTCATGTCCCGTGAAATCGCACGAAGACTCCGCCTCCGAGCATACCAATGCTTAGCGGGGTTCATACGACAATAACACTTTGACATACAACATTCCTAACTAGTATCTTCTCATAGAGTAAATATTGCGCTACGAACTCGAGAGACCCTAATTAAAAACAAAGCGATTTTACTGAATTGTATTGCCTCCTGTTGCGCGCTGATAACAATTTTTAAAAGTGCTTCGTTCCACCGCATTTTATGGAATAAACAATATGCTGTGTTTTACTGAATCCGGACAAGGTGTTCCTGTTGTATTTTTACATGGGAATCCAGACAGCAAAGAAAGTTGGCAATCTATCATTACCCAAATGGATCAACAGTGTCGCTGTATTGCGATTGATTTACCCGGATTTGGTACGAATGCAAAATTACCCACTTATCGTTCATTGCTTCCAGATGCACAGGCGCATAGCTTATTAGAGGTATTAGACCATCTGTCTATTACCGAACCTATTTTACTTGTGGTGCATGATTTAGGTGCATTGCTAGCTGCTTCCATGCTAATTACCTGCCCTGAGCGTGTGGCTGGCATTCTATCGATAAACACAACTTTTAATCGCAGCTATCCAGGGCATATATGGGGGTATGTATGGGCGATTCCGGTGTTGGGGCCGTGTATTGTCAGTCTTATGCGTAATAGTTTAGTGCAATCTATTCACAAAGAATCGCCGTTAGTTCCAGTGCAGGATCTACAGCGAATGGCTGATAATTTATCTTGGACGACATGCCGAGCTATTACTCGTTACTACCAGCTTATGTATAATCCATTAATAAAATTGGCAAGGCGTTTTCAGGGAGACTTGTTTGATGAAAACTTTCCAATTAGGGTTTTGTGGGGAGCGGGTGATCGCTATATTCCATTAAAGTACGCACAATTACACAATGAGCCACTGCACTTGGTTGACGATGCAACACATTGGTTGCCACTGGAAAAACCTGAGCTAGTGATTGATGAGATTAAGCAATTATTAGTGGATTTATAATAGTCTGTTAGACAATTAATTTGCAACATTGTGTGAGGTCTTGCCGTGTTGCTGTAGCCAATTTAAACCGCAATCAATCAAGATACCAACAATGGCACCAAAGAAATGCGATTCAGTAGAAACCCATCCATCCATCAATCAAAATCACTACTGACTTCACTATAAAAAGGACTTTGCTTGCAGGCGGCTTTATCCAACGTATTAGTCATTAATATCACGCTGCCAATTTAGAACTGTTTATAATCATGCATTGCATACACTATGTAACATACCGAGCATACCAACATTGGTATGCAAGTTTCCTCCTCTAGTGACTCGATCGGTGATCTTGCCAGTCGGCACCACATTCAGACTTGCCGACGCCACCCGTGCATCGGCTTCAGCATTTAGCATCGCAATCACAGTAGTTTCGACTGTGCCGAGTACGACCTTACCCAGGTGGTGCTTGAGATCGCGATCGGTGATCTGAACGACAGCATACTTCTTCGTGGTATTCTCCACCATGTGGTAGTTCTCCTATCTGATTTTATGTTGACTAATCAACCTCTTTTAATCAGTTCGGAAACCACCTCTGCCCTTTTTTGCGAAAGATATCCTAAGTCATTCGTCCAGATAAACTGACCACCGTGACTCTATTGATAAATTATCTCTCCGGCAGTTCTCTTTTACTTTCGTGATTGCGAAGCGTTGCATCAAATCCAAGTTTATTTAAAGAAAAACTGCTCAGGCGTCATAAATCGAACCTGCTCTCGAACACCTTTATTCGGAAACCAAAGGGAGTATTTCATATTGAATGTGATTGCCACACCAGTTGCTCGATCAATGGGTAGAATGGAAATGTTCGTCTCGCTCACCTGTCTGCTGAAATAATTCTGAACCTGACTCACCGCTGAGAAGCCTTGTTGGCACATCGGATGGGCGTTCAAATCCGCTTTTACTTGAGCACTGAATAAGGCCGCGATGAGAAGTGAGATTGTGAATACAATTCGTACGAGCTTTGGGTTCGGGATCCCAATCGTTGATTGAGTGTTTCTCTCCATGTTTCTTCTCCTGTTTCCTTTCTGGACCAATCGGTCTTTTATTGGGCAAAAAATTTTTACTTCAATTGGGTAAACGCGGCATCGAGTGCTTGTTCCATTTGCTGTTTATCCGAGTTCATTCTCATCATCACGCCGAAACCCATGAGAAAGGTATTTAAATAATCAGCTAAGGCGTTTACATCTGCGTCTATGGATAACTCACCCACCTCTTGTGCTTGGGTCAGTATCGCGCGTAGTATCTGTTGTCTTTTTGACACCGACTCCTGGACCACGGCAGCAATGCTGGCGTGTCTAGTAGACACCTCTGCCGCCGTGTTGGCTAACATGCAACCGTTATTTGAACCGGAATGAGTGCATACAGTTAACATCATCTGCTTGAGATCAGCTAAAGGCGTCTGACTCTTTGAGATCGCCTTAAACGGTTCAAAGGCACTGATACAGAATCGCTTTAGCGCTGAAATAAACAAACACTCTTTATTGCCGAAGGTTTGATACAGGCTGGCTTTATGCAGTTTTGTATGCTCTAACAGATCTCGCATGGAGGTGGCTTCGTATCCCTTTCGCCAAAATACCTCTAGTGCGGACTGCAACGCTTCGTCTGGACAAAATTCTTTTGATCTAGCCATAATGGTCACAGTATGGCGATTCTAGACCGATTGGTCAAGTATTTTTTTCTTTTCTTAAAAGCCAGTTTATCGGTAAGTATTTTTCTAATACTTTAAATAAGTTAAAGCGTTAAGTATCATTCACTCTCGGTTGAGAGGTTATTCATCACACCACTATTACTCCGAGATCGTAGACAGAAACTTTTCATCAGCGTAGGGAGCCATAGATTTTCTGAGCTCATGTTGTCCTTATAGATCTGCATGAATTCAGATTTTTTGATCTAGAGCGAATCGAGTCACCCACAGAGATGGTAAGTTCTCACAATTAGCCAAAAGAGATGAAATTATGTGCAAACACCGTAGTATCTTAGTCGCCATTGATCTGGAAGATAACGCCGAAAACATTCTGGCTAAAGCTAAAGCTATCGCCGATAGTACGGGTGCAGCGATACATGTAGTGCACATTTTCAAGCCCTTGGGACATTCCTACGCCGGTGCCCTCACTCTGGGCCGGCTAGAGAAAGATATCCAAAGCTGGAACGATGACTTAGCGGAGGAGGTAAAAACCGATTTACAGACTTTGACCAGTCAATACCAAATCGATGAGGACCATTTACATATTCGAGCAGGTCACCCTGCAAGTTCCATCATGACCTTGGCACATGAAATTGGTAGCGATCTAATCATCGCTGGCAAACATGCTAAACGTAAGGGTCGTCTCGGCGGTGCCAGTACTGCTAACTATCTGACACACCACTTCAATCGAGATTTATTGTTGATTACTCCAGACGAGTAAGCTACAGAGCCCAATATATCAGAATGTATCTTGTTGCTGGCTGTAGACTGTCAACACAGTCATGTTTAGAGATCCATTTCTACTTGACCATGAAGCGCACGCATTTTGATGATTTCTCCATCGTTAGTGGTAAAGGTAAAGATTGCTTCATCGCCGGTATCAAGTGTTTTTTCCACTGAGGACTTCAATCCATAGTAGTCTAGTTCACTTTGTAAAAACGCCACCTCTGGATATCGACCCGATTCGAAATAGTACTGCATAATGATAATACGCATTCCATTAAATTTACTAATAGTATTGACTCGTAGACTCTGGCGCAGATATTTAATGCTAACCGCAAGCTGATCCAATCGCCGATTAATTTCACCACTCTTTTTTATATCGTGCTCATTGTTTTTCAGTGCGTTTTGCAGGTTGTTTTGAATTGACTCGTAGCGCGACCATAAAGTGCCTTCTTGTTGATACCTTTGAGCGCGACGGCCGATTTCTGCAATTTCAATATCTGCTTGGTAGATAGGAAGGGTAAAATATAATTCTTCGCGAACCGCGTTTTTCAACTCCTCATTTAAATTCGGGCGAGAACTAAGACTACGCAATGTCGCATATGCCTGCTCAAACTTTTCTTCACGCTTAAGGCGTGCCGCTAAATCTAATTGCCGCTTAGAAACCCAGTCGAACTCCGAATTGACAGTTTGTCTTTGATCCGGAGAGGTGTGGTGACGAATTTTTAACTCTAGCAATTCTGTATAGCCGTCCTGCGCGTGTCTCAGTTCACGCAAAATTGCCGCCATGTCCCCCTGATTCTTAATTACTTGCTCAAGTTGACCGACATCTTTGTGATTTTGAGTCCCTCCGCCAGTCATTTGATTAGAAATTTCGATACCGGCCTTTCGTCCCACCCACTCAAGTGTGTTGTAGATGCCTTCATAATGTTTACCGTTTAAGCTTTGACTGTGTGATGTGGCATGGGTCGCACCATTCAAACTGCTCCATCGCACAGATACTTTTATGGTTTCTGCCTGTTCAACAAGATGGATGTTGACAAGAATATGGCCTGCTTGATTGACACGTGAATCCATTGCAGGAATTAGCTTGAAATTGTGAGACTGCGCGACCTGAGAAATAAAACTGTCTACTACGGCAGCATGCATCACCTGCGGCACCACATCGTGCTCGAAGCCGGTGCATCGGCGACCCTGCTGGATCAGTCACTCAGTCATGATGCCACCGCCCTGTCGACCCAGAACTGGCTAGTGGAGCTGGCAGATGGCGCTGCGCTTAACTTAACGCGTCTGCAGGACGCGGCCGACGCACATAAGCAGATCGACGTGATCGAAGCCCGGGTCGCGGAGAACGCCCGCCTCACCGCCAATCTGATGGTAGGTGTGCCCGATTATGAAAATTACGTTGCCCAGCAGCGCAAGCATAATCCCAACGCGCCCGTGATGACCGAATTGCAGTTTCAGGATTATTGCCGCAAGCGCCGCTGCGGTGCCAACGGCGGGCGTTGCTGCTAACGCCCGAATCCTGAAA
>JBGTSY010000007.1:96928-144967 GCA_041940025.1 Thiotrichaceae bacterium | reverse complement strand
TCCCTGTGCCTTTTTGGGGAACCTTAGGCGAAGCGGATTTTCTATTTCATGATACAGAGCCCAGTAAGATTGTGTTGCACGCCAGACATGCCGTTTCCATAGATGAAAATCGTGCCGATTTTGAACCCACCCTCTGGGACGCAAAACCGGGTTTAGATCTGAAACAGGTTTGGTTCGCCGGAGTGCACAGTGATGTGGGCGGTGGATATGCAGATTGCGGTTTGGGGGATTGCGCTGGAGAATGGATGATGAAAGAGGCGAAAAAATTTGGATTGGTGTTTGAACCGCATCTAAATACTCGCTTGAAACCGAAACCACATGCAGTGCAACATAATGAACGCAAGGGCATCTTTAAAGTGAGGCATGAGTTCATTCGGGCAGTAAATGGTCCCGTGCATGAATCTGTTAAAAGGCGCTGGATGAACGATTCTCATCAGTACCGAACCCGCAGTAAAGCGATGCGTCAACTGCTTAAATCGTTAAATAATGATTGGAGCAAAATAAAAGTTGTTAAATAGCAAATGGTAACGAGTCTCCATAGTTCAATTGATTGCTACAAATTTCCGGTGAGTGCACACCTGTTATGACAGTGAATGGTGTTCAATTTTCTACACGAGTTAGCTTGGTGTGGCGTTGGCGATGGATTTAAGGTCGTTGGAACCATTTGGATGGAATCATCATTTTTTAGATCAGCTGTCGGCGCAGGAAGCGGAGAAGTGGATGGTTGCGCGAATTGCCGGGCAGCATCGTAAACATTTAGAAGTATGGACTACCGAAGGTGCGCGCACACTCTCGTTAGCTAAATGTGATCCGCCTGCACCGCTGGCCATTGGGGACTGGATTTTACTCAATACCGCCACTTCTCGAATAGAAAAATTGTTAGCACGATATTCCTTACTGAAGAGACAAATCGCTGGAAGGCAGCAGTCGATCCAGTTAATAGGCGCCAATGTGGATACGCTTTTTATTCTCTCCAGTTGTAATCAGGAGTTTAATTTGGCTCGCTTGGAACGCTATATTGCTCTGGCACTGAATACAGATGTGGAGCCGGTGCTTCTGTTAACCAAAGCCGATTTATGTCCTTCATACGAAGAGTATGTGCTTCAAGCGCACTCTTTGTACGAGCCGATGCGTGTCTTTGTGATGGATGCCCGAGATACGGGTGCGGCGCAAATTCTCGCTCCCTGGTTACAGCCGGGTCGCACCATTGCCGCATTGGGTTCTTCGGGTGTCGGCAAGTCTACTCTAGCGAGCGCACTGGGCGCTGAGCCTCAACGGGTCGGTGCAGTGCGAGTAGGAGATCAAAAAGGTCGACATACTACCACCTGGCGCTCCATGCATCGTCTAAATAGTGGCGCTTTGTTAATCGATAATCCCGGAATTAGAGAGTTACGCTTGGTGGAGTGTGAGAGAGGAGTCGCACGCCTCTTTTCAGAGGTGCTGTCATTTTCCAACTGTCGCTATCTCGATTGTCGTCATCAACAAGAACCTGGATGCGCTGTGCGCGCTGCTGTGGCGTCAGGTGAATTAAGTGAAAGACGGTGGCTCAGCTATCAGAAATTGTGTGAGGAGCAGGCCAGTTTCCAGGACTGACAGAAATCGTTGTATAAATAATCTGCGTGCTCATCTATGCCGTCTTGAAGAACGCTTCATCAAGTACCACTGTATTTAAGCATATCTTAATAAATCTTCCCCTTTAGGCTCTATAAATAGGCAGCTAAGCTGAGATATGAGACAATTTGTGTACAAAGATTGCTAATCAAATAGAAATTTTTCACCTAAAACAACAGAATAAAAGATTAGGATTAAGATGCAGAAGAGAGTGGTTCGCCTAGGTACCTGTGTACTGACAGTGTTATTACCTATTTTTTGGGTTCAAGCAGGAGTCGCGAGCAGCCGCGATCCAGGAAAAGTGATCGCCGGTTGGGTGGAAAAAATCTCCCTCAAAGATCAGACTTTCATTATTAAAGCCAAACTCGATTCGGGTGCTAAAACCTCCTCTATACACGCGGAAAATATTCAGCTATTTCAGCGGGATGGAAAAAAGTGGGTGCGTTTTAATTTGGTTCTTAAGGATGTAGAGGGCACGTCCCACACTCTAGTGATGGAAAGACCGCGGGTGAGAAGAGTGCGCATTAAAGATCACGATAGTGAACCTGATAGACGGCCTACAATCAAATTAGAGATTTGCTTTGACGGCCGTTTTCATAACACGGAATTTACTCTTACTGATCGCGGTAACTTTCTTTACCCTGTTTTACTGGGTAGAAAGTTTTTAGATGGGGTAGCCCTTGTGGATCCTGAACACACGTTTTTAACTAAAGCGACTTGTGAATAATCATGGCTTTCACGTAGTCAAAAGTCAAAAATTTAATAGATGAAAGATGTCACAGTTAAAGTTTGGGCAGTCGTATTAATTGCCATAGGTGTGGGGATCTGTGGGTATAAAAGCATCTATTTGGGTTTGCCTTTCGAACCAAATCAAGAAACTGAAACATGGACAGTGCAGGCAAAAATTACTTTTGAGGGCGAAGGCGGACCGGCAATTATCGATTTTAATTTGCCCAATATCTTTCCAGGATTCCTGAAACTGGATGAAGATTTTATTTCCAATCGATTTGGTCTTGCGGTAGAAGAATTACCTGAAAGCCGTCGGGCTCAGTGGGCGGTACGTCGAGCCCGTGGCAAGCAAGTGATCTATTATCGTATCTCCGTGGTGGAGTCGATTAAAAATAGCACCTGGACAGATAGCCCTGAGTTTCCGGTGCCACCCGCCTACACCGAACCCTATGCATCAGCGATTCGCGCCATTATCGATGATGTGCGCAAGGAGTCGGCAAATGTATCCACCTATACTCGAGAGTTGTTGCAGCGTCTGAATGCGCCTCAACCTAACGAGAATGTGAAGTTAATTCGCGATCGTGCACGCAATGACGAGCAGTGGATCAAAGAAATTATTAATATCTTAAAAGGTGTCCGTATCCCCGCACGAATCCTATGGGGTATATACGTCTCTGACGGGGCAAATGATGTGCCGCTGCAACCTCTGTTGCAAGTGCACAATGGCCAACGTTGGTTAACTTTTCATCCTCGAACCAACGAAGCAGGATTACCTAAGGGTTTCTTGGTGTGGCAAGTGGGGGACAAGCCTTTATACGAGTTATCGGGGGGCGAAAATGCACAAGTTATTTTTTCAGTGACCAAAAGCTATCGCGAATTAATTGAAGTGGCGCGCATGGGCGCAGAACAATTGGATTCGTTAATTTTAGCGTATTCTCCGTTATCTTTGCCGGTGCAGAGTCAAAACGTTTACCGCTTGATTTTGATGGTACCCATTGGCGCGCTCATTGTGGTCATATTTCGAATATTTGTCGGCTTTAAAACATTTGGAACCTTTATGCCTGTGTTGATGGCGCTCGCATTTCGTGAAACGCAACTGCTGTGGGGTATTGTATTGTTCTCCCTGATTGTCTCCCTCGGATTAATGATTCGTTTTTACTTGGAGCGTTTGCGGTTGCTATTAATACCTCGATTGACTTCCATTTTGATTGTGGTGGTGATGTTAATGCTATTGGTTAGCCTCATTAGTAATCAGTTAGGTGTGGACAGTGTGTTGTCAGTGGCGCTTTTTCCTATGGTTATTTTGGCGATGACTATTGAGCGCATGTCTATTAGCTGGGAAGAGAGCGGTGCCCGAGAAGCTATGTTGCAAGGGGCCGGTAGCCTAGTAGTTGCCAGTGTCAGTTATTTAGTGATGAACAGTGCTCAGTTGATGTATTTGATGTCAGTGTTTCCGGAATTACTCTTAGTATTACTCGCATTGAGCTTGTTAATGGGACGTTATACGGGATACCGCTTGTCAGAGCTACGGCGATTCCGAGAAATGAATCACCAATAGGGGTGGACAATGAGTTGGATGAGTTCACCTCGGACATTAAGACGTCTAAATGTGATGGGGTTAAATAGACGCAACGCGGATGTGGTCATGAAATATAACCCACGTCATCTCTACCCTCTTGTGGACGACAAGTTAAAAACCAAACAAAAGGCGCTCACACAACAGATATCCGTTCCCGAGTTATATGGCGTCATTGAGATTCAGCATCAAGTGAAAGCGCTAGAAACATTATTGGCGCCTCATACAGAGTTTGTCATCAAGCCGGCACAAGGTAGTGGCGGCAATGGCATTGTTGTCATAGTGGGCAGATTCGGAAAAAATTATAAAAAACCAAATGGTGATCTCATCAGTTTAGCCTTCATACAACACCACATCTCTAATATATTGAGCGGCATGTATAGCTTGGGCGGTGTCACCGATAAGGCGATCATTGAATATCGTGTGCAATCGGACCCCTTTTTTGACAGCTTAAGCTATCAGGGTGTGCCCGACATTCGCGTCATAGTGTTTCGTGGCGTACCTCTCGCTGCCATGGTACGGCTGCCTACCCGCACCTCTGACGGAAAGGCGAATCTACATCAGGGAGCAGTAGGCATGGGTATCGATTTGGCCACTGGAATGAGCCGCAAAGGTGTCATTCGGAATAAGATTTGCACAATACATCCGGATACAGAACAGAGTATTGAAGGGCTCAAGATCCCAAACTGGAATGCGATTTTAACCTTGGCTATCCGTTGCGCGGATCTGGTGGGTTTGGGGTACCTGGGCGTGGATATTGTCATGGATAAGGATCTGGGGCCGATGGTGTTGGAATTGAATGCTAGACCTGGGTTGAATGTTCAGTTGGCGAACCAGGAAGGGCTTGGCCAGAAACTAGAGCAGATCGCAGCCATTGAGCCATTACCCAGTTCAATTGAGGATAGATTGGCTTTAGCTCAGTCGTTTAGTCTTGATTAATCAGATTCACACAACTATGGAATATCTAATTCGCTCATTGAAAAGCTTGGCATTGCGTATCGCCGGTGATGAACAGCATGGCATGGCATCATTCAGTCTGTTTTCTGGCATGACGATGCGAACTTATGTGCTATGTTTACTGCTGGCCCTTGTATCTCAATTGAAGGCCGAAGAGCCCGCCCTCTCTGTCGATGAGATCTCAGGTTCTGAAAACAACACTCAGTCCTCCGAATCAATCAACAGTGATGAGAATCAAGCGCTGATTGCGCCTAACGTAGATCTGAAAGAAGTGGTTCAAGAAGAGTCCCCCTCAGCCGTGGGTCAAACCCCGGAAGCAGACAACAAAGCAGTGATAGAGCCCGATACAGACACCAAGGTGCATAAAAAGGGGAATTTTGTCATCCTGGGTGCTGAAGTAGCGCCAGGTACCGCGACTCGATTGGCTTGGCGTCCTGATGTTGGTATAGCCGGATTGAGTTCTCCCACTCCGGTTCTGGTGGTCAATGGGGCGTATCCTGGCAACACCCTGTGTTTGGTGGCTGCCATTCATGGCGATGAATTGAATGGCATCGAAATCGTGCGGCGAGTTCTTTACGATCTTAAACCGGAAAAATTACATGGCATCGTCATCGGAGTTCCCATTGTTAACTTGCAAGGATTCCATCGAGGATCTCGTTACCTTCCCGATCGTCGTGATCTCAATCGTTATTTTCCAGGCGCGCCAGAAGGGAGCTTGGCCTCAAGGATTGCCTTTTCTTTTTTCAACGAGGTGGTGTTTCATTGCGACTCCTTGATCGATCTGCATACGGGATCTTTACGCAGAACTAATTTGCCGCAACTCAGGGCGGACATGCGTCATCCAGATGTGATGGCCTTTACCGAGGATTTTGATGATACCGTGGTGTTACACAGTCGCGGTAGTAAAGGCATGTTGAGAAGTGCAGCTGTGGAACACGGCATTCCTGCCATTACCTTGGAGATGGGTGAATCCTTGCGCTTGCAGCAAAAACAGGTGGAAACTGGTGTACGCATCATAAAGAAATTGCTATATCGACAAGAGATGTACAACAGCCTCTTTAGCTGGGGTTCTCCAGAGCCGGTTTATTATAAATCCAGATGGTTGCGCGCCACTCGCGGGGGTATTTTATTTAGCAATGTAAAGCTGGGAGAAGAAGTCAAAAATGGTGATGTGTTAGGTACGGTGACCGATCCCATTACCAATCAGCAATCGGAAATTGTGTCGCCGTTTTCTGGTCGAATTTTGGGCATGGCAGTGAATCAGGTGGTGATGCCTGGTTTTGCAGCCTATCATGTAGGCATTGAGTCGCCGGAACGCTCCCTTGCGGAGCCCGATGGTTTTGAAGAGGTCCTCGAAATGCCAGATGAATATCTCGACGAAGAGCGAGAGCCGGAGGACTAATCTTTAAATGAGGTATCGCTCGTCTATCACGTATTTTTCACTGTTAGCGTGGTTTTACGGTTAGATTGCACCTGTGTCAGGTGTGTGTGACTATTAAAACATCTTGCTAATGTAAAATATGATTGCTTCCACTACTTCATTGGCGAGAACCGATGCATACTGTTCAAGTCAATATAGTTAAAAATTAGTTTAATTAACCAATACTCTCATTCTCTTTCTATACAGCTTGATAGCATTACATCACGGTAGGACGCGAAACCATTTTTCCACTGTTGCTTCTGATGATTTCTAATTGAGACTTTAGTATGATTTGAGTCCCGACTTGGGAATGCCTCAGCAGAGGTATGGTCTCTGTTGGTAGAAGAGACCGAATGACAACTGGGACTCTTCTTGGAATGAAGCAAATAATTATTAAAGAATGCCTATAGAAGGATAGGCTCAGCAATAGATTGGGCCACATCCTAAGAGATTTTAATTACACATAAATCGTATTCATAAGCGGTTGACTGACACATGGAGTCTAAGAGCAACTCATCTGTACAAGCAGAGACCAGTGGCTGGCGGGACTTTGCCCATGCCACCTATTTTGCATTGTTTATTGCCTGTGTGCTCATTCTTGCCGAAGATTTTTGGTTCATGGAGAATCTGGATCAGTGGTCTTACTCACTCGTATCGGGTAGCACCACAGCAGACCATTGTCATTGGATCCTCGAAAGCCAAAATGTCGAGTACTACCACCCGGAATGTGTTGGCCAGTTTTTAAAGCACTCAGAGAAAAAAAACGAAGCAGGCCAAGCAATTCAATCTGAAAAGGCCGTGGTGGTGTTGCTGCCGGATATTCTTTACGAAACATACCTGAAAAGAGATCTACACGACGCCCCAGAAGGGGAAATGCCGCGATTCATTCACATATTGCAATGGTTGGCTGCGGCAAAGCCGAAGTTGATTGCATTGGATTTTGATCTCTCTAGGCAATCGACCACTGCTAAATTCTTACGTGAGAGTCCGATTTTTATGATGCAACCCTGGCTGTGGATTCATCCAAAGCCAGTCGCGTCTGCAGAATTACGCAACGAAAACTTAAGATGGATGGGAGATCTATGTGTTGCCACGAATAATAATTTAGATTTTGTTTTTCCCACGCTATTAGCCAATGGTCGTTACGTCACGGACTACTACAGAGGTGGAAATGGTTTTGCTGAAGCGATTAAATCCAAGGTGTTCGATTTAGAGGAGCACAATTCAGATCTGACGGGATCCCATGCTGGCCTTTGTTCATTGCTGAAGACAGATGTAGAAAAACACCGTGTCAGACAGTTGTTGCGTAGCATGACTAAAAACAACTTATGGTATGGGCTGCTAGAAGAGAGTAAATCAGAGAGAGCGCAAAGCTCAGAGCTGGAGCCAAACAGGATTGATTTTCGTCAAACAGAAAATCTGCTGCAGATTGATCTTAATTGTGATGATAGCGAAGAAAATGGCTGCCAGAACTTACTGAAGCAACAATTAAACCGTACTGGGCCAGCAAAGGCGGGCGGGTCAAAGCAGAATCCATTGAGTTTGCTGACTCAAAGTGTGTCAAATCACATCTTAATCGTTGGCGGAAGCTATGGCACGGGAGATAAATATGATACGCCGATCGGCTCACTAGACGGCGCGACCATACATGCCCTTGCCGCGCTCACGGCCCTGAATACCAGAGAAAATGAAATAATGGAAAAGGCATTCCCTCTGATATTCGATGTGATTTTAGGAATAGCCACTGCCTATGTATTTGCGATTATCTGGGGCTACCATGCCCAAGCAAGAGCTGAAGGATCTTACGTAAAGAGCCTTGGCTTTTATATTATTGATGTTTTGACCTTATTATTTTTTCTCGCCATGGCCGCTTGGTTGAGTGATTTCTTATTGCAAAGAAACATGTGGCTAAATCCGATCGCTGTCATTTTAGGTGTTTATTATGACAGTCTGACCGGCCGCTCCGACACAGTGGAGGCGTTGGTCTGTACGCCTGAGCAAAACAGGGTTCACAGGCTGCCCCGGGACAAAGCTGGGTTCGATTTGGCTATTTATCTAGCGCTTATCGATGTTTATTCAAGTGTATTTGAGAAAAAACGGGTGGTTTTAAGTAGATGGTGGAGCATGAACGGTATTGTGATGCTGCTGATCTCCAGTTTAAAATTGGCAGTCGTGATATGGGCACTAAAAAATTTGATAACCAGTTAGCCCAGCCTGGTCAGTTTAGTTAATTTAAAGTGAGATCCAACATTGAAATACTTGTCATTCGTTTGTTTATTATTCTTAAGTTCTGTTCAAGCGGCCACACTTGTGTTGGTCAATCAGACTGATGGCAACGATCCTGCTCATTTAGATCTTCACTGCAAGCAAGAGACTATCCAAGATAAGAAAGTACAAAACCGTTTGTGGATGACAGATTGTGACAGCGTCAAATTAATTCAAGGCCAAGCTGGAGTAATTGTCAATCCTGAAAAACGCAGTGCAAAAATTGTAGCATTAAAAATAGGGGAACCTCTTTCAATAAAGGAGGACGCGCCAGCAGGATTATTCGGCAAAAAATTAGATGGCCTAATGGGTTTTCTCGCAAGAGATCAAATTGAGACGAAATATTATGGCGGTAAGAGTTTGGCAGATGCACCTGTGTTTCCATTGATGCCCTATAATGCAGTCACACTTTCCGTACCTTCCATTCGCATCCTCACCAAGCAACAGGTACATTACCCAAAAAAGAAAGGTGCCGATGCGGTAGAGTATTTTTCTATCGATAGCGTGACTATCGAAGAGTTAGCCGCAAAAGACCCAAAGAGATATTTAAGGCAAGGTCCCCTAATCAATATTCCTGTTGCAGACTTGAAAAGTAACACAGATTACAAATGGACCATGGACACCCCTTCAGGACAGGTCAGTGGTCGATTTTATACTGAAATGTCAGAAGACGAAGCATACATTAAAGAAGAGCTCACTGAGTTAGATGCGTTGCTTGACAAAAGCGAGCAGCCAAAACTATATCAAGAGTTGCTAGCGATTCGACTCAAACAAAATGGATATGATTTTCAAGGAGACACGCTACAGCAAAGATTAAGAAGGGACCCGGATGAATCGAATTAATCCTATCAAGGGAGTGAGTTCGGGTCCCTTATTGTTATTACTATTTTTCGGGGTTCACGCTACACCTCTGTTTGCCGGAATTGGAGATCGTTTCCGCGAAGCATTGGACTCGGGCCTTGAGTCCACGAAGGTTTTGATGCAGCAAGGCCAAGAACGCATGATAGAGCTGCAACAGGAGGACCGCCAAGATCCGCTAATGTGTCCCACCTTTAAACCTGGGAAGCCAATTAATTCTAAACCCAATAGTTATCTCGGTACTGTTCAGTCTATTAAGCAACATATCGATGAAAAAAATAGAGATCAAGCGAAACTGGTGGCCGCGAAAGCACTCATCAAATTTCGCGACTGGCCTAAAATAATCGATCAATCTATTGGCGATCAGCAGCATCAAAAGTTGGTAAAACAGGGTTGGGTACAGACCGCAGATACGATGAGTGCGCGTGTGGCGCGTAAACATGCACAAGCGGAAAAATTGTTACAACAGTTATTGCAAGAGTTGCCTTCAGACGTGGCACAGCAATTTAAATTTCAGGTCTTTTTTCGCGCAACACCAGGCAGCGTATTGGACGCCAACGCGCTGCCAAACGGAAATATCTACATCAATGAATCATTAATGAGAAACCGACAGCTGGCCCATTTTGTTCTTAGTCATGAACTGTCTCACGTTTTGAAACGCCATACCGGTCGAGCGTATAAGGATAAAGTGTTGGAAGTGGTGGAAACGGTCGAAGAGCTTGATGAATTGCGAGAGATAGTAAAGGAGGACAGGGAAAGGGCAACAGTGCTGTTGAAATATTTATCGCGACTTCAAGACTATTGGGTCAATTATGATCCCAAGCAGGAGCAACAAGCCGATTCTTGTGCAGTCAGATTGCTCGCCAACTTGCAGGGGGTGGATCCAAAACGGGCTACCGATCAATTTATTAACAATTTGCAAGAAGTCTCTAATTTAACCGATGATCGTTCGCATCCGGATTATCAAGCCCGTGCCCAACACATATCTTTGGTGCTCCAGGAAGTGGCAAAAGCGCATTGAGTGTCATGGGACCGATCTAGAATTGGTGTCTCTTCTTATCCGGCTTTAAAAATAGCCATGAGTTTGTGATATTCTTATCACACTTTTTTAGATCGGATATCACTCGTAAAACTTGGATTTAAACATCTTACTCATAGGCACTGAGAACTTTCGTAAACTGAGCCGCTTTGGCTTGCTGATGGGGCTTCTCGCTCTGAGTTTACTGGCAGGTTGCGCTCACCGCCCGTTACCTACCGATATAAATTTGCCATTGACTGTACCGCAAACCTGGCAAAGTGCGATTGCAAATCGAGAGCCTGTTGTAACGGGCTGGTTACATGAGTTCAACGATCCCAACCTAATTGAAATCAGCCAACAGGCGTTGGCGAACAACCCTGATGTTAAAATTGTGGTGGCGCAAAATAGACAGGCACGACATAGCTTGAGGGCACTAGAGGGGAATCAGTGGCCAATATTGGCGTCGCAATTTGATGCCAGTCGCAACAAAATCGTTTCTAGTCAGTCTGTTGATTATCAGAACAATTTTAGTCTTAATTTAGTAGTGAATTGGGAATTCGATCTGTGGCAGCGACTGGGGAATCGCAGCCAAGCAGCCGCCTGGAATTATGCCGCGACTGAGGCCGATGTTGTGGCGTTACAATTATCACTTGTGGCAAGTGTCGCACGGGCTTGGTTCGATCTACTGGAGGCTGAAGCACTGGTGGATCTGCTGAGTATGCGTCAAAAAAATTTAGAGGCGAATCATCAGTTATTGACGCAGCGATTTAAGGAAGGGCTGAGTCCCGCGTTAGACGTGTTGCTGGCCAGGACTGATCTCAAACAAACCTCGTTACAGTTGGAGCAGCAACGACAACAATTGGCGGTGGTGAAGAGGCAGCTGTTGCAACTGATTGGCAAATACCCCGACGGCATGATCGAAGCAACGTCCAGATTACCTGACTCACCAGATCCATTGCGGTCTGGCTTACCTGCTGAACTGTTAAAGCGTCGACCCGATGTGATGGCGGCTCGTAGCCGCACCTTGGCTGCCTATGCGCTGACTCATGCGGCAGAGGCGGATCGTTATCCCAAACTGATGTTGACCGCCGGTGGAGGCACCGCGTCGGAGGAATTGAAATCCATTGTAAAGGATGGAAACTTACTTTGGTCGTTGCTAGTGAATATGAGTCAACCGCTATTCGATGCGCGTCGACTCAAGTCGCTATCAGAAGAAGCGTTAGAAGCACAAAAAGAAGCAGAGGCACACTATCATAAAATACTATTAGCTGCTTTTACCGAAGTGGAAATTGGTTTGAGCAATGAAACCTATTTGCGCAGCAGCACCTTGCTCAATCGTTCGGTACTGGAAACCGCACAACAGGCGCTCTCGTTGGCGCAAAAACAGTACAATGAAGGTTTAGTAGAATATGCCACGCTACTTGCCGCACAACGTCGCGCTTTTGATTCCCAAATTGCGTTGATTCAGACCAAGAAGCAATTGTTGCACAATCGAGTCAATCTGAATTTAGCATTAGGCAATGGGCTCTATTTTGAACACAACGAGTACCCGTCACAGGGAAAGAGTATAAATGGATCCTAAATGGAGGCTGCCGATTGTGATTTCCTTAGTGACCGCTATGGTGGTGACTTTTTTAATCGTGCAACAGCCCGAAATTGCAAAACAGAGGGCGCCTGCGTTAAAGGCAGTGGAGGTGGAAGTGTTGGAGATCCAACCCCGGGCGTATGAGATGGTTATCCACTCCTTTGGTGCCGTACAACCCCGCATACAAAGCGCTTTAGTGTCTCAAGTCGGTGGTGCCATCGTGCAGATTAGTGATAATTTTCGGCCGGGTGGTTTTTTTAATCGAGGTGATCTTCTCCTCAGAATTGATCCTCGGGATCATCAAACCCAAGTGGCGCTTGCCGAAGCGGAATTGCAAGAGGCGGAGTTGGCGCTCAAACAGGAGCAAGCGCGTGGTCGGCAGGCCTCAGTTGAGTGGCAACAACTGGGATTAGAGGACGCTCCGAGCGACCTCAATTTACGGCGCCCACAAATGCAAGCCATCGAAGCGCGTGTCGCTGCTGCAAAGGCAAGGTTGGTTCAGGCTGAATTAGATCTGGCGCGAACAGAGATAATTGCCCCCTATGACGGTCGGGTACTGAATCTACGGGTAGATGTGGGACAGGTGATCTCTGCAAACAGTCATCTGGGAGACATATTTGCCACAGATCACTTCGAGGTGAGGCTACCCATTACCAATCAGGCCTTACCGTGGCTCGACTTGCCTGAAGTCTATACCAATATCACCGCCACCCAACACTCGACTGCGGTGACGATCATTAATCCGCTGGCACCTGATGCCACATCCTGGCAAGGTAAGTTGGTACGAACTGAGAGTGCAGTGGACAGTGAGACGCAACAATTGCATGTGATTGTGGAAATCCCTGAGCCTTTTGTTAAGGTCGGCAATCGAGTGCCGTTGAAGATTGGCCAGTATGTTCAGGCCAGGATCCGGGCGCGGAGCATGAAATCAGCCATGGTGGTACCTAGCAGCGCGCTCTACGCAGGTGGGTATCTCTATATTGTCAATGACGGTTATCTGCAACGCAGGGAAATCGATATCCTTTGGCAAGGAGAAGATGAGTTAGTGGTTGCATCGGGCATCTCAATCGGCGAGCAGGTGGTGTTGACTCCTTTAGGTCAAATAAGTAGTGGGACTCCCGTCACCATTGTCTCTTCAGATCCAACATCAGATCCCATGGTAACAGAGCGCGCTGATCGTGATTAGTTGGTTTGCACGTAATCCTGTTGCAGCCAATCTGTTGATGTTGTTTATTATTTTTATGGGGTTACTCTCCGTCAATAATCGTATTCCCTTAGAAATATTTCCAGATGTCTCTTTAAACACAGTCAGTATACAGGTGCAACTGCGTGGCTCCACACCTCAGGAGGTAGAGCAGGGGATTACCATTCGCATAGAAGAAGCGGTGCAAGATCTTGAAGGCATTGAGCGCATCACCAGTCGCTCGCAAGAGGGGGTGGCCGAAATCAGGTTGGAAGTGGCACATGCAGTGGACGAGCGAGATCTGCTTGCTGACGTGAAAACTAGAATAGATGCCTTGAATACCCTTCCAGAAGAAGCAGAGAAGCCCGTGATCCAGTTGCGTGAGCGTCGTCGAGAGGTGATAACTGTGGCGGTCAGCTCGCGATATGGGGAGCGGGAAACCCGTCAGATCGCAGATCAGATCCGCGATCAGTTGCTGACCTTACCAGCGATAACCCGAGTGGAGCTGGATGCAGCAGCAAACTATGAAATAGCCATAGAGATCCCCAACGACAATTTAGTCAAATTTGACCTCAGTTTAGATCAGGTAGCCACCGCTATCCGTAACAGTTCCTTAGATTTATCAGCGGGTAACTTGAAACATGTGGGTGGAGAGATTTTTCTGCGTTCAACGGGACAAGCTTATGCGAAAGGAGATTTTGAAAACATTATTGTTAAACAGGGACAAGGTGGTGCATTAATTAGACTGAAAGATATCGCCTCTATTGAAGATGGTTTTGAAGAGTCCCGGGCGATTATGCGTTTTAATGGCCAACCGGCGATTTTTCTTCAGGTGTATCAGCTTGGGGATCAAAACGCGATTGAGATCTCCCACCAGGTTAAAACATTTTTGCAGCAGCGACAGGCCACGCTGCCCGACGGTATTTTTCTTGACTACTGGCGAGATCGGTCACGTGTTGTGCATAAGCGATTACAGACTTTGGTTAATAATGCGCTATTAGGCGGTGTGCTAGTGATAGCGCTGTTGTCCTTGTTCTTACGTCCAGGTGTGGCCTTTTGGGTATTTCTTGGGATTCCGGTGAGTTTTATGGGTGCATTTATTTTTATGCCGGTGCTTGGCGTCACCTTTAATGTGGTGAGTCTGTTTGCGTTTATATTGGTATTAGGTATTGTGGTAGATGATGCCATCGTCACCGGTGAAAATATCTACACGCATTTAAAAAAAGGTGAGCCTGGTGTGGAAGCGGCGATTGCCGGTACTCAAGAAATAGCCGTGCCCGTGACCTTTGGTGTGCTCACCACAGTGGTGGCATTTATGCCAATTTTATTTATCGAAGGGATCCGTGGTCAAATATTTGCCCAGATCCCGATGGTGGTGATCCCGGTGTTTCTATTTTCGCTGATTGAGTCCAAATTAGTGTTACCTGCACATTTGAGTCGTATTCGCACCTATTCTGATCCCCATCGCTCTAATAGAATGCATTGGCAGGAGAAGTTTTCAATTGCATTTGAATCTTGGGTAACACGTTATTATCAACCCTTTGCACAAATCTGTTTACAGAGAAGAGCGACGGTGATCGTGAGCCTGTTCGCACTGTTACTACTTAGTGTGATTTTATTGCTACAGGGTTGGATCAAATTTACATTCTTTCCAAGAATCGATACGGAGGTGATTCAAGCACGTTTGGTGATGCCGGTGGGCACGCCCTTGAAAGTGACAGAGTCCCGAGTCCAGCAGATCGCAGATGCGGCAACCCAGCTGAAACAGGAGCTGGTAAACGAGACACAAGGTGAACCCATTATCGAAAATATTTTGGTGACTGTTGGCTCAAACGATATTGGTACAGGGGATAATTTAGCACGGGTGTTGTTCGAAGTGACGGCACCGGAAGAACGACAGTTTAAAATCACCAGTCGAGAAATCGTGCAAAAATGGAAGCAACAGATCGGCAGGTTACCCGGTATCGATTCATTAGTGTTTCGCGCTGAGATAGGTCGTACGTCTGATCCCATCGACATTCAACTGCGGGGTCAAGATATGGCACAACTTCGCAGATTGGCAGCAGAGATCACCACTGAGTTGGGAAAATATCCTGGCGTGTTTAATATTGATGATTCACTCTCTGATGGTAAGCCGGAGTTGAATTTATCTCTTAACCAACTTGGCCACGCGCTGGGCATACAGCGAGCAGAGTTGATTCGACAAGTGCGTGCTGCTTATGAGGGCATTGAGGTACAGCGAATGCAACGGGGCCGGGAGGAGGTGAGAGTCGTCTTACGTGCACCTCTAAAAGAGCGTCAATCACTCGATCAATTGAAAGAGTTGCCCATACAAACTGCAGATGGAAAACGCATTCCGTTGTCCCATATCGCAGAGTGGCAGCCAGGTGTGGCACCGGTCTCTATTCAGCGTATTGATCGTTTTCGTACGGTGAATGTGGTGGCAGACGTCAACAAAAATGAAGTTAACATGCTAAGGTTGCAACAAGAGTTGAATACTTTTGTGAATCAGCTTGTTGCCCCTTACCCTGATATCTACCATTCATTCGAAGGAGAGGCGAAGGAGCAACGGCAGGCGTTTGGCAGCTTAAAGTATGGCTTGATATTTGTTTTGTTCGCGATTTATACATTGTTAGCTATCCCACTAAAATCCTATGTCCAACCTCTTATCGTGATGTCTGTGATCCCCTTTAGCCTGATTGGCGCATTCGCTGGGCATCTGATTATGGGCCATCAGTTGTCTATGATGAGTATTTTAGGCATGTTGGCGTTGGTGGGGGTGGTGGTGAACGATTCCCTAGTGTTGGTTGACCACATTAACAAACAGTGGGCGAGGCAAGGTTATTTTAGTCACGAATTAATTGTTGAAGCGGGCGTACGCAGATTTAGACCTGTTTTTTTGACTTCCGCCACTACTTTTATTGGTTTAATGCCTTTGTTGTTTGATAAATCCACGCAGGCACAATTTTTAATTCCCATGGCAATTTCGTTAGGCTTCGGGATTTTGTTCGCTACTCTGTTAACCTTAATCTTGGTGCCGATCTGTTACTCCTTGCTCCATGAAGTGCAGGACAAACTTTCTCTAAATAACAAGTTTTCAAAAGACGGTTCAGTTTAAAGACACAAGATTGAAACAGTGCGGGTTCTCGTCAATATCTTGGCGTTAACTATGAGCGGTATCGAATGGTTGGTAACATATAATGATAGCACTTTATACTTATTCCTATTAAAGCTATCGTCTGTAACTTCCTCACTCATCTAAACTATTTTGTGGGACCTATAGACTGAATTTAAGCTAACGAAAAGGACTTCAGCGAAGGAAAATAAATTAATTTTATGGCAATTTAGCGTCGTTTAGTAATCAATCAAAAATCAACACTATTTTTCTTTACTCTCTTTATTTTAGCGTCCTATAATCCACGGCCATTTTGGTCTACAATCGGTAGCCAGTGGGAGTCTTAATTACTTTAAGGAGAATTCGACATGAAAAAACTATCTCTCTTCGCCGTCGGACTAATAGTGATCTTGGCAGGCTGTGCGTCACAACCACCATTAACAGAAGAGCAAATCGGAACGAAATATCCCACTGTGGAACAGCTCAGAACTGAGTTGGAACAAGCGATTAACAATGACGTATTGCTGCTGTCTCCTGAAAAAGGTGAGCAGGCAAAATCTCTCTACAAGGAAGCGGCTAAATTGGCTGCGAAAGATAATGCAGAGGCAGAGGCGCGCGCGGAAGAAGGCTTGACTGAATTGGCTCGCGCCAATAAGGTCGCTGCTAGAAGCAGAATCGAGTTAGAGGCAGCCATCCAAGCACGACGGCGCGCACTAGACGCCAATGCGCATACTTCCAATAGAGAAAAATTTAAGCAAGCAGACGAAGAGTTATCCGATGTTGCCAAACTTATTGAAGAAAATGACATTGCTAAAGCTCGTGAGTCGCGGAAGAAGCTCACAGCTCTTTATAGTGGGTTAGAACTGGATACTCTCAAGGGTATGACTATTGAACAGGCGCAGTTGATGTTGGAAGCGGCAAAGAAGGACAAGATCGACAAGTACGCGCCCTCCACTATGGCGGAGGCCGAGGAGCAAGTGGAGTTAGCTCAAAAAGTGTTGGAAGCTGATCGTAGCGCCACAGCGAAAGCAGCGGAACATGCTGGTCAGGCGGTCTGGTCTATTAATCGTGCGACGGAAATTTCCAAGATTTTAAAAGAGTTCAAGCAAGCCAAAATGACTGAAGAAGAAGTCATTCTTTGGTACCAACAGCAACTCTCCAAGGTGGTGGCCGCAGTGGAGCCGACGCCGGGGTTTAATCTCGGTAATCGCGAATTGATCGCCAACCTAAGCCAGAGTGTGCAGGCTTCGGTTAACGAACGTGAACGTTTGAATCGAGAATTGGTGGAAACCAATCAACGACTCAATCTCCAATTAGCCAGTATGGAAAAAAGCTATACAGGTGTGTTGGCTGAAAAAGAGCAGGCGTTAAAATCTATTGAGCGATCTAGTAGTGAAGAGCGGCGACGTAATGCTGAAATCCAGGCCAAATTTGATCGCATTCAAAAGATGTTTGGCAGTGCTGAAGCGGAAGTCTATCGACAAGGTGATGATATTTTGATCCGAGCATATGGATTTACTTTCCCTTCGGGGGTGAGTGAAATTCAATCTGGAAATTTCCCCCTATTGAATAAAATCAATCAGGGTATCCAAATGTTTCCAGATTCGAAAGTAATTGTTTCGGGCCATACTGACAATGTGGGTAGTGATGCGCTCAATCAGAAATTGTCAGAAGAGCGAGCAGCGAAGGTGGCCCAATTCTTGGTTGATGTAGGTGGTGTTCCAGGAGGCCGTGTTCAATCCACTGGTAAAGGCAAGAATCGCCCTGTGGCTTCCAACGAGTCTGCTGAAGGGCGTGCCGCAAATCGCCGAGTAGAAATCCTGATTCAAAACAAGGCCAGTTAACTCTGCTCAGTCCTGGTATCGGTGGTCCATGCGGGCCACCGATATTATTCCTGAATTGAAAAGACCGAAATAGTCGGCACAGTTATTGTGCCTCGATCACCCATTACAATTCGAACTGAAATAGAATTGGGTTGTTACCCTGCGTCATCTTCCTAACTGGTGTCAGTCAGAATCTCTTTGCAGCGGCTCATATTTAACCCTTCAATCAGAATGCACACGCCACCATAGATTAATGGCAGTATAGTATATTGCTGGAATCCAGTCAGAGCTTAATTCCATACTTCTGGTTTCACTGCAAACTGATATTAGAAATCCTTGCATTAAATGCAGGAACATACGAAAGTGTACGTCATGCCTTTAAGAGTATTGGAAGTCAACGCGCCCTACAGTGCATTTGAAGAGATTAAAAGAATGGCTGAAGAGGCTGAGGCGATCCAGGTGCGAACTGTTGGCGAAGCGGACACCATGGGGTTTGTCAGCATATTGTTAGATGCAAAAGATGCAGAGAACTTAACAGATAAATTGATTAGCCAGTTTGCGTCCTTGCCCCATTTCCGCTTGGTATTGTTACCAGTAGAAGCGACTCTTCCTACGGTGATGTCCACTAAAGTTAAACAGACCGCTCAGACAGTGGGGCAGAAGAAAAAACCGAGCCGCGTGAGCAGAGAAGAGTTGTATGAAGACATTGAACACGCCAGTCAACTCACACCTATCTATGTAGTGATGGTAGCACTGTCTACCGCAGTTGCAGCGATTGGGCTGATCCGCAATGATGTGGCGATAATTATCGGTGCCATGGTGATAGCGCCCTTACTGGGTCCAAACATTGCGCTATCGCTGGCGGTGATCCTTGCTGACAAACATCTGGTGAAACAATCGTTGCAGTCGATTGTGGCTGGTGTGGGGGTGGTCGCATTTTTATCTGCTGCCATGGGACTTATGTTTTCCGTAGATCCCAGTACCCCGCAGATAGTGGCACGCACGGCGCCCAATCTCACTGATATCTTGTTAGCCATCGCGGCTGGAGCTGCCGGCGCCATGGCATTTACAGGGGGAGTACCAGCAGTAATGGTGGGCGTGATGGTAGCAGTGGCACTGTTACCGCCACTTGTGGTGGCCGGGATGTTATTGACGGCGGGACATAGCGTGTTGGCGTTTAATGCGCTTATATTGGCTACTACAAATGTGACCTGTATCAATCTGGCTGCAATCGCTACCTTCTTTATTCAGGATATTCGTCCTCGAACCTGGTGGCAGGCGACTCGCGCGAGGCGAGCAACGATTTGGGCTTTGGCGGGCTGGATAGGCATTCTCGCCTTCTTGCTGGCGCTAATTTCCTTGGGATTAGTAGAGTCAAGATTGTAAGTCCCCTTCCCACAGGACAATTTCAGGTCTTTAGTATTTCCCGGAAGCAATTCAAGGTTTTGTATCTATTGTTACTTTCATTACCGGATGAATTTAACTCATAAGTGCAAACAGACGGTAAGGCTACCATTGCTAGCCTGTCCATCAATTTTGCGGGTTACACCATTCTGTACCGATAATCCGTATGTTTTTATTCTACTGCTTTGCCTGCATCATCACTTTACTGTTATCACGAGTTTATTCACGCGGCAGATGTGGCGTATATTGTATTTCACAATTTTGTCGTTCACTATTCCGCTTTTCGTGGTAACTATGCTGATTTGAGTCGTCTCTGCCCGATGCCAAATACTCAGAACTTACCAGCTATTATTTAGAGGCATACTATGTCGCAACCCGCTCAATTCAACACCGTTCTCGGCTATGCTCCTGGTGAAGTACCGGCATTTTCATCGCACTATGCCTCTGTGGATGAGGCGCTGTTTCCCGATCGAAAGTCCTATCGCAGTTATGTGGATGGCATTTTCATGGGTTACAAATGGCAATGTGTGGAATTTGCCCGTCGCTGGCTTTATCTCAACTACGGATGGGTTTTCGACAATGTGCCCATGGCCTACGACATCTTCGAGCTACGCACGATACGCTGCGTGAGTGCCAATAATGACTTATTGCCCCTACGATCTTTTCGCAACGGCTCGTTTCGACGTCCAGAACCAGGGAGCATGTTAATCTGGAAAGAGGGTGGGGAGTTTGAAGAAACCGGCCATGTAGCCATTGTCACCGAGGTGTTTGATGATCGTATTCGCATCGCCGAACAGAATGTCGGAGATCGGCTTTGGCCAACCGGACAAAACTATGCGCGAGAACTGCCGGTGAGTAGAGACACTCAGGGTGGTTACCACGTTCGTTGCTCTTACGACGACGCCGATATCCTAGGCTGGGTGATGCAAACTGAAGATGATACCTACGCTGAAGACTTTTCCGTTCCCGACGCTAAGTTGTTTAATTTGCAGCTAGCTGAGATCGAACAAGTAGTACCCACAGCGGACAGGTCAACACTGATCCGCGCGGATGAAAGAGCCTATGCTAAAGCAATGGGCGGTTACTGGCTCACCACCAACAACGAACAACCTGGTCGTTATGTGCGTATGTCTGAATCGGCGCTAAGTGAAATTCGTCATGCCAGTAACGAACTACATGCGATGTTCATGCATGCAACTGATTTTGTCATGGATAATGATAGTTTGTTAGAGCGCTTTGGTTTTCCTTATGCATTGTGGCCGAGACTGCGTTTCTCCTGGAATAACCGCCGTAATCATCTTATTACTGGACGCATGGATTTCTCTATCTCTGAGCGCGGTATCAAACTATATGAATACAATGCCGATTCGGCTTCTTGTTATATGGAGTGTGGTCACATACAAGGGCAATGGGCTAAGGTTAACCGGCTCAAAGATGGTTGGGATGCTGGGCATCATCTACACGAAGCCTTAATCCATGCGTGGAAAAAAAGTGACATCAAAGGCGTGCTGCACATTATGCAAGACAATGACTTAGAAGAGACCTATCATGCGCTCTACATGCGCTCTGCGCTGGAGGAAGCCGGTGTTAAAACCAAGGTCATACGTGGATTCAATGATTTAAGCTGGAATGATGAAGGTAAAGTAGTGGACAGTGATGGGGAACGTATTCTGCGCGTCTGGAAAACTTGGGCTTGGGAAACGGCTCTGGATCAACTGCGCGCTGAGTGTGACCAAGACCAATACCCGCAACTGCCTGAATTACAGCAACGCCAAGCCCATCACCCACGATTAGTGGATGTGCTGCTGACACCGGATGTGAAAGTATTTGAACCACTTTGGTCACTGGTACCGAGCAACAAAGCCATCCTTCCTATTTTGTTTGACATGTACCCGGATTATCCTTGTTTGCTCGATACTCAATTCGAAGCAACAAGCGTATTACAACAAAAAGGGTATGTGATTAAACCCATCGTCGGTCGTTGCGGCGACAACATCAGTATCGTAGACAAACGGGAAAATTTGCTCGAAAAGACGGGTGGAAAATTTGAGGACCGGGATCAGATCTATCAGGAGCTATTCCCCCTTGCACAGCTTGGAGAACGCTATATTCAGATCAGCACCTTCATTGTGGCAGGTCATTACGCCGGTGCCTGTGTGCGCACGGATCGCTCCTCCATCATTCGCGGTAAGAGTGATATTTGGCCACTGCGTATCGTCAATGATGCATCACTCTATCTGGAATAAAGAGTATAAATTGATTAGCTTGTTGATGAGGAAAATTTGGCGAACTATTTTATTTAGACTCGAATTTCAAATCCTAGATACGGATATATTGGTTTTACTCAGGAATAGTACCCTTATTTACCAGAGGCTCGCTCACTATGATTCAAATACTGGTTTCTTCACCGACAAATCTTCATACTCTGTTTTTTGCCTTATTCTTTAGCCACTTGGGCTAATATCATATCTGGTGCTTGAAACATGTTTCTACGCCATTCGAGGAAATTGTTGCTAAAACGTTTTATAAATCGGATTTCGTTTATTGGGCTGATCAAACATCAGAAGGACTACTTGATTAGAGATGGTGAGTTGTAATGGTTTCTCGTCTGACATTCCCATTCCTTTTCTTATTGACTGAAGCTTAAAATTTTTAACGCCATATGCTAAGGCTACATTCACGTCAGAGTGACAAAATCTCCTTTTTTGGTCGAACTATTGCAACGCTCGCAACATCCAGGCTGTTTTCTCATGCACACGCATGCGATCAGAAACCAGAGCAGCAGTGGATTCGTCACCTGCTTCTTGTGCAGGTGCTAGGGTTTCGCGGCATGTTTTGACCACTTGTTCGTGTCCTTGGGTCAAAATTTCTATCATTTCATTTGCCGAGGGCACGCCTTCAGTTTCTCTAATAGAACTTAATGCTGCAAACGCCTTATAGGTGCCAGGAGCAGGCACATCCAAGGTGCGAATTCGCTCGGCAATTTCATCCACGGCGGTGGCCAGCTCTGTATAATGTTCTTCAAACATCAAATGTAACTCGCGAAACTGTGGTCCGGTGACATTCCAATGAAAGTTGTGGGTTTGCAAATAGAGCGTATATGAATCTGCCAATAGGCGTTTTAGTCCTTCTGCAATAATGGTTCTATCTGTTTCGTTGAGTCCGATATCGATGCTGCCCATGAAAATTCTCCTGATAAGTGAATTAAACTTGCATCTATTCTAACAGCGTTACCCCAACCCAATGGTCAATTGGGCTGAGGTATCTTGCTGTGGTTGATGGCTATTTTATGTCAAAACGATCCGCATCCATCACTTTGGTCCAGGCGGCGACAAAATCCTGCACGAATTTTTCCTGGTTATCATCCTGCGCATAGACTTCAGCATAGGCACGCAGAATAGAGTTAGAGCCAAACACCAGATCGACTCTGGTTGCCGTCCATTTGACTTGATCCGATTGACGCTCGCGGATTTCGTACAGGTTCTCACCGGTCGGTATCCAACTGTAGTTCATATCCGTTAAGTTGACGAAGAAATCATTGGTCAAAGTGCCTACACGATCGGTGAACACACCCTGTTTGCTGCCGCCATGATTGGTGCCCAACACACGCATACCGCCCACTAACACTGTCATCTCCGGTGCGGTCAGGCCCATTAACTGGGTACGATCTAGCATTAACTGTTCGGCATTTACCGCATAATTTTTCTTCAGCCAGTTGCGATAACCATCGTGGATTGGCTCCAATGGTTCGAAGGACTCAGCATCGGTCATCTCATCCGTCGCATCACCTCGCCCCGGAGTGAAGGGTACTTTAATATCGATGCCTGCGGCCTTGGCAGCCTGCTCTACACCAAGGTTACCTGCCAGCACAATCACATCTGCGATGCTGGCGCCGCTCTCGGCAGCGATGGGATTAAGGGTGGTTAGTACCTCGTTTAAGCGCGTGGGTTCATTGCCCTCCCAGTCTTTCATTGGAGCCAGACGAATACGTGCACCATTAGCGCCGCCACGCATGTCTGAACCACGAAAGGTTCTGGCGCTATCCCAGGCGGTGGTCACCATGTCGCTAATGCTTAAACCACTGGCGGCAATCTTGTTTGTCACTGCCTGCACATCATAGTCTGTGTTACCTGCGGGAATAGGATCCTGCCAAATCAGCTCTTCTTTGGGTACCTCTGGACCCACATAACGTGCTTTGGGACCCATATCACGGTGAGTGAGTTTAAACCAAGCGCGAGCGAAGGTTTGCGCGAAGTATTCCGGATCTTTGGCAAATCGCTCGGAAATTTTGCGGTACTCCGGATCCACTTTCAAAGCCATGTCTGCATCGGTCATGATTGGCATCACACGCTTTGAGGGATCCTCGGCGTCCACAGGCATCTCTTCTTCTTTAATGTTTTTCGGAACCCACTGTTTGGCTCCCGCAGGACTGCTATCGAGGACCCACTCGTGCTGAAACAACATCTCGAAGTAACCGTTATCCCATTGGGTTGGGTGGGTTGTCCAGGCACCTTCCAGGCCGCTGGTGATCGTGTTCCGGCCAATGCCTCGCGTGCTTTTATTGAGCCAACCAAAACCCTGATCTTCTAACGGAGCCGCTTCCGGTTCAGCTCCGAGTAGTGCAGCATCGCCATTACCATGGGCTTTACCCACAGTGTGGCCGCCAGCGGTGAGGGCGACGGTTTCTTCATCGTTCATGGCCATACGGGCAAAGGTTGTGCGCATGTCCCTTGCGGTGAGCATGGGATCAGGTTTTCCATCCACACCTTCGGGATTCACATAGATCAAGCCCATCATCACCGCAGCTAGGGGTTTTTCCAATTCTCGCTCGCCAGACCAGCGACTGCCTTCACTGTCTGTGGGTGCCAGCCACGCCTTCTCTGATCCCCAGTAGATGTCTTTTTCCGGATGCCAGATGTCGGCGCGGCCGAAACCAAAACCGAATGTTTTTAGTCCCATGGATTCATAAGCAACGGTACCGGCATAGGCGATGAGATCGGCCCAGCTCAGCTTGTTACCGTACTTCTTTTTGATTGGCCACAATAAGCGGCGCGCCTTGTCTAGGTTACCGTTGTCGGGCCAAGAGTTCAGGGGCGCAAAACGCACGTTACCGGTACCGGCACCACCGCGGCCGTCAGCAATACGGTAGGAGCCAGCCGCATGCCAGGACAGACGGATCATCAAACCACCATAGTGACCCCAGTCCGCCGGCCACCAATCTTGACTGTCGGTCATCAAGGCGATCAGATCTTTTTTCAAAGCGGCAAAATCGAGTGTCTGCACCTCTTGCTGATAGTCAAAGTTCACTCCAAGTGGATTTGTTTTGTTGTCCTGTTGATGAAGAATGTCGAGATTCAGCGCTTTGGGCCACCATTCCATGTTTGTCTGGCTACTCTTTGTTGCAGCGCCGTGCATTACCGGGCATTTGTTTTCAGACATAGTTGTTCATCCTTTCTAAATGAGTTTAATAATGTGATTGCGCTCTAAGAGATGATTCATCACAGTCGCCTCGATTCACTCGTTCTTGATTCATTGCCAACCACTGTTTTAATGTACGACTTGCCAGACAAAATTAAAAATTGTTTGTGTCGATATAGTCAATAGGTTTTGACGATGATGAATACGTTACAGCGCTCATCTTCCTATCTTTAGGAATCAGGCTGTGTACTCAATCGATAGCTGTCATTGGTCAAAAAGAGGGCGTCTGCTCCAAATGAATGAAATCATTAGGGACGAGAAGTGACACTGCTCTCGACCAGGTGTAGGAAATAGCTGTCATAACTGGTTTCAATTTCTTATACTGAATTTATCGTTTAAACCAATGACGCAAAGCGTTGTCTTCGAAATGAATTTACGGGATCTTAAATACATCATAGCCGTCGCCGAAACCCGGCACTTTGGTCAGGCTGCGGAACGCTGTTGTGTCAGTCAGCCGACATTGAGTGGACAGATAAAGAAGTTGGAAGAGGAGTTAGGTGTGGCGCTGTTTGAGCGTGATAACCGTGCGGTGGAAGTCACCCCGGTGGGAGAGCAGATCCTGGATCATGCGCGGCAAATCATCGAACATGTGGAAACCATTGAGTTATTGGCCAACACCCATCTGGATCCCTTAGCAGGGCCCTTGCGTTTAGGGGTGATCCCCACTCTGAGTCCGTATCTCATTCCGTTGATTCTAGCTCCCATGAAAAAACAGTTGCCGCAGACGCAGTTGGCTTTGACAGAAGAGATAACAGATTCTTTATTGGCGCGATTAGAACGCCACGAAATCGATGCGGCACTGCTTGCGTCCCCAGTGGACGCGAGGGATCTAGACTCGGTGCCGCTGTTTCAAGAACCTTTTTGGGTCGCCTATCCGCGGCGTCATGACTTTTATACCAAGGAGAAAATAAGACTAGGTGATTTATATTCGCAGAATCTGTTGCTGCTAGCGGATGGTCACTGTTTGGCGCAACAGGCGATGGAGTTGTGTCATATCAATGAGCATCAATTACAGCAGAGTCAATCTGATTTGCGGGCCGGTAGTTTAGAAACCTTGATCCGTTTGGTGGGGGCAAATTATGGTATTACCCTCATCCCGGCATTGGCGATGGGGGGATCGCTCACCACGGGCAGTGGCGTGGTGGCACAACCCTTGGAGATTGCCCATGCGTCACGGCGCATTTCCCTGGTGTTTCGTCGCAATTTTCCGCGCCGCGCTGCGCTACTCGCCTTCGCTGATTTGGTTCTGAATCATCTACCTAATACAGTGAAGCCCTTGGGCACATCCAACAGCAGCAAGAAAAAGAGAGGGGTAAAGCATTAAATGTATTTTGATGATTTTACGAATGCTGTGAGAAACAAGAGATTTATCTACCTATTGGTTTAAGTTTTTCATAATAAGTTCTCAGTTCTAAACGACGTTTTGTAGCAATTTATGTTTGAGGGGTTGAAAGATGAAGGTAGACAGAATTATCTGTTGTGGCACCAATACTTGTGCTCAATTTCCGGTTTTGTCAAATATCCGATGCCTCATCACTTTTGTGATTCATTCTCACGTGACTCGCTTCTGTTATCCTAATTTCTTTTCTACCGAATAAATTTCACAAAGTGCGTGATCTAAAACAAATAGAGTTTTTTCTCTATAGTTCATGCTGCGCCCCATCGGGAAATCGGTTTACGGAGGCCGAAAGATGATATTCAAATCGAAGCAGATCCATCTGCAACCTTTAACGGAGTTAAGTGAAAAACTGGAACACTTAATTGAGGGTCGACTCTGGCTAAAGGTGATGATCGGCTTAGTGATTGGCATTGTGACAGGGCTTTTTCTGGGGCCAGACCTAGGCTTAATCGATCCGCAAATTGTCGCCGCGCTGACGGTTTGGTTGGCGTTGCCAGGGCAGCTGTTTCTCGGATTAATTCAGATGATTGTTGTGCCTTTGGTATTAGCTTCAGTGGTGCGAGGACTGGCTTCAGTAAAAAATCCACAAGCGTTGAAAAAAATTAGTGGTGTCGCCTTAAGTTTTTTCTTAATTAGTACAGCGTTAGCGACCACCATCGGGATCACCGCTGCCATCCTTATTGAGCCTGGTAAATGGATCCAGTATGAAACTTTGGGGGTGACGGTTGAACAGCCAGTTAAAACGAATAATAGCGAGATGAATTTACCCTCATTGTCGGATGTACCAGAGAAAGTGATGGCTCTATTGCCCAAAAACCCCATGGCGTCAATGGTCTCGGGAGAGATGTTACAGGTGATTTTATTTGCGGGCGTTTTGGGTTTTGCTTTGTTGTCTATTCCACCAAAACAAGCCCAGCCGCTGTTCGAATTGCTTGGCGCGTTACAAGAAGTAAGCATGCGTGTGGTGTCCTGGGCTATGTGGTTAGCCCCCTTTGCCGTTTTTGGCTTAATGGCGCGATTGGTCGCCAATCTCGGGTTCAATGTGCTTACCGGCATGATGATGTATATGCTAACGGTTATCGTTGGTTTACTGGTGATGGCTGTTGTTTACCTCATTGTGGTACGACTGGTGGTTAAAATTCCCGTTTGGGAATTTCTTAAAAAGAGTAAGGAAGTGTTGTTACTTGCATTTTCTACCAGCAGTTCCGCCGCTGTGATGCCTGTGAGCCTGCAAACCGTCGAAAAAGAATTAAGGGTGCGCTCAGAAATTGCACAATTTTTGATTCCTTTAGGCGCAACCATCAATATGAGTGGTACCGCCCTGTATCAAGGGGTGGCGACCTTATTTCTGGCGCAAATATTTCAGGTGGATATTACCCTGTTCGGATTTGTGTTTATCGTGACCACTGCGGTGGCTGCTTCTATTGGCTCTCCTGCCACCCCAGGCGCGGGTATCGTTATTTTAAGCATGGTGTTAGAAGGCGTGGGTATTCCTGCGGCCGGTATTGGCTTGTTACTGGGCGTGGATAGAATATTAGATATGTCTCGCACCACTTTGAATGTGATGGGGGATATTGTGGCTTGTTGTTTGGTGAATCAGTTGGCAACAGAACCCAGTCTCGCTACTGCTCATTCATCAACGGAAACGATGGTAGAAACGGCTCCAGGCTAGTGCAAGTATGATAATTTTAGTTTCTTATTCATTAGCTTCAGTACCGAAGTGTGGCGGCATCGAGCGCAGATGAAGATCCCGTTGCGGGAAGGGGATCTGGATTTGATTTTGCCGGAATTTTTGCTCGATTGAAAAGTTAAGATCACTGGCAACCTTCAGTATCTTGCTGACATCGCCAATAAAAACGCGTAGTTCGAATAACAGAGCACTGTCGCCGAACCCCCGAAAGAGAACAATAGGTAACTTATCTGTTATTGATTTCAGAATTAGCGGATGCTCCTCAGCTACACTCAGCAATAGTTTATTGACTAGTTCGACATCAGATCCATAGGCGACCCCCACGGGGATGATGACTCGACCGTGTATGTCGCGCAGTGTCATATTGATGACTTGTTGTGAAATCAGCTCGGAGTTGGGTACCACTACGTCTGCACCATCAAAGGTGCGGATTTCAGTGGAGCGAACCTTGATTTGTATGACCCTGCCTTCGGTGCTGCCCACTCGAATCCAATCGCCTCGGCGGACGGGGCGTTCGAATAGTAAAATAATGCCCGAAACGAAATTATTGACAATATTTTGCAAACCAAATCCCAGACCAAGAGAAAGTGCGCCCGCTATAAACGCAAGACTGGTCAGATCAAAACCAGCGATTGTGAGTCCAATCAAAATGACCAGGCCAATTCCCAAATAACCGACCAGTGTCGTGACTGCCTCTTTCCCGGAAGGATCAAGTGAACTGTTATCTGCCAATGAAGCTGAGATTGCATTTTTCATGGTTCTTGCAGCCATCATCAATAAGGCAACAATAAAAATAGAAAACAATAGTTTGATTGGGGTAATGTGGAACTGGCCAATGTCAAATCCATCAATCAACACTTCTACCGCGAACGCAAAACTGGTGGCGGAGAGATCCCAAATAAACATCAATGCCAGCAGCGCAACAATGATAATCACTAAAGTGAGGAAAAAGCGGATCCAGAGCAATCCTGGCCAGGATTCTCCTCCTTGAATTCCCATCAGACCTCTTAAATTAGAGAGGAAACGATGGTCGCCGAATTCCAGATAGTTGAGTGCATCCCGAATCATAATGCGAGAGACAAAATAAAATATCCACACCAGCAAAGAGCCGCTAAAACCGTAGAGCAGATACTGGACTAGATTGTGGAATCCTAGAATTTCACCCAACCACATGAGCACGATAATGAGGCTACCGATGCGATAAAGCGTGCTGGAGAATTCATGTTTCGCAAAGACTAAGGAAACTTGACGAAAGCTAATGAGTAAATTGATGAAAATAATAGAGAACAGTATGACATGGATGATTTGCGCCAGTCGCGGCGTAGAAAAGCTTAGAAACTCGTTATAGAAAATGAAATAGCTCAAGGAGATGAGGATGAATAAAAGCAGAATGGATAAGCTCGGTAATTCTGCTTCTGTGTCTGGAAGGTAGTTTTTACTAAGGATGACTATCCAATGCCAAGTCACAGCCACTGATATTAATGCGCAAATAAAAAGCAGTAGTTGATTGAGGGCCAAGTCTAACTGATAGTTGGTTTGTGCAACGACAATCAATGTCACGCCATACAGAGGTAGCCACAAGGGTGCATTGAGTGCGAATGCTTGTTGCAAAAGTTGATTGCTAGTAAGCGTTTTTTGCCCTGCTTGGTAGCGTTGCTTGATCTGTCGGCGAAGCCAGGTGCCACCAAGGACGCTTATGAAAAATACCATTCCCAATGAGGTAAGTTCAGAGGCGTGGTAACGGGAAGGGAACAACTGAGTTTGGTTCCATTTGACCCAGGGCCAGTCGGCTCTTATGGCTTCGGTAATCAAACTGAAGACGTTGGGGTTTTTTGTTCTTAATTGAGCACTTAGTTCGCTTTGCGCTTTTTGTGTGATTTCTGTTACAACCGAAATCGCACGTTTATTTTTATTTTTACAGAATTCCAGCAATTCTGTGGCTGCCTTTTGTTCTTTCTCACTCTCTTGACGCCCCTGTCCTATTGAAATTGGCAATGGCGAGTTCGAGTTCTCAACGTTGGCTTTGTTGAATTTTTCCAGCCTGCTGATTTGTTGGTCCAAGCATTCTGCGGAAACAGTACGTAATTTAATCGCATAACGTAGCGCGGAGTCGTCGTCTTCGGCTTGTTGGGCTTTCTCTAAATTAACTTCGAGTGAATTTAATTCTTCGCGAATGGAGGCTTCTGTGACTTGTCCATGTGCCTGGATGGACGACAGTGCAACTAAGGTTGTCGCGAGTAAAAGAAACCGCTTTACCGTTAAGGTGGTTTGGAATGTGATGATTCTGTTCAAAGAAATTAACAAGCCATTAATGAGGTAAAATACCCAGTTGTTTTGATTATAAGCATAATTGTCCGAATGGTAATGGGCAAGCATTCTTTCACGGCGATGTGATGGCGATTGATTCACTAAACCGTAGAACTGGTTCGCCAGTAAAAGCAACATATTTGAGGCACATGCAATTTCAGCTATCGGGAAAAAAAGTGTTAATCTACACCGCAGAAGTCGAATTTGAGACTAAATGGATACCAATCGAATATCTACGCTGAGTGTGATGCCGATGTCTAAGGATATTGCCGAACTAAAACCGATCCTCGTCTACATTTTAGATGGTCATGGAGGCGCGACAGTATTACCGACACCCCCGCCACAACCGTCGCAGCCAGGCGAAGGGGTTCACTGGATCCACCTTGATTACACCGATCCTGAACAGAGAGAGTGGTTAAATCATTCATCCAATCTAAATCCCTTGGTGGTACAGGCTTTGTTAGCGGAGGAGACTCGACCCCGTGCAACCCCTATTGGCGAAGGCCTGTTTTTAGCACTGAGGGGTGTGAACCACAACGTTGGCGCAGAGCCCGATGATATGGTGTCCATTCGCATTTGGATAGAACATAATCGCATCATCTCCAGTCGTAAACGTTCGCTATTATCGGTGACTGATCTTCGAAGTCGTTTGCAAGAAGGATGCGGCCCGAAGAGCGTCGGAGATTTTTTGGTACAGCTCACAGATAGGTTAGTGTGGCGCATGACTGATACTGTGGACAATTTTGAAGATCGCGTAGCGGATTTAGAGGAGGCGGTCATCGAAGAAAATAGCTTGAACATGCGGTATGAATTGGCCACCTTAAGACGGCAGGCGATTTCAATTCGCCGCTATTTGGCGCCGCAACGAGAAGCGTTAGCGCAACTACTCGTGGAACGGCCGCCTTGGTTTAATGACGAACAGAGAATGCGGCTTCGAGAGGTGTGTGATCGGCTGATCCGCCATATTGAAGATTTGGATGAAGTCAGAGAACGTGCCGCAGTCACCCATGAAGAGCTGTTAAGTCGTTTATCAGAAAATTTAAACAAGCGCATGTATGTGCTCTCTATAATCACCGCAGTTTTCCTACCCCTGGGATTTTTAACGGGTCTTTTTGGCATCAATGTGGGCGGGTTGCCTGGGGCGAATAGCACCATCGCTTTTTGGGTTTTTTCGTTTACCCTGTTGATCCTGGTGACTATTCAAATCGTTGTTTTTCGTGTCATGAAATGGCTGTAAAAAGTTAGCTTGGGCGGCCATTGGGCAATCACGCGTGGCACGCTACAGTATCGGACTTTCGGGTGTCGGCAGTGGGCTGATTTCCGGTGACAAAGTCTCTTGAAACATATCGACTGACTCAGCAGCATCGGCGACTCGTTCGAAGCGTGCAATATGAAATAACGCATCTCCCTCATTCACCAGGGGTAGGTTGGTTCGTCCAATGACAATGCCGGCAAAAGGCGCACTTACTTGAATCTCTTTTTCACCAAAGGGATCGGTCACGACGCCTAGCAGTGTCTCTTTTTTCACCCGGGCACCGAGGGGCACCATAGCCCTTAATATGCCACTGTCCGGCGCACGTACCCAGGCACTGGATCGCGCTAACACTGGCTCTACCTTTTGTTTGGCGGGTGCCCGAGTCTGGGGTAACATTTGTAGCTCTCGCAACACATTCACAATGCCTTTGACTCCTGCCCGAATAGAGACTTCGTCGAAACGTAGCGCTTCCCCAGCCTCGTATAGAAGCGTGGGAATGCCGCAATCTGCGGCGGCTTCCCTCAATGAACCGTCTCGAACAGTGGAGGAGAGGATCACCGGGGTGCCAAAAGCACGGGCCAGTTGTTCAGTCTGTGTGTCTTCAAGATTGGCTCTGATCTGTGGTAAGTTGTTACGGTGAAGCGCTCCAGTATGCAGATCTATTCCGTGGCTACATTTAGTGACAATTTCCTCCATAAAGAGGTGCGCCAAGCGCGCCGCCAAAGACCCTTTCTCAGAGCCGGGAAACGAACGATTTAAATCCCGCCGATCAGGTAGGTACCGTGAATGGTTAAGTAGTCCATGCACATTGACAATGGGAACCGCGATGATAGTGCCTTTTATTCTTTTCATCATGGGTAAATTGAGCACCCTGCGGATGATCTCTACACCGTTGATTTCGTCCCCATGAATCGCCGCGCTGATAAACATCCTTGGACCGGACTGTTTCCCACAGATGACCTGTACAGGGATGGACATAGGTGTATGGGTATACAGACGGCCCGCGGGCAAATCGATGGTGGTTTCTGTACCGGGTAGAATGGGGACCTCATTTATGATTAAAGGCGTGTTTTGCATCTGCTTAACCTCTTCCACGAGTTCGCGTCTTATTCGGTTTGGCGTTTTTTTCTATAAACTCGATTATCATGCCCGCGATATCCTTGCCGGATGCGTCTTCAATACCGCGCAATCCTGGTGATGAGTTCACCTCCATTACCAAGGGGCCGCGTTTAGATCGCAAAATATCTACACCGGCCACGTTCAGCCCCATCACACGTGCGGCCTTGACCGCTGTCGCGCGTTCCGCCGGACTAATCCGAACCAGGGTGGCAGAGCCACCCCGGTGTAAATTGGAGCGAAACTCGCCCGGCTGAGCCTGACGTTTCATGGCAGCCACTACTTTGTCACCAATCACTAGACAGCGGATATCAGCACCGCCTGCTTCTTCAATATATTCTTGCACCATGATGTTAGCCTTCAATCCCATAAAGGCTTCAATCACGCTTTCAGCCGCTTTTCTGGTTTCCGCCAATACCACGCCGATACCTTGAGTGCCTTCGAGTAGTTTAATTACGAGTGGGGCGCCACCGACCATCTTAATCAAATCCTGGATGTCGTCTGGATCATGTGCATAGCCGGTTTTGGGTAGGCCAATCCCTTTGCGCGACAAAAGCTGCAAGGAGCGAAGTTTGTCTCGAGATCGAGTGATGGCCACAGACTCGTTTAATGGAAATGCGCCCATCATTTCGAATTGACGCAACACCGCAGTGCCATAGAAGGTCACCGATGCCCCAATTCTCGGGATGATGGCGTCATAATCCTTAAGACTCTCGCCATTGACATGCACTTCCGGTTTGCTCGATGCGATATCCATATAGCAACGAAGTACATCCAGAACGATGGGATCATGGCCCTGCTGCTCGGCTGCCTCAACGAGCCGTGAGGTAGAGTAGAGTTTGCTGTTGCGGGATAAGATGGCAATTCTCATGGGGCCTCCTTTCTATCGCATTGTTGTACAACTACTACAAATAGAGATCATGAAGTAGATAATAGCAATGTAGTTTTTGTCATGGACTGCGGGATATGGTGTTCTCTTGGTGCGCAATACATACATCCTGACAGTTTATTTTTCACTTATTAAATAGGATGCACTGGGATCAACCATCATTCTATTTTTCATTGCTGTGCGGCCAATGAGTATGCGAAAACGCATGGTGTCGCGGTTGGTTAATGTCATTTCTATGGGCCATTGCTGTTTACCCATTACTAGCTCTGTACAGATGACGTACCGCAGCTCTTTGTGTCCGCCGGAATCGCTGACCAGACGTTGATCCACAATTTCGGCATCGCAGTACTGTGTTACCTGAGTGTCGTTTTGCTTGGGGTGAATGCCGAAGCGGATCCAGCGTGTTTGCTGTTTTTGATAAGGTTCTAACGAGAACGCATGCAGGCAGGAGGTTCTGGCGCCCGTGTCTATTTTTGCTTTCAATTGATGTAAATCGAGACCGGGTAGTGAGACATACTCTCGCCAACCCACCGTCATCATGCTATTTGCCATTATCAGTGATCTCAAGTTTTGTCATTGGACTAATTCAGTCGATTAAAATGGTTTACCGCTGGCAATGAACAGTAATACATTAGGCGAAAGTAGGGTAGGAAAATTTAAGAGTTCAGGACAATTTTTTAAATTAATGGCTAGGGTTTTCTCATGTTTTCAAAGTACTTGGAAATGAGTCCGCTGCTGGAGCCGTCGAGTTTGTTGTGGGCGGCGCCCTTGTCGAGTTGATCGCCGATTTCGCGTGCGATTTCTTTGCCCAGTTCAACCCCCATCTGATCAAAGGAATTGATTCCCCAAATATGGCCCTGTACAAAAATCTTATGCTCATAAAGCGCCAATAGCATGCCCACGGACTCCGCAGAAAGATCACCGAGCAGTAGGCTGTTAGACGGTCGGTTGCCGGGACAGACCTTTGCCGAAATCAGGGTCCGGCGTTGTGCTTCAGTGAGCGACATGTTTGTCAATTCACTGAGTACTTGATCTGAGTCGCGACCCAACATGAGCGCGCGAGATTGAGCCACAAAGTTAGCGAATAGTAGGGCGTGATTGTCTTCATTAAATTGTGGCTGCGCACAGGCGATGAGATCGCAGGGTGTGAACGGATTTCCCTGATGCAAATGTTGATAAAAAGCGTGTTGTGCATCGATTGCAGACTTGCCCCAAATCACCGGTCCAGTGGCATATGACAGTGCCTCTCCATGACGGCTAACAGATTTGCCATTGCTTTCCATATCACATTGTTGGATCGCCTCAGGCACTAACCGCAATCGCCAATCATAGGGTAGTATGGCGTGACTCCTGGCACCAAAAAAGTTGATATACCAGATGCCGATGAGCGCCATCAGTACAGGCATGTTTTTATTGAATGGTGCCGTACGAAAGTGCGTATCCATGCGTGCCGCGCCATTGAGAAACTGCTCAAAGGTGGAGAAACCGAGAGCAGCGGCGATGGGTAATCCCACAGGCGACCAAACCGAGTATCTCCCGCCTACCCAGGACCAGAAGGAGAGGATCTGATCCTCCACAATGCCAAAATCCAGGGCGGCTTGCCGATTGGCGGTGATTGCAATCAGGTGTTTTTCTATAGCGGTTTCTTGGGCGAGCGAGTGACGTAACCAGTTTTTCGCATGTGTGCCATTGACCAAAGTTTCCTGGGTACCAAATGATTTAGAAGCCAGCACAACCAGGGTCCGGTTAGGATTCAACCCACTCAGGATCTCCTGTAATTGTGCACCGTCAATGGTGGAGACAAAATGGATTCTGGGATGTTGCCTGTTAGGCTGGTTTAAGGCAGTGAGTACAGACTCCGGACCTAGGTGGGAGCCGCCGATGCCGATATGCACCAAATCCTCAATGGGCTCTCCGCTTGCACCCAACCAATTCCCCCGATGCAGCGCGTCGCTAATATTTTTCATTTTGGTGCGAGACCGACGCACCTCTTCAGTGAGGTTGATCCCATCCAGCATAAGCGGCTGCGCATCGCTTTGACGGAGTAAGGCATGTAGGGCGGGTCGATTTTCTGATGGATTGACTATCGCACCAGAAAAGAGCGCATCGATGCCATTTTCTAGTTCTCTAGCCTCCGCCAGTTGTAACAATGCAGTCAAACTGGATCCCGTCAGATGGTTCTTAGAGTAGTCAAGTAAGAAGGGATCTAACTCTAGGGAATACTTCTCAAATCGATTCTGATCGCATTGAAACAGTTGATGTAGTGTATGATTCTCAAATAGTTGAGACTCTTTTTTTAACTCTCGCCACTCAGGGGTATCGCAAATTAAAGACATAAGATCTTTTCTCGATATACGAATGTAATGATTATATGGATAAAATTATCATTTTGGGCAAACTTCGGCATTAGTTTTGTATTAATTTCACGAAACTTATTATATCGGGATTATAATTCCATTTAGTGCATGAGTGTGCGCAAGCAGGCGCGATTTGTTCGCTTAACATAAGGATATACTATGGCTCGACCGAGAATAGCAATTAATGGATTTGGCCGTATAGGTCGCATTGTCACCCGAATAGCCAAGATGTATGGCCACGTGAATGTGGTGGCGATCAATGACTTGGCCAGTGCGGAAAGTCTGTATCACGCTTTTAAGTATGACAGTGTGCATCGGCCCTATCCGGGCGAAGTCTCATTTGACGGTGACGTGATGACCATCGATGGTGACGCCTTCAAGGTATTGAATGAAACAGATCCCTCTAAGTTCCCATGGAAAGAGATGGATATTGATTATGTGATCGAAAGTACCGGTCATTTTCGCGAATTGAGCCAGCTACAACATCATATCGATGCGGGTGCGAAACGGGTGATTGTGACCGTGCCTACCAAGGACTATTTGGAGAGTACCGTGGTATTGGGTGTGAATGATCATGTGATCACAAAAGAGAGCCGGATCATCAGCAACGCCAGCTGTACTACGAATTGTGCCGCACCCATAGCAAAAGTGTTACATGAAAACTTTGGTATTCAAAGAGGGCTGTTGACTACCGTTCACGCTTATACTTCCGATCAAAGATTAGTGGATGCAGTGCATAAAGATCTGCGGCGTACTCGTCATGCGGCAATGAATATTATTCCCACCTCTACCGGCGCCGCTCGTGCCATTGGACGTGTCTTGCCGGAACTGGAAGGCAAGTTAGATGGTTTGGCCATGCGGGTGCCGGTTCCGGATGGAAGCGTTGTGGATCTCACGGTGGATCTAGAAAAGAAAGTGACTAAGGAAGAGATCAACCAAGCGATGCGGGTCGCTGCCGAGGGGCCGCTGAAAAACATTTTGTGTTACCAAGCGGAGCCCATAGTGTCGATGGATATCGTGGGGGATTACCACTCGTCGGTGTTTGATTCCCTGCTGACTCAAGTCATAGACGACACCATGGTGAAGGTGATCTCCTGGTACGACAATGAATGGGGCTATAGTTCCAGAGTTCATGATCTCATTCATAAATTGGCTCTATTGGATGGACTGGAAACAGAAAGCCCCTACCAATAAAGAGAATGTTTGCGTGTGCAGTCGGTAGATCGCTTTACTGGTAGTGTTGACACTCTGTTTTTCATAGTGTCACCTGGCATCTGAGGTGAAATCGACAAGGTTACTCTGATAATACATGCATTTGACCATTCTCGTTAATGGCAATTGAGAGATCGGTGTGGTCAGTGCCATTGTTAGAAGAGCGAATACGAATATACAAGGTTTTGCCGTTGAGCGACATTTCTCCGGGATCGTAAGAGAGTTGTAGCCTGTGCAGATGATTCACTGAGAGCATGCCCAAAAGTTGGTTTGGAAACCGATAGTGACGACCAAAGGCGTCTATTTGCATGTTTGCAATTTCACCCGAGCTCCGTTGTTGGCCATGGATTTCGATGTGACCAGAATCACCGATGCCGCCGGATTGAATACTAAAGCTGTGTGCGTTTTCTATAGTATCTGAGGATGCAGAGTAAACCGTACTATTTAGCAGAATCAAGATTAAAAAATAAACGAGTGCCATCATCCTGTGCCCCCTCCATACCAGTTGTAGATGGAGGGCAAGATTGACAATAGATATCAGTGACAACGGCTGTTGATTAATATTTGATGAGTCACTTGAAAGCAACGCACCGAATACTATTTTAGATTTTTATTTGATGCTTCATTTTAGTCTTTATTGTGTGATGCCTCAATAGTCGGCTCACTCGATTTAGATAGGAATTAATCGATAATAGCTGTATCAACCAAAAGATATGAATGGCTCCCCAGGCTTCAGTTGAATCATATTATGTGAGTGGCATATTTTGCGACATACATTAGAAATACAAAAGGCAAGACAGAATGAGACATGTTAAGCACAAGCCTTGTTTCTGTATGTTATTGCTTGGTTGGAACAACAATATGGAGCGAAAGTATAACCTAAGATAGTGTTGTCAAACTTTACTTGTGTGACAATAGTAAAAACAAAGTGTCTACATACTTAACGATAGAATCGCTTCCTTAGATGACATTTAATTGTGTATTAAGTAAATTCATATATGCTAGATTTCAACGTAGTTGATTCTAAAAAAACGTTTTATAGAAATGTCTAAACGCGAATATATGGATCTCAATGTTGGCATGCATTGAAGAATGGGAAGAGTTGATTTAACTGATCCTTATCAACTTCAATCGTCGATTAAAGTGTGCCTAACTAAAGGTGTTTTAGAGAGAAACAGACCGCTCAACAAGGATAAGGTTGACTGGTGGCAGTGTTGTTGTTTTGGTTATAAACAACACTTTCAAATTGGTGATAGCTGCAATCGTAAATGTGAGTAAAAGTATATGGACTATATTCATCAAAGGAACATCTCCGGTATTCATTCTTGCTACCTCAATCAGTGGGCTGACCGTACACTAGAGGGACTCTATCTGATCAAACATACCTTGCCGGATCCTCAACGGGAAGAGGCTCGCTCTCCTGTATTCTTAGTGCCTGGCGTATTTGATCCGGTTCGAGGTGAGTATGGAGAAGATCTTGTTCGCACACTTGTTAAAGATTGCGGTTGCAGTGCAGTGTATGAAGCACATTTTCAAAGCCAGGGCGAGTGTGGCTTGTTGGATATTGAGTCTGTGTTATCAGATTTGACACACCTTTGTTTGCATCAAGAGCACTCCAGCATCATGATTGGACTCAGTGGTGGGGCGATGTCTCTTGGCGCAAGTTTGTTGATGGCGTCAAAACAGCACACGGCACTTCCGGTCGCTGGCGCGTTGCTGATTAGCCCATACTTTACTGGATACGATACATTATTTTTTAGATATGCTCATAAGATACTTGAAAGTGAAGAATCATTAAGAAAGATCACCAGGCATTCTGGCCACGATAAAGTCCCGCAAAATATCGAAAGCTCCATGGCATGGTATGAAACCTCAGAACTGAAGCAAATATTTGAAAGTTTTCAGCCAGGCAAACCCAATCAAGACTTTACCGTGCCTGTGGAAACCAAATACTTTCGATTCGATATATTTTCCCGCAAGGGCAGAGCGAAGCTTCGAGCGATGTTTAACAGCGGTCCCTCACAAAAGCCGTTTCCCGGACTGCATCGAGGCTTATTTCGAGTGAAAACTGCCAATGAAGAAGTCAGTAAATTTGTCATGAAATACTCCAAACTCTATCGACAGCAGAATTCAATCGAGAAAAAAATTGCCTAGCACCCACTGTCTTTCTATTTGGTAATTGGTCAAAAAATACCGACGAGGTAAGAATCATGGATCCGAAGTTTCCACGTGTAGATGAAGATAAAGAATACTTAAGCAAGCTGGAAGGCATTCAAATTAAGCCCATATTTATTATGGGGCTCCATCGTTCTGGGACAACTTTTCTTTATGATTCGGTCGCACAATGTTTTCCGGTTGCGAATCTGGATCTGTACCACATTTTTTATTTTGATCGATTAATAAAAAATACATTTAATGATAATGAATCACATGACCGCGTCGTGCTCAATCAATACTTTCGTTCGGCAGGTATCACCGATCGAAAAATTGACAAGGTCTGGGTTGAAGACAGCATGGTAGAAGAGTATGGCTGGTTGTTGCGAAATCATAGCTATGCCATGTCGATTACTGAAGAGAACGCAGACTACTTCAAACTTATCTGTCAGAAACTGCACTATCTTCATCCGAATGCTGAAGCAATTCTATTAAAAAATCCATTTGATACGGACAATGCGCAGCAGATTCTAAAACGTTTTCCAGGCGCAAAATTTATTTATATCTCTAGGGAGCCCACTGCCATTCTCAATAGTATGGTTAATGCAATTTTGACCTATCTGACAGGTCGGCAACCTTTTTTAACCTTGCTAATAGACAGGTTTAAGATGCCTGTCGCACAGCCACTACTCATGCGCCTTAGCTATGGAATATGGAAAATTGCTCGAGGAATAAAATCCCTATTAGGCGAGGAGCGGGCAAAACAAATCATCGTGCCCTACGTGGCAGATAGTGTTGAGTTGCAAATTAAAAACTATTTTTTAGAACTAAATGAATTACCAGAAGACAGCTACTTTGAACTGACCTATCACAGGTTCAATGAAGATCCCGAAAAATATTTGCTTGCGCTACAGAACTTTTTAGGTTTGCCATTAACACAAAACCCACAATGTATCCGTCCTCAACCCAGAAAGAATGAAATAGATTCTCTGGTACAAGAATATGGAAACAAACTACAACAGAATTTAGCGCCCTTTTATCAGGCGGCTGCTAAAAGAATTGATTCTCATCATGAAGATCTGCCATTCAGGCGCAGTGGTTAATATCGTTACAACTTGTTAGTTATAGATAGATTGTTCCAGCAAATGGATTTGGAGAATGTAGATGCGTGTCAAAATCGTTTTTTTTAATTTACCTGGTGCAAGCGGACACATAAATCCCACGATAGGTATCGTCTCTGAATTAGTGAGATTAGGAATTCACGTGATCTATTACGCCGGTGAAGACAGTCGTGTGAAATTTGAATCTTTGGGCGCGGAGTTTAGAAACTACGAAAAGTGGTTTCATTATCATCACAATGCGGAAACGGGCACAGATATCATTTCCATGGCTTTGGAAGAATTAAGTATGACCGAGGCGTGTATTGACGATTTGCTTGTAGAGCTAAAAGAAGACAATATCAAGGCCATTGTCTATGATGCGTGTTGCCCATGGGGAAAGTACCTGTCAGAGTCGTTGCAAGTACCCGGTATCAACATTGTGACCACCATAGTGAGTTCCCCATGGCTCATTATAAGCGATTGGCATATCAGTAAAATGATACTTGGTATTTTAGTGCGCTATTCTTTTACGCTGATTCCCAGCGCAGCGGGTAGATTAAAAGCCATCTTGCAGCGAATAGGTGCGCCCTATCGAAACATTTTTTACCACGTGTTTGACTTTTTTGCGAGCGTTGGTGAGACCAATATTGTATTTAATACCGAAAGATACCAGCCATTTAGCAATAGGCTATCCGGTGAATTTGAGTATGTGGGTGCTTCCATTTTCGACACTCGGGATGTCGTACACAGTGAGTTTCGTCAATTTGAGCAAATTGAGTCTAAACCGCTGATTTATATTTCTCTTGGATCCTTACACAATCAAAGACCAGAATTCTATCAGACATGTATCGATGCTTTCAGGGATTCGTCTGTTGAGGTGGTGATTTCTATTGGCAAGCAGCTGAAGGTGAGTCAATTTAGAAATGTACCCAAACACATTCATCTCTACAATCATGTGCCACAAATCTATGTTTTGAAGCATACAGATCTATTTATTACTCATGGAGGTATGAATAGTTTTAACGAAGGATTGGCCAATGGGGTGCCACTCCTAGTGTGTCCTCAACAGTTTGAACAGGAATTCAACGGTCGGCGGTTTGCAAAGATGGGGGTGGCAAAATATTTTAAACTAGGGGAAAGCATCACGGCTTCTAAGATCCGTGCAAATGTTCAGGCTATATTAGACAGTCCTGACTATCAACGTAACGCAAAGGTTTATCAACAGGAGTTGTTACGTTGTGGAGGTTATCAAAAAGCTGCTGAAATCATCTATAAACTCTGTCTTGAACACATCGAACCCTCTGATCTGTCCGTGCCTATGGCAGATCAAGAAAAACGGGAAATCGCCTAATATCACGACCGTCGCCTTATGGGGTAATTCAGGACGAGAAAGCCCATTTGTTTTGTTGCAATGAGTTTACCACAATGCCGTGTTCCCCCAACTACGCTAAAGGGTTCCTCGACGTAAATTCGAGACCTGTGCAAAACAACACTAAAGACGCGTTCCTTAAGAATTACATCGCGATGTTCGCTTTTTGTCAGCATGCCTCTGACACAGTAGCCTGGTCAAAATTAGTTGCGTGATATTGTCGATAATATGTCAGCACAGGAGTATCGTAATTATCATTATGGCAATGCTAAGTTGTGGCGTGCTAATTTATACCGCGTCAATCTCAATCAATCTACGTTCTGCCTGAGATCTCGTTTGGGAAGTAGCCGTGGCGTTGCCAAGGCATGGAGTCAGGGCATAAATCAATCTAAATAATCCGCTGTATGTACTTGATGGTTTACCGATTGAACGGTGTCCATCGGGTGTTCCATGGGCAGATTATCGGTGAAGTAAAGGCACGAGCAATCTGTGCATTGCCTTTAAACTTGCTGGGTATAAGTACAGAATATTCCACTGAGGCCAAAGGTAAGTGCCGTGATGTGACGGTGTGTCTCAGATGGGCCGTTTCGAAAGATAAGTTGATAAGTTTTTGGTTAACGAGCCAGACTCAGCTATTTAGATACTTTGGAATTATCTTCGGTTTTATGAGAAGCTCCTATCGATTGAAGGATTTTGTTTTCGAAAGCGTTGTTTCTCACCCCTGATTAATGTTGATAGAGAGGTATTTAAGGACAAGGCAAGATGGAACACCCACTGGTTTTTTGGGTACATATCACCAGTGATGTAGAGGTCACATGTTAGAGATCACAGGTGCGGATCACGCTGTGATATTTTATATAGTTGGATAAGTTTCACCAAAATGGTAGATGTCACGTGAAGCCTGCAAATAGAAAGATAGTAAAAATAGTATTTCGCGGATTCGGATAATAAGTGCAATTTCTGAGAAAGACTGCAAACTGATTTAGTTCGTCAGTTTTCTCGCCAAAGGAAAGCGCATAAACCTTTTCAGGTCGCTGCCGGGGAAATTTATCACATATCGAAGGGTGCTCATATATCTGTGTCACAAATGACGGAGGCCCTAGACTGCCTGGCGGAGGTAATGGGCATAGTCAAGCAATGGTATAAAGCGTTGTCACGATTAATCGCACTTCAAAGAGAATTAGACAGCTCTAATAACGTGCGTGAGGAGTCCGCGCTGACTGAGCCCGTTGCAAATAGTATGGCAAATTAATTAGGAAAACAGGAGAGGGAATGGCGAAACTGACTTTTTACGGAGCCATAGAAGGCGTCACTGGCTCCATGTATTTGTTGCAGACGGCGGGGTATCAGATCTTACTTGAATGCGGGCTCTTTCAAGGGCGTCGGGAGGAAGAGGACGCAAACTTTAAACCCTTGCCATTCGAAGTGAATCAGATCGATGCGGTAGTGCTTTCTCACGCGCATTTGGACCACTCTGGACGACTGCCGTTGTTAGTAACCGCCGGTTATCGAGGGCCTATATTCATGACACGACCCACTTGCGATCTGGTAGAGGTACTGCTGAAGGACGCAGCCTCCTTACAGGAGCGTGATGCAGAGTGGGAGAACAAACATCGACGCCGATCGGGCAAGGATGAGATCGAGCCATTATACCGGCTACAAGATGTGGAAGAGACCTTAAGCTATTGTCAGGGAGTGTATTACCATCAACGAACCAACCTCGTGGAGGGAGTGGACGTTCGCTTTTTGGATGCGGGACATATTTTGGGCTCGGCCATTGTGGAAATCTATATTCAGGAGAATGGCGAAGAGAAAAAACTAGTATTTTCAGGTGATCTGGGTAATTCGCAAGCGGCCCTATTGCGTGATCCTGCAGTGGTGGAAGAAGCAGATGTGGTGCTGCTGGAATCTACGTATGGTGATAGAGAGCACCGCTCAATGGAAGCAACATTGCAAGAATTTGAAGAGGTGTTGGAAGACGCGTCACAAAATCGCGGCAACATATTGATCCCGGCCTTTGCGGTAGGCCGTACTCAGGAGATCATTTTTCGTCTTGGAGAGTTGTATCAAAAGCGCAAGTTACATCATCAGGCTATCTATCTGGATAGTCCTATGGCCATTGCGGTGACCGAAATCTATCATCAGTATCAAGAAGTCTATAATGAGGAAGATCACAATGCCATTGAGTCACAGTCCAAATCTCATCTGTCGCGGCAAAAGAGTCTGCACACTTTTTTGCCTACCTTGCGTTATTCGCAGTCTACTGAGGAGTCGATGGCTTTAAATCGAGTGGAGAGTGGTGCCATTATTATTGCCGGTAGTGGTATGTGTAATGGTGGGCGCATCAGGCATCATTTGAAACATAATCTTTGGCGACAACAATCTCATGTGATTTTTGTCGGTTACCAGGCAACGGGCACTCCCGGTCGTGCGTTAGTGGATGGTGTAAAAAAAATAAAGATTGCTGGAGAAGAGATAGTGGTAAGAGCGAAGATCCATACGTTAGGCGGGTTTTCAGCCCATGCCAGTCAGTCCCAACTCATCGACTGGTTGTCGCATTTTCAAGGCGGCAAACCGCGGCTTTATTTAGTGCATGGAGAAGAGGAAGCTAAGATTACGCTACAGAGTGCGGTGAAGGCACACGGGTGGTCTGCCCACATTCCGCAATTGGGCGAAGAGATACAAATTTAAAAGGGAGTTATCAATGGACGAAGTGGATAACGAAGAACCCATATTTCCCACCGCCTCGGAGGATGTTGAATTCGCTCGTAAGAGCCGCATTGACAATCCCTCATACCGGTTGGCTTATGCTGATGAACCATTTTTGTTGCGCGATGAACTTCGAGCCGTGCGTTTGCAATTGGAGTGGTTGAAGCCAGATTTAATTCAGCAGGAGAATCAGATTGAATCTACGGTGGTGATCTTCGGAGGCGCGCGCTTTCCGGCCCCCGACGAGTTAGATTACATAAATACAAAGGAGCCAGAAGAGTCTTTACCTATAGCGGGAAATGATTGTACCGGGCCACAGGCTATTGCGGACAATATTCGCAAAAATAGCCGCTATTATGTTGAGGCCAGATTACTTGCCCGAAAAATTACCCAACTATCGCTGCAAGATGAGGGTAAGCGCTTTGTGGTGGTGACGGGTGGTGGACCGGGCGTGATGGAAGCTGCCAACCGTGGTGCTGCGGACGTGGGAGGTAAAAGTATTGGTTTAAACATCGTATTGCCTTTTGAGCAGTTGCCGAATCCCTACATTACTCCTGAACTCTGTTTTCAGTTCCACTACTTTGCTATCCGGAAAATGCACTTCTTGAAGCGGGCAAAGGGGTTGGTAGCATTTCCCGGTGGATTCGGCACTCTGGATGAAGTATTTGAGACCCTTACCCTTATCCAGACCAAAAAGATCAAACCGGTTCCAGTGGTATTGGTGGGTCGAGACTATTGGCAGAATCTTATCAATTTTCCTTATCTGGTGGCGCAAGGAGCGATTACCGCAGAAGATCTGAAGCTCTTTAAACTGGTGGAAGACGCCAATGAAGCTTTTGAATATTTACTGGGTTTTTGGGGAGAGGAGAAGTCACAATGAAGCGATTCAAGAACATCTTGTGTGTGGTCGAACCGAACCATACATCGAAAACTGCGTTAGTGCAGGCGCTGCATCTCGCTACTCATCATCAGGCGGATCTCACAATAGTATCCACCATTAAGGCTCCGGGTACCTGGCGTTTTCTATTTCGTACTAAAGAAGAGGAGGAGAATGCACTCAGTGCGGTGGTCACCAATAAACGTCTTGCGATTGATAAATGGATCCATAGTTTGGATGTAGAGAGTGAAATTAAAATCGATATTCTGGTTGGTACGCCCTTTATTCAGGTGATTAGACGTGTGCTTCAGGCACAGCATGACTTGGTGATTAAATGCAGTGATGATCCAGACTGGATCGCCCGAGTGTTCGGAAGTGATGACATGCATTTGCTGCGAAAATGTCCCTGTCCTGTGTTAATGCTAAAGGCGGGGAATGACAAGCTATTTCGTCACGTATTGGCTGCTGTGGATGTCAACGATGAGACTACCGATGCAGAGGAGCGGCTGAAGCAACATCAACTGAACCTAAGATTATTAGAATTCGCTGCACTCTTTTCTGTATCAGATCTGTCGCAAATGCATGTGGGTAGCGTGTGGGGTTTTTATGGAGAAGACTTCTTACGCTATGGCGCTTTTTCCCATATGCCAGAAGAGAAAGTCGATGAGTATTTAGCGGGCATTCGAAGTCGTTGTTCGGAGGGACTTCAACATCTTATTGATGAACTCAACGAGGCCGTGGGCGAACAAATTGCGGAATACATAAAACCCGACATTCATTTGCTGAAGGGAGAGCCCGATCGGGAGATCCCGCTGATGGTGAAACAGAACAAGATCGATCTCATTGTCATGGGCACAGTGGCGCGTACTGGTATACCGGGATTGATCATCGGCAATACTGCCGAGTCCATTTTGGAACAGGTCACCTGTTCGGTATTAGCAGTCAAGCCAGAGGGATTTGTCACACCTGTGACCTTGTAAAAGGTCACAGGCGCGGAGCCGAATAACGCAATCGTCATTAAGAACTTGCATGATTGTTGATAAAAACATGAAGTCAACACCCTAGGCAGATTAGGCGAATCCTGGTTCAGAGGTTTTAGCGGCGTTTTTTAATCTCAGTGACCGATTCAATTTTTTGTGTTGATTGAGCGCTCTTCGGTCGCTTTTTAAGTGTTGTGTTGTTCTTTAAAATTGTATCCTGGAAACTTGATGCCTCAAGTTTCACAGCCACATGCAGTCATTTAGTACTGTGTGTATGGCAAACACACAGGCACAATCTGACTCGCTCGTGGACAAATTGATGTCCAACTCTTGGGATATCTCAGGAAGTGATGTGTGTCACAATGAAGGGAGTATGACGATGATAAAAAATTCATATAAGTTGTTAATCTTAGCCGGACTTCTTCCGATTTTATTTGCCTGCTCTGATCGAGACGATAGGGTAGACGCCATTGGGGGTAAGAGTGATGAGGTAGCAACTCTTTCGGCAGAGAGGCGCGCAGGCGAACAGATAGTTTTGCATGTTTACAAAAGCCCCACCTGCGGCTGTTGCGGTAAGTGGGTGGATCACATGGCCGACAGAGGTTTTGCATTGACTACCCATCATCCAACGGATATGTATCATTTGAAGCAGGATAAAGGCATTGCACAAGATTATCAGTCCTGCCACACAGCGGTTTCCGCTGAAGGTTATGTGTTCGAAGGACATATCCCTGCGCGCTATATTCAGCAATTTTTGTATAAGCCGCCTGCTGGCGCTCATGGCTTAGTGGTACCGGCTATGCCGGTGGGAAGTCCCGGTATGGAGGTGGAAGATCGCTTTATGCCTTATGATGTGTTGTTGTTGAAAGAGGACGGTAGCATGGAAGTATTTGTTAAAGTTACATCAGCAGAACAGCAGTATTAATGATCTACGATGCTTTGTCTGATTTAACTCTGCGCAGTTAAAAACAGATGAAAGAGTGTCATCTCTCATAGAGTATTTATTGGTGGTTGCACTGTCTTGAATCGGATGTCTGCTTTTGTGATGATTCTGTTATTAATGCCCCGCTGTCACATTAAATCAACATTGATAAGTATGGGTGGCACATTTGGGATTGCCGGTTAGATGCCTCAATTCACCATGCACCTAGGATCCATCATTTTGAATCAATACAGGTGTCTGGGAGAATTCTATAGAATTAAGAGTTGGATCCCTAGTGAACACTTCTACAATAGCTGATTGCATTTAACTAAAAGAGCCATACACCAGGATAGACGGTTTCTAAACCGATGGATCCCCAACAGAAGTAGAAAATGTTAGATAAAAATAGATTAAAAGAGCTGGAAGCAACATTTTTGGCAGATCACCCCGGTGGATTTCAAGATCCTAAGCTAGTAGAAATTGGTAAAAAACACCGAATGGACAAAATGGTTGCCATGACTCAGGAGTGTTTTTCCAAACCTAACTGTCTGAATGTGCGTGCCACTGCGGAGAACATGGTTAAAGTAGTGAGTCTATCCTCAATGGTGTCTATGTTTGAAAAACCCAAATTTCGGGCACACCACTTTCAGCTCAGGGAGCAAAACGCATATGAAATTTGTC
>JBGTSY010000007.1:0-96918 GCA_041940025.1 Thiotrichaceae bacterium | reverse complement strand
GAGTGAGAAAGATAGGATCTTTTTGGTAGATTCGTTGATCGAAATCTTGCATGGATCGCAGCGTACGGGTTTTGAATCGATGGTGGATCTGTTAAAAACTGAAAAGTTAGCGAAGTGGAGTTTGATAACCATTATTCCTGCTTACTATAGGCCTAATAAAGAGGTCTTCGTAAAGCCGACAACAGCCAAGGATATTATTCGTTATTTTGAGCTGACGGATCTACAGTATCATCCAACGCCTACCTGGGAATTTTACCGGCGTTACCGAAAATTGATAAACGACAGCAAAAAACTAGTAGACAAAAATTTGTCCCCCTCTAATGCGGCGTTTTCAGGGTTTTTAATGATGGGAGTAAAAAGCTAGACTGTTTGCTTAGTGGAAGATACAAACAAAAAAACCGGGAACGATTCAAACCAAAGCTGTTTCAGCCATAGAGTGAACCATTCCCTCTGGGTAAGTTAAAACCTGTAAGTTTTACCGATACCTTTGCCAAGAAGTCATTAAGATGATAATTGCGTGTGCAACCTTATCTTTTCATTTCTTGTCTGACTATTAGGGGAAATTATTAATAGATTTATCGAAGTACTTACTAAGTTTTGGCGCACTTTCCAAGATTAAAGAACAACTACTTCTTCAGCTTGTGGGCCCTTTTTGCCTTGAGTGACATTGAACTCTACTTTTTGACCTTCAGCCAAGGTTTTGAATCCACTACCAGTGATGGCACTAAAGTGCACAAACACATCGGGCCCGGACTCCTGCTCTATAAATCCAAAGCCTTTAGATTCGTTGAACCATTTTACGGTTCCTGTGGTTTTTGACATGTTTATTACATCCTATCTTACAATTTTATCTGTGCCCGAGTTTGGGCGTTTTTCGGCAGGAAGCGTGCAATTACTTATGAAGATCAAAACGAAGACTTAACTGATGGAAATCGAAAAGTATTACATAAATAGTCAGCATACTTACAAGCTAATTGAATTATATACAGCTTAGTCCACTGGTCAACGAATAATCTATTAAATTGTCCTTTGGGGTGGTTTTTCTCTATTTTTTGCGCTGCCGGACGCCAGTTGTCCATGGAAAAATGGCATGGACGGATGGTTTAATTAAAAATTGGTGTTTTCACAGCCTCCATCATCGAAATTTATATCGATTTGAAGTAGGCAAGAATTTTGCCTGAGCGTTGACCGGGACGTGCGAGCGGACTAAGAAATCGGGCGTCTACGGCGAAAATGGGCTGGGTGAGGGGGAGACCGCCGCCAAATCCATAGGCGTGATCTCCCATAGATAAGCTCAATAAGACCAAACAGATTTTTAATGGATATGATGCGTCACGTTAAATGTTAACTTCGCCCTAACTTGCATCCTGAATGTATCTAATCTGGATAAGGCAAGAGGGTTTCAATTCTATTAATTAAAGAACCTACCCATGAGTACGGATGAAATAATGGGTCAATTCTAAACAGAAGAATGCACACCTGATGATGTGGATTTGTTAAAAGACAATCCGTTCTCTTCTTTGAAATTGATTATTTTTTTTGCATCATTTGCGGCATCACGCATTGAGAAATATGGCCTATGGGGCCCTTCGTGTCGTATAACTTTGTGAGAATGATACCCACGCCGTTTAATTGCATCTCAGTTTTTGAATCAAAACCGATCCATTTTTCGGTGGGGATGCGATGCAGATGTAAACTGATATCCGCATTAATAGAGCCCATACTGTTCTTTACATAAATTTGTCCGGTACCGTTACCAAAATCCGAAATCATACACATATGTACAAAGGGTGTGGTGGGCTTATCTTTTACTACCTCTAGAGGCATATAAAACCAGGCTTGTCCTTCACCTTTGGCGGTAAAGCCGCTGATGCGTTTCATCTGCAAATTATAGTGTAAGCCAGGGGGTAAATTGCTCTGATTGGTGCTACCCATCATGCTCATGGTTTCTAGCTGTTCAGGATCAGTGAGAGTATCACTGGCAAGAGTGACACCGTCAGGCAGTTCAATCTCCGTCTGCTTCAGTTTGAGGCCAGTGCCTTTAGCCACTTCTTTACCGGCGGCGATCACAGTGGTCTCTATGATTTGTATTCGTTTTCCATCTCGTACTATTCGGCTTTCAACAGTGAGGGGAGATAAGGGAACGGGCCGAAACATATCCAGTGTCATACGCGCGAACTGGAGATCATCACGATCAGATGCCAGCTCTAACGCATGACCCATGAGGCCAGCAGTGGCGCCGCCATGGAGTGCGGTTGGTCCCCAAGGTCCAAGGGCATGTTCACTAGGGGTATAGACGTTTCCATTTTTTTCGTATAAATACTTCATGTCGCTTTTCTTCTTTTGTGAAATCAACTTTCGTGTTGGCAGTTTTTTGTTTTTCAAATAATAGAGGTGCATACCATACCTGCTCCTGAGCCATTCCGCCATCTGGAAATTGGTGCCGTTGAAAACAGATATCCTTGCCATTGGTGGCGTAGCTTGGTAGTGCGTTGGCTTTTGGGGCGATGTCACTTGCGTGCAATGGTTTAGTTAACAGCCAACTTGAACGGAGTGAAGTCCTGAAAAGATTATCAGCCTTGATTGCATTCTGCGGTCAAGGCGCTATCAGTTAGGTATAGAACTGAGAGTGAGACTACAATGTGATGAGTACGGAGTGAATATAATCTAATGAATCTAGCAAACCCTGGCACTCTGTAGTGTTTCGCATCGCGCACAAGGCTTCGATATCTGTTGCAAGAAGCGTTAAGTTTTCTTTTACCATGGGGCATAGTTCCGATGTTTCTTCGCATCTAAGTTTTGCTCGCGTGACCTGCGAATCTACCAAGGCAGCAATAAAATAGCCTTGTGGTGTTCGATTGCCAGTCGTAAATCCCATTAAACAAACAATTAGTGGTAATGACAATAAGGCGTGTTTCATGTGAGCCCCGATAACACTGTTTTTCTAAAAATGAGTATATTGATAGTCTTCTCTTCTCTGGCGCGTTTAACAGCAAGCCATCTGCGAGTTGTCTTTTTGTCTATTTCAGCTTGTAGAGAATCTGCTGTACTTTTATGTGCCACAGCACAGGTGTCACACCTTTAGAAAACCTTCTTTTAGTGGACAAAATCGCTTTTCCTATCGAAATGGTTTTTAGCTTATTTATTTTCTGAAATCGACAGTTCAAGCAGGTGTCACATAGTAATTAGTCGGCGTTACGTGTTGCGGACTTTAGAGATGGTTATAAAAAATAAACCAAGCTGAGGGGTGCTGTATAAAAACTAACCAACCCGCCTCGGTCAGTTACATGAAAATAGCTCAGGTTTTGTGGCTATGTTTAATCTCAGAGCAATGTATCTGCTTTGGAACTACTGTTGGCTGGTCTAGATTAATAGCGTTTTTATATAAAATCCTTTCCGTCTAATTGACTAAAGGATTCTCGGATCACTTCGTCATCTTTGATACAAAATGGACGTGGCGCGCGCGTGCCAGGCAAATCAGTGCCAAATATCAAACCATTAGGATTGGCGTCGTAGAGCGTCTTCAATGCTGAGGAAATTGAAAAGTCTACACCTGAGGATCCGCTGGCCTTCACGTATGCGTCGCCTTCAGCTAATTTAACAACGGTATCGAATCCGCCCTTAGACAGACCGAAATGATCCAGGCACACTCTCGGAATGCCTTTAAGTTGAGGTAAAAGTTCCTCTAGAACATCTGAATCCACATAGAGTTCGGTGTGCCAACCGAATCATTCATCAACCCGAGTTGCTAATCGCATAAATTGATCGAACGGGATGTCACTGCTTCGTTTTAGATTGAAACGAATAGCGCGAACACTCAATAGATTCAGCGGCATGAGTGTGGCATCGCTGGTGTGAGGATGAAGTTGCATGACACCCACATAGCTTGGTCCGAGAATTGTCAGCGCATGGATGAGGTAAGCGTGATCGTATGCTTGACATGAAGCCGATACCACCGCGCTACCGACAGTATCTAGTGGTGTCATCTGCTGTTGGTAGTCGTTACTAGTGTCATGTTCCGGTAGACAACCTTGGTTTGGGACAAGGGAAAACCCCGGTTCAATGATGTGAAAATGGGCATCAAATTGAGGTATGCGATAGTCCATGGCCAGTCTATTGGCACCTCGCATTAGAATAGTGACAGCACAATACTAGCACCAATCAACATCAATAAAATACCTGTTAGCCTATTTAAGCGGTCGCCTATTTTAGATTGAATAAGATTTCCGCTACGTGCGCTCCAATAGGCATAAAATAGCTTGGCGCCGCCTACCGCGATAATGGTCACCACAAAGATGATAGCAATATCACTCGTTCTAAGAACGGTTACATCAAAGAATGCTGGAAAAAATCCTATATAAAAGGCGATAGCTTTAGTATCAACAAGCGTCATACTTAATCCGGCCATGAAGCTGGAAAGAGTCGTGTGAGAGGCGGAAACCTCAGTATTCTTTTGAGCGGGTGGCGCGCGCCATAGGGAGACACCCATCCATAAAATAAACGCCGCACCCGCTAATTTAATCCAGGTGATGGACTCATTAAGTTGTTCGGTGAGGTAGGAGAGTCCAAAAAGTGCGATAGCAATAAATATCAGATCTCCCGTTAAAATACCCAGGGCGGTCAATGCGCCATGGTGAAATCCAAAACTGATAGCGCGTGTGCATACGGTTAACACACTGATACTCGGTGCTAGAGCTAATACGAGCATGGTGAATAGTAGAGCCAGTGTACTGGTGACAGTCATAACCGATTATTCATGCATGGTAATTGGTTTGAGGCGCGAATACCGCGCCTATCTACACCAACCGTTAATACTCAGGGGTTGAAAAAGTACCTGCAAATTAGTTTCAGGTAACGCTATTGTACAGATGCCCTATCGATATCCGAGGCTTCGAACGCCATTCGTTTGACTTCATCAATGACTAATTGTGGATTCTCCATGGGAAGAAAGTGGCTGGCTTCGGGATCTTGAATGACACGGGTTCCGGGTTGTAACTCCAGGTATTTTTCTACACCCAGTGGACTGCATGTAGAAGTACCACTGGCGCCATAGAGGATCGTTGTTGGACACGCGAGTGTCGCAATCTGATCCCAAGGTGTGATTTCCGATACTTGAAAAGACTTGGCTTCCCATTCTGGTTCACAAGTCAATCGACACTCTCCGGTTGCTAATTCTCGACTCCCTCCGTCTACATAGTCTTCAATCCAGGATCTGGGCCAGGTCTTAAATGCGCCTTTGCCAATATAGTTTTCTATCATCGCTTGTTTGGACGGAAACTGTGCTCTACGTTTGCGCGCACCAATGACCATTGGATTGTTTTCCGCATTATTTTGCTTCATCAGGAGCTGTAAAGCGGGTGGAAACATCAGGGGCTCGGTCAAGATCAGCCCCTTCACAATGTGGGGACAGTTCGCTGCACCGGCAATACTGATAATCGATCCCACTGAATGACCAATGAGATAGGTCGGGCGATCCATTTCGCGCAGTATTTTATAGAAATCTTGGCGATAGATGTCCCAAGAGTGGAACTGACTGGGATCGGCCAGTGCATCACTTTTCCCGTGGCCGCGAAGATCTGAGGCATAGACATTGAAGTGTTTGGAAAGTGGCTCCAAAAGTTGCCTATAGGTCTGTGCGTTAAATCCGGTTGCGTGCAACAGATGAATATTCACCGGGTGTACATTGGGTTCGCTACAGAGGTAGGAGAGGTTGCCGTCGTCGACAGCTAGAGATTGTCGTTGCAGGTGTGAGGAGGACATCTAATTCACTACTTTCTTAATATTATTTGATACTTAGCCTACTGACGCTCTTCACCACTCCGTTCCGTTATCCAATTGACTAAAGGATTGAGATAGAGAAGAGATAAATACATCTATTTTAACCGAATTTAGCCCAGGCAGGGATGGGTGAATTCACTATTCTTCCTCGGAATTGCTGTTGGGGGTAGTGATACAAGAATCGTGTGTAGAGTGAGAACGGATGAGTGAGTGTGACGATTTTCGGACTATAAGATAGTCACTGTACGTCGTATTTTACCAAGTGCCCGATTTAACACAAAAAAAGACCATGGTGGACAGACTGATTCTGTATCCTGATGGCAGTGCGCGGTGGATAATAGATTAGAAATAGCGAAAAATTTGATCTATGCTTCAAAAGAATAAAAATAAGATTTTTTGAGCAATCAACACAAAAACCGGTGAAAAAAGAATAGCAGGGGACAAAAATTAGATAAGTTATCATTTACATTTACGTAGTTCTGTTATCTCCCTGAGTGGTTATAAAGGTAAAAAACCCTCTTGTTTCTAACCAGGAGTGTCACTTTGAGCAACCAATCTAGTCAGGATTCAAAACCGCATATTGATGACTCCGCCAGCCCATTAGATTTGGCGCGCCTGGTGGAGGAATCCCTAAATGAAATTTATGTCTTTGATCTTCATTCCTTGTATTTTATCAATGTCAATCGTACGGCTCGGGAGAATTTAAACTACAGCATGGAGGAGTTACGGGGATTGACGCCTATTGACTTAAAGCCGGACTTCACTGAGCCATCCTTTAATTCAATGATCGAACCGTTGCGCAGTGGTAGTGAAACATCTCTGATATTTGAAACAGTTCACAAGAGAAAGGATGGAACCACATATCCGGTAGAGGTACATCTGCAGGCGTCAACTTATGGAGGCCAGGCGGTTGGCGCAGCGATCATTCTAGATATTACAGAACGCCTTAAGGCGGAATCTGACCGAAAACTGTTGGACGAGCAGTTACAACAAGCGCAAAAGATGGAGAGTTTAGGCATTTTGGCGGGTGGCATCGCCCATGATTTTAACAACATCTTAACTGGTATCTTGGGATATGCAGACTTGGCAAAAGTCTCGACACCGCCAGAGAGTGACGCCTACCTTTATATTGAAGAGTTAGTAAAAGGCGTGAAGCAAGCCTCTGAACTGACTCGGCAAATGTTGGCATACTCTGGAAAAGGCAAATTCATCATCCAGCCATTGAACCTACAGGAAGTAGTAGAAGATATGGGACGTTTGTTGGACGTGTCGATATCAAAAAAATGTTCCTTAAGTTACCACTTCGAGTCGGATATCCCTGCGATTGAGGGTGATGTGGCCCAGATCCGACAGGTGATTTTAAATCTTATTGTCAATGCTGCTGAAGCTATAGGTGAAGATGTGGGACAGATCTCGATCACAATTGGCTCTATGTATTGTGATCAAGATTATCTTGTAGAGACATTTCAAAATAGTGGACTCGGAGAGGGCCGGTTTGTATATCTAGAGGTTGCCGATTCTGGAATCGGTATGGATGCAGCCACCAAAGAGCGCATATTTGATCCCTTTTTTACCACTAAATTTACCGGTAGAGGATTAGGTTTATCCGCTATTCTGGGAATTGTTCTGGGCCACAAAGGCGTGATAAAAGTATATAGTGAGCCCAACAAAGGCAGTACCTTTAAGATTTTGTTCCCAGTAGTGAGCAATAGCGCCGAGACTGTCCATAAGTTTGGCACTATTAATAAAGATTGGAAGAGCACAGGGACAGTATTGATTATTGATGACGAAGAGCAGGTACGCAAGCTCTCTCGTGAGATGTTCAAGAAAATGGGTTTTCAAGTGCTCCTGGCAGTTGATGGAGAGCAAGGCGTGGCAGTTTTTCGTGAGCACCATAAAGATATCTCTGTCGTTATGCTCGATATGACTATGCCGAAAATGAACGGCGTAGAGACATTTCGGGAATTAAGGCGTATTGACGATAGCGTACCCACCATATTGACGAGCGGCTATAACGAACAAACGGCAATTAATCAATTTGCCGGAAAAGGCTTGGCGGGTTTTATTCAGAAACCATATCTGTATCATCAACTCACAGAGGTTGTTAAAAACGTATTAGCAGAATAAATTCTACTGTTGTTGAGCGGTTAAGTGAGATCCAACAGGGAGCAGCTTTTGTGAACCAAGAAAAGCTCATTGAATTAATCGATAGTCGAATCGAGTCAGTGCGCTTGCAAAACTATTCAAGGCATTTTATAGACAATTGGTAAGTTTACCTATATCTGATACTGCTTTCTTCCGAAGATATGCCCACATATGGTTTGTCTACATAACCTGACTGTCACATTCAATGCAGTACCATCGAGAAGCACAGAAAATGGACACATTCAGTGAGATGGCGAACTCCATGGTGTTCTGAAGTGTATCAATGATGTGGATTAGCCGTAGAGGATGAGAGTAATCTAAGGGCTCTGCTTGCATTTGGGTCATCTACTCAAATAGAACTTTATTAGCACTTATATTGGGTACATTAGTTTTGCGTGCGCGGTCACTTATCGCCATATTTGAGTTGCGGATCCAGTCATCTGTTTCCAAAGTGGCGATTAAACAATGGTGTTTTTCACCACGCTAGGCAATGGTTCCGCGCAGTGTTCTGCATCTCTTGCGCGGGATCACCGGTTTACTTCCCACTTTAGTTGTCAGATCTGTGGAGTTTCAAATAGCCTACCAACTGCATTTTAAAATCATCGTTATCCAGCAACAAAAATGCGTTTTCAAACGGACCGAGCTTTTTCGTATAACGAGCCACAGAAATTATGTTATGCCACTAAGCTGGATATCCAAAGTATTGACTCATGCGATCGAAGGCCAGATTGATGGTCTCTTCGTCTACGCAGAATGCCATGCGTACATGATTTTCTCCCTTGGATCCAAATGCACTGCCAGGAGTGACTGTCACTCTTGCCTCTTTTAACAAATTCAAGGAAAAATCCCAGGAACCTTTGTGATCAGTATGATATCGAGGAAAAACATAATACGCACCGTCTGGAGGTACATAAGAGAAAATAGCGGATAAGGCGTCTAGTCTCTCACATATTAATTTCCGCCGTTTATTTAAAATAGATCTGAATTCATCTATGTGAGTCGGGTTTCGGCTTAGAGCCGCCATGCCGGCCACTTGAGAAATTCTAGGGGCGCAGATCATATTGGCATCGTGAACTTTGAGGATATGTTGCTTTAACCAACTGGGCAAAATCATGTATCCCAGTCGCCATCCGCTCATGGCATGGCACTTTGAAAAGGTGAAGCAGTAAGCTAACTGATTTTGAATCGAAGTGATGGAGGCTAAATTAAAATGGTCTTTTTCATTTTGATAACAAAAAGCCGAGTAGGGATCATCCAAAATGATGAACAAGCCATGGCGGTGGGCGATGGCGGCGACTTGTTCTAACTCTTCTTGTCTAAAGAGTGTGCCGGTTGGGTTGGAGGGCGATACTAAAATAATCGCTTTTGTTCGTGGTGTGATCAGATCGGCAAGATGTGCTGTGTTTAGTGACCAGCCTTGGTGTTCATTGAGTGGCCAGGTCACGGCTTGGCCACCATGAATGCGAATTTGCTGGAAATGTGATGCAAAACCGGGATTGGTCAGAATCACTTCGTCTCCAGGATTAAGTAGCGCAGTGAGCAAAAGTGACACCGCCTGCATATTACCTGCCGAAATCATCACTTCTTTATCGGGATCAATGGTTATTTGGGTCTCATTAGCGTGTTTGATCGCCGCCAATTCTCGTAGTCTTGTTAACCCATCCGGTAATGCATATTTGCCAATCGACTCATCTGAGTTTAATGCTTCAGAGACAGATTGGCGGATATGGGCAGGTGTGCGAAAGGAAGGTAAGCCCCAAGCTAAGGACGCGGCGTCCTGAATGTTAGCACTTAACATCGCCATTTCCTTAATGGCAGAAATCTTAGCGGTGGCCACACGATTGGCGACAAGTTTATAAGTGTGGTCGATGAAGGAGGTGTCAGTCATCACTATCAAACTATCTGTTCGGTGCGATACAGGATTTGAACTGGATCAGAGCAGGTTTAGTTATTAGTTGTATTTTCACATTGGTTCTGACAAATAGTGACACTTAGGACTCTTCTTACTGTTGGGATCTGTGTAGTTGCTTAATCGCGATCTCCTGCATTTTAAATTTTTGTAGTTTACCTGTGACAGTCATGGGAAATTCTTCCACAATGCACATATATTTCGGTACCTTAAAATGAGCAAGATTCTCCTGACAATATTCTCTTAACTCTGCTTCGGTCAGTGTTTCTTTGTGACGAGGGAGGATCCAGGCCATGACCTCTTCGCCATATAGTCGATCCGGCACACCGAACACGGCCACCTGTTCAACTTTTGGGTGTTGAAAAATGACGCCTTCGATCTCTGCGGGATAGAGATTTTCTCCTCCGCGAATGATCATCTCTTTACGACGCCCGGTGATTTTGACATAGCCTTCCTTATCCATGGAGCCGAGATCTCCGGAGAATAACCAACCGTTTGTGTCTACTGTCTTTGCAGTATTATCTTCATCGTTAAAATATCCGATCATCACGTGGTAGCCGCGAAAACAGATTTCTCCCACCTCACCGAGGGGCAGAATGTGGCCCGTTTCGGTGTCGATAATTTTTACCTCCTGGTGAGGCAGGTTTCTACCCACCGTATGAATACGACGGTCAAAGGAGTCATCACTGCTAGTGATGTGAGTCAGGGGAGAGGCTTCCGTTTCACCATAGCCGATTAAGATGTCGCTGCAGTGCATCTCCTCAATCACCCGGGTCATCAATTCAGGGGGACAGGGTGCGCCTGCCATAATGCCGGTTCTCAATGTGCTGTAATCGTACTGATCAAATGTGTCATGTTCTAGCTCTGCGATAAACATGGTGGGGACGCCATGGAGTGCAGTACATTTTTCCTGTGCAATGGTCTGTAAGACACTGTGCGCATCAAAATGTTCACTTGGGATGATCACGCAGGCACCCACACTCAAGCAGAGCAAGTTAGCCAACACCATGCCAAAACAGTGGTAGAAAGGCACTGGCACACAGAGTCGATCTGTTTCTTTGAATTGCATTTCCAATGCGGTGAAGTAGGCATTATTTAACAGATTATGATGGGAAAGCACTACTGGTTTGGGAAACCCTGTGGTGCCAGATGTATATTGAATGTTGATAGCATCATCGAAATCTAAAGAGTGAGTGGCATTATCAAGTTGTTCATCGGAAAGATGTCTGCCTGCGGCTAACACCTCCTGCCAAGGGGTCAATCCCGGATAGGGACTCACTGTGTGATCAGGTTGTTTCGGATCGTAGATCACTATCCGTCTCAGATCAGGAAAATCCTCAAAAGTGAGCTTGTCCGGCCGTATATTTTTTAGTTTAGGCATCAACGCTATTAGTCGTGCCACATAATCGCTTTTGTGAAAGCCAGGGATCAGAAATAGCCCCTGTACCTGCGAGCGTTGGATCGCATATGCGAGCTCTTGACCTATTAAAGCGGGATGCATGTTCACCAAAATAACGCCCAGTCTTGCAGTGGCCATCTGTAGTAATAACCATTCAATGTTATTGGTGGACCAGATCCCGATGCGATCGCCTTTTTTATAGCCTGACGCCATTAATCCCTTCGCCAATTGATCTGCCGAATCGGAAAATTGCTGGTAAGTTAGCCGACGCTGCTGGGGAATGGAAACGATCGCTTCTCTCTCTGGAAAGCTCTTGATTACCTTTATAAAGTGTTCCGGGATGGTGGTACCCAACAAGGGTGTGCTGCCACCGCGATGAAAATAGCTATGTGTTTGTGCGGCCAATCTTAGATCCCCTTTTTAAAATTTGACACTTCGCTTGATCGATTGCGCATAGGTATCCATTTTCTGTTGCCTCTCGCATATCGTGCCTACATCTGCCCGTGGATGGAAAAGATGTGCACATCGCGCATGCGTTTCTAGATACGTTTCCACAGGCTATCGCGCTGTTGGCGTGAATCACTTTCGCCTCCACTTACTTCTTGAGAGGCCATACTCCGATTTTCCAAAATCCACTGAATCTTTAACAACGCACTCCGAACCTGTGGGGCAAGGCGAAAAGGCGATAAATAATTTTGGCCCTTTTAACTGTTGCGCTTTTTCTACCTTTCTTGTGCAATCTAACTGTTCGGTTCCAATAATCGTAGCAAGGTAAGCCGGTCGGTGGGCTGCCCAAATACTGAAGAGATGCTCTTGCTCTCCCGCAAATCCATGTTCCCTTCGACTGGTAGCGGTTTTTGCTCCCTGTGCATCACGTCCGTAGAGGCGAATACAATACATTGTCTGTATAGAGGTCCTTTATAAGTAATTTGGCGCATTGGAAGAGAGAGTCCAACGCCGAAATCCCATGGCTTTATTCACTCGCTTGGTAGCCAATTTGGTGGCGGCTTCTCTGGTGGTGATGTTGTCCCGATGGCTAATGGATAACAGTTCCTCAGTATTACGCTTGATTTTTTCCTCGATTACCTGCATCGCTATCGATTCGCTCGCACCTTGATATTCCATCGCGGCACAGATAACACCACCGGCATTGGCAATAAAATCAGGTAAGATACAGACTCCTCGTTGATGCAATTGCACTTCGGCTTGATGGGTAAAAGGGATATTTGCGCCTTGCAAGACTAATTTGGTTTTTAGTCTTGTTGCGTTCTCTTCATTGATGACATCCGGCCGTGCAGCGGGGATCCAGATATCGCACTCTATGTCTACAATATCGTCTTGAGTACAGGCTGTGCCGTCAGGGAATGAGCTAATAGACAGCCCTTTTGATTTATGTTGCATCAATGCCAACACATCAAGACCATGCGGATTCAAAACGCCACCACTGCTGTCAGAGGCACCCACCAGTATGGCGCCTTCGTCACTTAAAAATTTCGCAGTGTGTTTGCCAACTGATCCGAAACCCTGTACCACTACTGTCGCGCCAGATAGTTCAAAATCGCAATAGGGTATCGCCGCTTGTGCTGCGTGAAATAGTCCCCACCCAGTGGCGCCAATTTCATCTAAAGGAATGCCGCCTACTTCTCTCGGGAGTCCAACAGAGCGGCCAATTTCATCTCTTACCCAAGCCATTGATTCCTCGTTAGTACCCATGTCCGGACCAAAGATGTAGTCGCCAGCGTCCCTTAATGCATGCGCAAACCCACGAATGAGTGGTTCTTTTGTTTCTTTAGGTTGCTTGGGATCGGCGATAATCACAGACTTACCGCCGCCATGAGGTAGTCCCGCGGCGGCATTTTTTAAGGTCATTGCCCGTGCTAAGCGAACACATTCCGCTGTAGAAGCATTTGCAGCCATACGTAGACCGCCAATGGCAGGACCGGCGGCAGTGTTGTCTACTACCAGTACGCCTTTTAATGCCAATTCCGGTTCGTAGACATGAATAATTTTGTTCGGGCCCAACTCATCACAGTACTGGAATGGCACATCCATCTAATTATTCCTTTTTGTTATGCAAAGAATTATTCGCTGCAATTGTTGATATATAAATCAAAATAGGACTAGCTGTTTTGATATAAATCAGAATACCATATTTGCTTCATTCAGAGAGTCATTGCGTGTTAGGGCCAGCCGATTTCCAGCAAACCTGTGGTTAGAGGGATAAGACGAGAACACAGTTAAAAAATGATTGAGCATAGATAGATGATCTTGATTTCTATCTGCCCGCAATACTCTTTTAACCTTAGTGATTCACTCACTCGATTGAGGCAACATTGTCTTGTTTTCGATAGCATATACAGGAAAATCTACAAATACCTTATTTAGAACTGGCGGCATCGGCTCAATAGAGAATTTTAGTGCGATGGATGATGCTTGTTTATTCTTTTTGACACAGTGTAGTAACGGTGTCGATAGCTGTTAGTGAAGCAATTCACTAGCCCTCGATCTATTCGAGGACTAGTGACAAGAGTGATGTCATTTGTTTCGTTTCGTGAAGTGTCGTTTTTTGCGCTCAAGGCGTTTTTCATGTAACTGTTGAAGTTTTGCTTGTTGTTCGGGAGTCAACAGTTCGTACATGTGTCGAAAGTGCTTCGCATGAGCGACAAGCAAAGTGCTCATTTGTGTTGACATCTCCTTGGCTAAATGCTCAATTTGAGCGGCATCATATGGAGTGCGGGTGATGGCTTGGTGGAAAGCCTGACGCGAGGCGTGTATCGTTTGATGCTCAGTTTTCATGCGATCACGTTGACTTTTCCATAGAGTATCGATGGCATCACGCTGATCATCGGAAAGTTCCAATGCAGTTGCCATTCTGTCCATCTTGTTGTGCATAAACAATGAAGAGGAAAAAATATTATGGCGGGGTTCTGTGGGTTCGTGCGCATCTGCTCTGTGCATGATGGCCATTAAACTAATGGCTATAGTGGATAAAAGCACTAAAGTAACTAGTATGGATTTCATGGTGACTCCTTCAATTGTGAATGGACTGTCAAGTACGGTTTAGTACGTCGGTGAAATAATTATCGAACACTTTTATGAAAAAAAGTTTGTCTTTTGTGTAAATCTTTGTAAATGTCGGTACAAATTTCAGTCCTAGTTGACGTAAGATTAAATCGGGATCTGTCTAATTAAGAGCAATATCCATGGCGCATAGCGCACACAAGATTTTACTGGTTGATGATGATCGCGCACTCTGTGATATGTTGGGTGACTATCTTAGTGGTGAAGAGTTTCAAGTGGAGTCAGTACAGGACGGCGAGTCCGGCATGCAGGCAGCGACCAGTGGAGATTACGACTTAATCATTCTCGATATCATGATGCCAAAACTAAACGGGCTAGAGGTGTTGCGCCAGATCCGACAAAAATCGAATGTGCCTGTATTAATGTTGACAGCAAAGGGGGATGAGGTAGATCGAATTGTGGGGCTTGAAATAGGTGCGGATGACTATATGTGCAAGCCATTCCATCCTCGAGAGTTAGTGGCAAGATTGCGAGCAATTATCAGGCGAGTTTCATTCGTGCCATCGCTCGAGCAGAATTTAGAGATCGAGCAAGATCAATTAGTGCTGAATATTGGCGCACGCAGTGCCTGTTGGGCGGGAGCACCTCTAAACTTAACCAGTACGGAATTTAATCTGCTTAGTGTATTGGTGTTACAAGCTGGGGAGGTTGTATCAAAGGACAAGCTCTCGCTCATGGCATTGGGGAAAAAATTACAGAGATTTGATCGCAGTATCGATATGCACATCAGTCATCTACGCCAGAAACTAGGTCAATTGGAGGACGGCCGCTCTCCTATCGAAACGATTCGTGGTAGCGGCTATCAATGGATTAAATCTTAACACCATGGGTAAGCTATTTTGGAAAATATTTCTTGGATTTTGGGTGACATTGATCGCGATAGCCCTTGGCGTGGGTATGACCGTACATTGGAATGCGCAACAGCAGGCCGAGGCGGGGAGCAACTTTATCAACAAGCAGGGAGTTGGCTTTATGTTGAACAGTGCTTCCGACGCCATTGAGCGAGGCGGCGAGAAGCAATTACACAAACTGTTGACACAATGGCGTTTGGATACGCCACCTCCATTTTTAATCGTGAATGAGCACAATCAAGAACTCTTTAATCGTCCGTTGCCTCGACGTGTGCATCATCGTATAGACAAGTTATGGAGCGACTCCCCTCTACCCCCCCATGTGAAGCGCGTGCGCGCCCCATTTGGGGAACAGTATCTCATTCTTATGGTACCTCGAACCCTATTGAATCACGCGCAACGCAAGTCTCCCCCGTGGATGCATGTCGCCGATCCCTTGCGGTTGAGGTTATGGGTGACTCTGGTGGGCAGTATCCTGTTTAGCGCTGCACTGGCATGGACCATCACTCATCCAGTGCGCGAATTGCAGCGGACAGTGAAGTCTTTCGCATCTGGCGACTTAAGTGCGAGAAGCAGTCAAAGATTGAGCAAACGCCGAGACGAAATAGGCGATTTACATCGAGAGTTTAATTCGATGGCGGCCAATGTACAACGGTTAGTGGAGACTCAAAATCATCTGTTTCACGATGTGTCTCATGAAATCCGCTCTCCTTTGGCGCGATTATCTGTGGCGTTAGGTTTAATAGATCAGTCTTCTGAGAAACAAGATACTTTAATAGCGCGCATGCGGCGAGAAATTGATCGAATGGATGAACTGATAGAAGAGATCCTCTCTCTATCGAAGCTGAGTTCCGTCGACGCGGCAGCGCAGTTTTCAACTATCGAGTTAGGCGATTTACTACAGGACATAGTGGATGAATATTTATTTGATGCACAACAGAGCAACAAACTCATTGAGTATAGTTCGAAACCGTCGGTTTCCATCAAGGGGGATGCGAATTTATTACAGCGCGCATTTGGTAACCTAGTCAAAAATGCATTGAGCTATACACCGCAGGGATCTACTGTAGAGATCGAGTTGCATAGGTCGACTCATGGCCAAGCAGTGGTTCAAGTAACGGACCAAGGTGAGGGGGTAGAGGAAGATGAATTAGAGATGCTGTTCCAACCTTTTTATCGTGGGCGCACTTCGCAACATGCGGCGGGTTTTGGTTTAGGATTGGCCGTGACGCAACGTACAATTCAGCTCCATAAGGGTCAAATGAATGCAGAAAATTTACCTAATGGCGGGCTGAGGATTACAATAAAGTTGCCAATTGCCCAAACACAATGAGTCTTCATAACCTGCTCGGTTCAGGAGTGGCTCGACGGGGATTCTAGGTTGCAGATCTTGTTGTTGAAATACAGCAGGAATGCAATTTTTTAAATGATTTTTTGCAACAAAGTGATACAAAATTTGACTGCTGACATAATCAGATTTATTGTTTTTCATCGCGGACGATAATCGAGGAAGAGAATCCAATGAAACCCAACTTTCCCTTATATGTAGGATCTATCCTTTGCGCACTTGCCCTAACTGGGTGTGGGCAAAGCGACTATAGTCCTGATGAATCTGTTTCTGCAGATGAGATGATTGCGGAAGCCTGTTCCGGTTGCCATGGTGAAGGGGGGCAAGGTCGATTTGGTTTCTTATTGACCATTGCGGGCACGGAACATCCTGCGGATAAGGTTGCTGCGAAGATTGCAAAAGGTGGTTTGATCATGCCTGAATTTGTTCAGCTGAGTGAGGCACAGAGATTAGAGATTGCGAACTATCTAAAGCATTAACTGTGGATCATGTCCCATTCACCGGATTGAGTTCGGTTGGATCTCTAACTCTTTTAAAAACTGAATTACAGGCCACAGCGTAGAAGATTTATCTAAAGTTTTGGCATATATCAGGTGGACTTGTTGATTGATTTGTACGCTGTCTTCAAGTGGGAATAGCTCACCCGCTGCCAAATGGTGTGCCACTGACGAACGGGGCAGGTAGGCTGCGCCCTGATGCTGAAGAATAAAATCCAAGGCAATTTGACTCTGTGCAGTGTGTAAAATCGGCGCGACCGGCTCAGTAAACAGGCGTGCCTGTTGGAGATTAAAAGCGGTTCCCCAGTCGACAAAAATATAACCCAGCTCTGCCACATCTGTTAAGGATTGATGCGGCAGATTGCAGACCATTATTAGCTCTAATGTTCCTATAGTATGGGAATCGAGGTCAATGTTGGTTAGGTTTTCCAGTACGGCGCAGACGTCTAGGCGCCCCCCGAGCAGGGCACGAACCAGATATTGTGACTGATTGATTTCTGTGCGCAGATACAATCTGGGAAATTTAGACGATAGTTTGGGTAAAATCGATTGGAGAATGGTATCCCAAAGGTTAGAAGTGCCGCCCAATGCCAACTGCATATTCTGTTGTTTTGGCATGCCGATTTCTTGCATGGCGAGTTGCCAGGCGGCCAAAATGTTTTCTGCATGGGGGAGTAACCTTTCACCTGCGGGCGTTAAAAGAATATTGTGACGTTCACGGGTGAACAACTGAACACCTAGATTTTCTTCTAATTGTTTAATGCGCGCACTCACTGCCGATTGAGTGAGATATAGATTTTCCGCCGCATGTCCGAAGTGACGGGTTTTTGTCACTTCTAAAAAGGTTCTTAAAAGATCAGAATTCATCTCGACTCAATTCAATCAAAAATTTTTATCGATAATAATAAGAAATTGTAATTTTACAGGAGCCGGTAGCTGATCAGATACTATTATCATTCTTATTGACGATTATTAATTTTAATTAAGATGACGAAACAATGCTCTTTTTATAGCGAATCAAAATTTTATCCCGATCAGCATTTCCCGTATGGGTTGAGCCGAAGTGGGGATTTTAATCTGTTCCAGGCGGCGCTGTTAGAAAAGCATGGTCAGGCCTACGAAGCATTACACTTCGGTCTTCGCGAACCCGTGAATAGAGAGGAAGCTCGATTTGTCGAGGTCTGTCGAGGCGAATCGCCGCCACAGACTGAGCACGAAAAAGTGTGGATCTACTACTGCGAAAAGATTGAGCGTAAACCTCATATTTCTGCTTTTGGTCATACTTTTAGGCGTCCTTTACGGGAAGAGATGGAGATTGACTCTTCTGGAGCAGAAGCTTGGGAGGACTAGCCGACTACTGGAGTCACTTTGGGTTTAGAGAGTACAAGGTGTGTCGGGGCGGCGCAGCAGAAGTTTGTGACTCAGTGGAAGGGCGAACAGAGAGCAGGATCCCCGATCCTCAAAAGAACTCTCTGCCCGTTGACAGCCGATCCGTTCGACACAGGAGGAGAGAGGGCAGATCAAGTTTGGTAATTAAATCTTAAGAAGAAAAGATCTATCTGTTGCCTCTTTGACTCTGACGGAGGAAATTAAGATTCGTAAACGATTGCAGAAACGGGCCTGTGTGCATTGCGTGCTCTTATTAGGGATGTTAATGGTGCTACCCCAGGTGGAAGCTGAAACCGAAAATCAGCAGCAACAGTGTATTGAATACGGCATGTACCAGGACGAGCAAGGACTGTGGCATCTTTGTGATGAAGATTATAGTGTGACCGCTACTGAGAATGATCTAAGCATTCGGGAAGCGCAGCCGGAGGTGGATGACACAAAAGAATCGCTTATGGAAGAATGAATTCTACTTGCAAAGAGTGGCTACTCAAATGTCCTAGATCACTTTTATTCGCTGCTGTTCTCTGTGGCCCAAGGGGTGCGTCGGGACTTGCTGCCTTATAGAGTCAAAGCTCACTGGTAGTGCGATCTTCACCTTCAAGAGCGTATTGGTTTCATCACGACACCAGAACAATCCTTTTTTATGTTTATTACCTTGTCAGTTCAGTCTCTAGGGGCCATCTCTTTTAATCGTGAGCCCATGAGATCAATCATGGGCCCACCATTCAGCGACTATCCGCTACTTGGCTAACCCTCGTAGATAGTGGATTTCCTCCGGCCAATTGCTAGGTTCCGGTGTTTCAAGTATTAGCGGAATATCGTAAAAACGACTGTCTTGCATAATGTATTGAAACACTGCCTCTTTCAATTCCCCTTGTCCTAATGGCGCATGCCTGTCCACGCGGCTCGCCAATCCCTTTTTGGAACCATTGATATGCATGCCTTTTAGGAAAGAGAATCCGATCAAGCGATCGAATTCAGCAAATGTCTGATCACACTCCTCTAATGTATTTAGAGGATATCCCGCAGCAAAGGTATGGCAGGTATCAATGCAGACCGCAATTCTGCTTTTATCTTCGATGCCATCGATGATGTCAGCAATCTGCTCAAAGCGATAGCCGAGATTGGTCCCTTGGCCGGCGGTGTTTTCAATCACGGCTATAACCGTTTCTGTGCTGGCTAGTGCAATATTTATGGACTCAGCAATGGTGCGGATACACGCCTCTTCACTCTGTTTGTTGAGGTGGCTTCCTGGATGAAAATTGAGCCTGTCCAGTCCCAACAGGTGACAGCGTTCCAACTCATCCACAAAGGCGTGGATGGATTTTTCGCGGGCGTCATCATCAGCATGACCTAAATTAATCAAATAACTATCGTGCGGCAGGATCTGTTTGGCCGTGAATTGATACTGATCACAATTCTCTTTAAAGGCGTTGATCTCCTCTTTTGACAGCTTTTTCGCCCGCCACTGGCGCTGGTTTTTGGTGAACAGTGCAAATGCGTTGGCACCAATCTCTGCCGCCCGAATGGGGGCGTTAGCGACGCCACCGGCCGCACTCACGTGTGCGCCGATATAGGGGAGTTTTCGGACCATGGTCGATTCATCCACGAGATTAATTTTCATTCTGTCAATTGGCAGAACGAAAATTGCCAATTAGAGTAATAGGAAGATCTCAATGGTTTATGAGCCAGGTGTCAACTTTTCCGCGAAGTGGGACTCAATCGCCGTGCGCATGCGAATGGACGCCACTGGCAGCAAGCGGAGTAGAGCAGTTTAAGACAGGTAGGCAGATGCGGGAATCTGTTTTTGTTGTCTTCAGTAGAGATTTGTTTCACCTAAATCAAGCAGACTGTGACTCTTCTTGTTCAAGTTTATTCACAACTTCTCTATATTTGAGCTTAATCTCTTGTGTTCGAGCATGGGACTCACCCAATAGCTGACTAAATAGAGTCACTGCTCGGTGGTAACGTGGTTTGGCGTCTAAGTAACGGCCCTGTTTGCGGTAGAGATGGGCCAGATTGGTGAGCACTTCCGCCACTTCCACATGGTCTGCGCCGAATACGTTTTCGCGGATCTGTAGCGCTCGTTGAAATAAAGGACCCGCCTTTTCTAAACGCCCCTGTTCATCGTACAGGCGTCCTAAATTGTTTAGTGTCATCGCCAGATCGGGATGCTCGTTACCCAACAGTTGCTCTTGCATGTCTAAAGCACGGTAGAAGATGGGTTCCGCATCAATATGACGGCTTTGATCTAAAAGTACACTGGCCAGATGGTTTAGAGTGATGGCGATATTGGGGTGAGTCTCCCCCCACACCTGTTTCTGAATTTCAAGTGCGCGTTCAAACAGTGGCTCCGCCAGTCTGTATCGTGCTTGTTTAGCATAAAGTTGTGCTTGACCAATCAGACTGAATGCCAAGTCAGGATGAAAATTACCAAGCATCTCCTGACGGATTTCAGTGGCGCACTCATAGAGTTTTTCTGCTTCACGAAAATTTCCTTGCTCTTGACATAACAGAGCAAGACTTAACATGCTACTGGCCACATGGGGGTGTTTTGGATTCAGCAGCGATTGCCATAGCTTTAGGGAACGACGGAGTACCGGCTCTGCATCCCTCAGCCGGCCTTCTTGGCGGTAAAGCTGGGCTAAGTTATGCAGTGTGGAGGCAAACTCTTCAGTATGATCACGGCCATGTTTTTCTAACACCAAGATCGCCTGTTGATAGAGAGGCTCGGCTTCAGCGAAACGACTTTTGGCGCAATATAGCCATCCTAACTGACACAAACATTGTGCGGTACGCGCATCTTCTTTGCCCCAGGTCTGTTGCATCAACTCCAGCGCTTCGTGACAATAAGTCTCAGCGGTATCAAATTGATACTGTCCTTGGTGAAGTTGCGCGAGTCCAATCAGGCATTTGGCTATCTCTTCCTCTTTGCCCGCCTTTTTAATATTTAACGTTTGCAGAGCTTTATCATAATATTGCTGCGCTAAGTCATGTTTGCTCTGTTGCATGTAAATCTCTGCCAATGCCACCATAGGTTCAGAGAGATCTGCCTGGCTACCCCCCATATTGGATGAGAAAATCTCAATAGACTTGAGAAAAAGCGGTTCTGCCTCTTGAAAGAGCTGCTCTTTAAGATAGAGTCTACCCAGATCGTGTAGTATTCCACCTGTTTCCTGAACATCAGGTTCTTGCTGATTTTCCCAAATTTCCAGAGCCCGGCGATAAAGGGGTTCAGCTTCCCGCTCGCGATGACTTTTTTCGTACACTTTACCGAGTTGCCTTAAGCGTCTGGCCACTTCCGGGTGGGCCGGACCAAGGGTGCGCTCCCAAATAGCGAGAGATTTTTTCTGAAATCGTTCGGCTTCTTTGTATTGCTTCTTTTCCTGATAGAGGCGCGAAATCTCGTCCATCAGCTTGGCGACATCAGGATGTTCTTTACCGAGCTTTTTGATATGTACGGCCACAGTCTCGAGGTAGAGAGGTTCTGCATCTTGAATGCGACCTTGCTGACGAAACAGACGGGCCAGTTTCAAGGTGGTATTGCTCGCGTCTAAGTCCTCTTTGCCAAAGCTGACCTTTTGGGCCTCCAATGCACGTGCATAGAAGCACTCCGCTTCGGCGCTTTTTCCTAACTGTTCATAGACCAACGCAAGTTGCAGACAGGTCGAGGCAAATTCAGGGCTATGAGTACCAAATTTCTTTTCCAATAGGTTTAGGGCAATTGAATAGTGAGCTTCGGCGTCTTCATACTTGTGTTGTTTGTGAAACATCACGCCCAACTGGTGAAATGTCATGGCCACGTAGGGGTGCTCTCTACCCAGTCGTTTTTGCATGATGGCAACGGCCTGTTCGTAGCCGGATTGTGCACTTTCAAGTTGCCCCAACTTGTAATTAAACTCAGCTTGCAAAGATAAAGTATTGGCTAGTTCTCTATGCTCTAAACCAAGTTCCCGTTCCTGAATGTCTAACGCCCTTTGAAACAGCGGAGAGGCCTGTTCATCTTGTCCTTGCGCACTGAATATCTGCGCCAGCAAACGCAAACAAAGCGCGTAGTCAATGCGATTTTCCGTCTCTTGCTGTTCGAATACCTGCGCTGCATTTTCGAGACTCGATTGTGCTTCTTTATATCGACCGCGGCTAAAATAGAACCTACCGAGCTGATAGTGGGTGAGTGCAACTTCTCTATGTTGGTTGCCCCATGCGGCTTGATAAATGGAGAGTGATTCCACCAACGGCGGTTCGGCACTTTCTTTGTTGCCACCTTCTATTAATGCGATCCCCTGCTGACGCAGATAGTCCGCGCGTAAGACGGAATCCTTTGGTACTAAGTCAGCGGCTCTGGAGAAGCGCGCCGCTGTCTCTGAATATTCCAGATTGAGTGCGCTCAGCTGCGCCAGCTCACTGAGTTCCTTTGCTGCCTGGGCATAATGCTTTTGTAACTTCTTTGCGATTTCGCTGGCTGTTTCCAGGTTTTGATTGATAGAGCTATTCAGTAACTCAATGGCATGGTTAAAGTCACCTTTTTCTATTTGTGTTTGTGCTTGATTGAGGATGCTGGTGTTTAGCCCTTCATTGTTTTGACGAATGCTAATGAGTAACTGTTTATATCGATCGGCAAGTCCCTGTAATCTATCTTCTTGCTCTGCTAAGGGGATCTCTTTGGCGTGTAGCAAGTCGATGAACTGTTTCACTAAGGGTTGTTCGATACCCAGTTTCAAGCTGTGATGTGCAAATTCAAGAGGAGGCAGGGCTGATTGATTGGTGGATGTGTCTACTTTTTTGGTTTTGGCCTTCTTCCTCTTTGCTGGTTTTTTTCGCAACCATCGATAGAGTCCCATTAATCCAAACAGACAGATGCCCAGTAGTCCCCATAACATTAAGTCAGGGGCGCGCAAAGCGGTTTCCATAAGCAGTTCAAGCAGATTGAATTGAAAGTCCATTGAGAAAATAGGCTCCGTTTAAAGACTCTTCAAACTGACAGAAGGATCAGAATCTCTCCCTATTGATAGCGGCCAGTGGAAGTTGATTTGGAGCCTTGGTTGTCTACTGTTTGCGCGAACCAAAAACGGTGCTAAACAGACCCTCTTTCACACCAATTTGTGCTTCACCACGCCGCAGCTCGATTGCGAGACCCTTCACAGTTCGTGACGCTATCCGATGTCCAGCCTTATCAATGAAGTGCAGCTTCTGCTCGACTTCATCCACTTCGGCAAGTTTCGCGCGGAATTTATATCCGTAACCGTCTGTTAACTCCACGAGTTCGCCAATTTTGAGATGATCCGCCATCTTGTCGAACTTGTCTCTTTTGTGTTCAGTTTCAATCACTACGGATTCTTCGCAGAAGCCCACATCGGAAATATCCACTTCAACTACCTCGTCCTCAGCAATTTCCTCTGCATTGAAGCTGGGTACCCATTCTTTTTTGGTGTCAGGTGACTCCTTGGTATCTGCTGTGACATTGAGCGGTGCTGATAAAGTTTCATTGATTTCTACTGGCTCAGGTTCCTGTGCGTCGAGATCGAGGGTTGGTGTGCACACCTCTGAGGCGTCCTCCTCGGGATCTTCTGCTGGGCCATCCAGTAGTGGATCAGAGGACTCCACAGGGGTGAGATCGGGCGCCGTATCTAAGGAATCCATGGGCGCATCTGATAGTGATTCTAAACCCTCTATGGATTCTGATTGCAGCTCCATATCCGGCACACCAAATCTACGCTCATATTCCTGCTCTAACAGACCGAACTGCTTCTCTATAGTGATAGCGGTATAGCCAATGGCAGTGAGGCTGGTACCCATCTCTTCTAGTAGGGATTCAAATTGCTGGGCAGTGGGCCCGGTATTGACTTCATCACTGTTAAATTGCATCCATGCCGCCAGTTGATTCATCTGATCTATGGCACGCAGGTATTCTGTACTGTCTTCGCCTCCCTTTGTTAAATAGAGTGTCAACACTTGACTCCAGGATTCGACAATGAGTTCGCGTACGCAAGCAGGCAGGACATATAGCTGCAGTAGCTTATCAATCTTGTTGTTAATCGCATCTTCTTGATTATCGTCAGGGCAATCACTGACGCTCTGTTTTTGAATGGTGTCAGTCTGCGATATTTCCGCTATGTTGCGATGACCATCGACAAATTCCCGTAACCGGTCACGGGCATTGTCAAAAACATCTATCTCTCCACTAAAATTGTCTAGCACTTCTTCCACTAGCGATTTAATTTCAGCAATCAGCTGCTGTTCATTTTGCCCATCACTCCATTGGGTGCACAGCTGTGCCAGTTCGTTCAGAAGTTTTCTAGCGGGGTGTTTGCGTCTGGTAAAGAGAGTTCTATCCAACGTAGCCAATCGAACCATCGGCAGTTGCAGCTTGCCGATTAGTGCTCTTAGTTCAGGAGCAATATGGCTATCATCTAGAATAAATTCGAATACCATGCTCACAATTTCGGTCACCTCAGATAAGTTATTGTCCGTATCATTGGCAGAATTCGCCAATTCGCGTGGCTCGGGTGTCAGATCGTTTTCGTAGGTATTCGAATCCGCTGGCTGGGGCAAAGGCGTATCTCGCCTGATCTGCTCTATGGTGATTCCCTTGCTCTGTTGTCGTCTGACTACACGCTCTTGACGGATCACCTCCCGAGTTTCTACCACATGTTCCTCAATGCCATCAGCGATTTGGGAATAGGCCTGAGTTTCTCTAGCTCGTGCGTGGGATTCCTCCCCCTGTATGTGGTTGACCACATCCTCTCCGGATCGTCTATCGACACTGGTCTTCTCAAATTGTCTACGTTCTTGGTGCAGTTGTTGCGCGACATCTGCCTGATTGGTCCCGAATCCTCCATTGCCCGCGGTAAATGGCTGACTAGCGAATGGATCTGCTTGCGAAAAGGGGGATGGCAACTCATTGTGACTGGAAAAGGGGGAAGCAAATCCGCTCGAAGCTGAGCCAAATGGTGAGGCAAAAGGATCCCGCGTAAGTGCGGTTGAGTGCATTGGCGCTAACTCTGTGGCTGAGGAAGTTGCGGCAGTATTGTTTTCTGCATGAGCAGCTGGTTTTTGCTGCGAGGTGCCGGCTGGGATCGCTTGGCTTAATAATTCAATGAGGCCGCTATAGAGTCGATTGCAACGATCTAGAACCTTATCTTCGAAGAGCTTATATAACAACCGACGCGTGTGTTTGTCGAAGGACACAGAGGCCACTGAACATTGGTATAGGGAGAGCAATCGGACTGGAGAAACCGGAAGCTCATCCACATTGGCCGGTAGGGTTACGAAAATTTGATGCACTCTATCCTGGATTTGAGTGAGCACCCCTTGGTAGTGGTGGTTCGCTTTCACCACTATGGCGTCAATACATTCGGTGAGATCTGGTTCATCGTCTAAAAACTGCGGCGCGTGAAAGAGGACGGAATCCGTGGCATTGGAGTCAATCAGTGTATCTAAGGAGTGAAAGCATTCCTCCAGACCTTGATAAAATTTCTGTTCTATTTGGGTTCGTGCCTGACAGACTTGATTCACGATGGCCTGTGTCTGATCACCAAATTGTTGTGTCGATTGGGCGTTGAGGCAATCGCTAAAGAGTCCATCCAACATGGCTTGCAACTCATTTCGAGTGAAGCGCGCCATGCTGTTGAGTAACTGATGGGCGTCCGTCACTCCGGTCGTATTGGTGTCTGTAGATGCGTTGAAAAAATTCCTTGTTGTCATTCAGTTTCCCCACAAACTATTAGTAATATTTTTAATATGCATGCAAATGCAGGCGAGCTATAGGGGTTATCGTCGCTTATTGCCAATCAGAACATGAACTGGCTCACGCTTTAAGGGCGAATCAGCACAAGAGCCAAAGCAAAACATTTCGCGCAGACTATGTTGAAAGTGGTAATGAATGATAAAGTGAACGGTATACTGACCGGGCAGTGGATGAGAAAAGCCTCATTCTCAACCCACTAGACGATTACTGAATGATAGGTCTATTTATCTCTACGAGGTGGTGCAGTGACCGATTTCTCCATAGGGAATCTGAAGGTAGCGAAGTCATACACGGCGACGTCAAAAAGAGCCGGTACGCCTGAGAAGTTAGCCTGATACTTACCTGCGGGTAGGGAACGGTGCATCACCGCAAATGTCTTTGTTTCATGTGGGGGGACTTCTTTCCAAGATCCATTGGTGATAGTGATTCTTGTTTTATATTTCCTTCTTAACAGACGCTCCATGTTTTCTTTAAATTCCTTCATTTTTACCGTACTCAGCCCCCGTTTAAATCTATCAGAAGAGTAGGAGGCGGCAATGTCAACTAAGTTGCCATAGGTGTAATGCCTGATTTTTTTGCCATCTGATTCTCTTAATAAAAAATAGCGTACATCCTCTCCCTTTAAAGCGTAATCGGAGTGGTTTTGTACGGTGAAGAGTAATAATTGCATGCCTAGGTTAGACAGTACATCGTCATTCCCAAGCTCGGCTAACTTAACGACTGTGCCTTCGAAATGAATCGAAGCGTTGCCTTTCGTTTGGGATGCCAGCTCGTCAGGTATTCGGGTGACATGTCTGGCTCGGCGTTTCCCCGGCACCTGATTGAGCACATCTTTGGTCTCTTGCTCACTTCTCGGGCCATCTACGTCTCGCCAACTGGCATCGAATGTTTTTTCTATTCGTTCAATTCGGTTGTCGATACGTTCACCTAATTTACTGACACTGGAACAGCCGGATAGGCATGTGATGAGAAAAAACGTGCAAAGATTGAGAGTAAATTTCATGAGCCTACGACATCCTTGTGCGGTTTGTGTTTCCATGGCCTTAATCAGAGTTTCCTGAATACTATATCGGTAAACTGACCTCTTATTTTATACTACCATTCCGAGACCACCATTCCGAGAATGGTGTCAATCATCGGAGTTCGATATCACCTCAGGTGATCGAATCATCGCGCGTGTCAGCTGAAGGCATGAACCCAAGTTTCACTATTTTGATTGACTCGGCACCGATGTCACTAATACCTCCCTGATGCATGCCCTTGGCGACGCAGCGATTGGTATCAATGAATGCATCAACCTGTTTCGAACGCCACTAGAACCTTTTTTGCGGCTTCAATAAATGCCAAGGGTTCATCCAAGAACACATGATGTTGTGCTTTAGGGATTTCCACCATCGGAATGTGATCGGGGTAGACAGAGCGCGTGAGCTGCTTCATTGCGGGTGCAAACAATATGCTCTTTTCACCGTACATTACCACTGTTTTACACTTAATATTCGGGATTTCCTTGGGTAAGTCGTCATAAATAGTCTTTTGTAAAAAATCCATGTCGAACTTCCAAGACCAGCCGCCTTCCACCTGCATTAAAGAGTGTCTAGCAATATAATCAAGAATATACTTGTTTTCGCAAGGCTGTGGTGGTACCAATTTGAATCTGGCGAGAGCGGTCTCTAATTCTCGATAGACTTTCTTTTTACCGAACGGTGTGACTCGTAAATCATTGGCAGATTGGGTACGCATGCCCGGCGGCATGATTGCTGAATCCAATACGATGATGCCTTTTAGTTTCTCCGGGTATTCGAGTCCCGCCTTAACGGTGGCCATGCCACCGAAACTGTGACCGATGATGCTGATATCATTATTGAATCCCGCGTCTTCACAGACTGCTATCAGTTCTCGTGCAAATTGCTCGCCAGCGTAGGTTTCCCGGTGACCACTGTCCCCCATTCCGCTTAAATCAGTGGCTATCACATGATATTTATCCAAAAATGCGGGCGCGATGAAATCCCACCAATGAGCATGCGCACCGCCACCGTGTACCAATAACAGTCCCGGTTTACCCGTTCCGCCCCAATCTAAATAGTGGATAGGGCAGCCTTCTACTTCCACAAACTTTTCATCATAGGCTGTATTGATGGCTTCAATGAACCACTGTGGCGCTTCACTAACTTGTTCATTCATATGCTTTTCTCATTTACTACTACTAATTTTTGAGCACATTGTTTTGCTATTGAGGCGCGCAATTGTACACGATTCCACGATTTCGGTACTCTTAGTCGCTACGGAGTGGGTTGTTACGCCATCTTAAGTGTCGATATTTGAAACCGGAAAACTGAATAATTATATTAAAAACAACAGGATACAGATATTTCGCATGCGACTGACTGCACGTGGCAGTGAGTACATAGGATGCAAGTACAGCCAAAATTAGTTATCGGGAGGATGACACATCATGTTTAAGCGTAGCCTACAACTTGGATTTCTAGTGAGTTGTTTCACCTTGATGGCCTGTGAGTCGAAGGGGCCACCAGATCTGTTTCCCCATGCCAGCCGTTCCCTCACGCTCAGCTCTCTGGATTTTGATAATGGCGCACCCATCGCGCCCAAACATAGTTGCGAGGGGGAAGATCTTTCGCCGGCATTGCAATGGAGCGGACTGCCCGAAGGAACCCAAAGCCTGGTGTTGATGATGATGGACTATGATGCACCGAGTCCCAAGTTTGCACTGATGTCGTTTAATCATTGGATATTATTTAATATACCCGCTGATATTAGCTCGTTACCCGCAGGTTTGACCATTGAACAGGCGAATCAACTTGGCGCGTCGACTGGCAGGGGTTCGATGTTTAAAAAGGGATATTTCGGACCCTGTCCGCCAATGGGTGTCCACCGCTATTATTTTCATCTCTATGCCTTAGATACGGAGTTGGTGGGACTGGATGAGTACCCCAGTCGCGGTGCGCTGTTGAAAGCCATGAAAGGCCATGTGATCGGGCGCGGAGATTTGATGGGTACCTACAAAAAACAATAATAAAAATCGTGACTTATCAATCAAGTTTGCGCATAATGTGCGCCCAATCTAGAGATAGGGTCTGTAGCTCAACTGGATAGAGTATCAGCCTTCGAAGCTGAGAGTTGCAGGTTCGAGTCCTGCCAGGCCCGCCAAGATTCATCTTCTCACATACACTGATTTAAATAAATCTGTTTGTCGTGCGCGAACGGCTTACCTATACTATCTTTATATTTGCTTTCGCAATATGTCTTTTGTGATACTGTATATATATACAGATAGGGAGGCCTTATGTTTTTACGCCGCAATCGACCTAACATGCCCGAGCCTGAGCGAGTACTACCCGGCCGTCTGCAACCGATGCCCTTGCCGGAAAAACACGTTCTGTTTGAGGTGCCTTTAGATCAGCCAGCCCCGGAGGGATACCTCTATGCGCTGTTTGGAATGGGATGTTTTTGGGGGGCGGAAAAACGCTTTTGGTCTCTTCCTGGCGTGTACAACACTGCGGTGGGTTATGCCGCAGGTAAGACACCTAATCCCACCTACGAAGAAGTTTGTTCAGGCTTAACCGGTCACAATGAGGTGGTGCGTGTCGTCTACAATCATGAAGAGATTGATTATAGCGAGTTGTTGAAGGTGTTTTGGGAGAGCCATAATCCCACTCAAGGCATGCGTCAGGGAAACGACATAGGCACGCAATATCGATCCGGGATCTACACCTATCACGACACGCAATATAAGTGGGCGGTGGCATCGAAACAGCTCTACCAACATCAATTAATGCAACAAGGCTTGGGTAGCGTTACAACGGAAATCAAACCGGCAACAGATTTCTATTTTGCCGAGGCTTATCATCAACAGTATCTGGCAAAAAATCCTGATGGTTATTGCGGCCTGGGCGGCACGGGTGTGGGCTGTTCGATGCCAAGTGAAGAGCAGATAGCTTCAGTGGTGCCCAGAGATGGCTAGGGATCCCTCAATCGCAATTAAAGGTAGGGGTGCATTAGATAATCCCACCTCACGTTACTCTCAGTATCAAACGATTGCCTTTGATGATGGTTGGCAAGCAGACGAAAGCGATGATCCTAAGTTTCGAACCACTCTTTATAAAGATAGATGCAAAAAGGCTCTCTCTTGGAACCGGTCTCCGGATGTGCCATTCGATCGATCTGTGAATCCCTATCGTGGGTGTGAGCATGGCTGTATCTACTGCTATGCACGTCCCAGTCACAACTACCTAGATCTCTCTGCTGGTCTCGATTTCGAGACCAAACTATTTTGTAAGCTAGACATCAAGGATGCCTTAGAAGCTGACATTACCCATCATAATTATAGCTGCGCGCCCATCGCTATTGGAGTGAACACAGATGCCTACCAACCGGTAGAAAAGAAACTACGACTCACCCGGGCAGTACTGACTCTATTATCCGATTATTCCCATCCTTGTACTGTAGTCACCAAGTCCGCGTTGATTGAACGAGATCTCGATCTGTTGACTTCGATGGCCGGGCGGCAATTGGTTTCCGTGGCAATCTCCATCACTACACTGGATGCGTCACTGGCGCGACTGCTGGAGCCCAGAGCAATGTCCCCTAAACGGAGATTGGCCGCAATACAACGACTAAGTGACGCGGGTGTGCCGGTTACCCTCATGGTGGCACCATTGATTCCTGTACTGACTGATGCAGAGTTGGAGACTATCTTAAAACAGGCACGGGAAGCGGGCGCACGTAGCGCGATGTACGTACTCTTACGTCTACCCGGAGACGTATCGGCGTTGTTTCAAAACTGGTTGAACTGCCATTTTCCATTGAAAGCCAAACACATCATGGCACAGATTCGGGAGTGTCGGGAGGGTAGGGTGACGGACAGCCGGTTTGGTCGAAGAATGACCGGCCAAGGGATATTTGCGCAATTGCTTCGGCAGCGATTTAATAGAACTGCTGATCGTCTTGGCTACGAAGATGCTGCGCCTTTGAATACCAGCCTTTTTCAATCGCCTGCCAGAACACAACTTAATCTGTTTTAATGGTCATCACAGTTTTATGGACATCAACCTGGGGTATGAATGGAGGATTTAGCTGATGGGTAATCAGTTATCAAAATTCTTTCATTATGGCCGGTTTTTCCTCGCGCCTTTGATAGTTTTATTCGGCACAGTGTTGTTGCTGTTCGGCGGGTTGTGGTTGAGTGCCTATTTAATAGGGGTGGTGTTTCTGCTAATTGTCGGTGATTTAGGCTTGGGTGAAGATCAACAAGAGTGGGCCTTTGACACACCTGAACTCTTTAGGTGGATTGAGTACAGTGCGCAGATCCTGTCGTTTTTCGCTATCTTTCTGTTCCTGTGGATGCTGGCCGCACCGTTCAAGGATCTGTTCCATTTTGCCCATTGGGTTGAACACCTATTTGGCATCGAGATGTGGCAGCGGCACCAAGCAGATGGCCTTTGGCACGATATGGCGGCTCTCGCTTTGGCTGGATTTGCCGGAGGGGTGTGTTCGGTACAGGTGGGGCACGAACTAATGCATCAAACTGCCAATCCTTTTGCTCGGGCTCTGGCATTAATTGGCCAGGCGCTCTGCTTAATTAGTCGCATCTATATTCGCCACCCATTTGGGCATCATGCCTATGCGGGAACCCAGCAGGATCCGGCCACGCCTCAACGAGGAGAGAATTTTTATCTCTTTGCGCTGCGCTCCATTTTTGGACAATATCAACAGACCTGGGAGTTAGAGCGTACTCGATTGCACACCAAAGGCATTTCTGTGTGGAGTGTGCAAAACCAAGCTTTGCGTGGATGGGCAATGGAGTGCTTGGTGCTTTTTATGGTGACCTATCTGGCAGGTATTCCCGGCTTAGTGGGTTTCTTACTGTTGGGCGTGATGATCAATCTGACTTTAGAGTTTGCCAACTATATAGAGCACTATGGTTTGATACGCATTGAAGGTGAGCCTTTTCAATCTCGCCATGCCTGGAACGACAATCATAAAATGTCACTCTGGTTCGGTTGTGGGATCCCACGTCATGCAGAGCACCACATGGACGCCAGTTTACGATTTTGGCAATTAAGGCCCATGTCGGATGAGGCGCCGAGACTGGAGTACGGGTACATCATCTCGATAATCATGGCTCTGATCCCCGTTTGGTGGCACAAAGTTTATACTCCCAAGCTGCTCACATGGGATGAGCAGATGGCCTCTGATGAGGAAAAAATTCTAGCCCAGCGCGCTAACGCATTGAGTGGACAAGGACAATTGCTCCAAGCCGCTATGGAATCCGCGAAAGTTAAAGATTTCACTCAGAGTTCGCCTATAAAACCCTCCGGCTGAGCAGCTGCAAAAATAAGTAAAAAGCATATGAGCTAATCGGCCCGATATTTGTATCTTTTTTGGGAGCTGGTTCCCAATGACGGGGACTAATATGTTTTGATTCCCTGGATTTTAATGAGTATGCTTGATCTGTTCGATTCTCGCGGATTTCTACCCCCGGAAGATCCGCTGTTACAGTTTCCCACCGGCTCACCCTATGCACTGCTTGATACAGTGGGCCAAGATTTGCCCAGTTTATTATTGGAGAAAGAGTGCCGGCAGTATTTAAGCTCTCTGAAGATCCCTCTCTGGCCGAAGGAGCGTACTTCTGAAGTCGATATACCGGCACTGCGTCTCTACTATTTGCGTTTGGGATTCATTGTCTCTGGATATGTGAATCAGACAGCAATGGGTGTGACTAATTATGTGCCACAGAATTTGGCGGTGCCCTTTGTGCATGCCTGTGAGCTGCTCAAACGCCCGCCAATCTTGAGTTACGATGGTTATGCGCTATATAACTGGAAACGGTTTGATAAGTCCAAACCGATCACCTTAGGCAATATTGATACCATCCAAAATTTTGTCCATCTGTATGATGAGCATTGGTTTATCCTCATCCATGTGGAGATTGAGGCGTTGGCGGCTGAAATGTTGGAGTCTATTTTGCTGTTACATAATTGCGGGCAATATCCCAACCGTACTGAGGTAGACGATTGTCTGTTTGCCATTAAAGACAGTTTAGATAAGCAGACATTGGTGTTAAAACGTATTCCTGAAAGAATGTCCACCGATCTCTACTTTAAAGATTTTCGTCCCTACATTCGCTTTTTTGAAGATGTCACCTATGAAGGTGTCTCTCAGGAGAAAGTTTCCCATCGCGGGGAGACAGGCGCGCAAAGTAGTATCATGCCTACTCTAGTCGCACTATTAAAGATCCCCCATAAACCGACGGCGCTCACTAATTTTCTACATGATATGCGCCGCTATATGCCACATTCCCATCGTGGATTCATCCAAATGGCAGAGCAGATGCCTGCGGTGAAACAGATGGCCACGCCGGAACTGTTCGATGCGGTTCTGGAGTCGATGGCGAAGTTTCGCGAAATACATTACGGTTGGGCAACGCAATATATTGATGACAAAGTCAGTGATCCTCGTGGTACCGGTGGTACGCCTTATATGAAATGGCTCAAGCAATTGATTGATGAAACCCGGGCGCATAAATTTTCAAACGCTTCAGTCTAGTAGTGTCAATAAGCTAGTTACTTCATATCGAGTGCAACGTTAGCTAGCGTTGTAACATTGCGTCATGCGGGATCAAAGGCTGACAACGTACTCATGTATTATTCTTTTTCGATTGGTTCGGCCCACATATCATAGGCATCTGAGCGAACCACTCGCGCCCAGACTTTTTCTCCCACTCGGAGATCGCTACTGTACTCTAAGAATACTTGGCCATCTATTTCAGGCGCATCACCAGTGCTGCGGGCGATCACACAATTCGATTCGATCTCGTCAATGATGATCTCTATGTTTTGGCCAATTTTCTTTTCCAGTTTTTGTTCACTGATTCTTTGCTGCACACTCATAAATAGATCGTATCGCTGTTGTTTTATCTCATCCGGAATCGCGCCAGGGAGCGCGTTAGCTGCAGCGCCCTCTACGGCCGAGTAGGTAAAACAGCCAACTCGATCGAGCTGTGCCTCTTCAATGAACTGTAACAGCTGTTCAAATTCAGCATCGGTCTCGCCAGGAAAGCCCACAATGAAGGTGCTGCGTAGAGTGATATCGGGGCAGATGGCGCGCCAAGTAGCGATGCGCTTTAAGGTGTTCTCCGTAAACGCCGGGCGACGCATACGTTTTAAGACTGTTGGACTACCGTGCTGTAGGGGAATATCCAAGTAGGGTAGGATCTTTTTTTCCGCCATCAGTGGGATCACCTCATCCACATGGGGATAGGGGTAAATATAGTGTAGACGTACCCATTCACCTAAAGAACCCAGTGCGTCGCAGAGTTCAAACAGACGAGTTTTTAAGGGGCGGCCATTCCAGAAATCCGTACGATATTTGAGATCCACACCATAAGCGCTGGTATCTTGAGCGATCACCAACAACTCTTTGACCCCAGCTTCTACTAGAGATTCTGCTTCCTGCATCACTTCACCGATGGGGCGACTCACTAATTTTCCGCGCATGGAAGGGATGATGCAGAAACGGCACTGATGATTACAGCCTTCTGCAATTTTTAAGTAGGCATAGTGTCGCGGTGTCAGTTTCACTCCTGTTTTAGGAACGAGATCGATAAATGGATTCTTCGTCGGCGGGGGAACTTGCCGATGTACCGCAGAGACGACCTCTTCGTAAGCTTGCGGACCGGAAACATGCAATACATTCGGGTGATGTTGACGGATCTGAGCCTCGTCACTACCCAGGCAGCCAGTGACGATGACCTGGCCATTCTCTTCTAAGGCTTCGCCAATGGTTTCAATCGACTCCGCCTTCGCGTCGTCAATAAAACCGCAGGTATTCACGATCACCGCTTGGGCGGAGTGGTAGTCGGGCACGATTTGGTAACCATCCGCTTGCAATTGAGTGAGGATGCGCTCTGAATCTACTAAGGCCTTGGGACAACCTAGACTGATAAATCCTACTTTGTTTGTGGACATGGACTCGATTGGACTGAATTTAAGGGATGCTTATTGTAATGCATTATTCGGCCGGTGCCATTCAGTCTCGTTTTTAACCAGGAAGCTGCCAGTGACGGTCTTCACGACGACAGCGGTACAGAGATCCACGAATATAAAATGGTTATCGAGATCGCAAAAATGGAGGTGTCCTGAAATGCTTTGCGCACCGATCGGCGCTAGACACTTGGCAGTGCCGGTGCGAGCGGCATTAGCCGCGAGTTCTACGCCTAAGGTTGTGGCAGCATAAACGACATTCACAGCGTGGACTGAGTGGTGGAAATGGGTAGTTCCTGCATCATGTCCCTGTTACTTGATAGGGCATGACTATGGGTAACACGTTTTAGTTTGAATCTTTGCTGGTAGTGATGGCAAGCCATCATAGTCAACCGGTGATGAGTCACCAGCTAGTTTTAAATGATACCGTGCGGCGATTAAAGGACTGCACAGCGACCAATATTTCGACAACATTGCCTTGTGTTTTCAACGTTAAGCTGGCACGGATCCCTTGTCTGACTGGTTATGTTGAAAATTATTGGTCGCACGTCAAAAGGTTGGCTGCGGACGGAGCACTACTGCGATGCTATACTGCACAGCCGATTTTATTCCAGTCTGGCTCCATTTATTTACAAGTGTCGAGAACATAATTGTTAAAAAATAAGAATATATTTTATGGTTGGAAACTACTAGCTGCACTTTGTGTGATCTATTTTCTATCCATTGGCACCGCTTTTTCAGGTTTTGCCGTGCTGTTACCGCCTATATTGGCTGAATTCAACTGGAGCCGTACTCAGGCTGGTGGTGCTTTCGCTTTGGCCACCATAGCGCTTGGCGTGATGGGACCTTTGGTGGCACTGTTGATGCGGCAAATCGGTATTCGTTGGACTATTGCTTTGGGTGGTGTGGTCACCAGTAGTGCTTCTGTGGTTGCCTATAACATGGAACAGCTATGGCAACTCTATTTAGGTGTGGGCTTTCTATTGGGCACGGGCATGGCGATGCAGACGATTCTGCCGTGCTCTCAGGTTGTGACCAATTGGTTTTACCATCGCCGATCCTTTGCAATGGGGATTTTTCTGGCCTCAGGTGGGCTAGGCGGTTTTGTTTGGGCACCCTTGTTTGCCACCTTGACTGAGGTCACAGGTGAATGGCGATATGCTGCGTCGTTGATAGGTGTCGCTGCCGTGGCTTCTTCTCTGATGGCTATATGGATAGTGCGCGATCGTCCAGAGGTGGTGGGTGAAGTCGTAGATGGTCATGAGTTTAATCAGAGTCGAGTAAAAAGCAGTGAGAATAAAAAACCCAATGCCGTATTTAGAACAGAAAAAGATTGGGAAACTAACTTGGCGTTGAAATCTTGGGGATTTTGGATTGTGGTATTCACCGGCGCCACAGCCACTCTCGGGGTGACTATCGTGAACAGTCAATCCATGCTGCATCTACAGGATATTGGCATCGATCCGGTGACTGCTTCTCAGGCACTCGGTGTGACGGGTTTAGTGAGCACGATAGGGCGGTTGTTGTCTGGCTATTATGGTGATCGCTTAGAGCCAAAATATTTATTATCCCTCGGTATTCTTTTGGTCACAGTAGGCATGTTGTTATTGGGGCATGCTAGCAATACTTTTTTTGTGTTTCTGTATGCAGTGGTTTTCGGATTAGGCTATGGAATGAGTTTGGTCGCGAGTATGGCGTTATTGGCCAATTATTTCGGTAGCACGCATTATGGCGCGCTGTTTTCCGTGAGAGGCATTGTGGTCACTGCACTGGGTGCCATCGGACCGATCGCGGCAGGCTTGAGTGCAGACAATTTTGATAGCTATTTGCCTATCTTCTATCTATTCAGCGTCATCGGCCTATCGGCTGCGCTGATGCAACTTCTGACTCCTGCTCCGGTTCACCCTGAACTCAAACTGAAGAAGAAGGACGTGATGGAGGCAGAGCCGTGTCGAATGAACAATTAAAAGTTTTGCATTGGTTATTACACCAGGATGCCAAGACCGATGTGCAGCAACAATTGAGTCAGCGATCACCTGAATTGACTTTTCAGCAGTGGCGGAAACTCTCTAAGCAGATGTTTCATGATACTCAGTTTGTTTGGGCAGACACCGCGGATTTTGCGGTTATTGGCGGTTTTCAAGCCACCTCAGCCGCATACGTTTTTGCGATAGGTTATCAGACCGCCTTGCACCGATTAATTCCAGATCTCTGTTTCGATAACTTTTATGCTTTCTGTGTCACTGAACAGCACGGAGGCCATCCGAGTAAAATAACGACTCAGTTAACCTGTACGGAGGATGCTGAAGGAGAGGCGGCCAAGTGGCAAGTAACCGGTGAAAAGACGTTTGTCACGGGTGGCGAACATGCAGATGTGTTGTTGGTTGCGGCTACCGTGGGTAAAGGCGAAGACGGTAGAAATCAATTGAAGCTAGTGCAGATAAAACAGCCCAACGAAGACTTGACCATGTCGCCATTCAAACTGCCCATTGATCTGCCTATGATGAAGCTAGTGGGACATGGGCGTGCTTCGTTCACAAACCTGGCGTTGAATGAGTCTGATATTCTGCCGGGTGATGCCTATACCAAGTACATTAAGCCATTTCGCACCTCAGAAGATCTGCACATATTAGCCGCCTTTGCCGGAAATCTGTTTCGCAGTGCGATTTGCTGTCAATGGCCATCCGAGATCAAGGCGGAGATATTGAGTTTAATTGCCACAATGCGTATGTTGATAGTCAGTGATTTGACTCATGCCAGTGTTCATATTGCTTTTTCAGGGTTGGAACGGCAGTTTGCTCACCTGATGAGGGAGATTGAACCCCATTGGCCAAGTGATGACACATCGCAACAACACATTCTTCATGCCCAACAGCAGCTGTTACAAGGCGCGATACCTGCACGGGGTAAACGACTCGATGCCGCTTGGCGCTATTATTCCCGACTTTAAGAGACTGCGCGCGGAAGTTCCTCCTCAGATTTAGGGGTGATGTGCAAAAAGCGGCGGCGATAATCATTAGGCGTCAGACCGGTGTGTCGTTTGAACAGTCGGCGAAAAAAGCTGCTATCGTCATATCCCACCGAAAAGCTAATCTCCTCGATTGTCTGATTTCCCATTTCTAAAGCGCGCTTGGCCTGCTCTATACGAGTATATTGAATATAGTTAATGGGGCTATAACCTGTGGCATTTTTAAAGCGTCGCTTAAAGGTTCTCAGTGGCATGTCAATCTGTTCGGCGCAGCGGGTGATGAGATCGGATTCGATAAAGTGTTTTTCAATCCAGTTTTGTGCCACAAGAATTGCCGCATCGCCGTGGTCTTTTTGTAACTGGAAAGCGGAGAAGGGTAATTGACCGTCCTGATGCCACTGCAACATGAAAGTCTTGGCGCATTGCAGCGCCACCTCTTTGCCATGGAATTTTTCAATAATGTAGAGCACTAAGTCATGCCAGGAGGTACCGCCAGCGGAGCAGATTATTCGATCTTGTTCGATGACCACTTTTTCTTGTTCTAAGAGCGTGAGAGGATAACGGGATTGAAATGCGTCCTGATACGCCCAGTGGGTGATGGCTTCTTTGTTTTCCAGCAAACCCGCTTCGGCTAACATAAAGACTCCAGTGCAGGATCCAGCTAAAGTGGCACCCTGTTGATACATCTGGTGTAACCAGTTGAGGAGAGCAGGGGATTGAGGTTTTAATCCGTTTAGAGGTAACCCTAAAGAGGGAATATAGACTAAATCCGTTTGAGTCACGTTATCGATTGTTCGGTGAGGTTGAATGGTGACCCAATTGAAACACTGTATTGGGGCGGCTGACTCTGCAACGATTTCCACCTCAAATAGGGGAGCAGGTTCCTGCTGTTTGATGCGGTTCCAGAAGTTACCTGCTGATGAGAAGACATCGAGGGGGCCGGTTAGCGAGGAAGTCATCACTTCTTTTGTGGCTAAAATGCTAATTTTCATTCTGTCTACCTTTGGCCTGAATGGACTTAAATCGTGATTTTTATGTTTTCCGATTCTAGCATAGGATGACTGAATGTCATTTATCGGATTAAATCGATGGGTTGATTCTTCGTTTACCCAGGATGACTTAGTTAGATGCTGAGCTGGACTCTTGCTCAGCAAATAAAAAAATCGTTAAATTATAAATGGTTAGGGAATAATAATGGCGGCTGAGCTTACAGATTTATCATTTCTAAACTGGGTTAACAGGTTATTTAGTTCTGATCTCACTCCCTGGCTAATTGTCGGAACTAAGGTGTTTTCGGTTCTTGTTGTCGCCTGGCTGGTCAACTTTATTGCCAAGAGACTGCTGCTCCGAGGCGTAAGTGTGTTGGTTTCCTACACTCAGAGTCGTTGGGACGATACCTTGCAAAAATATGGGGTATTTGATCGCTTAGCGAGTTTTGCCCCAGCCACCGTACTCTACTTGAGCGCTGAATTAGTCTTTGCTACAGGCCAGGATAACGGTGCCAATGAGTGGGTGAGGCGCTTTTCTTTGGTGATTATGGTCTTGCTCAGCGTGCGCATTTTGGATGCGTTGATAGACGCCGCTGTGGAATACATTCAGGATTACGATTTTTCCAAAGAGAGGCCGGTACGGGGCTACGCGCAGATCGCGGTGTTAGCAATTTATCTAGTGGGTGGGATCTTCATTCTATCCATTCTGTTGAATAAAGAGCCCTGGGGTTTGCTTACCGGATTAGGCGCCATGAGCGCCGTGCTATTGCTGGTATTTCGAGACACCATCCTTGGTCTAGTCGCCAGCATCCAAATCACCGCCAATGATATGGTCAGAAGAGGAGACTGGATTGAAATGCCGCAAAAGGGTGCGGATGGAGATGTGCTTGATATTACGCTGCATACAGTGAAGGTGCAGAATTGGGACAAAACCATCAGCACCATTCCTACGCAAGCACTAATCAATGAGTCTTTCAAGAACTGGCGTGGCATGTCTGAGTCGGGCGGTAGGCGTATTAAGCGTTCGATCTATATCGATCAAAATAGCATCTGTTTTGCTGATGAAGCGACGCTCGAAAAATGGCGGAAATCGCAAATACTTGGTGACTACATTGCGCAGAAATTGGCAGAAATAGACGAGTACAATCGGGATAAAAGCATGGATACTCTGCTAAATGGCCGTCGGCTGACAAACATCGGCACCTTTCGAGCTTATGCGGAAGCCTATCTCAGATCGCACCCGGATATTCATCAATATTTAACACTGTTAGTTCGCCAATTACCACCTACGCCCCAAGGTCTTCCCATCGAGATTTACTGTTTTAGTCAAATCCAAAATTGGGATCAATATGAGTCTTTGCAGGCGGATATCATAGATCATCTTATCTCGATTCTCGGTGAGTTTGGATTACGGGTTTTTCAATATCCAACAAGCAATTATGGGCATCATTCGAACCTGGAAAGTGCAACTGATGGTATATAGTAAACGCTTAAAAACAATAAGTTAAATGTGATTTCTACAATATTTAAGATGTTTTTTATTACCTTATAGTTATAATTATATGCAGATTAATTCCTTTTAGAAATATAAAGTCACTGATAAAGTAGCCGCTCATTTCGATAGCGTGTGCGGTGATAACGTTTTCGTTTAGGAATATCAGGGACATGAATCAAGTTTGTACTGCTGAAAATCTTACTGCCATAGAAGATTGGGATCTGCTAGAACTCAATCGTATTTTGCTCAATCGCACTGCGGAGCAGCGCGTGGATTGGGCAGTGAATCAATTTCCGGGGCAGTTGGTATTGAGCTCTAGTTTTGGTGCTCAGGCCGCCGTCTCGTTACATCTCGTGACCCGGAGATTGCCCAATATTCCAGTGATTCTAATAGATACCGGCTATCTTTTTGCTGAAACTTATCAGTTCATTGAAGAGTTGACTTTGCGTTTAGACTTAAACTTAAAAATCTATACGCCAGAATTGACGCCCGCCAGGCAGGAAGCCCTCTATGGACAATTGTGGGAGCAGGGTTTGGAGGGCATTGAGAAATATAACCGTATTAACAAAGTTGAACCAATGCGCCGGGCGTTACAAGAAATAGGTGCTAAATGTTGGATTTCTGGAATTCGCCGTGTGCAATCCCACAGCAGGAAAGAGCGTCAATTTGTTGAGCAGGCACAAAATGGAGAGGTGTTAAAGATTCATCCACTGCTAGATTGGAATGATAAAGACGTTTTTAACTATCTGAAAAAAAATGATTTACCTTACCACCCATTATGGGATGAAGGTTATGTTTCCATCGGTGATATACACACCACCAGGCGCTTGACAGAGGATATCACTGAAGAAGAAACTCGCTTTTTCGGATTGAAACGAGAATGCGGGCTGCATGATGAGGTTTAGCTGCTACGCGGGATGACTGGGGTAATTCCGCGTAGTAGCGACTATGGCTTTTACTTCTATCTAGTTTTTCTAGCCATTTATAATTCTTAATGGGATTTTTACCTCTGTTTTTGACTTATTTCTGGGAATTGACTTAAGTTTTCTCCAACTAATTCGACACATTGGGGTAAGCCCCCAAGCTTCTAAGATCCCACAGTTCTTTGAATAACGTAGAGATCGGCCTAGATCGCTACCGAGAGTGGAGTCAAACACAGTACGATTAAACTAGATTTGGGAAGTACCCATAATGCTCATGCGTGATGAACTCAAAAAAGCTATCGGATCACATACTGTGTGGCGAGGTCGTTTGCGCTCTGTCATTGAGACCTCACAGTCTGACTGGGATGTTGAACAGCTAAAAGACTATGAAAAATGTCCATTCGGTGAATGGTTGGATAGCTTGAGTCCAGAAGTTCGCAATACGGATGAATGCAGGAAAGTGGTGGAAACCCATAAGCAGTTTCATCGAGAGGCGTCCCACGTGCTTTGGTTAGCCACTTCCGGTCAAAATCAGAAAGCCAGCACTATGATTGAAGGAAATGGGATCTTTCAATTCATATTTCAAGAAATGACGCAGGCGGTGATGGATTGGATGCGTAAGTTGCCCTAATCATACTGAATTGATTGTCTACACATTTCTCACATCTATCTTTCGTGCATCCTGCTCGGTGAGCAGCTTACGTCGATGAAGAACTGGAGCCACAAGTGATGCCTTTAAATCAGTAAGCAAGTAGGGCGATAGCTTGACTGTAAGAGTATAGAATGTGATTAGCCAACCATTAAAATAATCTAAAAGTCTTAAGATTAGAACCAGTTTTTATAAAGTTACTTCATCAATGGTGTTGACGGATTACGATGCTTGAATCTGTTTTAACGAGACACCAGCGCCAGAGTTCATTCTGAATAAATAATGCTAGAAAGAATTCATATCCTAAGATAAAGCGGTGGAAGTGATCGCTGAATGCATAAATATAAGACAATACTTATATTTATAGTGAGAGACGAAAATTTTCTTGTCGCGCTTTCTTGACCCCATCTGATGCTCAAGTCATAATTCCGCAGACTTCCCAGTCGCGTATGAAAGCATAATTAAGCGGCTTCTCAATGATAACTAAACGGATGAAGAGCGAGTACTATGGCAAAAAAGATCTCTCCTGACTTAGTCGGACTAGAATTTGATCCCATTCCAGCATCATGGTCTTCTAAAGATGTGCAACTGTATGCATGTGGTGTCGGTTGTAAACCAGATGATGAAAAGGAATTGGAATTTTTATACGAAGGTCGTGGCCCCAAAGTGGTTCCCACCTACGGAGTCATACCCGGAATGATGGCCATGGGCGGCATGATGGGTAAAATTGAAATGAATTTGGCTACCCTGCTTCATGGTGAGCAATCAATTACCGTTCATAGACCACTTCCACCGAACGCAAAAGTAGAAGTTAAAGGTCGAATATCTGAAATCTGGGACAAAGGCAAAGCGGCCGTGGTGGGATGCGAAGGTACCGTAGTCGATAAAGATGGTCCAATTTGTACTACTAACGCAACTATCTTTTTAGGCGGCCAAGGGGGATTTGGCGGGGAACGCGGACCTTCCAGCGCTGGCATTAACGAACCACCGGATCGGGATCCAGACGTGGTGATCGAAGATGAAACGCGTCCAGAGCAGGGTGCCATCTATCGATTATCCGGTGATCCTAACCCAATTCACATCGATCCCAATTTCGCCAAGATGTCCGGTTATGACAGACCCTTCCTGCATGGCCTGTGCACCTACGGATTTGCCGGTCGAGCCATCATTAAAGGTTTGTGTGGTGGCAATCATGAACGATTCAAATCATTTGAAGCACGTTTTAGTGATCAGGTTTATCCAGGAGATAAGATTATTACCAAGTTCTGGATTGTGGGCGAAGGTGAGGCGATTCTTACCGCTGAAACACAAAAAGGCAATGTCGTGTTGTCTAAATCTAAATGTACCTTTGCACCTGAATAGTCTCAGACACGCAGGGATCAGACGGGGAGCAATGCTCCCCGTTTTTATTTCAGGTAAACTTGCTTTTTAAATATCATTTGTGCGATTCGAGGGACTAGTTTTTGCGCATATTAGTGACGGGTGGCGCTGGATTTATCGGCTCAGCAGTGGTGCGCTATTTAATTCAGCAAACTGATCATAGCGTGCTCAATCTAGATGCGCTCACTTACGCAGGTAATTTGGATTCATTGACTTGCGTAGAGAGACACCCAAGATATCAATTTGTAAAAGCAGATATCAGGAACTATTCAGTATTGTCGCAGTGTTTCGATACGTTCCAACCACAGGCCCTGATGCACCTGGCGGCTGAATCCCATGTTGATCGCTCTATTGATGGGCCTGCAGCATTCATAGAGACAAATATTACGGGTACTTATCATCTGCTGGAAGTCGCGAGAGCTTACTGGAAACAACTCGACACTGGAAGCGCAGCACAGTTTCGTTTTCATCATATTTCTACCGATGAGGTATATGGCTCTTTAGGGTCTGAAGGTAAATTCACTGAAGAGACCCCCTACGCACCCAACTCACCCTATTCAGCCAGTAAAGCGGCTTCGGATCATCTGGTGCGGGCTTGGCACCACACTTATGGGCTACCCACCGTCATGACCAATTGTTCCAACAATTATGGTCCCTTTCAATTCCCTGAAAAATTGATACCGTTAATGATCATTAAGGCACTACGAGGGGAAGCATTACCGGTGTATGGAGATGGCTCTAATGTGCGAGATTGGCTTTACGTGGAAGATCATGCGCGAGCACTGTATCAGGTGCTAACAGAAGGTAAGGTAGGAGAAACCTACAATATTGGTGGTCATGAGGAGCGTACTAATCTAGAGGTGGTGAAAACCGTTTGCGCCATTTTGGATAAGGAGGCACCTGGCAAAGTGGGACGCTACGAACAGTTGATAGAGTTTGTGCAGGATAGGCCGGGACACGATCAGCGCTATGCAATAGATGCGACAAAAATAGGTTCTGAGCTCAAATGGCAACCAAAGGAATCCTTCGAATCGGGTATGACGCAAACAGTACGCTGGTATTTAGAGAATCGCGATTGGTGGCAGCGCATTGAGTCCGGTGTATATCGACAACAACGAATCGGCTTGGGGATATCAGAGTGAAAGGAATTATTCTTGCCGGCGGCTCCGGCACACGTCTTCATCCTGTGACTAGAGTGGTTTCTAAGCAACTGCTACCCGTTTACGATAAGCCTATGATCTATTATCCATTGAGCTTGCTCTTATTGGCTGGGATCCGCGAGGTGCTGGTGATTTCCACTCCCCAAGATACGCCCCGATTCGAATCCTTGTTAGGTACCGGAGAGCAGTGGGGAATAAGCATTCAGTATGCTGTTCAACCTTCGCCTGATGGGTTGGCGCAGGCTTTCTTAATCGGTGAATCATTTATCAATGATGAGCCGTGTGCATTAGTGTTGGGGGATAATATTTTTCATGGCCATGGTTTGGAAAAGTGCCTGATGGAAGCTGCCAAGCTCACCGCCGGAGCAGTTGTGTTTGCCTACCAGGTACATCATCCGGAGCGCTATGGTGTAGTGGAATTCGATCGCCAGGGTCAGGCAGTGAGTCTGGAGGAAAAACCCAGCAAGCCTAGGTCAAATTTTGCGGTGACCGGTCTCTATTTTTACGATAACCAAGTGGTGGATTGGGCGAAATCTCTATCGCCATCCGCCCGTGGCGAATTGGAGATCACCGATCTAAATCGCATCTATTTAAAACAAGGTAACCTTAGTGTACAGCGACTGGGCAGGGGCTCTGCCTGGTTGGATACAGGCACTCATGAATCGTTGTTGGAGGCCGGCCAGTTCATCGAGACGTTGGAAAAACGCCAAGGCTTGAAGGTGGCATGCCCGGAAGAGATCGCGTTTCGTAAAGGTTATATCAACCAGTCGCAGCTTGAGGCACTGGCGCAACCTTTGTGCAACACCGGTTATGGACAATATCTGTTGCAGATATTAAATGAGGCGAAGTGGTGAAGGTAATTGAGACGCCCATCAAGGATCTGCTTATTATTGAACCCAAGGTGTTTGGTGACTCTCGAGGATATTTTCAAGAGACCTATTCTCAATTTAGGTATAGCGAGTTGGGCATATCTCCATTCGTGCAGGACAATCACTCTTTTTCACAGCGTGGGGTATTGCGTGGATTGCATTTTCAAAAACAGAAGCCCCAAGGTAAGTTGGTTTTTGTGACTGAGGGGGAGGTATTCGATGTGGCGGTTGATCTCAGGCCAAATTCGGAAACCTTTGGTGAATGGTATAGCCTGGTGCTAAGCGGGGAAAACCATCGACAAATTTGGCTTCCACCAGGTTTTGCCCACGGGTTTTGTGTTCTTTCCGCCACAGCTCATTTCCAATATAAATGTACCCAGTACTACGATGTTGAAGATGAAGGTGGTATCCATTGGCAAGATCCCGATATTGCGATTGATTGGCCGGCGGATATCGAGTTTATCCTATCCGATAAAGATCAAGACTTGGGTAGTTTTCAAGAATATAAAGAGTCTCTAGGTGTATGAAGCGAGTTCTCTGTGTGGGTCGACAGGGTCAAGTGGCACAAGCGCTGAAAGGCCTAGAGACTGGGCAAGCGTGCGTCAACTATCTAGGAAGGCCAGAGCTGGATGTCAGCCAAAAATCGAGCATTCGAGCCTCTATCAGCAGATTTGAACCGCAATTGATTGTTAATGCTGCTGCCTATACCAATGTGAATCAGGCAGAATCGCAATCCGATACGGCTTTTGCTATTAATGGCTTGGGGGTTCGGCACCTGGCCGAATTGTGTGTTGAACGGCAGATCCCCTTAATTCATCTCTCTACAGATTATGTTTTTGATGGCACTCAATCTACAGCCTATGTGGAGCAAGATACACCCAATCCACTGAATGTTTATGGCCAGAGTAAGTTACAAGGAGAGCAAGCGATCATCGAATCCAATGTGGAAGCGATGATCATTCGCATCAGTTGGATCTACAGCGCGACCGGTGATAATTTTGTCAAAACCATGTTGAAGTTGGCAAAATCCGGTCAGAAGATTTCGGTTATCGATGATCAAGTGGGTGCGCCTACTTCTGCTGTGGATGTAGCAAATATGCTGCTTATGCTGTTGAATCGTTTTGTCCAGGGTGAACCCTTTCACCCGGGCCTGTTTCATTTCACCGCGCAGGGGGAAACCAGCTGGTATGGTTTCGCTGAAGAGATCTTTTGTCAGGCCTTGGAGTTAGGAATTATCTCAAACCTTCCGCATCTCAGGCCTATCTCCACAGATGACTATGGTGCGGCGTTAGCTCGGCCCGCTAACTCGCGACTGGACTGTAGCCGTTTCGACACATTGTTCGCTTACAATCGACCTCGTTGGCAAGACTCCTTACATCAAGTCTTGTTACAACTCGCCGAAAAATAAGCTAAAAGCTGGGTTATAATGTGGCTATTGTGAATCATGGAGTGAACACGAATTTTTAGCTACCAACGCTATTTAAGAGCCAATTATTGACCCACCACGAAATTTCTTTCCCTCGAGGTTCTCCCAATATGAATTATGATGAGAAAACAGTTGCAGTTGTCGGTCTGGGATATGTGGGTTTGCCACTGGCACTCGCCTTTGGTCGCGTGATGCCCACAATCGGTTTTGATGTGAGCGAAACGAAGGTTTCAGCATACCGGGCGGGCGACGATCCTGCGGGCGAAATGAAGGCGGATCGATTCAGTCAGGCCAGTCAAATTAGCTTTGAAGCGGATCCCAGTTGTTTAAATCAGGCAGACTTTCTGGTGGTGGCGGTACCCACCCCAATCGATTTGGCGAAACGGCCCGACTTGACACCGGTAGAGCGCGCTTGCGAAACGGTCGCCAAGCATATGCAAGCTGGGGCGATAGTAATTTTCGAATCCACAGTTTACCCAGGTGTCACCGAGGAGGTCTGTGTGCCTCTGTTGGAAAAAATTTCGGGATTGAAGAATGGCCAGGATTTTCAAGTAGGCTATTCACCTGAGCGCATCAATCCAGGCGATACTGAGCACACCTTAGAGAAAATTATCAAGGTGGTTTCAGGCCAGGATGAACAAACGTTACAGGCTGTGGCGGGTTTATATGAACAGGTAATTGAGGCAGGGGTCCACCGGGCATCCAGCATCAAGGTGGCGGAAGCCGCCAAGGTTATCGAGAATACCCAACGAGATTTAAATATTGCCTTAATGAATGAGTTGGCTATCATATTTAATGAGATGCAAATAGATACCATGGAAGTCTTGGAAGCCGCAGGTACCAAGTGGAATTTTCTCCCCTTTCGTCCCGGCTTAGTGGGGGGGCACTGCATAGGAGTCGATCCTTACTACCTGACGCATAAAGCCCAAATACTTGGTTATAACCCGGAAGTCATTCTTGCTGGCCGACGTATCAACGATGGCATGGGGCGTTTCATTGCCAGCGAAACCATTAAGCAGATGGTGGATGCGGGCAGTAACATCAAGGGAGCGCAAGTGTTGGTGATGGGGCTGACCTTTAAGGAGAATTGCGCAGATATTCGCAATACCAAAGTGGTGGATGTGATTCGAGAGTTGGAAGAGTATGGGGTCGAAGTGTTGGTATGGGATCCGGTGGCGGACAGCGAAGAGGCGAAGCACGAGTACGCTGTCACCTTAGTGGAACTGGACGGCCTCAGTCGAATTGACGCGGTAGTGGCCGCCGTTCCCCATCGGGAGCTATTGGCGTATCCATTAGAACAGCTCGCCGGACATTGCCAAGTGGGCGCACCCTTTGTGGACATCAAATCGAGTTTTTCCCGAACTGATTTAGTGAAAGCTGGGTTCAGGGTGTGGCGCCTATGACAAAAATATTGGTCACCGGGGCGGCTGGGTTTATCGGCTTCCATTTAAGTCAGGCCCTGTTAGCTCGGGGTGATGAGGTGGTAGGACTGGATATTTTAAACGACTACTATGATGTCCAGCTTAAAAAAGATCGCTTGGCGCAGATCGAAGATCACCCAAATTTCAGATTCATCAAAATGGATTTGCAAGATAGATCAGGCATGGAGAAGCTGTTCAAGCAAGAACAGTTTGAAAAAGTAGTCAATCTAGCTGCTCAGGCTGGCGTGCGCTACTCTTTGGAAAACCCCCATGCATACATCAGCAGTAATATTGTTGGCTTTATGAATATCTTGGAAGGGTGTCGACATAATAAAGTGCAACACTTGGTGTATGCCTCCTCATCGTCAGTTTACGGCCTCAATACGCAAATGCCTTTTTCCGTGCATGATAACGTGGATCATCCCGTTTCCCTCTATGCCGCCAGTAAAAAGTCCAATGAATTGATGGCCCATACTTATAGTCATCTCTACGGTTTGCCCACTACGGGGCTGCGCTTTTTTACCGTCTATGGTCCCTGGGGCCGCCCAGATATGGCTTTGTTCTTGTTCACCAAGGCGATATTGAATGATGAGCCCATTGATGTATTTAATCATGGTAAAATGCGCCGGGATTTCACCTATATCGATGACATTGTGGAAGGAGTCGTTCGCGTTACCGACAAGGTGGCGGAGCCGAACCCCAATTGGTCGGCCGATAAGCCCGATCCGGGAACGAGCCCTGCTCCCTATCGACTCTACAATATTGGCAACAATAATCCAGTGGAGTTAATGGATTTTATTGGTGCCATTGAAAAGGCGTTGGCTAAAACAGCAAGAAAGAATATGTTGCCTATACAACCCGGAGATGTGCCGGAGACTTATGCGGATGTGGAAGATTTAAAATCGAGTGTAGGATTTAAGCCAAATACCAAAATTGGAGAGGGGGTTGAATCTTTTATCGCTTGGTATAAAACGTATTTTAAAACATAAGACAAATTAGAACGTCACGCATTCGCATAGGTAAGTGCAATTTCTGATAAAGATGGCCAGCTGATCGAAAACGAACGGCACCAGATTGATTTTAGAATAATGCAGATCCCCCAAGAGAGTGTGAAGACCGGTCTACTGGGAACACGCCCGTCATCAATGAGTCGAGAGCATCATGCTATCAAGGTTTGCGAGGCTATCACCCGAGGCAGGCTCAGCGACTGATAGAGTCCTGACGAAAAGCAAACCCTCAGCCAATTAAAATCACAGATGGGGTGTGGTACTGGATGGCCAGGTTTATTAAGCAAGAGTTGAGCCCGCAGCAGGTGGAGGATTTAAACAAGCACAAAAAGTTCGTTACATCATGGAACTCTATACAGGCTGATCTATGCTGATAACGCACTAAGCGGTGAGCGATTGAAGTAGCGTCGTCTTGACAGCAATCCTTGTTGTAGGCGGTATGGTCATTATGATCGCAAAGACACGTTAAAGAGCGGAGTTAATATTGATGAATGACCAGGTGTGGTTGAACAGCGGACCCGGGTTGGTGACAGGAAAAGTGAAACGGTATTGGGGAATGGCTGAAAAAATACTTGATTGAGGATAGTAGCGCGCAAGAGGCTGTATACAGTGGGGATTCGATTGACGATTAAAGGTGCGGATTTATTAACAAAAGCGGCGCTAAGACATCTGTCGCAGATGCACTCGAAGGTAAAAACCATCATCTTCGATAATAGTTTTGAATGTGACGAGCAGGCCACGACCGCTAAAGGACTGAGCGCCGATAGTTACCTTGCTCATCCCTATGCATCATGGCAGCAAAGTATAAACGAGAATGCAAAAGGATTGACTCGTCTCATCACTTAATTGCTCTTTGTATTTGAAAGCGTGAGCAAAAGAAATTTATAAAAACAAAAATTGATGCCTTACAAAATATTGTAGAATTCAGCTCAGAGTTTATGTAACAAGATGAAACAATGAACCAACTGCTAAAAGCAAACTTATTTTTTATCCACACCAGTTAGCGGGACAGTTGGTGCCTGGTACTGTAAAATAAGACCGATCAATCGGTGTGCCGGTTGCTGTGTACCCATCAGTATATTCGATGATATCTTTAATGATATATTTAAATTGGTGGTGACAGGACAAGCAAATATTTCGGATAGATTGGTAAAAATCGGAAGATAATTACTTGAAGGAAATGACAATCTAGTTGAAATCGAAAATAATTCTAGAAAGTGGAGAGATATTTATTCTTACGAAAAGACCGGAAATCGACCAAATAGGTTGATTAAAGGTTTATTATCAAGAAAAAGTACATCTAATATAGGTCAGAGAATGTAGCATGACAAAAGTAGCTTTGATAACAGGTATAACAGGACAAGACGGTGCTTACTTGGCAGAGCTCTTGTTGAATAAGGGTTATTGCGTCTATGGAACTTATCGTAGAACTGCTTCCACCAACTTTTGGCGAATAAAAGAATTGGGTTTAGAGGGACATCCTAATTTTCATTTGGTCGAATACGATTTGACTGATTTAGGTACGTCCATTCGTCTTTTAGACAGGTATCAACCAGACGAAATATACAATTTAGCAGCACAAAGCTTCGTAGGAGTTTCGTTTGATCAGCCCCATACTACTACACAGATCACTGGAATTGGACCGTTGAATTTGTTAGAGGCGATAAGAGTTGTGAACACGAATATTCGATTCTATCAAGCGTCTACTTCTGAAATGTTTGGAAAAGTTCAAGAAGTCCCACAAGTAGAATCGACACCATTTTATCCGCGCAGTCCTTATGGAGTAGCAAAACTATATGCACATTGGATGACGGTGAACTACAGAGAATCATATAATATTTTTGGGGTGAGTGGCATTTTATTTAATCACGAATCACCTTTACGGGGACTTGAATTTGTCACTAGGAAAATAACAGATGGATTAGCGAAAATTAGATTGGGTTTGTTAGATAACCTAGAGTTAGGGAATATGGATGCAAAGCGAGACTGGGGATTTGCAAAAGACTATGTTGAGGGAATGTATCTTATGCTCCAGGCAAATAATCCCGATACATACGTATTAGCGACGAATAGAACAGAAACGGTAAGAGACTTTGTCAGCTTGTCTTGTGCAGCATTAGATATGGAAATTGAGTGGCGGGGAGAGGCAGAGAATGAAATTGCTGTAGATGTAGAGACAGGAAAAGAGATTGTCAAAGTCAATCCTAAATTTTATCGTCCAGCAGAAGTCGAGCTATTGATAGGCGATCCAACAAAAGCAAAGGATGTATTGGGTTGGGCCCCAAAAACATCACTAGAACAACTTTGTAAAATGATGGTGGAAGCCGATCTGAAACGAAATAAATTAGGTGTTTCTTTTTAATTTCAAAATGAACAATGTCGCTCTCATTACAGGAATAGAAGGATTTACCGGTAGATATGTTTCACAGGAATTAGCTAACAATGGTTGGTTAGTTTATGGAACTGCCTCCAAAAATGATTCAAAAAACGATCGGATTTTTCAAGCAAATTTATTGGATGAAAAAAATTTAAAATTAATAGTGGATGGAGTCCAACCCGATGCAGTGATTCATTTGGCAGCTGTCTCTTTCGTTGGCCATGGTTCCCCTGGTGAATTTTATGAGACTAATATTATAGGAACACGTAATTTATTGGAATCATTAGGTAGGTGCAAGAAAGCGCCAAAAACTGTTGTTTTATCGAGTAGTGCAAATGTGTACGGCAATACTTCAGAGGGTGTGTTGACCGAATCAATGATAGTCAATCCCGAGAATGATTACGCGGTAAGTAAGTTGGCGATGGAGCACATGGCTAGGTTATGGTCAGACTATTTACCTATCGTAATTACTAGGCCGTTCAACTACACAGGGGTTTGCCAGAGTCCACGATTCATAATACCGAAAATCGTAGATCATTTTAAAAACCGAGCAAGAACTTTAGAGTTAGGTAATTTGGATGTTTGGCGAGATTTTAGCGACGTTCGTGTCGTTGCGGAAATTTATCGTCGATTGCTAGAAACCAGCCCATCAGGGGAGACAATTAATATTTGTTCAGGGCGTGCATATTCCTTACGAGAAATTCTAGCCATAGTTGAAAAATTGAGTGGCCATAGTTTGGAGGTGTCTGTTAATCCAAATTTTGTCAGGGCAAACGAAGTTAAAAAATTGGTTGGTGACGTTGCGAAATTGAAAAATTTAACTGGCAACTATCGTATGATCAACTTGGAAGAGACATTAGATTGGATGCTGAGGACCGAATGTGAAAGTCATCCTTTCCATTGATCCTATTCGTTATCCATTGACAGGTATTGGACGTTATACCTTTGAGTTGGTAAACAACTTACCAAATGTGTCTGAAGATCTGAGCTTAAAACTACTCTCAGGATACACAATACTTAATGAGAGTGGACTTGATTCCCATGAACTGGAAAAAAGAAATCAGGAGGACAGCAGGAATACTATCCGTCAATATGCTCACAAAATTCCAGGTTTAGTGCTTGCACACAGAAAGATATTATCTAACTTACAAACTAAAACTCTTAGCAAACACAATGATTCGATTTTACATAGCCCAAATTTCTATCTTCCTAAACATTCCGGACCTAGTGTGGTGACAATTCATGACTTAGCATTTAATAAGTTTCCTTCATTTCATCCTTCTTCGAGGGCGACGTTACTACAAAAAGAAACCGAGAATGCAGTTAAGAAAGCTAATGTAATCATCACCGATTCGGAATTTACCAAAAGCGAAATTGTGGCGTATTACGGTGTCAATAGAGATAAAGTAGAAGCAATTCCCCTGGCTAGTACTGCAGGGGGGATATCGTGGAGCACTCAAGAATCAGATGAAGCTATGATTCGATATGGGCTTAGAGAAAATGGCTACAGTTTATATATCGGGACTATTGAACCTAGGAAAAATATCGGGAATTTAATTAGCGCCTACGAAAATTTACCAAGGGCAGCGAGAGCTAATTGGCCCATAGTGATGTGCGGATATCATGGATGGAAAAGCGAAGATCTGCATAAAAGAATAACAAAAGCTGAGCAAGAAGGATGGCTCAAGTATCTTGGTTACCTCGCTGAAAAAGATCTGCAGATTTTATATAGCAATGCAAGATTGTTTGTATACCCTTCTTTTTATGAAGGGTTTGGATTACCAGTATTAGAAGCGATGGCGTCGGGTTTGCCGGTAGTGTGTGCAAATAGTTCATCTTTACCAGAAGTCGTAGGCAAGGCTGCTATGATGTGCTCACCGGAAGATGTGGATTCATTATCCACTTTAATTCAGGAAGGGTTAGAAAACGAAATATGGCGAAATTCAGCTCGAACTTTAGGGATAGAACGGTCTAAAAAGTATAGTTGGTACAGATGCGCAAAAGAAACGGCAGAAGTGTATTCACGAATTGCAGTTTAATAATAAATCAGTTGAATGGACGCGCAACTGTGTCTGGTTTATCGATTAGGGTAATTTAAATGATGGTATTTTGGGGTGATTAGGCAGATGTTGGGAGTATTAAAAATCGTTGGAATTGTTGGGACTAGGTAATGAAAGTATTACATGTTTATCGTACCTACTTTCCCGAAACACAGGGAGGAGGAGAAGAGGTTATTAGACAAATCTGTGAAAATACGCAAACTCATGGAATAGAAAGTAGAGTATTAACATTAACCGGTGAATCAAAAAATGACATAATTAAATCAGGAGAAGCTGAGATATATAGGTTTCATCGTACGTTCGAGATATCCTCTTGTGGGGTGTCTATCAGCGCGTTACTAAATTATGATTCGTTAACTGATTGGGCAGATATTATTCACTATCATTATCCGTGGCCATTCGCGGATTTGTTACATTTTAAAAGACCGATAAATAAGCCCACTATTATGACATATCATTCAGATATAGTTAGGCAACAAGGTCTACTTAAACTGTACCGTCCATTAATGAATAAATTTTTGATGGATGTCGATTGTATTGTGGCAACCTCTAAAAATTATGTCTCTTCCAGTACTATTCTAAAGCAGTATAAAGATAAGGTAGAAGTGATACCTATAGGCATTAACAATGCGTGCTATCCAACCATTGGTGAAAAGCGTTTATCCGATTTAAGAAGTAAAGTAGGGGAAGATTTTTTCTTATTTATAGGTGTCTTGCGTTATTACAAAGGATTAAGGTATTTACTCGACGCTATTTATAATACGAATTTAAATTGTGTCGTTGTAGGTAGTGGTCCGGAAGAAAAGAATCTAAGACGTCAAGCAGCCAGGCTAAATCTAAATAATGTCACCTTTCTTGGCCAGATAGATGATAAGGATAAAGTAGGCCTGATTAAGCTTTGTAGAGCCATTGTTTTACCATCGCATTTGCGATCTGAGGCGTTTGGGGTAACCTTGGTAGAAGGCGCAATGTATGGTAAGCCGCTCATATCTACAGATATAGGGACTGGAACTAGCTACATTAATAAGAATGGGGAAACGGGTTTTGTCGTACCTCCGGCCGACGCAGATGCTCTACGACATGCAATGTTGCGATTGGCAGAGGAACCACATTTAGCCTCCGATTTTGGAAGTGCGGCATGTCTTAGATATAACGACTTGTTTACGGGACGTGAAATGGGGGAGCGTTATGCAGATTTGTATTATAAGCTCAAAAATGTTGCTTAGATACATGACAGATACCCATCGGTGTTATTGTGCGCCGCTTTGATTCAAATTGATTATTAATCACGGGCGTCGATGGTTTTATCGGTGAAAATTTCAGGCAGTTTTGTTTGCGAGACTCAAAAATCTCTGCGCGTTATGCCGTTCGCAATTTGTCATCAAAAACATTATCCCCTCAAGACTATGTAAATAGCGGAGAGGCGTTAGATAGTGATGAATTTTCTGGGGCCCTCGCACAGTCGGATACTCTGATTCATTTAGCTGGCTTAGCACACCTGCCTATCAGGTCAACAGGAGTGGATGCTAAGCAAATAGAATGTGGCAACGTTCAATTAATGGAACAACTATTGGCACGCATCCAGGGATCACCAATAAAACAATTAGTTTATCTGAGTACTGCGAAAGTGATGGGAGAATCCTCGGCCATGCCGTTTAAAGAATCTATCTTGCCAAATCCCTCCGATTCCTATTCTGTTTCTAAGTGGCGAGCGGAGCAACTGTTACGGGAGTCCGCCGATCGATTGGGCTTTCAGTACACTATTATCAGACCGCCATTAGTCTACGGTCCGAGGGTTAAGGCCAATTTTCGTCAGTTGATTAGGCTAGCAGCAAGTCCAGTTCCCTTGCCCTTCGCTGATGTAGAGAATCGTCGCAGTTTCGTTTTTGTGGATAATTTGATTGATGGGTTATTGACTTGCGTGAACAATCCAGCAGCCTATAATGAAACTTTCTTTGTCAGTGATGGCGTGGACTTATCGACGGCCGCACTGATTAAAATGTTGCGACACGCCATGGGCAGAAATGCAGGGTTGTTTCCAGTGCCTTTGTCAATGTTAACGGGGTTGGCTAAGCTGACTCGGACAGAATCTAAAATGAATCCTTTGATGCAAAACTTCCAGTTAGACATCTCTCATATTCAAGATAGATTAGACTGGCACCCACCTTGTGATTCTAAGAAAGGCATAGCGACCACCATTAGCACCCACTAGGTTAGTATTTAACCCATGATAAATGTGTCGATTTTAGTGTGTTACCGGTAGCCGCCCTTCTCACTCTTTTTGTCGCCAGCCTATTGTTTTTAAAACTCTATCGACGTTGGGCGCAGCGCGCCGGTATGTGGGATCTGCCCAATCACAGATCCTCCCATAATCGACCTGTAATCCGCGGTGGAGGGTTGGTATTTCCGATACTGATTCCAATAGTGACCATGACGATCACTTTGTACATGGAACATATTTTATGGAAGGAGTTGTTCGCGCTCCTGGTTGGGGGCGCAGCCATTGCATGGGTGGGGTGGCAAGATGATCGCGGTCAGACTTCGACTACAAAACGATTGTTGACTCATCTAATAGTGTCAATTATGACCGTGATGGTGATTGGTGGATTAGGCAGTATTACGTTAGCAGATATGTCAATCCAGTGGGGTCTGTTAGGCTCGGTATTGGCGGTGGTGGCGTTAGTATGGTCCATCAATCTATTTAATTTTATGGATGGGGTGGACGGTATCGCAAGTGTAGAGGCGCTTTGCGTGATTGGTGTGGGGGGCGTTCTTTTCTATTTTTCCGGAGCAGAATTCTGGGCATGGTTGTGTTGGGGGCTCTGCGTCTGTGTTCTCGCATTTCTGTGCTTTAATTGGCCACCTGCCAAACTCTTTATGGGTGATGTGGGCAGCGGGTTTTTGGGATATATGATCGCCACCCTAGCTGTTCTGGGGCAGACTCATTACGAGATCTCCGTCTTTCTCTGGATAATTTTGTACGCGTTTTTCTGGTTTGACGCGACGCTCACTCTAGTTCGTCGGTTACTGCGCGGAGAGATCATCTATCAGGCTCACCGCAGTCATGCTTATCAGCGACTGCAATTGGTGGGGTGGCACCATCAACGGATCAGCTTGGCACTATTTTTCTTCAATCTGCCGTTGATTCTGTTTGCGCTGCTCGGTTTTTTCTACCCAAATTTATTGAGTATGGTCTTGTTTATTAGCCTGATTTTGTTGTTTGGTGTCTACTATAGTGTGGAACGCTTTGCGCCAATGAAACTGGTCTGATATTTGCGGTGCATATTACTAACAGATGACATAAAATAACCACTGTACCCGTCAGTGCTTAGGAGCCGGATGAAAACTCCCTCAGCCCGTTACCAATTGCCCACTTCCGTTCAACACTTAGCTAATCTACCAAGAGGTGGGCGTCAATTATTGATGTTGCTGTTGGATATACTCGCCCTAGTATGCCTCTCTTGGCTGGCCCTTAACCTGAGTTTGAACGAGTTTTCTCCAGTGACAATGGGGCAGGGAGTTTGGCTTTGTCTGCTGGCTCCGTCAATATCTATACCGATTTTCGTTCGAGTAGGGCTCTATCGTGCAGTGGTGCGCTATATTGGTACCCGAATCATACAAACCGCCGTTAATGCAGTGACCCTGGCGACCGTAGCTATCGCCCTAGCGGGGTTCTTTCTGATAGGGGAGGCGATTCCTGGTTCCACCTATTTTATATACTGGTTGCTGGCCGTACTTTATATGACCTTAAGTCGGCTTTATCTTAAAAATTGGTATTTGGCTTTCATGGGAGCTTCAGAGGATTGTCGTCGGATTATTGTGTATGGTGCCGGCCATGCAGGCATGCAGCTCGCCACATCTTTGCAGACCAGTCGTCTTTATCGGCCGGTCGCTTTCGTAGACGACTCAGAAAAACTGCACGGCCATATCGTACAGGATTTAGTGGTCAGATCACCGGCAGATTTAGCAAGACTGGTGGAGCAAACTGAAGCAGATTTAATTCTTTTAGCCTTGCCGTCGGTGACCTACCAGCGCCGTCAGGACATCATTAAAGAGCTGGAGTATTTACCGATTGAAGTGAAAACCGTACCCAGCTTGACCGATCTCATGAGCGGCAAACGTCAGATCACCGATGTACGCGAGTTGGATATTGAAGATCTATTAGGTCGGGATTCCGTTGAACCTATACCAGAGCTGATGCAAGGCTGTATCACCGGAAAAGTGGTCATGGTCACTGGCGCTGGAGGATCCATCGGAGCGGAATTGTGTCGGCAGATCCTATTGCAAAAGCCATCAAGTCTCATTCTCTTCGAAAAATCCGAATATGCGCTTTATGAAATAGAAAAAGAGCTTCTTATTCGCAGCCAAAAGTTAGAACAGAAACCTAAGGTGATACCGATACTGGGCTCAATAGAACATCGTCGGCGCATCGAGGTGGTGTGCAAGAATTATGGGGTGCACACGATTTATCATGCCGCCGCTTGCAAACACGTGCCTTTGGTGGAGCGCAATCCCATTGAAGGCGTTCGCAATAATATTTTTGGCACCTATTTTACCGCTCTGGCCGCACAGACTGCGGGTGTAGAAACGTTTATTTTAATCTCGACTGACAAAGCAGTGCGTACTACAAACGTGATGGGGGCGACCAAACGATTTGCAGAGCTCATTTTGCAAGGTATGGCAAAGCAGGAGTGCAGCACGACATTTGCCATGGTGCGTTTTGGCAATGTACTTGGCTCATCCGGCTCGGTGGTACCCTTGTTTCAGGATCAGATCAGGCAGGGAGGCCCAATCACCGTCACTCATCCCGAGATCACCAGATACTTTATGACCATTCGTGAGGCCGCTGAATTAGTCATCCAAGCCGGCTCTATGGCCGAAGGTGGAGAGGTGTTTGTATTGGATATGGGGCAGCCCATTAAAATTGTGGATCTGGCGAAGCGCCTGATCCGTTTGAATGGGCTCAATGTTCTAGATGAAAAACACCCCGATGGAGATATAGAAATTGTTTACACCGGTCTTCGTCCAGGAGAAAAGCTTTATGAAGAGCTGCTGATTGGCGAAAATGTCTCAGGTACGGTACATAGCCGAATCATGCGCGCGGAAGAAGACGAATTAGACTGGCAAACGGTGAAGGACTATCTCGACATTCTTGACTGGTCCTGTCACGATTTTAGCCCAGATCAGATCTTAAATGTATTGACTCAGGCGGTGGCGGGCTACCAACCCCAGGGTCATGTGTGGGATATCTCCTGTCCTGAAGAGAAGGGTGAAGAGGATGCGGAAGAGAGTGTGGCGGCCTACGAATTGAGCCATCTCTATCATCAGAGTAATACAATACAATAGCGGTGTCGTCGGAACACGATTATTTCTTTTTAAGCACGAAATAGAACTTCTTCATCTCTTCCTTCGACTCCAACAATTGGTGTCCTGTCTGACGGGCAAAGGCCGCAAAATCTCTGACCGCGCCTGGATCAGTGGCGATCACCTCCAAAATTTCACCGCTCTGCATGCTGGTAATGGCTTTTTTCGCTTTTAGAATAGGCATGGGACAGTTTAATCCACTGGTGTCTAATTTTTGATTTGCACTGTAGCCTGTCATCGATCGTTTATCACATCCTATTAGGAGGCGAGGGACAACACACCAGATGATTTAAGGGCTTCATCACTTTGTTTGGCTAGTTCACGTAATGCTTTGTAATGGGGTTTGCCTATTAGCGTGGTGGGAAATTCCTTCACAAATAAAATTCGACGAGGACATTTATAACCGGATATTTTTCCTTTGGTGAACTCAATCACCTGCTGCTCGGTTAATCGGCTCCCGGCTTTGAGTTGGATCACGGCAGTGACCGCTTCACCAAATTTTTCATCGGGAGTGGCGGTGATGCCGACAATTTCAACCGCATCCATCTGCCTAATGAGATTTTCCACCTCCTCGGGATAGACTTTTTCTCCTCCAGTATTGATACATTCGGAGCCTCTACCCACAAAACTAAAACTGCCGTCCTCGCGCAATTCGGCTAAATCGCCACTCATCAGCCAAGTTTTACCATTAAATTCACGGATCAATTTTTTAGTTTTTTCCGGATCTTTGTAGTAGCCCTGGGGCACCACATCGGTTTGACGCGCCACTTCGCCCACCTCACCGACAGAGACAGGTTCTCCGGTGTCACTATTTAAAACTTGAATGCGTTCAGTGACCTTAAATACCGCCTTATTGAAATTGGTATCTGCTGACGTATAGATGGTGGCCGCACCATGGGTGATCTCTGAGGAGATAAGCACATCGAGTAAAATGGTGTGATTCAGATGGCGTTTTAGCAAACCCTCTTTGACTTCTGGAGAAGTAGGCATGCCGCTGGCGATAATGACATTGAGAGTGTCCAAACTATATTTGTCCGGTTGAGTGTCCAACTCTGCAAGTATGGGTTTTAAGGTGGAATCACCAATGGCCGCTATGGCACGAATCTTATTTTTAGAGATCAATCCTAATGCTTCTTCAACATCGTAGTGGTCACTGTTTAACAGGAAGACGGTTCCGCCCAATTTGATCAAGTTAGCACTGATTGCCCAGGCCCAGGCATGCATCAAGGGACTCACCAACAGGACTCGTACGTCTCCGGCTAACATTTTTGCAAGAAATCGATTGTAAGAGGCCGGTGCGTATTTTGCGCCTTTTGCTCCTAGCTTGCCCCAAAGGGGAAGGCGTAAGAAGGCGCGCCCCAAACGAGAACTAATGATGCGGCCACCTGGTAGCAATCTCAGGAGGTGGTCGGGTGCATCTGCCACCCGTTGAAGCAAATCAGGCGCATTACTGCCTAAGGCTTCCACCACGGTTTTGGTGAATCCTTTTTCGGTATAAGAAATGCCTTTAGGCATACCGGTCGTGCCGCCAGTATAAATATTGTAGCCGGTATCCTCATTTCCCTGTTCTTTCCAAGCAAGCTTAGGTTTGTTACCGGAGAATTGCTTTAACAAAGTGTCGTACTGATAAATATTATTTTGCGGGTCTGGTTCACACTCACCTACCACCAGTAAAAAACGAATGTTGGGTAGTCGTGGCCAGATGCGTTGAAATATCTCTAAATATTCTGCGTTAAGAATCACGCCGACGCTATCGGAATTGTCCAATACATGGATTAACTCTTCATCCATGAATCGGTAGTTGAGCGGAATGGTGATGGCTGCTAATTTCCAGGCGCCAAAGGTGGATTCCAAAAATTCGAAACTATTGGTCAACGCAATAGATACTCTCTCACCTCGGCCAACACCTAATCTTAGCAGCGCCTTGCCCAGTTGATTGGCCCGTTGATCTAGATCTTTGTAAGTGAGATAACGGTTACCTTGGCTGATGGCCACTGCATTCGGAATCAGCTTTGCGTTTTTTTCTAAACCATGAATAAAAGTACAGTTGCCCGCCATCACGCCCCCTTTTTAATCTTAAGATCTGTGCCTCAATGGAATGGGTCTTAAGTCTGACCCACGATGGTACAGATCTAGGAGGTATTGCTCAACGAACAGCTGTTCAGGCTGGTGGATACTTAGGTGGCGGTCACCAACTCGTCGAAGTACTGCCAAAGTTGAGCACGGATCGCATCTTTTTCTTGCAAGAGTTCATGGCGAGCAGGGGAGAGTTGACGTAACTTGGCGTGGGGAAGGCGAGCCACCATTCTGCGAATGGCGCGATTATCCACCACCATATCTTGATCGCTTTCGCAGATGAGTATGGGCGTGGAGATTCGCTCTGCATAGCCGCTTTTTTGGGTTTGATGAATGGATCGAAAACTGGCGTTTAGCCAGCCGAAAGTAACGCCGCCGATCTCCAGACTGGGTTGGTCGCGTAGGTAGTGTCGATTGCGATGAAAGCGAGCCTCTTCGCTGGTCAGAAAATTGTTCTCAAACTCCATGTTACTAAAACGGTATTGCTTCTGTTGTGGCGCATATTTCTCGCTAAAACCTATGTAACAGGCACCACGGGCAATCAGCGCTGCTTGTGGTTGACTATAGGGTTTAGTGATCACATGTACCATTGGGCAGCAGAGCATGGCTGCTCTGAACCAGTGGGTTTGATTCGCTAGTAACCGTAGTGCGATATGGCCTCCCATGGAGTGTGCAAGCAAATAGCAAGGGTTTTCAGATTCATTCAGCCAAGTACCACAGAGCGAGTAGATATCCCTAAGATAGTCATTGTAAGTTGGCACATGGCCCTTATAGGGATCCTTGAGTAGTCGACCGGAGCCGCCTTGTCCGCGCCAGTCGAAACTCATCACTTCGAAGTCCCGTTCGAGTAGATCCCCCACGGTCTCTAAGTATTTTTCCAGAAATTCTGCCCGTCCTTGTAATAGAAGTACCCGGCCACGAGACCGGCCTTCCGGTTGCCAGTGAGCGAAGCGTATTTTTACTCCATGGCAATTTTTAAATCTCGGAACTAATCTGGGTAGCGTACTCATTTAATTATTTTCTCCAGAAAAAAAATTACCGGTCGATAACTCTTATAGACCGTTCAGTTTCAACCGAAATTAACGTAAGTAGCGGTTAAAATAAGAAAAAATATATAAATAAATCGAAAACTCACCACTTAACCATGAATTTAAATATCGACCAGCCGGCCAAAAGCTGGTCCTTGCGTGGGAGTATCCATTATGGCTCGCAAACCAGCGACAAACAGCGCTGAAACCCGGGAATCTATTGTTGAGGCAGCCTTTAAACTATTTGGAAAATTTGGCTACGAAGGTGTATCCGTAGATCAAATAGCCAAAGCAACCAATTTAACCAAGGGGGCACTCTACTGGCACTTCGCCAGCAAAGATGCGCTCTATTTTGAGTGTTTAAAGCGCCTACGTAAATTCGTTCGTAAACATGTTTTTCTACCGATGGAAGAGGAGAAGCGTCCTGAGGTACGTATTCGTCTCTTTTTCGAAGGCATAATCGCCATCCTTCAGGACAATAATCTGTTAGATAGTGTCACCGGCTATATTCTTGATGTGGGTCGCATTAACCCAGATTTCTACCGGGAATTTAAAGCGCGCGGTAATGAGGAATATGAACGATTCATGGTGGAAACTTTAGAGACCGGTCGGGCTCAGGGTATTTTTTCTTTTAATGAAGAAGCAGCCTCTTTGGCCAGGGCCATGTCGATGATGATCGAAGGCAGTTTTCTGCAAATGCGTGAACAACCTCAGGATTCTACCTTGAAAGGGATCCGTGCTCTCTATTACACCTTCTGTCGAGGCATTGGTGGCGCACCCATGCAGCTGAATATCGCACCTGTGGTGAGCCAAGAATCTACTCAGGGCGACACTGTTTCATTGAATCAGTTCAATTAGTAAAAAAGTTGATAAAAAAACCATAAGCAACTAAATAATAAAATAAAAAAGCTAATTGAATGGAGCTAAGACCGCCCAGGTTGCTCCCATCAGAGGGCTGTGAAATAATCAGCCACTGTTGGGGGTCCAGCGGTCTCTTTTTTTATTCTCCCACACGTTTACGAAGTTCGTGAAATCGTTTTCAAAAATCGATAGTTCAATCAACTTGGCATATTGCTAAGATAAAATATCTTGAGCGGGCTTTATCGAGCCAATTAATATAATTTATTCAATCAGTTAGGAATTGTATGCAACCGATTAGTCAGGTGGCTGTGATTGGTGCGGGGGTGATGGGTTCTGGCATTGCGGCGCAATTTGCCAATGCTGGGATCCCGGTAGTGCTATATGAGCTGCAACAGCAGACTTTAGATCGAGCACTGGAAGGACTGCTTTCCCGTAAACCAGCGGCGCTCATGGATCCTGCATCTATTGAACTAATCGAGACGGCTGTTGTGGGCGAGTGGGAAAAACTCGCGCAGTGTGATTGGGTGATAGAGGCGATTGTGGAAGATCTAGAGGCAAAGAGAAAGCTCTACGCCCAGCTTCAGGACCACTTACCTAGTCACTGCTTAATCAGTTGTAATACCTCCGGGATATTACTGTCCGAATTAACCGCGAATTGCAGCACAGATTTTAAAAGGCGATTCGCTCTCACACATTTTTTTAATCCTCCTCGTTATATGCAGTTATTGGAGTTTGTGAATGGTCCTGGCACTGAAGCTGAAACGACGCAGAGACTGATTGAGTGTTGTGAACAACGACTTGGGAAGACAGTGGTAGTTGCCGAGGATACGCCAGGATTTATCGCAAATAGGCTTGGAATATTTTTAATTCTCAATGGAATACAGCTAGCACTTAAATATGATATTAAAATTGAAGAGGCGGATGCGATAACAGGCCAGCCACTTGGCATGCCAAAAACTGGAGTATTTGGACTTGCGGATTTAATCGGTTTAGACACCATTGCGCTTATCGCTCGAAATTTTCGCAGCCAACTGGAAAAAGATGACTATGCACAGCCGGTATTGGGCATGCCGGATTTAATAGAGATAATGCTGCGCAAAGGCGCCATTGGTCGTAAGGGGCCAGGCGGCTTTTACCGCATCATTCGCACCGAAGACAAAAAGGTGAGTGAAACCGTCACACAAAGCGGGGATTATCGGCCAACGGATGCAGAAGCTCTCGCACTTGCCAAGAGTATGGGGTTCAATCAATTGTTGGACGATCCTGGTGTGCGTGGCCGATTTGTGTGGGATTTTCTCTCTGGATTAATTGTTTACACTCTGGAAATCGCCGATCAAATTGCTCATTCGGCAGCGGACATCGATACGGCGATGCGTCTAGGCTATAACTGGCGTTGGGGACCATTTGAGTTGTTAGATAAAATTGGCGTAGCGCGCTTTGCCGCCCATTTAGAACAACAGGAAAGACCGATTCCTGAGCGCCTGCGGCAAATGTTGGAGGCGGGCCATGAATCCTGCTATCGCCAGGGTCCTGAGTCTCAAGAAATGTTGGGATTTGACGGCAAGTACCACCCCATCCCGCGAGCAAAACAGCAAATTCAGTTAGCGGATTGTAAGGCAACAGGTGCAGCGGTGTTGCAATCGGAGTCAGGCGCCCTTTGGGATCTCGGCGATGGAGTGGGTTGCCTTGAATTCACCACTAAGTTGAATGTGCTCGATCCTGCATTAGTGGGCTTTATCGAGCAAGTAATCGATCAGGTACCTACTCATCTACAGGCATTGGTCATTGGCAGCGATGGCCCACATTTTTCTGTGGGGGCAGATCTCAACTTCTTTTTAGCGCGTGCTCATCGCAATCTTTGGTCGGAGGTAGATGAGTTCTTGGCGCAGCTGCAATTGGTACTGACTCGCTTAAGAGGGGCCTCTTTTCCGGTGGTGGCCGCAGCTAGAGGATTAGCGTTGGGCGGCGGCTGTGAGTTACTCATGCAGTGTGATGCCGCCCTCGCCCATGCAGAGTTGAATGCCGGATTGGTGGAAATTGGTGTGGGGTTAATCCCTGCTGGAGGCGGGCTCAAGACGCTGTGCATGAATTGGGGAAATCTTAGTGAGGTACCACTGACGGTTTTTGAAAATCTGTTGTTTGCTCGGGTGTCAGGATCTGCGCAGCAAGCGAAAAATTTTGGCTATCTGAAACCGTACGATCCCATACAGATGCATCCGCAGCGGGTATTAGTCAGCGCTAAACAATATGCCATCAAGCTTGCCGATGAGTTTAAACCAGAACCGCCACAAGAGGTTAAACTCGATGGCGTGGCCCGGTTTAAGCATCTGTCACAGCATGCGGAACAGCTTCACCAACAGGGAAAGTTAACAGAAGTGGATTTATCCATCGCGCTCTCCATAGCAAAAGTTGTGTCAGCCGATGAAAGACAAGGTCACGTTTCGGAGGCAGAATTTGATAGGCTGGAACGATATTATTTTTTAAAACACCTGAAACAATCCACTACCCAAGACCGAATCGAACATATGTTGAAAACGGGAAAAAGATTGAGAAACTAAACGCAGCATGAAGTTATTACATAGTCGAAATATTGAAATAGAGTGCTTTGCTCTGGAAGATAATAAAATAAAAGCCATCGGTACATTGGACGACGATAGAGGTCTGCCACTGCAAACCTATGGCGGAAAACAGATCCCAGCGGGAGGCGATCTCCATACCATGCGAGTGACTCTGGTATTGGATGAGCAGCTGCGTATCGATCACGCTCAAATCGAGATGTTAGACACACCCGGCGACCAATGTAGTGCCATTGAGGCGCAAAGTGAGCAATTGATCGGTCTTTCCATTCAGAGAGGTTTCCGTCGCGCGCTCTTTGAGCGTACTGGCGGTATCAAAGGTTGTATGCACGTGAATACGTTAGTGACACAGATGGCGCCAGCAATCTTGCAGGCATCTTTTGCGGCCAAAGGTCAGGAAGGTGGCCTAAATGAACAACACTGGCAGGAACACATTGTCGACAGTTGTCATGTGATGCGGCAAGATGGAGAAGTAGTGGCGTTAAAACTGCAACAGCTAAGGGCTAAAAAATACGCTTAAGGAAGTGATGCGGTCGCGACGTTATTCTGCGTTAGATGAAGTCTGGTCAACGGATAAGAATGCCTCTTAGATATATCGGGAAGGTGTGTTCGTTTACTTCGACCATACAAAGCTTTAGAGCATCATAGGATCAATTCGCATAGTGTTTGGTGCGTAATCGTTTGTAAAGGAGTACCGATGCCTGCTGCATACAAAGCACCGTTAGAAGAATTCAATTTCATTCTGGATGAGGTTCTTGATATCGAACCGCTACTGAAGAGCGAGAAGTTCGCTGCTTTTGATCGGGCAACATTACAGAGCGTGTTGGAAGAAGCGGGGAAGTTGATTGAAAACTCTGTCGCACCCATCGATGCAGAGGCAGATCAAGTGGGTTGTCAGTACGATGCCCAAAGTCGACAGGTGAGCACGCCGCCAGGTTTAAAGCAAGCCTATCAAGATTATGCTGCCGGAGGATGGATCGGCTTACCTTTGCCCGCAGAGGTGGGTGGTCAAGATATGCCACAAGTGATCGCCACCGCGGTGAAAGAGATGTTGGTATCGGGCTCCATGGCCTTTTCACTTTACCCCTGTTTGACTGAGGGCGCGGTGGAAGCGCTCTATCAATACACTACCCCGGAACTCAAAGAAAGATTCTTACCGCCTATGGCTGCAGGCCGCTGGACGGGCACGATGTGTCTCACCGAACCACAGGCCGGTAGCGATCTAGGACTCTTGTCCACTAAGGCGGAACCGCAGGCAGATGGCAGTTACAAGCTTACCGGGACGAAGATTTTTATTTCCGGCGGCGAGCATGATCTGACGGAAAATATTGTGCATTCCGTACTTGCGCGCTTGCCGGATGCGCCGGCAGGCAGCAAAGGCATTTCACTGTTCTTGGTGCCAAAAATGTTAGTGAAAGAAAATGGTGATTTGGGGGAGCAAAATCGGGTTTACTGTGCAGGCATTGAGAATAAGATGGGTATTCATGGCTCCTCCACCTGTGTGATGCAATTTGAAGGGGCAACCGGATATTTAGTCGGGGAGCCGAATCGTGGTTTGGCTTCAATGTTTACGATGATGAATTCTGAGCGCTTGTTTGTAGGGTTGCAGGGGCTTGGCACTGCGGAAAAGAGTTATCAATTGACCCGCGCTTATGCGCAAGAACGTTTACAGGGACGCGAAGCGACAGAGGATGTGACTAAGGCTGAGCCGATCGCCCATCACCCGGATGTGCTACGAATGCTGCTAACGATGCGATCGTACATTGAAGGCTGCCGAATGTTGTCTATGGATACAGCCAGGTATCTGGATCTGGCCAACAGCGCCCCCGACGCCCGGCAACGGGAGGAAGCGAAACAGTTGGTTGAGCTACTGACTCCGGTGTGCAAGGCATATTTAACCGATAGTGCTTCCCTGGTCACCGATCTTGGTGTGCAGGTCCACGGTGGCGTAGGCTATATGCATGATTATGGTGTGGAACAATGCATGCGAGATGCACGGATCGCGCGCATCTATGAAGGTACGAATGGTATTCAGGCATTGGATTTGGTCACCAGAAAACTGCCTTTTGCGAACGGCGCCACAGTAGAACAGTACTTAAGTCTCATAGATACAGCCATCGATAGCGCACCCAACCGGCTGAATGAGATGAGCAATAACTTGCGCCACTCCCTAAACCTGTTAAGGGAGGCCACAGAGTACCTTCTGAGTCATCGTGATGATCCTGTCTACGGCAAGTGCGCCGCCGTTCCCTACTTAAACCTCTTTGGCACGGTGGCGTTGGGTTACTATTGGTTGCTCGCTTGTGGACACGCGTTGGCGAAAGAGAAACAGCCATTTTTTCATCGAAAGCTGGCCGCAGGGCGATTTTTCTATGCGCATATTTTACCTCAATCTCACGTATATCACGCCAGAGTCATGTCAAAAAATATTTTAAATCAATCAGATATATAACTTATTTGTACTTGTCTGTAGTATAAGGTGTAGCGAAACCCAGGCTAATATTTTGATGGCAACTATGCTATTCTTCCGCGCGCTTTAAGCCGGTGAAACAATGTAATAGACCAACACGGGGTAAGATTGGATGACTGAAGAACGCGATGTGATGGAGTATGACGTGGTCATCGTGGGTGCCGGGCCAGCCGGTCTGGCAACCGCCATTAAACTTAAACAACTCTCTCCAGATACCAGTGTCTGTGTATTAGAAAAAGCATCTATGGTAGGCGCTCACAGCGTAGCTGGGGCCGCGATAGAGCCGGGACCGCTCGACGAGCTATTTCCCGATTGGCGTGATAATCCTCCACCAGTATGCGTGGATGTCACCAAGGATGAATTCTTTTTTATGACCTCAAAACGGTCGATTAAGTTTCCGCTCAATCCACCACAGATGAATAACCACGGCAACTATATTGTTTCTCTGGGGGCCATGTGCGCCTGGTTGGGAGAAAAAGCAGAAGCGCTAGAGGTAGAAATTTATCCAGGGTTCGCGGCCGTAGACGCGCTGTTTGATGATCAGGGCGCAGTCATGGGCGTGCGTGTTGGCGATATGGGTATCGATAAAGAAGGTAATGAAAAATCGGGATATACCCCTGGAATTGATATTCATGCCAAGCTGACAATCTTATCTGAGGGATGTCGGGGTAGTCTTTCCAAGCAGCTAATTAAGCATTTCAAACTGGACAACGAATCTGATCCACAAACTTACGGAATTGGTTTTAAAGAGTTATGGCAGTTGCCAGAAGGTCGAGTGACTCCTGGTTTGGTGCAACATATGTTTGGTTGGCCCCTGGATAATATGACCTATGGTGGTGCTTCTGTTTATCATTTAGACAACGACAGGGTATCCGTAGTATTTGTTGTGGGCCTGGATTATCAGGATCCCAATCTGATGCCATTTGAGTGTTTCCAGCAGTTCAAGCATCATCCCATGTTCGACGGATTTTTCGAAGGGGGTGAAATCATCTCCGCCGGGGCTAGAGCCATTAGTGAAGGCGGGTATCAGTCTATGCCCAAGTTGGAAATGCCCGGTGCCCTCATGATTGGAGATGCGGCGGGTATGCTTAATATGCCGAAATTAAAGGGCATCCATACCGCCATGAATAGCGGAATTTTGGCGGCTAAACACTACACCGAAAATAAGAGCGGGGAAGGGTACTACCAAGCATTTTTGGCTTCGGCCACTGCTAAAGAGCTGCATAAGGTTCGTAATGTCCGACCGGGATTTCGCAATGGCATGTTGATGGGCTTAATCAATGCCGGAATTGAAACCGTCACTGGTGGTCTCACACCTTGGACTCTGGCGAACCATGCGGATCATTCAGAACTGCAAAAAGTGGCTTCTTATGTACCACCCAATCGAGAATTTGCAGAGCGAACGCTCGCTCCTAGAGATCGTCTGGCATCACAGTATCTTGCCGCCACCGAGCATGACGAAGATCAGCCGGTACATCTAAAAGTCGCGGATACCACTATCTGTTCGACGAAATGTTTAGAGGAATATAACAATCCCTGTACTCGTTTCTGTCCAGTTGGGGTCTATGAAATGGTAGAAGATGAAGAGCAGGGCGGCTTGCGCTTGCAAATTAACGCCTCAAATTGTGTGCATTGTAAAACCTGCGACATTAAGGATCCTTACCAGATCATTACGTGGGTGCCGCCAGAAGGGGGCTCAGGACCTAACTATCAGAATTTGTAATCATTGAGTAGCTTTTAGTTTTCAAACACGAACCGTCTGCATTGATAACAGTTCCAGGATACTGTTAATCGAGGTAGATTTCTTTCAGGGGGAAATATATGAAAATTTTGGTTCCAGTCAAACGGGTGGTGGACTATAACGTCCGCATCCAAGTGAAGTCGGACAATTCCGGTGTCAACTTGGATGGCGTCAAAATGAGCGTCAATCCTTTCGACGAAATCGCTGTTGAAGAGGCGTTACGAATTAAAGAGCGTGGCGAAGCTGAAGAGGTGATTGCGGTCACCATCGGCGAGTCAACTGCTCAAGAACAGTTACGTACTGTGCTGGCAATGGGTTGTGATAGAGCGATTCTGGTAGAAGCGCCAAGCGACTTAGAGCCATTGGCGGTGGCCAAGACTTTAAAGGCGTTGGTAGAAAAAGAAGAGACACAACTGATTATTGCAGGTAAGCAGGCTATCGATGATGACTCTGGCCAAGTGGCGCAGATGTTGGCCGCACTGTTGAATTGTGCACAAGCGACCTTTGCTTCCAAAATCGAATTAACTGGTGACAGTGCAAAGGTGACTCGAGAAGTGGATGCCGGACTGGAAACCATTGAAGTGGACTTACCCGCAGTGGTGTCGGCAGATTTGCGATTGAACGAACCTCGCTACGTCAAACTTCCAGATATTATGAAAGCAAAACGTAAACCTATTGATACGCTCTCTTTAGCGGATCTGGGCGTAGATGGAAGCAATCAGTTGTCGGTCTCAAATTGGAGTGCGCCATCCGCTCGTGAACCAGGTATCAAAGTGGAAGATGTGGCAGGACTCGTCGGTAAGTTGAAAGAGAAGGGGTTACTCTAATGGCAAAAGTATTAGTAGTAGGAGAACAAGCGGACGGCAAACTAAATGATGCAGTTGCCAAAGTGGTCAAATGTGCTCAAGCCATTGGTGAAGTGGATGTGGCGATTTTTGCAAAAGGTGGTGAAGGGGTTGCGGCTGAAGCTGCCAAGATTTCCGGAGTGAACAAAGTCTTGTTAGTGGAAAACGACGTCAACGAACATGCCCTAGCGGCTAGTTTGGCGCCACAGATCGTCGCACTGGTTGCCGAGTACACGCACATATTAGGTAGCAGTTCCACCGTAGGACGGGATGTGATGCCCCGTGTCGCTGCCTTACTGGATGTGGCGCAAGTGACGGATATCATGAGTGTAGAAGGTGAGTATACTTTCAGGCGACCAGTCTACGCGGGTAACGCCATAGTCAAAGTAGATGCCCCAAATGATAAGAAGCTGGTGGGTACGGTTCGAGTGGCTTCTTTTAGTGCTGCCGATCAAGGCGGTAGTGCTGCTGTGGAAACAGTGAGTGTGGAGGCTGACATTCCGACTCATACCCGTTTCGTCAACACTGAAACCAGTGGCGGTGATCGGCCTGATCTGCAATCTGCCAAAGTGGTGGTCTCCGGCGGACGGGGTGTCGGCAGCGAAGAGAATTTTGCAATCATTTACAGCCTTGCAGATAAACTCGGTGCTGGTGTGGGCGCGTCCCGTGCGGCAGTGGACTCTGGATTTGCACCCAGCGATCTTCAGGTGGGCCAAACCGGTAAGATCATTGCGCCTGATCTCTATTTTGCAGTGGGCATCTCAGGGGCCATTCAGCATCTGGCAGGAATCAAAGATGCGGGTACCATCGTGGCGATCAATAAGGATGCTGACGCGCCGATTTTTGAAGTGGCCGATATAGGTTTGGTAGGTGATCTGTTTACTGTCCTGCCTGAATTGGAAGGCGCACTTGGATAATATTTTCATCCTTTGCAATGCTTAAAAAGGGCGCATCAGCGCCCTTTTTTGTGTTCATAGTTGGAAATGATATGCACCGCTAAGCGGTTTCGCTTTTGGTGTCTTTCAGATCCTGAATTAATGCGATTACCCTGCCTTCTATCATGTCTCTGATCTCACGAAAGGATTCATCATTGACCTCTTTGGGATCGGCAATATTCCAATCGTCCCGCACTTTAGCAGGCAGTAGCGGACATTTATCGCCGCATCCCATGGCAATCACTGCATCCCACTCAACCTGAGGCAGTTCGCTTAATGATTTTGAATGATGTGTGGCAAGATCATAATCGAGTTCCAGCATAAACTGGATCGCTCTCTCATTCACCACACCGGAAGGAGACGATCCACTGCTGTAGGCTTTTACGTGGCCTCGACCATGAATGCGTGCAAAGGCTTCTGCCATCTGGCTGCGACAGGAGTTTTCCACACACACGAATAACACTCGTTGTAAGTTATCTGGATGGCTCATATGGAGTGACGATTCTAACGGTCATTGTTGTCTAGTTATCTAATCAATACCAAAGCACGCGCAAACACAACATCATAACTGCTCGATGTGACAATTTAATGTCAGATCCAAATTGCCACCATCGATAATAAAGAGCCGGTTTCACTCCTCTCTAATTTAAGTTCGACTTTTTGCTATTTTGACTCGCTGTTCATAAGCTTCCCAGGCGATCTGACAATCTTCTAGAAACCAGGGTAACTGTTCCAAAGTTAGCGCTTGCGCGCCATCTACCAATGCAGCGGCGGGTTCGGGGTGGAAATCCACCAACACCATATTCGCACCGGCGATGAGACCTTGAGCAGTGGCGTGAAACACATCACTGATGCCGTCGATCGACTCAACTAAGGTGCCTACAGAATGAGACGGATCGATACATACCGGTAATCTGGTGAGGCGCTTTACCACCGGAACGTGGGCGAAATCCACCAGATTACGATGGGGATCCCCCATGTTGGTTTTCATGCCCCGCAAACAGAAGACAATTTTACTATTGCCTTCGCTGGCCAAATACTCAGTCGCGTTTAAAGACTCATTTAGGGTGATACCAAAACCTCGTTTGATGAGAATAGGAAACTCTGTTTGTCTGCCCACACTTTTTAATAGTTCAAAATTTTGAGTGTTACGGGTGCCAATTTGCAGCATCACGCCGGTGGGGTGACCCGTTGCCTCCAGCGCTTGAGTGATCTCTACTATATGAGATTCATGCGTGATCTCCATTGCGATCACTTTGATTCCGTATTTACCGGCCAGTTCGAACACGTAAGGGAGACAGTTTTTACCGTGGCCTTGAAAGGCATAAGGATTGGTCCGCGGTTTATAGGCACCCATGCGCGTACAGTGTTGACCATGTTGTTGTAGTGCTTGCATCATGGTCTCCACGTGTTTTGCAGTACTCACCGCGCAGAGGCCGGCAAAAATGTTTAAATTGTTTTGATTAAATTTAATCCCGTTGTATTCAAAACCCGCCGGTCGATGATCATCTAAGTGGCGTCCAATTACACGATATTCCTGGGACACTCGTACCACTCTCTCCACACCTGGCTGTGCGGCGATTTCCGCGGCATCTAAACTGGCCGTACTGCCTAAAAGGTATATTTCAGTTAGGGTTTGTTCTGTGCCGGTGACTTGATGTACCTTGATTTGCACCTTGGGCAGTTGACTTAAATACTTTATCAGGCTTTGATAAGTGTCACTGTTTTCAGTGACATCCGGGGACACAATGACTATCAAGGTTTTTCTCCAGTTCTGGTATTCAATGAGAGATGCAAGAGGTCCTCATAGGCGTCGACGCGGCGATCGCGAAAAAAGGGCCAGGTAAGATGTGCTTGTTCTTGCGCCGCAAAATCCATTTCAGCGATTAAGATCTGTTCTTGATCTTGACTCCCTTGAGCCACCACTTGTCCTTGATGATCAGTGATAAAACTGTTTCCCCAAAACTGGATATGCGCCTGGTTATCTAATGCTGGTTCCAAACCGACTCTATTACAAGTTAAAACAGGCAAATGATTGGCAACACTATGGCTCCTTTGAATCACCTGCCAAGCTTCCACTTGTTGTTCTCGGATATGGTTGGGATCGGAGGGTGTCCAACCGATCGCAGTGGGGTAAATCAGGCAATCTGCACCTCTAAGTGCCATCAGTCTCGCTGCTTCAGGAAACCACTGATCCCAGCAGACTAATACACCCAGCTTGCCGATACTGGTCTGAATCGGATGAAATCCTAGATCCCCAGGGGTGAAATAATATTTCTCTTCAAAACCGGGATCGTGGGGAATATGCATTTTGCGATAGATGCCGGCAATTGAACCATCCTTTTCTAATACCACAGCCGTGTTATGAAAAATACCCGGTTGCCTTTTTTCGAAAACAGAAGCAACGATTACGATTTTTAGTTTTTTCGCAACTGCACTCAGTCGATCAGTGGTTGGTCCCGGAATCGATTCTGCCTGCGCAAACCAGTGGCTAGACTGTTGTTGACAAAAATAACGAGTGAGATGTAACTCTGGGAGTACAATGAGTTGGGCTTGTGTTGCTGCTGCTGATTCGATTTTCGCGATTGAAGACTCTAGATTGAGTTTCGGATCCTCACCACACGCTTGTTGTATACAGGCTGAAATCAATTTTTCTTGTGGATTCATGTTAGACGGATCTGCACTCTGTGAACGGGCTAAAGTATACCTTCCGGTAATTGCATTGTCGCACAGTGAATCGCACCACCTTGCTGAATCAGCGCCCGACTGTCGATGGCAATGATCTCCCGATCGGGAAAACAGTGGCCGATTCGTTCACAAGCCACGGTGTCGTTCTCATCTGCAAAACTGGGTACCAGCACGGCGTCATTCATGACCAAATAATTACAATAATTGGCAGGTAAGGGGGTGTTGTCCAGGGTCAAGAGTTGGTTGGGTATAGGCAAGGGAATGCGTTCGCGAAATTGGCCAGTGGCGGCGTGAAGTGTTGTGAGTTCATGATGGAGGGAATTCAGCCGGGCGAAGTTAGGGTTTTTTTGATCTTCGCAAGCACTATAGAGCAGCTGATCGGTATTTGGCGTCATGCGCACCAGATTATCAATATGGCCGTCGGTATCGTCACCTAATAAACTGTCTGATTCTAGGATCCAACAGGTGTGTATTCCAAGCTCAGATTGTATGGCTCGCACAATGGGAGCTGAGTCTATCGGCTCCCGGTTCTTGTGCGGCAGACGCACAGCGCCTCGGCACATGAATAGATCTCCTAAGCCGTTGGTTTCGAGGTTTCCACCCTCCAGGATTAAGTCGATACTACGCAGTTTGAGATCCAGCTCCCAAGCTAGGGTGCGATTGACTGCCTGATCTAAATGGTAAGAGTATTTCTCTCCCCACGCATTAAAGCAAGGATTCAGAGCTATCCAATCATTGTTGGATTTTAAACAAATAGGACCATAGTCTCGGATCCAGGTGTCATTGGTGGCACAGGGTAAGAGGGTGAAATGTTCCGGAACGCAATGGTTTAGTTTTTTTTTGATATGTTCAATGTGATCGATATCGTAAGCAAGAATATAAAGATGTTCTCGCTCGCAAATAGTTTGGGCCAAGAGCTGATAGGTGGATTCAATTTCTGTTAAACGAGGTGCCCAATCAGATGCTGCATGTGGCCAAGTCAACAGCACACCCGCCTGCGTGGACCATTCGGCAGGGAAGTGAATCATAAGAATTTACTATGGTGATGAGTGACTGTGTGTTACGTGAGTCACAGAATCTATCACGTATTGGTGTTCAAAGTATACGGTGAATTCTTCGTATACCCAGCGAGTAATAGGGGGCTCTCCTACGGCAGCGAGCTGTTTCATGGGTGAGCCAAAATCGTTTCTGACTTGGGCCATTTTCAAGCCTCTGAGAGGCATCGCAACCGGCGCTTTCTGTAAGATAGATACTGATTTTTTCCGGTTCACGATTTCCGTCTGGGGTGCAACGACCGTACCCTCTACTGCGCGGGATGACTGATAGTCGGGTTGGCGATCGAGTGGTTGCGGTGTCACGGTGGGAGAGTGAAACATTTCCAGTGACGCGCAACCGCTCACTAGCACTAGGGTGAGTAGGCAGGCAATCCTGTTGATCATCAAATGGCACTCCTTTGCGGTGCGGTCTATTGATTAATATAGAGTATCGACAGATCCTCCCGGATCCCTAAGGCGAATCAGGTTCGTGATCGGAATCTTTAGTTTCTCTGGCCAATTTGAGTTCTTCAGATTGCCTGCGTAAGACATGTTTCACTAAGGCTTGCTGATCGGATTCACCGATTTCAATAAATTGCACCGCCACCAAGCAGGGCTCTGTCGCCGTACTAGGTGTCACATGAATGATTTTACCTAGCGTGCGGATCCCCAGTAGGGAAGGGAAGAGCACGATGCGCATATCAAGCAGGGTGTGCACTTTGAGAGACTCGGTACTAGGAAAAGAGAGTCCACCTGCACTAATATTCACATCCTGCGTGGGAGAATGTAAAAATTGTTCGTCTTCACTGACAATCGACCGTGCCAGCAACCTAATTTTACGATTAATGACGTCAAAATATTCCGCTATTTCACGGTGATGATGGCTCAAGTTACGCAACTGCATGTAGTTTTCATTGTCAAGCTTATTGAGCTCACTTAACAGGGTAAATGCGTCACTGACCTCATTTTTTAGATATTCCCCAGAGAGAAATTGTTGTTCTGTTATGATTTCGTAAGTCAGACCGATTTTATCGCGAATGCGGTAAAAATCGCGCCTCTCTAATTGTGGGTGATCCTTATCAGTCATCACAAACCTTTTTATAAAATCAGTTTGGCTCTGGTTCAAGCGTCAAATTCCGTCTATCACCTGCTTTTTATGCTCAAGTTGTGCCAATGTGCAGTAACCATTGCTAATTTCAAAAAACTGGGCATTATGTGGCACTACGCTGAAGACGCCACTAACTGGATTTAACACCAACTTATGTTCAGACCGCTGCCCCTCTATATAGGTTTAAGGTACACACGAGCAAAACGGGCAAATCACTTCATTTCCTTTATATCCGCTAGCTCTATGATTGGCATTTTTCTCGGTGTGGCTGCATTGATTACCGTGTTATCGGTGATGAATGGATTTGAACAGGAGCTTAGGCAACGCATCCTGGGTATGACTGCACATGCCACGATAACAGGAATAGAGGGTGAGTTGCGTGACTGGCAGGATCTGGCGAACGCTTTAGATGCGTCACCTTCGGTGATTGGCACGGCACCCTTTGTGGACGGCCAAGGAATGATGATTGTCGGTGGAGAGGTAAGGGGTGTGTTATTGCGGGGTATTTTACCGGAGCGCGAAACACAGGTTTCTAATTTGGCCACCAATATCATTTTGGGGGATCTGGCGGATCTCAAAGCCGGGGAGTTTGGCATCATTCTGGGTAAAGATCTCGCATTACGCCTAGGCGTAGTGACGGGGGAATCTGTCACTGTGGTCACACCGCAAACCACGGTCACCTTAGCCGGGATCTTACCCAGATATAAACGTTTTCGCGTAGTGGGTGTATTTGAGGCAGGTATGTATGAGTATGACAGTACCTTTGCTTTAATGCATTTAGAAGATGCGGCGAAGTTGTATCGCATGGAGGGAGCGGTTCAGGGGTTGCGAGTACAGATGGATAATCTGTTCCAAGCGCCCAGAACCATCAGACAATTACTCAATAGCATGTCCGGCCTTTACCGCGTTTCCGATTGGACGCAACAACATGCTACTTTTTTTCGCGCATTACAGATTGAGAAAACAGTGATGTTTATTATTTTATTATTGATAGTGGCTGTGGCGGCTTTCAATATTGTGTCCACTTTGGTGATGGTGGTGAATGAAAAGCGGTCCGATATTGCCATCTTGCGAACTCAAGGCATGACGGGGGGCACCATCATGACCATCTTTATCACCCAGGGGGTGTTGATAGGTCTGATAGGTACGGTAACTGGTGTGATTGGAGGAATCTTTTTGGCCTCAAATGTGGATTTGATTGTTCCTGCCGTAGAGCGCTTTCTCGGCATCCAATTTTTATCAGCCGAGGTGTATTACATCAATGAACTAAAAGGTGAAATAGAGTGGCAAGATGTGGTCACTATTGCCGCTTCGGCATTTACGCTGTCTGTGTTGGCAACACTGTATCCTGCCTGGCGCGCTTCTAAAACCAATCCCGCAGAGGCGCTTCGATATGAATGATCAGGTTGTGTTGGAGTGTCGGGATCTGCATAAAAGCTTTACTGAGGGCGAACTCGATGTGTCCGTATTAAAGGGTGCCAATCTGCGGATCCACGGTGCTGAAAAGCTGGCCATTGTGGGCCCTTCCGGGTGTGGTAAAAGTACACTGCTACACTTACTTGGAGGATTAGATACAGCCGATCAGGGAGAGGTATTAATAGATGGTGAATCCATTTGGCAGGTGGATGAAGGTACCCGCTGCCGCATGCGAAATCGCGCACTTGGTTTTGTGTATCAATTCCATCATCTTCTGCCTGAATTCAATGCACAAGAAAATGTTGCCATGCCTCTGATGGTGGGGGGTGAATTGACATCCTTGGCGATGCAACGCGCACAAGAGATGTTAACTCAAGTCGGTTTAGGGTCGCGAATGAAACATAAGCCATCTCAACTTTCAGGGGGTGAACGGCAACGGGCGGCCATCGCCAGAGCGTTGGTGACTCGACCGCTTTGTCTTTTGGCAGATGAGCCAACTGGTAACCTAGATCAGAGTACTGCCGCTCAGGTGTTTGACCTCCTGTTACAATTAAATGTAGAACAACAAATTGCATTGGTCATGGTGACTCACGATTTAAACCTGGCCAATAGAATGGATCGCGTGGTACACCTCGACGCTGGCCAAGTGTCGCAGCAAGAGTAGCAGAACAATCGAAACCGATCAGTTGAACTAGTGTTTAGTCTCCCCGTCATTGTCAGACTTATCTATTGGGATAATTGTGGGGAGAGTGATTTCGCAAAGAGTTGTACTGGGCACGCCAGCTTATATGGCGCTGTTTGCACTGGGGGTGTGCGCGCTTCATCTGCTCTCTGAGTTACCCCATTTAATGCTTTCCCTGGCCCTGTTGCCACTGTTAATAGCCAGTTTTTATCTGCCCATTTTTCGTCCTATTACTGCCTTTCTGTTAGGTTGTTTCTATGCGGCCGGGTGGGCGCAATTGATTCTATGGCAACAGTTACCTTTAGCGTTAGAAGGTGAAGATATTCTTATCACCGGTAGAATTACTACCATTGTGCGCGCAGAGCCGTTGCGTGCTCAATTTGATTTTAAGGTCCTACAGGCCCGACACAATGGGGACCCTATTAGGCTTCCCAAACAAGTGAGACTCTCATGGTATCAACCCGATGCGGCACTCAATGGTGGCGACAGGTGGCAATGGGTCGTGCGATTAAAGAGGCCTCACGGCATGTTGAATCAGGGCGGATTTGATTTCGAACGCCATCTATTTGCGCAGCGCATTCGCGCACAGGGTTATGTTCGCACAAACCAGTTTGAGCCCTTGAAGTTAACGGAGCATCAGAACATCAGCTTGGTTTCATTGCGGCAATCTCTTTTTAATAAACTCAACCAGAATATTTCTGAATCGCCGGTGAAGGGCATTATGGTGGCTTTGGCAATGGGTGAACGCCAGCTGATCGAACCGCACCAGTGGCGCCTCTTGAGTACCAGCGGCACCTCTCATCTAGTGGCGATTTCGGGCTTACATATTGGTGTGATCGCCACTCTGTTCTATTTCCTCACGCAACGAGTATGGCGCACGTCAGATCGGGCGATGCAGCTGTTAGCCACGCCTCAGGCTGCGGCCATAGGCGCCATAGTGGCATCTCTGGGTTATGCGCTGCTGGCTGGATTTTCGGTGCCCACTCAACGAGCGCTCATCATGGTGGTGGCATTTATGTGGGCACCCCTATTGAGGCATTCCATGGCCGTGAGTCACCGCTTCCTCCTTGCATTGGTTTTTGTATTATTATGGGATCCACTTGCGCCCTTAACCGCCGGGTTTTGGCTATCATTTTTTGCGGTGGCGTGGATTTTATTTAGCTTTCAAAACCATCTCACACCGCGTGCGCTCTGGTGGCAATTGATTCAGGTGCAGTGGGTGGCCAGTTTGGGTCTATTGCCGCTATTGTCTTTTCTGTTTCAAGGATTTTCTATTGTCTCCCCACTGGTAAACCTCATCGCCGTGCCGTTTATCAGTATGCTGATATTGCCGGCAGTGTTGTTGGCCACTCTGTCGATGCAAGTATCGGTTTCTTTGGCGACGATGTGTTTTGACTACATCGAAATACTTCTGATCCCTGCCTGGCAGTGGCTGCAACAGGCAGTCATGCTTCCTTTTAGTTACACGCTGATACCTGCGCCTGGATTGCCTATACTGTTGCTGGCGATTGTGGGGGTACTGTTATGGTTGTCACCACTTCTAGGCAGCATGCGTATCATGGGACTGGTGTTGTTATTGCCGTTATTTTTTCAGAGCACGGAACGACCAAACTCGTCAGAGTTTTGGTTTGAGTTGTTGGATGTGGGGCAAGGATTAAGTGCCGTTGTTCGCACTAAGCACCATACCTTGGTGTACGATACCGGTCCCCGTCGCCAGGGAGGGTTCGATTCCGGGGCGCGCATCCTGTTACCGCTACTGCGCAGTTACCACGTGACCCAGCTTGATCGACTGATTATCAGTCATGGTGATAACGATCATGCCGGAGGCGCATTGGCAATATTACGAGCCTATCCCGAGGTAGAGTTGTTGACAGCAGCTAAAGAGACATTTCAGCATGGCCATGTGTTCTCTTGTATTAGAGGCCAGCAGTGGGAGTGGGATGGGGTGAAATTTGCCATGCTTCATCCGAGATCAGATCCAGGCAGGGGCAATAACAGCTCTTGTGTTTTGCGCATTGAGAATCAAGCTGGTAGCCTATTGTTGCCTGGGGACATTGAGTCCAAGGTGGAGCAAAGATTGCTTAATGTTTCTGCACCAGATCTGCGGGCAGACGTGTTGGTTGCGCCCCATCATGGTAGTGGCACGTCATCTATTTCAGCGTTTGTTGAGGCGGTGGAGCCAGATTGGGTATTATTTGCTACCGGCTATCGAAATCGCTACGGATTTCCTAAACCGGAGGTGCAGTCCCGCTATCAACAGGTGGGTGCCGTACCATTGAACACTGCAAAGACAGGGCAGATCAGTTTTCGATTTAACCGAGAAGGAATAGAAGGGCCCCGTTATTATCGAGACACTCATCGAAAATATTGGCATGACGTGACTCGAAATTGAGTGTATGACAAACGAATTTAGAGATTATGCCTTTAGGCCGTTAACAGAAAATAAGAATTTAAAATTCTCAAGGTAACAAGGACGTGTTTGATATATTAAGAGCTGGCGGCATCGTCATGGTGCCTATTATATTGTGTTCCATAGTGGCTTTGGCCATCATTGTAGAGCGCATCTGGACCTTGCAGGAAAAACGTGTTTCTCCTCGGTTTTTAGTGCCGCAGATCCGCCAATGGGCTAAAAATAATCAACTCAACAGTGAACGCATTAATGCCCTCGGTCAACACAGTGCGTTAGGAAGAATTCTAGTAGCGGGGCTGGCCCGACGCCATGAAAATCGTGCGGCAGTGAAAGAGGGGATAGAAGAGATGGGACGTCAGGTCTCTCATGAGTTACAACGCTATCTCACTACTTTGGGAACCATTGCCGGAATTACACCACTGTTAGGATTATTAGGTACCGTTTTAGGCATGATTAAGGTATTTAATGCTATTAGTGTTCAGGGAGTGGGGAATCCCGGTATTCTTGCTGGTGGTATTTCCGAAGCTCTGATCACCACGGCTACCGGATTGTCCATTGCCATACCCTGCTTAATCGCGCATCGCTTTTTTCACGGCAAAGTAGATGAATTAGTGGTATCCATGGAGCGGGAAGCGCTCAAATTCCTGGAATTGATTGAGCAGGTCGCCGAAAATGGTGCGTCAGAATCCGCCACTGAATCGCAAGAACCACCGCAGCCCGAATAAGATATGAATTTTCGTCCCCACAATCGTCGCGATGATTTGGATGTCAATATCACTCCACTGATCGATATTGTGTTTCTTTTGTTAATATTTTTTATGGTCTCCACCACTTTTTCCAAGAATACGGAGATTGCCATTGAGCTGCCGGAAGCGCAGGGTAGCGCAGCTGAAAACATTAATGAGCGATTGGAAATATCCATAGATCGCCATGGAAATTATTTTGTGAATGAGCGTAAAACCGTCAATCAAGAGAAAGGCACACTAAAACAAGCCATCGAAAAAACTGTTGGTGACAAGCGCGACTTACCCTTTGTCATCGTAGCTGACGCGGCGACACCTCATCAGTCGGTAATCAACACGCTGGATGTGGCGGGTCAGTTGGGTTTTGCGAAAATCACTTTTGCCACTCGTGAAGAAGAGTCCACCCAACCCTAGTCTAGCATTCACGCCTTGAGTGTCAGGCTGTACACTACCGGCCTATGCTAGTAGTGCTAGAATGTATTGTTGATGAACTTTTACGATAGATATTGGTCGAAGGCCTCTTTTCTTTCCAATCTGTTGTGGCCACTCTCCCGACTATTTGCCATTTTGCTTTGGGTTCGCCGACAACTCTACCGTGTGGGTTTAAAAGCGAGTAAGACTCTACCCGTGCCGGTCATTGTTGTGGGTAATATAACCGTCGGCGGCACCGGCAAAACACCTCTAGTAATAGCTTTAGTCAAACTGCTGCGTGCAGCCGGATACCAACCAGGTGTCATTAGTCGGGGATATGGCGGTAGCCATTCCGGGACACCGATACTGGTGACGCCAAGCAGCTTCCCTCAGGAGGTAGGAGATGAACCGCTGCTCATTGCGCGTTCTGCTGCCTGTCCTGTGGTGGTGTGTGCCGACCGCCTAGAAGCCGGTCGACAGCTGTTGTCCACTCATGGTGTGGATGTCATTGTCAGTGATGATGGACTCCAACACTACAGGTTGGCGCGGGATATCGAAATCTGTGTAGTGGATGGCGAGCGGCAATTTGGTAATGGACGATTGTTGCCGGCCGGACCACTACGTGAACCCTTGTCTCGTTTAAATCAGGTCACGTTTATTGTGCAGAACGGTGGCGAAGCCAATGAGGGGTGGTATTCAATGGCGCTCAAACCCACTCTATTGAGTCGTATTCAAGATCCCGAAGTCCGCATCCCAGCAGATAGTTTCTCTGGGCGACAGGTGCATGGCGTCGCCGGAATTGGAAATCCCAATCGATTCTTCGCCACCTTGAGATCACTAGGCATGCAGTTGGTCCCCCATCCCTTTCCCGATCATCACCAATTTGTCGCCAAAGAGATTCAATTCTTTGATAAAGCGCCGGTGGTGATGACAGAGAAAGATGCCGTAAAATGTGTCGGTTTGACAGATTCGAACCATTGGCAGTTGCAGGTCGAGGCTGTATTAGCGGATCCTTTCAATCAGACATTATTAGATAAACTAAAAATGAGTAACTGACATGGATACAAAACTATTAGAAATTCTGGCCTGTCCAATTTGTAAAGGATCACTGGTATATAAAAAAGAAGCGCAAGAACTTATCTGCAAAGTGGATAGACTCGCCTTTCCCATCAAGGATGAGATCCCGGTGATGTTACAAGAGGAGGCGCGTGAATTGCCGGCTGACGAAGAGGTTTAAGTGGTGTCGCAACCTGTATTTAAGGTGGTCATTCCTGCTCGTTACGAATCTACGCGATTGCCGGGCAAAGTATTGCTCAACCTTGCCGGAAAGTCGATGCTGGAGCACGTTTTCCAATGCGCCAAAGGTAGCGGGGCGCAGCAGGTAGTGATTGCCACCGACAATGAAAAAGTGCGTCAAACTGCGCAGTGTTTCGGCGCTGAAGTGGTATTAACCAGTGACACGCATCAGAGTGGTACCGATCGAATTGCTGAAGTGGTCAATGTGCTAGGATGGTCTGATGCCGATGTGGTGGTGAATCTACAGGGTGATGAACCGCTGATGCCCGCTGAACTGATCAATCAGGTGGCTGCCAATTTGGCGCAATGTGAAGAGGCGTCCATTGCGACTTTGTGTCAGCAAATCGACAACGAGCAAGAATTTCACAATCCCAATGTGGTGAAGGTGGTTCGTGACCAAGCAGGACTTGCTTTGTATTTTTCCCGTTCACCGATCCCCTACACTCGATCTGAAGTGGCCACTCACTATGGTTTTCGCCACCTAGGCATCTATGCTTATCGGGTGAAGTTTTTGAAGGCTTTTGCCCATTGGCAAGCGGTTGAATTAGAGCAACTGGAATCCCTAGAGCAACTGCGGGCCTTGACCAAGGGTCATCGCATTCATGTGGGCGTGGCAGATCAGCCCATGCCGCCAGGTGTGGATACAATCGAGGATTTACAGCAGGTGGAGATCTTGCTTCTTGACAAGGACAATAGAATCTAAGGCAGTGACAGGCCGCTGCCTGCAGGAAAAATATTTTCCGAGCTGACTCAATCTGTCTCTTCAGATCTGATGGATTGCGATAAAAATCTTCGGGAGGCTCCGCTCTAATTAAATGATTGGGTGGAAAGGCCGATCATTATAAAAAATCGTTATCAAATCTTGTTTCAGGGGCAGTTTCAGTCGTGATATCGAGTTTCCCTAGCGCCAGTTGATGGGGCGTCCGGTAAGGATGAGGCGGTTAAGGGTGTACCAATTCAGCAGATGAAGATAAAAATAATTGTATAAACAACAGGCGTTTACTCTTACCGAGGTGGCTCTAGTATTGATTATATTATCGATTATTTCGATAGTATTGCTTCCTCGTTTTATCGATATTTCGGACAGTGCGCGCGACGCCCTGGTCACTGGAACCAAGGGGGCGCTTAGCTCCGGAATGCGTCATCATCGAGCCTATTGGGTGGCCTCTGGTGCGCCTGGTATTGGCACAGGCTCCCCAGTCAATATAGATGTGGGGGGTATCGTGGTGCGTTTTCGTAATGGTTACCCAGTGAATACTCAAAATAGCAATCATGTCCCGCCGGGTACGCCTAACCGGAATGCAGCCAGTACGCGACTCTTTTTTCTATTTTTACAGCCGTCGCCCACACCGGTGATTCCAAGGAGAAGTGGGGACACAGGTTGGGTGATGTTAGCCAATAGAGACTGTCGGGCCGTGCCTCGTCGCCGCTGTTGGGAATATCGTGTGGACGGCGGTCGCTATGCGCGTATCACCTATTCAGGCAGTACGGGTGATTTCTATCTCGATTAATCAATTTAAAAATAATTGAGATGCGCACCGTTCTTTTCAAACGGTTGTAACAACAATTTGCCACACTATGAACTTCTAGAAGATGAATGTAGTTGTTCTAGTGTGTAAGATTGATGGATCAAGTTCTCTACAATGATCTAATTGACTCGGGTACGAACTCGGCTGATTGGCAAATGTTTGCCTCACCTAGGCTGCTGTATGTGGGGCCAATGACTGCCAGTGACCAACCTGAAAAGTTGTTGCAGGTGTTGTGTCGTCTACAACAGATCTGGTCCGATGCGAGTCTGACATACTGGGTCACCTCCGACGATGAGCCACTCAACGACAGCGAGGTGCAACGGGAAGTCAGTCGACTGGGACTGGTCACCAGTGTGCATATACGCCACTATTACCGCTGTCGTGATTTGTGGCATTCACTCAAACAGACCCACTTTTATTTTACCGGTCGAGAGTGTAAACCTCTATTTCACTCTAACGCTGTGTACCCGGTGAGGTTACGTCGACTGATCTGGCAGACTATCAACAAGAGTATTACTTATCTTCGCCGACCTGATGCACACTCTAGTCCATCTCTGCTTACTTGTCCCGCTCATGATCTTGCTAATTTAGTTATCTGGGCACAGTTAAATCCTGACTTTGCCACTCAGATCTTTCGTAACCCATTTGTTCATCATAAATTCCTTCGATTCTGGGATGCTTGTCAGCGCACCCATGAGGATGTAACAGTGTGTCGCATCAATCAAGCAGTACGAAAGATCTTGATTGGTCAACACCCCATAGGAGCCCGAGAGTATGTATAGTTTACCCACACATCGCGAACAATATCTTGGTATTCAGTTTGATCTTTTGTCAGAAAGTCAGGCGGTACAACGAATTTTAAGATGGGTGTCGGCAACCCATGGCGGACCCTATGCTAAAGCGGTGGGGTGTATTTCCAGTCGTCAAATGTTGCATGCGTATCGTGATGCCGAATACTGCGATCAAATCAATGAACTGCAAATGCGTTTGATTGATAGTTCGACATTGCTACATGCAGCGAGAACGAGCGGAAGCAAATTGTTTGAGTCGGTATCCGGTGCGAGTCTATTCGCATCCATATTGGAAGCAAATAGAAGTCATCGATCTGTGCAGCAAATTCATTTTCTTAACGGAAACAATAGGCAGATGGATTGTTGCCAAAGCGCCATTGCTCAGTTGTACCCGGAGTTGGATTGCGCCGCGTCCTTGCGAGAGGAGCCGCAAACTGATGCGGAACGGGAGGAATATTGGTTGGAATTAACGCTATTGCAAACGGATCTATTGGTGGTGACCTTACCAAGATCTGAGTTGATACAGTGGTATGCGTATTATCAACGATCCATGACTCAGGCCAGGGTATGTTTGCTGCTGACTGATTCAGACTGTCTGCAAATTGAAAATAGCGTGTTGCGGAAAAGAGCGCCAGAGGTGTCTCATTCGCGAAAATATTGGCTACCTTTGCTTAACTAGCGCAGCAAATAGAATGGTCGCAGCTAGTTGTCGTTGACAGGGCTCAGAGAATTTAAACGCGCTTGCGGGTTGGTTTTACGCCGCAAAATACATGGGCGGCCGAAGTGTGCTTGAAGCCTCTCTATCTGTAGGTGAAGAGGGTTCTGTGTCAGTTGATTTAAAAGCAGATCACAGGGTGAGTAATGTCGCGGGTAGCGTCAGTGTGCCGGCAATGCTTTCGGGTCAAGTGAAACGCTTTAATATCCAAGCGAATTTACTGTTTTACTTTTATTAATAATGGTGCCAATTAAGTTATGGTGACGCAGCAGTTTCACGGATTCTCTCAGTTCTACTTTGGTTGATTTACCTTCTTCTAATATTAATACGCAGGCGTCGACGTTAGGCAGGAACGCGAGCGCGTCGTCACAGGCTAATAATGGTGGAAAATCATAAACGATAATTCGCGATTGATAGCGGTTTTTTAACTCGTCAGAGAGCACAGTCATTTTTGGAGACGAGAGAAATTCAGAAGAATTAGCCAACTTCCTTCTGATGGGTAACAACACGAGACCTGGGATACTGGGATTGACTAACACATTCTCAATCTCTTCATCATTGGTCAAATAATCATCTAGCCCTGCTTCTGGAGTGAAATCAAAATACTGATGTACCGAAGGGTTTTTCAGATCTGCGTCCACCAATAGCACCGTATGATTGACTTCCCGGGATAGACTGATGCACAGGTTGACTGCCGTAAGGGTCTTGCCATCGTTTGCGGTGGGGCTCAAAAATGCGATAGAACTATAGTTAGCGTCATTGAGTGTCTGCAATAAACGGGTACGTAACATATTGTACGCCGTAGTGACGTGATCCGGCTCGGCGCCTGTGAGCAAGCGAAAGCGGTTAAATAATGAGGGTAAGAATGGAGTCTTGCGAGATTTTTGGTACTCGATATCTCTACAATAACTTAGGGATTGCACCGGCTCTGAGGGTAACTCATCGGTGGAATGAGCAGGGATAATGTGCGGCAAGGTTTCTAACTTATCTATTGAAGATAATCTCTCTTCAGAGGACACTCTATCCTCTCCCCGTTTCAGTGTGGTTTTTGATACAACATGAGTCATAAACTGCCTACCTAATAGTGATCATCGATTAGATGCCCAAGCGTCGCATGAGGATCGCTAGGGCGACATCTAGAGGTTTGACAAACAGATGCATAGAGATCATAGCCGACACCAGTATACCCACCCCGGCCGCCAGAGTGATTTTGAGCATGCGTTGGCGGTCTAATATTTGTTGCTCTGTATGAATATAGGGGATGGCGGCCAACACTGGAATATCTGTTAAAGTTTCCACTTCGGTGGGTGAATTGATGCGGTCATCCAGGTTATCCAATAGCATGATGAGACCGCCGCCGCCGACTAGAGCCAACACCAGGCTTAATACTAGAATCATCGGTCGATTCGGGCTAATGGGCTCTTCTGGTACTAATGGGGGCTCGATCAGAGTGAATCGTTCTCCCTTTTTACCTGTTTCCAACGATTCAGCCATTTTAGCTTCAGCTAATTTGATTTTTGTTTCCTGATACTTGCCGACTGCTGTTTCATAATCTCTGGTTAATACTCGGTATTGTTTTTCCACTGTGGGGCTGCTGGTAATTCTGGATTCCAGATCGGTTAACCGATCCAGCAAATCTGTGCGTCGTTTTTTCAGTGCGTTAATGTCTGCCAATGTGGCTTCGAGGCGAGTTTTTATTTGTACATAGGCAGGGTTATCCGCGTTCTTACTGTCAACCCTAGATTGGTTAGACTGTTGTTGTACAAGGGCGGTGGTCTGCTCGATGGAGGTGCTCTCAATTGCATCGCGTAGTGCGATTATGGAGGCGGTAAGGGCACGAATGTCAGGATGTTCCGGCGCGTATCTTTCCGATTTGTGCTTCAATTCCGCTTCAGCGGCTTCCAATTGGGTTTCTAGGCCGACAATTTTTTCTTCAAACAGAGCCGTATCGCTTAATTTGTTTTGTGCTCCTAATTCCTGTGACAGCGCTTCTTTCTCTCTCTTTGCACGGATCACATCCGGATGAGTATCGGAATACAGTGCCGCCAATGAAAGGTATTGTGTTTCTAACACCTTTAATCGATCGGCGGGGCTCAATAGTCGTTCACCGTTTTCTGAATAGAGTGGCGCATTGTATGGCTCTATCTGTGCTAATTCGGACTCTAAGTAGATCTGAGTTTCCGCTAAGGCGCGTAACTCTTGGTCGACTCCCAGAATTTCTGATTCAGTGCGATTCAACAGTTGTAAATTAAGACTGGTGAGTTCCGGCAAACTGAGTAGGTGCTGATTTTTAAACTCTGCCAGTTGCGCTTCCAGCGACACAATTTGCGCGCTTAAGGATTCGGACTCCTTGGCTAGAAATTCAGACGTCTGGGTTGCCATACTGGTTCGTGTTTTAATGTTTTCCCGCAAAAATAGAGAAGTCATTTCGTTGGTGACTACCTGAGCCAATTTCGGGCTCTGGTTTTTATACGACAATCTAAACGCAATGGTGGCTTCCATCGGGCGTCCACTACGTGGATCAATGACATCGGCGCTGATCATGGACAGATCCAAGTCCTCCATCATTCCAGCAATTATTACTTCAAGGGGGTAGCGTTCCCGCTCCTCTGTATAGAGATCATATTGTTCAATGATGCGGCTCAGATTGGTACGAGTCATGACCCGTTGGCTGATCATTTGGATCCGTTGATCGGCATAAGTGGTGATAGTCGATCGCACCAGATCATCCGGGATCTCCTGCTGTTCGATCAGTATGGTGGCGCTAGAGCGATAGGTGGCGGGCAGCAGTAGGGCCGTTAACGTTCCGATGACCAAAATAGTCAGGGCGCTAAATATAAACAGCACTTTTCTACGACGAAAACTATCGAGATAGTCTTTGAGAGATTTTTCTTGTTCTATTGGATCCATATTCACTTGCAGATGTGTGTCGAGGGTGGTCCCGGAACCTGGCCACAATTATAGAAATCACATATTACATTTGTATTTCACGAATTGAGACCAGGATCCTTCGCTCACCTGAATTTATCTAAATTAGCAAAATTAAATTAAGTTTATGCTATTGCGACAAACACTTAACTGATTGCTGGCATCTGGCCGGTCACGGCCTTTTGCCGCCGACGAAAACCCAAGAACAGTGCTGCTAAGCCGCTACCAAGAAGCAGTACCGGGAGTGGGATTGGCGTTGGCAGTACTTCTACCTTTTCCAACTGTAGTTTAAAGGCGCCTTTGTGGAATGGAGTTCGGTGCAGGCCATAGACTTTCGCCAGTATGTGCAGAGGTTTGTCGACTTCAAACTCAAATATTCCAGGTCCTTCCATCTTCCCCAGGACGCCTTTTTTATTGGCTACCATCAGTTTCAATTCGTTATAAGGCACGATGGGGCTTTCATCGCTTAGCGTAAGACGATAGGTGCCTGGTGCTTGCAGGTAGAACAACTCTGTTTCCAGTTCTAAGGGACCCATGGTGAATTCTATTTCTGTATTGTGGGCATAGTTGAAGAGATCCCCATAGGGAGAGTCATTCAAATACTGCACCACGCCCGCATGTGCCGCTTGTGCGATGAAGATCCAACATAAGAGGATCAGAATATGAAATCGAGAGAGGGATGTGAACAACATAGTGTGGACTCCTGTAGTTGAGCTGATAGTGAGGGTTATTGGGAAACCGATCGAAGCGGCAGTACTTCTGAAGATTCAGTTCGCAAATATTTTTCATAAAAATATTCCCGCAACAGGGAAGAGGGGCCTTGAACAGATTGGTTACGATCGGCGAATTCTTTCAGTTTTAAATACAAATAGTCTTCGTGGATGGCGGACTTCACCAGCAATTCCAGATCGGAGTGATCGATCCGTTCCGATTCATCGGTGAGATCGCCGTTGATCATGTCATCTAGCTGGTTTGCATCCAGTTCAAAATAGCGCACCAGATCCGGCCCCATCTCGATCAGCACGGGCAACAAGTCCTTGCCCTTGATGTCGGGATCATGAAGGGGACCGAGATTTGACAGCATTCTGCGGATCCCAAATCTCAATACCGACGACTCTCTCGCTTCCAATCGCTGACCGAGGTATTTCACTTTGGTCAAATCGTGACCACTTAGTCTTAAGGAAATGATCTGTTTCTTGTTGTCCGTCATACCGATTCCTGAATTGGTTAATAAATACTCCATAGGTAGGTGGGACAAATGCTATCGAGTTCGTATGTCAATTTAGTGACAATTACTTTACATAAATAACTAATTAAGGTGACCAATATATTTAAATTCTATGACACAAGTAGGCCGTTTGTGGCAGATTGGCTAACAAAGGGTAGCGTAAAAAGATACAATGGCACCTCAGAAGTGATATCTAAGTAGTGGGAAAGAAAAATAATCGGGGTTGCCGATTCACTCAAAATACCGAGTTCGGTAGCTGTGACATGAAGCAAAAGATCACAATGGTAATTTTTTGGTAAGCGGAAAGTGTACGGATTTATTTAATTGTAATAATGTCAGATTAAAGTGTTGCCTTAAAATCACCCATCACCTAGCTATCTGCCTTTTTAAGGATTATGAAAAACATTGAACTCAACTCGACAGGTACAAATCACGTCGCAAATTTGGGTGTGTTGATTGCGCTGCTGCTGTTGTACTGCGGATTGTGTTATTGGCTTTTCGAAGCAGCCATCCTGAATTTAGTGGGGGCGTGGAATGGTCGACCGGAATACAGCCACGGCATGCTTGTGCCGATTATTTCCGCCTTTTTAATTTGGCAGAAACAAAACGAGATCCGTGCGCTACCAGGTGCCACTTCCAAGTGGGCAGTTCTGTGTGTTTTTTTAGCGGCAAGTTTTTATGTCATAGGCGAGCTGACCACTGTTTATTTAATCAGTCAATATGCATTACTCTTTGCCTTGTACGGTTTGGCGCTGATGTTATTTGGTCTGCGCGGTAGCGTCCTGTTTTTGGTGCCCATATTGATTCTGGTGTTCATGATCCCGCTGCCCAATTTCTGGCAAAAGAATCTCTCTGCCGAACTGCAACTCATCTCTTCTGAAATTGGTGTCTTAGTGATCCGTGCCATGGGAATCAGCGTGTTGTTGGAGGGGAATATCATCGATTTGGGAACGCTTCAATTACAAGTGGCAGAGGCGTGCAATGGACTCAGGTATCTTTTTCCACTGATGACCTTTGGTTTTTTGGTGGGGTATTTTCTCACTGCGCCAATGTGGTTTAAAATCCTTCTTTTCCTTTCGACTATCCCTATCACTGTGTTGATGAATAGTTTACGCATTGGTGCTATCGGCATTCTGGTAGAATATTGGGGCATCGAGATGGCGCAAGGCTTTATTCACGACTTTGAAGGATGGATCGTGTTTATGCTTTGCTTGCTGGTATTGTTTGCGGAGGTGGCTTTGTACTCCCGCTTCTTTATGTCAGGTGTAAAGGTACAACAGCTTATTCGGGTTGATCTGCCGGAGAATGATGGTCGACCTTGGCAGTTTCGTAGCCAAAATCTTTCATGGCCATTGATAGCGTTAATGTTGGCGTTTATTCCGGGTGCCTATTTCACAGTGCAACAGACCTATCAAGAAGAAATGATTCCAAACCGAGCTTCTTTTTTCTTGTTTCCCAACAGGTTGGATCATTGGCAAGGTCAATCGTCCAACCTAACGCCGGAAGTTTTAAACACTTTGAAGCTAGAAGACTATTTGCTGATGGATTATCACAACCCTTTAGGCAGAACAGTGAATTTTTATGTGGCTTATTATGAATCTCAACGTAAAGGAGAATCGGCCCATTCACCAAGAACCTGTTTGCCTGGTGGAGGTTGGGACATTTTGTCCCATGAAGTCAAACATATTGAGTTGGAAGATCGGTCGCTACCGGTTAATCGCGTTGTCATGCAGATGGGTGAGAATCGGAACTTGGTTTACTACTGGTTTGATCAAAGAGGGCGGAATTTAACCAACGAATATTGGGTCAAATTGGCTATTTTATGGGACAGTCTTTTTCGGCATCGTTCGGATGGCGCGTTGGTACGGCTGGTAACAGATATTCGACCGGGTGAACATGCTGCTGAAGCCGATCAGCGGCTGCAGCAGTTCATGACCTCCGCGGTACCGAAATTAGAAAATTATATTCCTCATTGAATTATGTCGCAGACCGGTGGATCTAGGATCACTCTATGATGTCTTTTTTATTAACCATCATCATTGCTAGCCTGACAAGCGGGCTCATCATCCGAGGCATGTTGCAGTTTGCACCACAATTGGGATTCATAGACGCACCAGATATGCGTAAGGTGCACACGCACCCCATTCCCAGAGTGGGTGGCTGGGGCATTGTGTTGGGTACCTTGCTCAGCTTAGTCCCACTGCTTCTTCAGGTTGATGACGTCTGGTTACTCTGGTACGGCATGGGCGGTATGTTGTTGTTGACCGTGGGTGCTTTGGATGACAGAGCGGAGCTGCCTGCTTCAGTCAAATTACTGGGTCAGGTTATTGCTGCTACCCCAGTGGTAGTGTTTGGTGACATTAGTATTGGTGCACTTCCATTTATGACTGAGCCTTTGCCCGATTTTTTGGCGAATCTACTCACGGTGTTTGGTATTGTCGGCGTGGTCAATGCTTTGAATCTGTCTGATGGCCTGGATGGTTTGGCCAGTGGGGAAACCATGCTCAGTGCGATTGGCATTGGCGTGCTGGCTGTCCTCGCAGGAGACTTGACGGCGTTTCTCGTGGTCTTAGCTTTAATCGGTAGTCTGTTTGGCTTTCTCTACTTCAATACCTATCCGGCACGACTGTTCATGGGCGACAGTGGCAGTCAGTTTCTTGGTTATACATTAGCGATCTTGGCTATTCTATTGGTTCAGCATCCTGTGCTGCCAGATGTACCCATTACGCTTGGCTTATTTCTTGTGGGTTTACCCATCGTCGATACGCTGACCGTGATGTGGCAACGTCGGCGACAGGGTCAGGGCTTGTTCACGCCCACAAAAACTCATTTACATCATAGATTATTGGGATTGGGCCTATCTCATTCGCAGGCAGTAATATCCCTATACGCCATTCATGTGAGTTTTGTTGGCAGTGGTTTGTTATTTTATGCCCTGGGGGAGTCGCTATTGCTTGCAGTCTATCTGCTGATAGTGGTGTTTTTATTTTCTATGTTGCATCTGTTTGAAAGATACCCCCATCTAATGCCTCAATCTATATTGGTCGCAGAAGAATCGTCGACTGAAGGTTCTACGGAAAATCCCACTGCAAATGTGCGCTCTAGGGTGAGCAACAGGCGCATCTGGTTTCATTCCTTAGTGGTGTTATATGCCGTTTATCTAATAGCCAGTAATTATCTTCATTCAAAGCATTTAGAGGGATATGGCACCATTGGTTTGGTACTATTGGGCTTGATGTTACTGTCTATTGTGGCCAAGCAGCAACGGGCGTTGACATTGAATCGATTAATGTTATTTGGCGTGTCTGGTATCAGTGTATTTATCGTAGCGGTGTCGCCGCAGAGCGCCGAACTGGTCATTTTATCTCATCTGGATACGGCGATTGTGGGCGTTTTATTATTGTTGACCCTGATGCAATGGGATAATGCCAAGTCGGACCGACGTGAATTTACTTGGACGCCTTTTGATTATCTATTGGGGGGCTGTTTTTTATTACTGTTAATGGTGTCTTTGCTCTTTCCCGCCAGTAGAACTTTTGTTTTTCTATTAGCCCAGTTACTGATTCTTTTATACACCTCCGAAATCCTAATTCAACATGTGTCAAATCCACGGTGGTTAACTTATCCGCTCTGTGGTTCAGTGGGGCTCATCTTGCTGATGACAGGATTCGTTTACCAATAAAATTCATTGGAGTTCTAATATGCAGTATAGGGTACGTGGGGTACTGAGTCTCTTCCTGTTAGTGTCAGTCATCTCTTGCAGTAACACTGAGTCGCGGCAGGAAAAATATTTGCAAGCAGCCAAATCTCATATAGAGGAGGGGAACCTTGTTAAAGCGAAACTGGATCTAAAAAATGTACTGCAAATCAATCCAAAAAATGCAGAAGCCAGTTTTTTACTCGGTGATCTGTTCGAGTTGGAAGGTGAGTTTCGTTCGGCTTCGTCGCTCTTTCAACGGACCTTGGAAGAAGATCCGCAATTTGTCGATGCCTATGCACGACTCGCACGCCTCTATCTCCTCGGCGGGGGAGAAGAGCAGGCCGCGCCTTATCTGGAACAAGCGTTGCAAATAGATGGCAATCACGCCGAAGCCCTGGCATTAAAAGCGTTGATGGCAATAAACAGTCAAGATCACGAAGCCGGGAAGCAGTGGTTGGAACAAAGCCTGGCGGCGGATCCCAGCAATAAAACTGCTTTGTTACTACAGGCGACTCAGTTAGCACAAGCTGGGGATCAGTCCGGCGCGAAGAAGTCATTAGAAAAACTGTTGTCGCTCTATCCTAAGGATTTACCTGTTAAGCAAAGCATGGTGACTTATTATATCAACCAAAAGCAGCCGCAAAAAGCTATCAACCTGATGAAGGAAATCATCGCTCAAGAGCCTGAGGAGTGGGGGTATCGAGCCAGTCTAGCGCGTTATTTGGTCGAGCTTGATCGCAACGATGAAGCGAAACAGCTGCTCTTAGAGACTATCGAAAGTAAACCTCAATCCATTACCCCCTATATTGGCTATATTCAGTTTTTGCAGCAAACAGAAGGTGACAAGATCGCAGCAAAAGAGTTGCAGCGATTAATTTCAAGTACAAATCGTGGCGATGAGCTGCAATTGTTCCAGGCGAATTTACTGCTGGAAGCTGGAGACAAGGTCGCGGCGACCGAGTTATTTGAGAGTTTGAGTGATGACAGTCGAGCTGAAAAGGTCAGGCTTTCTGCAAAAATGGCCCGTGCAGGATTGCATTTTGAAGAAAAAGACATTGCCAAAACAAAAGCATTAATAGAAGAGGTAAAGAGCGAAAGTCCTTCATATCCTAATGCGTTGGCATTGGAAGCAGACATCGCATTGCGAGAGGGTCGTGCGGAGACGGCGGTTGCCAATCTGCGAGAACTGCTGAAGATTGACGATTCTAACTTGTTATACCGGGAAGTGTTGGCTCGCGCCTTGGTGGAACAAGGAGAAATAGAGTTGGCGGTGGAACAGTTACACAGGTTAGTAGAGACCGCGCCAAAAAATCATACCTATAAGCTGATGCTTGCTGAGATCTATTTAAAGCGGGATCAAGCGCAATTGGCTGAAGAACTCTTAACGCAGATACCTAAGGACTCAAAGCAGTACTTGGCGGCGCAACGACAGCTCTCAACAACCGCACTGAAACAGGCCGATGCAGGCAAGGCACTGACAATCGCCAATGAGGTATTGACGATCGAACCGCCGGAGAGTTCTTTAGGACACTACCTGTTAGGCCGTGCTTTATTGCTACAGGATAATGAAAAAGAAGCAGTGAAGAACTTTCAACAGGCTTATCAACGTACGCCGGCGAATCGTGAAACCTACATTGCGCTTTTAAGTACTCTGCACAAACTGGAGAATTATGCCGAGGCAGAGAATCTAATCAAAGACTCTCTAAGGAATGAACAACACATAGATGCCTCGCATCTATATCTCGCCCGGCAAAAAGCCAAGCAGGAACAATACAGCGAGGCGATATCTGAATACGAACTATTGTTGGCAAGACAGCCGAAGTTTCTAGATGCGCATATAGAGCTGGCCCAAGTGATTTATAAACATGGGAACAAGCAACAAGCGGTTCAGAAATTAGAAGCCGGACTGCAGCAGACGGACTATGCCTTTGCATTGGTGGATTTAGTCACACGCATACATTTGGAAAACGATAAGTATTCTCAAGCTGAGGCGATCTTTCAACAGGCAATCAGAGTACGAGAGCAAGCGGGTATGGACGAATTGGATCCTCAGTTCCTGGCAATTAAAAATAACTTTGCTATGTATTTGCTCGATAGAAAACGCGATAGCGGCAGTCTGGCCCGAGCTGACGAATTGACTCGCTCCTTCGAGGAATTCAGTAACCCCAACTATTTGGACACCCGTGGATGGGTGTTGGTACAGATGGGAGAAACGGATCGTGCTGTGCAGCTATTAGAAAAAGCGAAAGAGATTAAAATAGATAATCCCACCATCTGGTTTCACTTGGGCGAGGCTTACCACCAGCTTGGAGAACCTTTGCTTGCTAAAGAGCATTTTAAGCAGGCGCTGGAAATCGGTCGTCCGTTTGAAGAACAATCCCAGGCCGAACAACGCTTGGCAGAAATGGGTTGAGGAAAAGAAATATTTTACCGTTAATCGTCTGATCCGCTACACATGGCTTTTTCCTCGTGAACT
>JBGTSY010000006.1:0-154485 GCA_041940025.1 Thiotrichaceae bacterium | reverse complement strand
AATTCATGGGGTTAATAGAGACTGCACTTAGAGTGACCAAATAACCGACAATTTCATCCCAAACGATTCCGCTATGATCATGCACACCAAGATCTAGAGAAGTAATATGGCAAATGAAAATTCCTAACAGAAACAGCACTGAAGTCACCAGCAAATACCAACTTGTGGACAAGGGACTCATGATCAAACAGAGAACCACGCCGACCAAAGTGCCAGCGGTACCGGGCGCGACAGGCACCGCACCGCTGCCAAAACCAAATGCCAGGAAATGGATCGGATTATTCCAAACAGTATTAGGCGCCCAGTTTCTTGCGCTCATGATCTCTTATGCGGTTTAAAAATGAGTATAGCCCCCTTTAGGTGGCGACAGAGTTTCCCCGGTCTCCGTATAAAACTCTAACCGCTCGCCTTCTATAATACGCCCTACTGTATGAATAGGCGCCCAATCTGCTTGCCACCGTCGGTTGAGTTCCTGCATCTTCGTAGGATCTATAGTAAAACAGAGTTCATAATCATCTCCAGCGGCTAGTGCCCAATGGCGCGCCTGTTTCTTTGCAAGACTTTGTAATGCCGAAGAGAGTGGCAGTCTGTCACAATTGAGGGTGGCGCCCACTTGGCTTGACTGTAGAATATGGGAAAGATCGGCCACTAACCCATCTGAAATATCTATTGCTGCTGAAGCTAAGCCTAACAGTGCCTGTCCTTCCGCGACGCGAGGGGTGGGCGCATGTAATCGTGCGATCGCGTAATCTCTGATCCACTCCACTGGCCGAATTTCATCACGATAAGCGGCCAACCCCAAGCCTGCGTCCCCTAGGGTCCCGGTCACACAAACTAAATCTCCTGGCTGAGCACCCCTTCTAGTTAGCGCCAAAGCTGGATCCACCTCGCCAAGGATCTGCACACTCATGCATAGTGCCCCACGAGTCATATCACCACCTATTAGTTGCACACCAAAGTGGCGAGCAATATTAAAAAAACCTCGACTGAATCCGCCCAGCCACTCGTCATTGGCCTCAGGTATGGTCAAGCAAAGTGTCACCCACTTGGGCACCGCGCCCATTGCTGCCATATCACTTAGATTCACTGCTAATGCCTTATGCCCGATTAATTCAGGATCTAAGCGTTTGGGAAAATGTGTGCCTGCCACCAAAGTATCACAAGAAACCGCCACGACACCGTCTTCTTTTGGGCGAACCAGAGCGGCATCGTCTCCCACACCAAGGATGACTTGCGCATCAAGGGCAGTGGATTTGAAATAGCGTTGAATGATTTCAAATTCGTCCACAAAAATTCCCGTCTCTTTTATGCGCCGTCGGGTTAATCGTGCGATTGCTGTTCGATTGCTCGCACGCTCTTGGCTAATTTATCTAGAATGCCGTTAACAAAACGGTAACTCTGTTCCGCGCCAAAAGTTTTGCTGAGTTGTACAGCTTCATCTATCACCACTTTATAAGGCACTTCGAAGCTTTCCATTAACTCGTAGCATGCGACCCTTAAAATGACCCTTTCCACTGGATCAATTTCCTCCACTTTCCGATGACAGAACTGTTGTAGTTGAGCATCGATGCGATCTTTTTCCTTGCTCACACCGGAGACCAATTGATGAAAATAGTCCTTGTCCAATGGCGCCGTCGAGTTAGCAGAAACATACGCCAGGTCAATTTGATGATGACTGCTTCCGCTGGTGAGCACGCATTGGTACAAACCCTGTACTGCGGCCCGTCGAGCACGTCTACGATTGGCAAAATCCATTTAGTGTCTCAGCGCAAATTCAATTGTATGAATCATCACTAAAACTTTTTCAACAGATTGACCATTTCAATTGCACTTAGAGCGGCCTCGGCACCTTTATTTCCCGCTTTAGTTCCCGCGCGTTCAATGGCTTGTTCTATCGAATCGGTTGTCAACACTCCAAACGCGATTGGCATACCCGCTTGCAGCGACACTTGCGCCAAACCTTTAGTACACTCGCCTGCCACATAGTCGAAATGTGGCGTGCCACCACGAATAACGGCACCGAGAGCAATCAAAGCGTCATATTTAGACTGCGTGGTCAACTGTTGTGCCACTAGTGGTAATTCAAAAGCTCCCGGCACTCGAATCAAATCTATGTGTGCAGAAGAGGCGCCATGACGTATCAACGTATCAATAGCGCCTTCCACCAAGCTGTCTACAATGAACGCGTTAAATCGAGTTGCCATGATGCCAAATTTCGCGCCTTCGACAATCAGCGAAGCCTCGATAGTGACGTTGTGATTCATTGATTTCTCCCGTACAGTTTGCCACCGGGTACCTGCACCACAATGCGATCTAACAAATGAGCTGCGATAGGATCCGGCCAGTGGCACCGCAACCAAGCGGTAATTTAAAACATCGTTATAAATGATTATTTTATCAGTCTTTCTTAGACATTTCCCTGGACCTGTGGCACCCTTAGCCACGTCAGCACAGAATTCTCAAAATAATCATAAAGAAACTTGATACATTATGTCAGAAAAAGCCGTATCTAGACTACAACCTCTTTTTCAAATTAAACACTTTCTCCTACCTTACACTAAGCGTCTTATCATCTATGCCATAGCCATGCTTGGTGCGGCTGCGGCTAATCTTGCGTTGCCTCAGGGTATACGCTATTTCATCGACAATGCCATGCATACACAGATGCAACTCGTGGAAACTACGGCTATTGTGATCGGCATCGGAATAATGTTAATGACCTTTACCACCCTTCGCTATTATGTCATCACCTGGGTAGGTGAACGGGTGGTCGCAGATATCAGAGATGCAGTGTTCGCAAGAGTGATTACTCTGTCCACCCCTTTTTTCGAGACCAGAAGAACCGGAGAGATCATCTCCAGACTGACTAGTGACGTTGCCACACTGCAAGTGGTGTTAACTTCCTCTGCATCTATAGCATTAAGAAGTATCGTGATGGTGACTGGCGCCATTATTCTAATGTTTTTGACCAATTTAAAACTAAGCATTTTTGCGCTTATCGCTGTCCCAATTGTGGTGGCCACGGTAATGAGTATGGGGCGACTGGTAAAACGTTTAAGCGAACAGTTTCAGGACAGTGTGGCAGATGTGGGTTCCTTGGTGGAAGAATCATTAAATGCGATTCGAACCGTTCAAGCTTATAACTTACAACACAGTATTCGACAACGTTTTCATTTGGCAGTAGAGGATAGCTTCTCAAAAGCACAGCGACGGGTGAAAATTCGCACTCTGACGCTTCTCATAGCAGGCATCGCCTCCTACGCAGCGGTGAGTCTGGTGATTTGGGTTGGTGGCACTGACGTCATTCAAGGAGATCTCTCGGCGGGAGAACTCACAGCCTTTATGATCTACACAGTGATAGCAGCAGTCTCAATAGGATCACTGTCCGAAGTTTGGGGAAATTTACAGCAAGCAGCAGGTGCGACCGCCCGACTGTTCGAATTGTTGAACGAACAACCGGAAATTAACTCCGTGGACAATCCCACTACCTTACCCCATAAGGGTGGACGCATAGAATTCTCTGATGTCAGTTTTGCCTATCCCACACGGCCTGACTTACCCATCTTAAAACAGTTAAACCTGTGCATTGAACCAGGCGAAACCCTGGCATTGGTAGGATTGTCTGGGAGCGGAAAATCCACCCTAATGAATCTACTGCTGCGATACTATGATCCTTCAGATGGTGAAATTCGTTTTAATGATGTGCCGTTAAAAGAGGTGTCGTTGCAGTCATTGCGTTCAGCATTGGCAATCGTGCCGCAAGATCCCACCATCTTCTCAGAGCCTATTCTGCAAAATATCGCTATTGGTAATGCAGAAGCAACGGAAGAACAAATTAAGGAAGCCGCTCGGGCTGCCAATGCACACGAGTTTATCATGCAACTTCCCAATGGTTACCACAGCCATGTGGGCGAGAAAGGTATCGCTTTGTCTGGCGGCCAACGCCAACGAATCGCTATCGCTCGCGCACTATTGAGAAACCCTGAAGTATTGCTTCTTGACGAAGCCACAAGTGCATTAGATGCAGAAAACGAGCGATTGGTACAAGAAGCACTCAATCGCTTGACTCACAACCGAACCACTTTAGTCATTGCTCATCGACTGGCCACGGTGAAAAATGCGGATCGCATCGCGGTGATTGGCGAAGGACAGGTACAGGAAATTGGTACACATGAAGAACTCATTCAGCACAATGGAACTTATGCCCATTTAGCGGCCCTACAGTTTCATGACTAGGCATTAAGACATTAACCCCCAACGACTCATACTGACGCGTTACCAGGACAAAGTTGCGTTAGATAATGTAACAGTTCGGATAAAGTAAACGAGAAATACCCAACCCGTTAAAAAGTGAGTCCAACGACTCTATATTGAGTCGATCAGATATGGCACAACTAGAATGCCACCTCTAAGATTGATCAGACGCCCCCATAGTAAGGGGATCTTCATCTGGTGATATATTCTGTCACTTCCAAACCGAACCCTGAAAGACCACTCATCTTCCGTGGTGCACCCAATACCCGCATTTTCTTGATGCCAATATCTGCAATTATCTGTGCACCAAGACCGTAGAGACGAGGATCGTGCACTTGTTCACGAACAACGGATTCTTGGTTTTTATCCTGCCGCTCAAAGCCTTTCATTCTGGTAATTAAATCACGAGGGCCAGGTGGTTTACGTAACACCACCACAACACCTTCGTTTTCTTGTTGAATGCGCTGCATCGCTTTTGCTACCGACCAACCACTGCCATCGCGATTACCGGCTAACAGATCGTTGATAGGATCTTCAACACATACTCGCACCAAACAAGGTGATAAAGGATCTACCTTACCCTTAATCATCGCCATATGTACGGTATCGTCTATTACATCGCGATAGGCGATCACGCTAAAGTTTCCATAGTCAGTGGACAAATCGAAGTGAGCGGCTCGCTCAATGGTTTTCTCAGTCATCACCCTATAGGTGATCAAATCGGCAATGGTGCCGATTTTCAAATTGTGTTCGGCAGCAAACTTTTCCAAATCCGGTCGGCGGGCCATTGTGCCATCATCATTCAGAATTTCTACTATTACGGCAGCCTCCTTTAGGCCGCTTAGGCGAGCTAAATCACACCCTGCCTCTGTATGACCGGAGCGGGTCAACACACCACCGGGCTGCGCCATCAAAGGAAACACATGTCCTGGGCTCACAATGTCTTCCGGTTTGGCATCTTGCGCCACTGCCGCACGTATCGTGGTGGCTCTATCTGCCGCCGAAATACCGGTAGTCACCCCTGTTGCCGCCTCTATAGAGACGGTAAAGTTGGTCGATAGCGCTGCACCGTTTTCGGCTACCATCAGTGGCAACTTCAATTTTCTACATTGCACTTCACTTAGTGTTAAGCAGATCAATCCACGACCAAACCGGGCCATAAAATTTATATCTTCCGCGGTGACAAATTGTGCCGCCATCACCAGATCGCCTTCATTTTCTCGATCTTCATCATCCATCACGATGACCATGCGACCCTGACGAAAATCTGTTAATAACTCTTCAATACTGTTTAAAGGCATAATACCGAGTACCCACTTCCACGAGACATAATTCTATGTCTTGATAAAACCTGTCTTCTCTAACAATGCCAGATCGACACCCTTTGCATTTGCTTGCTCTGAGGTATTTTCACCGAGAACTAATTTTTCTAAATAACGCGCCACCAAATCCACTTCCAGATTGACATGGTGACCTGCATTTAAATTGGAAAAATTTGTCTGTTCCAAAGTGTGGGGCACAATGTTGAGTTCAAACAGTCGACCCGATACTTTATTCACAGTTAAACTCACACCATCGACACATATTGATCCCTTGGCGGCGATATATCGCATCAACTCCTGTGGTGCCTGCAACACAAAACGCTCAGAGCGACCTTCAGTATGACGCTCAACCACTTGACCCACACCATCCACATGTCCACTCACCAAGTGCCCTCCGAGTGGTGTATTTAAAGTTAACGCTGGCTCCAAATTCACCTCAGTGCCCTGTTGGTATCTTTGTAGCGTAGTACAGTGCAGCGTTTCTCCAGACACGTCTGCTACAAAGCCATTCCGCGTGAGTTGAATCACAGTTAAACACACACCATTAGTGGCGATGCTGTCACCAATTTCTACGCAGGATATATCCAACTCGCCGGTATCGATGGAGAATCTTGCGTCGATACCTTTGGATTCAATGGCCGTAATACGACCCAATGATCGAATAATTCCGGTAAACATAGTCTAGGTTTGATTCGTATAGTTCGGATGGGCGGTAATACGTAGATCCGGACCCACGTGACGCACACTGGCAATGTCTAAAGAGCAGATCTGATCCATGTTTTCTAGACCAGGAAGATGAAAAAGACCTTTTGCTTGGTCGCCCATCAGTTTCGGCGCCATATAGACAACTAGTTCATCGATCAATTGTTGCTGTAACATATGTCCAGCCAGGGTGGCACCCGCTTCTAATAGAACTTCATTTACTTCACGCTTGCTTAACTCCTGTAAAAGTTGACGCATATCAATGCCACCTTGTCGCCCTTTTTGCGGCAAGCAAAGCACTTCGGCGCCCCGGTCTTCTAGATTTTTGCTATATCCATCGTATGCTCTAGTGGTAGCGATCAAACAGCTCCCAGGTCCCTTCAACACCTCTGCATCTTCAGGTAGGCTTAAATGCGTGTCCACCACCACTCTCAAAGGTTGGCGTACGTCTTCTAAGGGATAAGATCCCAACTCCTCCACCCGTACCCTCAATGCCGGATCGTCTACCAGTACTGTGCCGATTCCCGTTAGGATAGCAGAGCTTCGGGCGCGCAGACGCTGCACATCTCGCCTCGCCTCTGCTGAAGTGATCCAGCGACTTTCTCCCGATTTCAGTGCCGTTCGCCCATCCAAGCTCATCGCCAATTTGCAGCGCACATAAGGACGCCCAAGAGACATACGCGTGACAAATCCAATATTCAGCGCTGCCGCATCTGTCGCCGATATTCCCGCCACAGCAGGCACGCCCGCCTGGATCAACTGCTCAATACCTTGGCCTGCAACCTGTGGATTGGGATCAGCCATAGCGGCGACCACGCGCTGTACCCCAGCTTTGATCAACGCATCGGTACAGGGTGGTGTTTTTCCCTGATGACAACAGGGTTCCAGACTCACATAACAGACAGCACCATTTGCTTTGTCACCCGCTTCTTCCAGTGCCATGATTTCTGCATGGGGGCCGCCTGATCTTTGGTGCCAGCCCTGTCCCACTATCTCTCCTCCTTTAACCAACACACAGCCTACCCGAGGATTGGGATCAGTGGTATAGAGACCTCTACGAGCCAATGAAAGCGTTAAACTAATATATTTGTGATCTGCAGTCGTTGCCATTCTGTATTAGTACCACCTAGATAATTTAAACTGATAGTTGGAAGAAAACATGATGCAACTGGGTTAATCATTCGACAGCGAATCGATTTCCTGTTTGAACTCACTGATATCCTCAAAACTTCGATACACCGAAGCGAAACGAATAAAAGCGACTTTATCTAACTTTTTCAATTCTTGCATGGCCCACTCCCCAATCTGTCGTGAAGCGATCTCTTTTTCTCCAGTGAGTCGAACCTGGTGTTTGATATGATTAATGGCATTTTCTATCTCTTCCGCACTCACCGGCCTTTTTTGCAGTGCAGCCAGTACGCCCTGCTTTAACTTCTCTTCGTTAAACTGCTCTCTGCGACCATCAGACTTAATCACGCTGGGCATGATCAATTCTGCCGATTCATAGGTTGTGAAACGCTCATTGCATAACAGACACTCGCGACGACGACGAACTTGTGTCCCTTCATGAACCAATCTTGAATCTACAACTTTCGTGTCTTCCGCTTGACAAAAGGGGCAAAACAAATTGGCCGCCTCCTACTCCCTATGAATAGACAGGATAACGACTACACAGCTCCATCACCTGTTCACGCACCCTGGCTATTACCGATTGACTTTCGTGCTCATCTAAAACATCCGCAATCCAGTTAGATAAGAGTTCCACTTCCTGTTGTTTGAAGCCTCGCGTGGTCACCGCTGGTGTACCAATTCTTAGTCCGCTGGTGACGAAAGGCTTTTCCGGATCGTTTGGTACCGCATTTTTGTTGACGGTAATATTCGCCAAATCCAATGCCGCATCGGCAACTTTACCGGTCAACCCCTGTTTTCTGAGATCCACTAAAAATAGGTGATTGTCCGTACCACCGGAAACGATGTCGTACCCTCTTTTCAGTAGAATCGTCGCCATCGCCCGAGCATTGTCTACAACCTGTTGTTGATACTCTTTAAACTCAGGCTCCAGTGCTTCTTTAAAAGCCACCGCTTTGGCGGCAATCACATGCATCAGCGGACCGCCCTGGGTACCCGGAAAGACCCTTGAATTAAGCTTCTTTTCTATTTCTTCATTTGCTTTTGCTAATATCAATCCACCTCTGGGACCGCGTAAAGTTTTATGGGTGGTGGTGGTGGTCACGTCTGCAATGGCGACTGGAGAAGGATACTGTCCAGCCGCAACCAATCCGGCCACGTGAGCCATATCCACCACTAAATAGGCACCTACTTCATCAGCTATTTGCCGAAACCGCTGCCAGTCCACTATGCGGGAATAGGCAGAAAAGCCCGCAACTATAATTTTCGGTTGGTGGGTCTCAGCCAGTGCCGCCACCTGATCATAATCTATCAATCCTGTTTCTGCGTTGAGTCCATATTGGACCGCGTGAAACACCTGACCTGAGAAGTTGACTTTCGAACCATGGGTTAAATGGCCGCCTTCAGCCAAACTCATCCCTAAGATGGTGTCCCCCGGCTGTGCCAAAGCAAGGTAAGCGGCTGCATTGGCTTGCGATCCAGAATGCGGTTGTACATTCGCATAATCGGCACCAAATAGTTGCTTGGCACGTTCTATGGCAAGCGCTTCAGCCACATCCACATAGTCACAGCCACCATAGTACCGTTTGCCCGGATATCCCTCGGCATATTTATTGGTAAGGACAGAGCCCTGCGCCTGCAACACCCTAGGGCTGGCATAGTTTTCAGACGCAATCAATTCAATGTGTTCTTCCTGGCGGGTGCTCTCCTTGGTGATCGCTTGCCATAATTCGGGGTCAAAGGATTCAATAGTGGCATCTTTGGAATACATCAGTGTCTCTTATACCTCTTCTAGACGTGACGGAAAGGCGCATTCTACCTCACGGACTTAGCGGATAGCTAAGCTTTATGAAAATTGAATTAAAAAGGACCCCACCCCTGTGCGCAGTGAAGCGATGAGCACTCAATCCCAATCAGTCAGAGTAGACTTGCGATTGCTTTTCTGTCGCCGGGATCAAATTTAAAAGTTCTATTCAACATTTTCCATAATATGCCTTATAAAAGTATTTTAACTAATTGTTTTTTAATATTTTATAAATGTTTTTTTTATGTCACTAAAGATAATCTATTACACAGAGAGCGGGATTTTGATTCATTCTGGTAAGGGTGTTGCATTTTTAAAACAGACTCGGTCAAATTCATGCAAACATAGTTGGTGACTCAATCATGTCGATTAAACCTTTCGTCGCGCAGCTCCATCGTCACTGCCTAACCCTAATGACACACCATTATATGAAGTTCATGGTGTTGGGATTGGGTTTGGCTATCGCAGCTTGGTATGGTGTGCTCACGCCCAATGAATCCGCTCATGACTTCACACACTCCTTCGATGGCAATGATGATCGCGCCGTTGTGATTGCTCGTATTTTTGCGGGTTTGTTCTTTTATAGTGGATTAATTGGCTATTTCAGAACAGTACACCTCAGGTACTTCCAGGACGCAGCTAAAAAAGAAAAGAAGGATATTTAAAACGCGTTGCTAGGCGGCACGATTGAAAAAACTTCTTTGTCCTGCAGATACACAGCAGGGATGCAAAGCAGACCACACTCATGGTTCTGCGACAATCGCCGGCGACAACGTTAACAAGAAAGAAGTTGAAGCGTCTAACGGTAAAGAATTTGCCACTTTTGCTCCCAAGCAGCCACACCGAAAAAAGTGGCTCAACCAGCCGAATTTGCGCTCCAAAACACTTCTGTTGCTATTATCCCCCACCAAGGAGAGTGGGCGGACGCGCTAGGCTTCTGGTGATTGGCGCATAACCGTTTGCACCTTGTCCTGCAGACTTTGAGGCTTGTCTGTTCTGGTACCTAACTTCATTGTGGTGTGTATTCTTGGTACACCCTGTTGATGCAAGGTTTGATGACACTGTTTTACTGCTGCCATCACATCATCCCACTCACCTTCAATGTTGGTGCCATAAGCGTGAAGCTCGAATTCCAATCCAGATTGTTGCAAAATCTTCTGGCACTCAACTATATAGTTAGACACGGAAACGCCCACACCCATAGGTACCACACAGAGTTCAGCTAATAATCGCATACCCCTCTCCTAACTTGTGTCCATTTGTCCTGTTGAGTGAAACACGGGCCTCATGATGAATCAAGCACAGTCCAATACCCAAAACCGGATCTGCCTTTTTTACAGTTAAATTTTTGAGCCTCAGGTAAGGGGTGTGCGAAAATAGTTTTTATTTACCTATGCCTCAAGGAATTCTATGGCTCAGTACATCTATACAATGAATCGAGTGGGCAAAGTTGTGCCCCCTAAACGCGAAATATTAAAAGATATCTCCCTCTCTTTTTTTCCGGGCGCCAAAATTGGCGTGTTGGGTCTGAATGGCGCGGGAAAATCCACCCTGCTACGCATCATGGCGGGTGTAGATAAAGAATATATAGGCGAGGCTCGCCCGCAAGCTGGAATTCAAGTGGGCTATCTGCCGCAAGAACCGCAACTAGACGACAATTTAGATGTACTCGGCAATGTGGAGAAGGGTGTCGCGGAAGCCAAACAACTACTCGATCGCTTTAATGAAGTAAGCATGAAATTTGGCGAACCTTTATCTGATGAGGAAATGAACGCCTTATTGGAAGAGCAGGCCCAACTACAGGATGCTATCGATTCGAAAAACGCCTGGGAGCTCGACAGAACATTAGAAATTGCTGCCGACGCGCTGAGACTGCCTCCCTGGGAGGCGCAGGTGAGCCAACTGTCCGGAGGCGAACGGCGGCGCGTGGCGTTGTGTCAACTGCTACTATCCAAACCGGACATGCTGTTACTAGACGAACCCACAAACCATTTGGATGCAGAGTCTGTGTCATGGTTAGAACGGTTTCTAGATGACTATCCCGGCACCGTGGTCGCGGTCACTCATGACAGATATTTCTTGGATAACGTCGCCGGTTGGATACTCGAATTAGATCGCGGAGAAGGGATCCCCTGGGAGGGTAATTATAGCTCCTGGTTGGAACAGAAAGAACAGCGCCTGGAGCAAGAGCAAAAGCAGGAAAATGCGCGGCAACGCAGCATTAAAGCCGAATTAGAATGGGTACGCAAAAACCCGAAAGCGCGTCAAGCGAAAAACAAAGCCAGATTGAACCGGTTTGAAGAATTGAATTCACAAGAATTGCAAACCCGCAACGAAACAAAAGAGATCTATATCCCTCCAGGTCCCCGTCTTGGTGATCAAGTGATTGAAGTAGCCGGCATCAGCAAAAGTTTTGGCGACACACTGCTATTTGACAATCTCAGTTTCACCATTCCCAAAGGCGCAATCGTGGGCATCATTGGTCCCAATGGCGCAGGAAAAACCACACTGTTTCGCATTCTCTCCGCCGAAGAGACGCCGGACTCTGGAAAGATCACAGTTGGCAGCACGGTTCAATTGGCCTACGTCGATCAATCACGTAGCGATCTTGAAGATAAGCATACTGTGTGGGAAGAGATCTCTGATAAAGAGGACATCATTCGCGTCGGCAAATACGAAATCCCTTCTCGAGCTTATGTGGGTAGATTTAACTTTAAAGGCTCCGATCAACAGAAAAGAGTGGGAGATCTTTCTGGAGGAGAAAGGAATCGCCTTCACTTAGCAAAATTATTAAAAAGCGGCGGTAACCTATTGTTATTAGATGAACCCACCAATGATTTAGACATTGAAACCTTAAGAGCACTCGAAGATGCCATCCTCGATTTTCCCGGATGTGCGGTGGTCATCTCCCATGATAGATGGTTTTTAGATCGCATCTGTACTCATATGTTGGTGTTTGAAGGGGACAGTGAGGTCGTTTGGTTTGAAGGCAATTTTGCCGACTATGAGGAGGACCTCAAAAGGCGAATGGGCGAACAGGCGATGCAGCCGACGCGTATTAAATATAAAAAATTGCAACACTAATGGCTGAGGAGAAACTCGAAGCACTGCTCGTCAAAGCAGAGGCGCTGCTAGATCGATTGGCCAACTATCTGCCATCGACACCAGAAGTCACCGACTGGACGCATCTAGCCTATCGATTTCAGGCAAAACCAAAGCCGGGAACCTTACTAGGCATTGACACACCCCATCAATGTCGCCTTGATGATTTACTCGGCTTAGAGCGTCAAAAACAACGACTGCTCACCAATACTCAACAATTTGTCGCCGGCTTGACAGCCAATAATGCGCTGCTCTGGGGTGCCAGAGGCACCGGTAAATCCACTCTCATTAAATCGTTACTGTCAGAGTTTCAGCAGCAGAACTTACGTCTCATTGAGGTGGATAAAGACGATTTGGTAGCGTTGCCGCAAATTTTAACTCTCATTCGATGCCGCCCTGAAAAGTTCATTCTCTATTGTGATGATCTCTCTTTTGAAGCAAACGACGCCAGCTACAAAGCGCTCAAGGTAGTGTTAGATGGCTCTCTACAGGCACCAGCCGATAATTGCCTCATCTATGCCAGCTCCAACCGACGTCATTTGATGCCTGAATTTCTCAAAGAGAATCTGCAATCCGAAATCATGGAAGGAGAAATTCACCCTGGGGAAAATGTGGACGAAAAATTATCCCTGACCGAACGATTCGGTCTCTGGCTTGCTTTTCATCCCTTTAACCAGGAAACCTATTTAAAAATCGTACGCCACTGGATCAAGCACTTATCTCATGCTGACACTGAGACCCAAGAACTGGAAGCAGAAGCGCTGCGATGGGCTCTATCCAGGGGATCACGAAGCGGACGAGTGGCCAGGCAATTTGCCCAAGATTGGGTAGGACGTCAGGGCCTCGAAAAGAATCGGCAATTGAATCAAAACTGATCAGGGTGAATCAAGGGCGCTGTGCGCCGGATTCAAGTTTTTGCACCTTCGACTCCAGGATCTCCAACTGTTTTTCATATTCTTCTAGTTGCTGTATTTTTTTTTCCAGATCTTCTTTGCTTTGGTCCCGCTCTGCGGTCGCTTGCTGCATCTGTTTGTGAACCTCTTCAGGATCCGAAGATGGCGCGGCATTGGCAGCCACGCTTACTTGTGCTGACCAGAATAAAATATTTGCTGCCAACACACCGCTCAGGCACCCCTTCGATAACACATTTTTCATAATAATCAATGAACCATTTACAACCAAACTTGTGCCTTATGATACACAAAACTGAATCATTTTTGATGGGTAAATGCACATCTAAGGAGATCATTGATGTCAATGTACCCACGAATAAGTGAGGAATTCTCTCGATCCATTCGATACTATCTATAGGGTTGTTAACTTGTCGCAAAGTGAGTCTATCATTTGAAACCTCAATACCGATTCATTACTGCATCTGCTCTGTTTGACGGTCACGACGTCTCGATTAATCTCATGCGTCGTCTACTGCAGCAAGCGGGGCATGAAGTCATCCATTTGGGCCACAATCGATCTGTCGATGCAGTTGTTTCTGCGGCTCTGCAAGAAGATGCACACGCCATCGCCATCAGCTCCTACCAAGGGGGGCATTGCGAATATTTTACTTATTTAGCGGACAAACTCGCCGAAGCGAACGCGTCACATATTGCCATCTTTGGCGGGGGCGGCGGTGTGATCACCGCAAAAGAGATAGCGCAATTAGAATCCAAGGGCATCTGTAAAATATATCACGCTGAGGACGGCAAACGCTTAGGTTTAACTGGCCTCATTGAAGATATGGAAACCCGCCTTGGCAACTATCATCGCCCCACCCTTGCTCATTTCCCAGACTGTGGCAACAGCGCACTGACATTCGGCCAACTACTGAGCGCCGTCGAGCGTGGAACCGAGATAAACGCGCCCACTGATGCGGGAGTCGAAAGCAAATCTCCTATCATTTTGGGTGTCACCGGTCCAGGAGGCTCAGGTAAGAGCAGCCTGTCTGACGAGTTGTGTTTACGCTTTCTGCACAATTTTCCCCAGTTAAAAATCGCCGTATTAGCTAACGATCCCACTCGCAGGAAAACAGGCGGTGCCCTACTGGGGGATCGCATCCGTTTCAACAGTGCAGAAAACCCTCGCCTCTTTTTCCGCTCACTGGCCACCAGCCGACCCCATGCGACGACGCATCAGCAACTGAAAAAGGTTATCGAACTCTGTAGTCAACTCGATTTTGATCTGATTCTGGTGGAGACTGCCGGTACGGGACAAAGCGATAGTGAAATTGTGGATTGGGTGGACTGCGCCATCTATGTGATGACGTCAGAATATGGCGCGCCGACACAACTAGAAAAGATCGACATGTTAGATTTCGCCCATCTCATCGTGCTGAACAAATGTGAACGAGCTGGTTCGCAAGATGCGGCGCGAGACATTCGCAAGCAGTGGCGTCGAAATCATAATCAATTTGCCTGTACGGATGACGAGATCCCATTTTTTTCAACGCGGGCCAATCTGGTCAACGATGCGGGAGTCAATCAACTGTTTGCATACTTATGTCAACACATGAAACAGATTGAGAACCGCCGTTGGCAGCCTCACCCGCTCCCTGCTCTTAGCGATGCCACCACCCGCTCAGTAGAATTTATTCCCAACTCAAGGGCAGCCTATTTAAGTGATATCGCAGCCAATGGCCGAGCAATAAAACAGCAGATAGAGGCCCAGGTACAAATCGCGGCGCAAGCCTACGGAGTTTTTCAGACTTTGCAGCTTGTATTGAAGGAAAAACTGCAACCGTTTGAACCGGTCACGCTCAAGACAACATCTGCGCTATCGTCAACGGCAGAAGAAGTATACACCCTATATCGAGAGTTGCTGTCTCAACTCTCCAGTGAATCCATCGCACTTTTGAAACAGTGGCCAGAGGTAAAAGCCGCAAGAGAAAACCCCAATTATCACTATCAAGTACGGGACAGGACATTCCAAGGGGATAACTACACGCGCTCCCTAAGCGAAACTCTGATCCCAAAGGTCGCACTACCGCAATCACCCAATTGGGAACAACAATTGAGATACCTGTTAACGGAAAATGTACCTGGAGAATTTCCCTTTACCGCTGGTGTTTTCCCCTATCGACATGCAGAAGAAAGCCCGACACGCATGTTTGCTGGAGAAGGCGGGCCAGAGCGCACAAACAAAAGATTTCATTTATTGGCAGCAAAAAACCAAGCCACGAGACTCTCCACTGCTTTTGATTCGGTGACCTTATATGGTGAAAATCCTCACAGGCGTCCAGACATCTATGGCAAAATTGGTAATGCAGGTGTCTCCATCGCCACCTTAGATGATATGAAGAAACTCTATTCAGGGTTTGATCTCACCGCACCCTCGACCTCAGTCTCGATGACCATCAACGGTCCTGCGCCGATTATTTTGGCCATGTTTCTCAATACTGCTATTGATCAAAATATTGAAAAACAGTTAAGGGCGACTGGCGAATTAGAAACGGCACTTGCCCATATTGCGCGTCCAGATTGTCAGTACCCAGGCGATCTCCCTGAAGGTCATTCAGGTTTAGGGCTCGCAACACTGGGTATTGCGGGTAGAAAACTGGTCCCGCGACAGACATACGAAAAAATCAAGGCTGACACACTGCAACACATTAGGGGCACCGTGCAAGCTGACATCCTGAAAGAAGATCAAGCACAAAACACTTGCATTTTTTCCACTGAATTTTCACTCAAATTAATGGGCGATGTACAAGAGTACTTCACAGAACATAGTGTTAACCGATTCTACAGCGCTTCGGTGAGCGGCTATCACATCGCTGAAGCGGGGGCGAATCCTATTACACAGTTAGCCTTTACCTTAGCCAATGGCTTTACCTATGTAGAATACTTTCTCGCTCGTGGCTTAAAAATAGATGATTTTGCGCCCAATCTCAGTTTTTTCTTTAGCAACGGCTTAGATGCAGAATATGCAGTGATCGGCAGAGTCGCGCGACGGATCTGGGCACGGGCCATGCGCGACCGCTACGGCGCCAATAGTCGTAGTCAAAAATTGAAATACCACATTCAAACATCCGGTCGTTCACTGCACGCACAGGAGATCCAATTCAACGATATTCGCACCACACTGCAAGCGCTGTATGCCATCTATGACAACTGTAACAGTTTACATACTAACGCCTATGACGAAGCGATCACCACACCTACGGAAAGTTCCGTGCGGCGCGCATTGGCGATTCAAATGATCATTAATCAGGAGTTTGGACTCAATCAGAATCAAAATAGTCTTCAAGGCGCGTACATCATTGAGCAGCTAACAGATTTAGTGGAAGAAGCTGTGTATGCTGAGTTTGATCGCTTATCAGCCCGCGGAGGTGTCTTGGGTGCGATGGAAACCATGTACCAACGTAGCCAAATACAACAGGAAAGCATGCACTATGAACAGAAAAAACATGATGGCAGTCTTGCTATCATTGGCGTGAACACCTTTCTCTCATCCCATGATGATCAAGAGTCTTTGCACAATCTCGAAGTGATTCGTTCGACGGAGGATGAAAAACAGCGGCAGATAGAGGCCCTGAAAAACTTTCAATCCCAACATCAAGATGAAGCGCCACAAGCATTACAAGAGCTATCGGACCTCACTCTTAACAATGGAAATATATTTGAAAAGTTGTTGCAGACAGTTGAAGTCTGTTCCCTAGGAGAGATCACCCATACACTCTATCAATTGGGTGGCCGTTACAGACGGGCAATGTAATCTGTCACCCTTTTAGTGCAAGTGCAAGATCACCTTTACCTCTGGAGTCACCTGATCGAGACTCACGTAACCAACCGAATTGGGATTTTCTGCCACCTGTGTAATCATTTGCTCAGCGCTAAACACTATCCCTGGCGGCACCCTTTTTCCAGTAAACAACCATCGTGACCAATAATGACGCCACTCAACGGGATTTTTGCCGCTAACCTTGAGATTAAATTGATGGTGGAGGGGATCTGTCGATACCAACACTAAAGGCATCACCTCAATAGTTTGTTCCAATACCCGATTGGTACCAAGATAGATTTGCTTGAGCTGTTCGTGAGACACCGATTGAATGAGAGAATCCTTGGCCACAATCGCTACTAGTTCCGCCTGTGCGGTGTAGGAATAAAGTGACACAGCAAAGGTGGTCAAAAACCACAATGGGAGTGAGCGCTTAATCATGGATTCACTTTGTCAAAAAGCAATAGTTCAATTTACCTGTGTTGCAACCGTAGAAGGAAAAATATGACGTCCGTGTCACGATAGATTCCTTGCTAATTCTGCTCCCCAATCAAAAAAACGACTGGTTCACTGAGTTGGCTCCATGAGTATATTTCTTGGTTCAGGTTCCTAGTTTCTCACAAACCTGGGCGCCTAACTGTCAAATCGGCCACTCGGTTAATTACTTAAGTGCTATCTGCAACTGGCTCAAAACCCTATGGCCAGACATCCCAATTGAAACCCACAACAGTCTTTCGTGATCAATGGCAGTCAATAAACACCACATGTATCCCGGTCTCAGAATGACAGTTTTGCATTTCCTACATCACCCCAGGAAAAGATGCGAATATTTTGATTTAAAAGAAATTTTTTACAATTGTTAAATTAGTTAAGTAACTGATAATCGTAAGATTTAATAGAAAATTAAATTAATTTTAATAACTTATGGAACCGCCACACCCATGATTTACGTTGCCAGACTACTTTCTTTAAGAGAGAATTGCCTACCGAAATAAGGGGGGCATGTGTTGTCCTTTAAAAATTTTATATAACGTATTGATTCAGGAAGAGTGAGAGTTGAGTTAAATCTACTCTTCAGTAATAAAACAAACAACCAAGTAGTGCTTTTGTTTCCTGGAGTCGGCTATCCAGGAAGTTTTTAAAAAGAGATTAGTCACAAACTCAGAAAAGCCTATTTCAGAGGAATAAAAATGTCTCATGAAACCCACACTAACATGTCAAACTATAATACTTCAAAGGCTTTGGCTAAGTGGTTAATTACCTATCGCACACCGTTAGTCATTCTGAGCATCATTGCTTTAGTGATTTCCTATTTCGGCATCGATCGGCTTAAATGGAATGGGGATTTTCGCCATATGTTTGGTGACGATAACCCAGAATTGATGCAACTAGATAAGATCGAAGCCCAGTTCCTGCAAGCCGACAATGTGGTTATCTTATTGCAGCCGCCAAATAAAAATGTCTTTACTCGCGAAACGCTGACTCTAATAGAAGAACTCACCGAGAAAGCCTGGACGCTACCCTACTCCATGCGTGTCGATTCGGTGGCCAACTTCCAACGTTCTGTCGCCAGCGAGGACGCCTTTATGGTGAGTCCGTTAGTAGAAGACGCGCAGTCGTTAACAGACGAAGAACTGGCGGAATTACGTGAATACGCCCTCAATGATGCCTACCTTTCCCAAGGACTCGTCTCTCTCGACTCCGGCGTCACATCTATTATGGTTACTTTGGCGCTCCCTTTGGACCCATTAGACAGACTACCTGCAGTCACAGAACTGAAAGAGGCCTTGGATGTATTAGGAGATGAATATCGCGAGATATACCCAGATATGGTGATTCATTTCAGCGGCGGTCCAATGATGGAATCCGCCATGGTCGGTATTGCGCAACATGATATGTGGACCTATATCCCCATTACCTTTGTCGTTATCTTTGTGGCATTGGGTAGTTTATTGAGAGCGGCTACTCCGGTATTTGGTACTCTCTTTATCATTCTTGCTTCAATTCTGTGCACCATCGGCTTCATTGGCTACTCACCTATTGCACTGACACCCAGTTCAATGATGGCGCCTATCATGGTAATGATTCTGGCGATGGCAGACTCTATCCATATACTCACTCAATATACTGTCTTTTACCGCCAAGGCATGGAAAAAGTGAGCGCGATGGAAAGAGCTTTAGAACTGAATCTCAGACCAATCTTACTCACCACAGTCACCACCGCTATCGGATTCATTGGCATGAATTTTAGTGAATCTCCTGCGATGCATGACTTTGGAAATATTGCTGCCGTAGGTGTCTTTTTCGCTTATTTTTTGAGCGTTACCTTACTGCCCGGATTCATGTTGTGGTTCCCTGTGAAAGACACAAACAAGCCGTTAGCTATGACGGGGTTCATGGATGCCTATGCTGAATTTGTCATTAAAAATAATAAAGCCCTGTTCATAATTTTCCTCATCGGTGTGCCAGTTATCAGCTCCTTTATGTTACGCAATGAGCTGAACGACGATATTGTCAACTATTTTGATGAGGATACCGAGTTCAAACAGGCAGTGGACTTTGCCAGCGAACATTTGTCCGGCTTTCAATATATCCTTTATTCTTTGGATTCCGGCAAAGCGAATCACGTGAATGACCATGAATTTCTAACCAAAGTCGACCAGTTTTCTGAATGGTATCGTGACCAAGACTACGTCGCTAACGTCTTTAGTTATGTAGATATCATGAAGAACTTGAACCAAGCAATGCATGGAGATGACGAAGCATTCAACAGTGTTCCCGAATCCCGTCAATTGGCTGCACAGTACATGCTGCTCTACGAAATGTCGCTACCAGCAGGTCAAGATATGACCCGTGACGTGGACAATGACCGCAGTGCCTTGCGCTTGATGGTGTCACTAAAGTCGTTGAGTAATAATGAACTGATAGATCTGGATCTGCGCGCCCAACAATGGCTCGAAACCAATGCGCCGGAGATGGCATCTCCTGGAGCGAGTCGCTCTTTGATGTTTGCTAGAGTCGGCTCTCGCATTGTGAAAAGCATGCTGGAAGGCTCCGGCTTCGCGCTCATCTTTATTACATTTACCATTATGGCTGGCATTCGCTCCATTCGGTTTGGACTGGTCAGTATCATTCCAAATGTGTTTCCCGCATTAGTGGTGTATGGGGTATGGGGCCTCTTGGTGGGTGAGGTCAACCAAGCAGCCGCCATGACCTACAGTATGACCATTGGACTAGTCGTGGACGACACCGTGCACTTTCTCACCAAATATCTGCACGGCCGCGAAGAAGGCAAGTCGCCAGAAGATTCTATCCGTTGGGCCTTCTCTATGGCCGGTACCGCGCTGATGGTCACCAGCTTAGCTATCTGCTCAGGTCAAACGGTTATGGCGTTTTCCAATTTCAAACCAAACATCACCACGTCTGTGATGATGATCTCAATCTTAATGTTTGCGCTGATTGTAGACTTTATGTTCCTGCCAGGATTGCTGATGCGTTATGAAGAGTATCTTGAAAAAAGAGAACAGAAAAAAGCGCGAAAAGCGGGAAACACCGTTTCCAACAATGATAAAACGGACACCTCTGCAGAAACAGCTTAAAGACACTCTACAATACACTTTACAAAACCCGCCGAATGGCGGGTTTTTTTTGTGCAAGAAGCAGTTTTTTTTGACTGTCTAAGTTCTTAGATTAGATATTTGATTGGCTTAATCGAATATGTACTGATGAAAATAACTTGTGGCAGACCCCTCTGAAAAGTCTAGTGCTCAAAAACAGATCAATCGACCCAACAGCGTGCATTGTCGAAGAACCTCATCCACGGAGATCGCTCTCCCCACTCCTTAGGGCACCAACTATATTGTACGGCTCGAAACACTCGCTCAGGATGAGGCATCATGATTGTGAAGCGACCATCTTGATTACAGAATCCAGTGAGCCCGTCTACAGAGCCGTTAGGGTTAGCAGGATAGGTATGCGCCACCTCTCCCATCCCATTCACGTAGCGTAAGATCTGCTGTGTCTGACTTAATTCAGGTTCACCCGGCTGCAAGACAACCTGGCCCTCGCCATGGGCCACCACCACCGGAATGTGACTGCCTGCCATGTCAGTAAAAAATATGGAAGGAGACGGCGTCACTTCTACAGACACCAAGCGCGCTTCGAATTGCTCGGAGCGATTGCGCACGAATGTCGGCCAACCTGCCGCACCCGGAATCAACTCCTTCAACTGGGACATCATCTGGCAGCCATTGCACACACCTAAAGCAAAACTGTCCGCACGATGAAAAAATTGACCGAATTCTTCACGTAGCGCCGAATGAAACAGAATTGATTTGGCCCAACCACCACCTGCGCCTAACACGTCCCCATATGAAAAACCGCCACAAGCCACTAAACCCTTAAAAGAAGCCAAGCTTTGACGCCCACTCAATAAATCGGTCATATGCACATCAATGGCATCAAAACCCGCCAGATGAAATGCGGCGGCCATCTCCACCTGACCATTGACGCCCTGTTCTCGCAAGATGGCAACCTGGGGACGAGCATTCAGATTGAGATAGGGGGCGGCTACTGAATCATCGATATCAAAAGTGGTGTTTACCGCTATTTTTGCGCATGGCGCGTGTAAAAGACTGCGAAACTCCTCTTGTGCGCAGTGAGGTTCATCTCTTAGCTTTTGCATATGATAGCTGGTCAAACGCCAAAGCTGACAAAGCCGAGGTTGATCACTTTGGTATAGTTGCTTTTCCCCCTGCCAAACAGTGATTGCATTTGACTCATTCAACTGGCCAATCACTTCTACGTGGACATCATTGGAGTCAGCGAATGTTTTCTGCAACAGAGGCAAATCTACAGATCTGATTTGCACTACTGCACCCAATTCCTCATTCAGTAACGCAGCAATCCCATCTCCACTTAATTGACCAATTTGAACATCGACACCCACTTGCGCGGCAAAAGCCATCTCACATACGGCTGCCCATAGCCCCCCGTCGGATCGATCGTGATAAGCAAGTAACTTACCCGAATGATTCAGCTGCTGGATCCCAGTAAAAAACTGTTTCAGTGCCGCTGCACTTTGTAAATCAGGACAGTCACCACCTATCCGACTATAGATCTGAGACAACACGGAACCGCCTAATCGCTGATGGCCGGGTGCCAAATCTACCAATACCAGCAGCGTCTCTTCTTCCGTACTATTTAGTTGTGGCGTGAGCGTTTTCCTGGCATCAGTGACCGGCGCAAAAGCAGAGACAATTAAAGAGACAGGTGAACTCACCTCTTTGTGCACCCCTCCATCAGACCACTGTGTCCGCATGGAAAGAGAGTCTTTGCCCACAGGAATGGCAATACCCAGTTCCGGACAGAGTGTCATACCAACCCGCTTCACTGCATCGTAAAGTGCTGCGTCTTCACCTGGTTGACCGGCGGCCGCCATCCAGTTTGCCGATAAACGCACATCAGACAATGCACGGATCGGGGCTGCGGCGATGTTCGTTAGCGCTTCACCCACGGCCATAGCAGCGGCGGCAGATGAATCTAGTAATGCTAGCGGGGTACGTTCACCCATCGCCATTGCCTCACCATAATATCCCCTATAGTCAGACAAGGTGACTGCCACGTCTGCCACGGGTATCTGCCACGGTCCCACCATCTGATCGCGAGCCACCAACCCGGTAACGGACCGATCCCCAATGGTGATAAGAAAGTTTTTGCAGGCGACAGCTGGAAATTGCAATACACTCTCTAATGCTTCTGATAGCTGAATCTTCTCAGGCTCTAACACTGGGAAAGATCTGTTTAAATGGGTCACATCACGGTGCATTTTTGGTGGCTTCCCGAACAACAACGACATAGGCAAGTCCACAATAGATGAGGCATTCTGCTCATCCTGCACCAACAATGATGCATCTCGTTGTGCTTCCCCTAGCACAGCAAAGGGACAACGTTCTCGCGCACATATGTTAGAAAAACGCTCTAAATCGACTGGATCGATAGCCAGTACGTATCTCTCTTGGGATTCGTTACACCAGATTGCCATCGGTGATAGACTACTGTCATCGATCGGGATAGCATTCAAATTAAACCGACCGCCGCGTTTACAATCATGAATGATCTCAGGAACCGCGTTGGACAACCCCCCGGCACCGACATCATGGATAGACAGGATCGGATTCTGTTCACCTAATTGCCAACAGCGATCGATCACTTCTTGGCAACGGCGCTGCATTTCAGGATTTTCCCGCTGCACTGAAGCGAAATCCAATGCCTCTTCCGAGTGTCCTGAATCCACTGAAGAGGCGGCACCGCCGCCTAATCCGATCAACATACCCGGACCGCCGATTTGAATGATCAAGCCTCGTTCAGGGATCCTCTGTTTTGATATCATGTCGCGGCGAATATTACCCATGCCGCCAGCTATCATAATCGGTTTGTGATAACCCCTGGCTTGGCCCGACACATCCGCAACCTCTATCTCAAAATTTCGGAAATAACCGAGTAGATTGGGCCGACCGAATTCATTGTTAAAGGCGGCGGCACCGATTGGCCCGTCGATCATGATCTCCAAGGGAGAGGCAATGCGTTGGGGTTTGCCAATAGCACACTCCTCCCACGGTTGTGGTAACTCTGGTAGACGCAAGTGGGAAACAGAAAAACCACACAATCCTGCTTTTGGTTTACCACCCCGACCGGTGGCGCCTTCGTCACGGATCTCGCCTCCCGAACCGGTTGCGGCACCAGGAAAGGGAGAAATCGCAGTGGGATGATTGTGGGTTTCTACTTTGATCACTATATCTATAGGCTCTTGCCACTCTTTATAGTGACCTGAATACACATCCGCATAAAAACGAATGCCCCTATGTCCTTCTATCACTGCACCATTATCACTATATGCAGAAAGAACCCCTTCGGGCGACTGCTGATGAGTGTGACGAATCATGCCAAATAAAGTGTGGTCTTGGGATACTCCGTCGATGGTCCACTCGGCGTTAAATATTTTGTGTCTACAATGTTCAGAATTGACCTGGGCAAACATCATCAACTCTGCATCTGTAGGATCCCGTTGCAATCCAGTGAAAGAATTCACTAAGTATTGCAGTTCGTCTTCTGGTAGACCCAGTCCGAGTTGACTATTGGCTTGGACTAACGCATCTGCTCCCTGCGCCAAAATTGGTACTGAAGACAGAGGTTGTGCGTGATGATTGGCAAATAACTGCGTCGCATCCGGTTGACTGGTAAAAATTTGTTGAATCATGGGATCGTATAACAGCGCTTGAATCGCCGCGCATTGCGCCTCTGACCACTGCTGGCTATCAGTAGCCAAAAAACGAAAACGTACCCCCCGCTCAATGCGACGAATTTTTGACAATCCGCAATTTTGTGCCACCTCCGTAGCCTTGGTGGACCAAGGAGAACGTGTTCCCTTTCGCGGAATTACCCAAAAATCAGTGCAATTTTCTGAACTATCTGCTTGATTAATTGAATTTAATAAAACTTTTAGTTTTTTTAGTTCCTCTTCATTAGGTTGCGATTCAAGATCGACAAAATAATTGTAGAAAACGCTGACATCTTCTACTTTCGGTACAATTTTGTTTATATTATTCAGAAGCTTATCGGATCTAAATTGTGAGAGAGCCCTCTCACCGGACAGTATCAACATCGGCATTCCTAGCCATCAAAAAGTGTGTGGTGCCTGTTCAGCAAATTAAACCATTAACTGACTGAATAGACAGTTAATTGAAATATTAGAATTTACTAAAGTAGCTCATGTAGACTACAGACATTATAATCTAAGTCTGACCGGCACAATAATTGAACGAAGTTGGTTGTGACGAATTTCCCTAGGATAAGTAGTTCCCCCTTCAGAGATCATTGTGTTTTGTCATTGGATGTAAATTTTAACTTACATCTCAGTGATACTGTGTAACGGAGTTTTGAGTTTGAAATTTAAGCAGTCACTCGTTCTTGTTTTAGTTGTGCCACTACTGGTGAACTGTGGTAGTGAACCTTCGCTATTGGAGAGGATTAAACAAGAAGGCGAACTCCGGGTTTTAACCCGTCCTGGGCCGACAACCTTCTACAAGGCAAATGAGAGCTATGGTGGCGTGGAATTTGAGTTAGCCAGCCTATTTGCGCAACATCTTGGCGTTTCATTAGTCATGACGCCGGAAACCGATGTACGCACTATTTATTCTAAGTTGGCAAAAGGCGAGGCGCACCTTGCCGCCGCAGGACTCATTCAAGATCCCTCTCAATCGGACAAGATTGTCTATGGATTACCCTACCAATGGGTACGCCCGCAATTGGTGTACCGATATAATCATAATCGAGCCAATAGCCTGCACCAGGCCGCCGCCAGCCAGGTTGAAGTTCACCGCCATTCTGTGCACGCCAGACTATTACGAGCCCAACAGCAGCACATTCCCGACTTGGTCTGGGATGAATCAAAACGCACTCCGTTTGAATTGTTAGAAAAAGTCTGGCTAGGTCAATTGGATTACACCATTGCCAACGACAACGATATAGAGGTCGGTTTGAAAGCTTTTCCAGAATTACGGGTAGCCGACACCCTATCTGAGCCCATGCCACTTGCCTGGGCATTTAACCAGTATGAAGACACGAGTCTACTTCGAGAAGCAGTCAAGTTTACCGAGTACTTAAAAGAAACCCGGCAACTCGATCAGATAGTGGATAGATATTATGCGGGTCATCATGAATTCGACTATGTGGGAACCAAACGTTTCTTGCGTCACACCCAATCTCGACTACCAAAATATGAACAACTTTTTATAGAAGCGGCTACACAATATCAAGTTCCGTGGCAATTGCTGGCGGCAATGGGTTATCAGGAGTCCCATTGGAATCCGAAAGCTGTCTCCCCAACCGGGGTGCGTGGCATTATGATGCTCACTAGAAAAACAGCCTTCGACATGGGATTTGAAAATCGCATTAAACCTGAAAACAGCATCTTTGGGGGTGCTAAATATTTTAAGAGAATTAAAAGACAAATCTCTGATGAAGTATTAGAGCCAGATCGTACTTGGTTTGCGCTTGCGGCTTATAACGTCGGTATTGGCCATGTTGAAGATGCACAAGAACTCACCGCCACACTCGGTGGCGATCCCAATAAATGGATAGATTTACGAAAGCATTTACCCCTATTAAAACAGGAAAAATGGTACACAGACACCAAGTATGGAAAAGCGCGAGGAGATGAAGCCGTACTCTATGTAGAGAACATCCGCACCTATCAAGACATCTTATTAAACATTACAAATACCAACAATAAGTGGCGTGACAACACACGGGAAATTACCATTACGCCGAACGACATTGTGCCCATATCTATGCAAAAGATATCTGGTCTAGACAAACGTTTTCTCAGTATCAAAGAGACCCCCGTCACCTATATCCAGTAATGACACTGTATTTATATACAACGTCATCTTCTTTGTTGAAAAAACGCTTGCATCAAGTTTGCACACTCCTCCTGCAATAGCCCACTCGCCACTGCTATTTGATGATTGAGACGCGAGTCTTCAGTGATTTGATATAGTGTGCGCACCGCGCCGCATCGAGGCTCTGACGTCCCATAGATCAATTTTTCAACACGTGCATGAATCAAAGCCCCTGCGCACATGACGCATGGTTCAATGGTGACATAGAGTACCGTTCCAGGTAAGCGATAATTTTTTAACTTTTGTCCCGCCTGTCGCAAGGCCATGATCTCTGCATGATGTGTGGGATCGTGACTCTGGATCGGTCGATTCCACCCCTCCCCCACTACCTCTCCCCGCAAAACCAATACCGCCCCCACAGGTACTTCCCCTGCGTGAGCTGCCTGCCGAGCCAACTCCAGCGCGCGCTGCATGAACACCACATCTTGATCACTAAAATCGGACACGCTGCTCCCCCACCGTTGATTAAAATGAATCTTGTCTCTCCTATTCAATCATATGAGAAAATGACAACTTTTAACACACCACTAATATTAAACACGGTTCGCACGGTCACTGAATATTAGAAAATAAATCTCAAACGACTCGCTGTTAGAAATTCAAATCCATTGTCAATCGTGGATCAGCCTAGCGACTCGTGACAGTTCCGAACTGTCCAACCAAATCACCGTATTTAGAAAGAGTGAGTCTGTAAATGTGAAGAAGCAAATTTTCCATCACTCTGTTCACCAAAACTTAACATCGTGCCGATAAACTATGCGTCATTGAGACAGGTTCGTCTCACTCAATCCGGGACAAAAAGTTGGTATGAATAACGATATTGATGCAGAGTTACTTTGGGCAACCGTAGACAAATTCATTGACCTTGCCAATGAACAAAAAAAACAGTTGGGATCACATCAGGCCGGCATGGCCATGACATATGCCGCATCCCGATTCCAGGCATTTCTACTGGCAGAACAGAGTGGCACCGCTGAAGCACTTGATGCAAACACGGAAACTGCGGTGGAGGCTTTTATGGAGCAGTATCGAACCATGCTCACAGAAAACCTCAAGGAGTATCATCAAAATTTCGCTGAGTACATGCAGGTGAAATCTCAGAGTTCAGCCGAAGCCTAGCCTGCGTGGAGAAATAATTTAATTCGCCACCATGAGTGATACCCTGCTTGGCGTTACTTGCAATACCACCCTCGTATTGGCGTTTAGAACTCATCAAGCCCGACCCGTGAAGAAGCGGTATCTTGATCCTGTGAAACGCCGAACCCTCTTTGGTTGCCTGTCACAGGTTTTCACTGTTTCTGTTGCACTCACCGGGACGAACTTTTTGCTGCATGAATCTCTGGTTACTGACTCCCCATTAAGACTGCTCCTGTATTCATCTACTAAGCGCGATACTTTTTAAAGCCAGCAAGGTGAGTTGTAAAATAAGCCTTATCCCGTTCCGCCACGAGTTAGGAAAAGAGATATCTCATACACCACTCACCTATGAAGCAGGTGTCATGCTTGCTACCGTCTGTGACACATCACCAAAGGATCGATCGGGATGGCAACTATTCAGGTGTGGCACAATGTCCATCATTCAAGATCTGATAATTGCTTTTCAAGAAAATTAACGAGTGCACGCACTTTGGGTGCCACATGTTTGCGCGTTGGATAGACCGCATAGATACCCAATTCGATGGAACGATACTCAGGAAGTATTTCCACCAGTCTGCCCGCTTCCAGATCCTCCCCAATCAAAAACGTTGGATGTAGAATGATCCCCTGATGTGCCAATGCAACCGCCCGGCAGGTATCACCGTTGTTCGTCACCATCCACGGATCAACCTTGACACTAACCGATCCCTCAGGACCGTCAAAATCCCAGGTATCGCCACCCAACCAATAGCTGTATCCAATGATTTTATGCGCACCCAGCGCACTTGGATGCGATGGATGGCCATACATTTCCAGGTACCGGGGTGTGGCACACAAAACGACACGGGTACTGGCCAGTCGCTTGCTGACCAGAGATGAATCAGGCAGCGTGGCAATGCGGATAGCCAAATCGTAGCCCTCCTCCACCACGTCCACAACACGATCAAAGAGTCCGATCTCGAGCCGCACCTGAGGGTACAAATCATGAAAGACACTCCAGAGGGGTGCGAGAGTCTGTACGCCAAAGGAGACCGGCACGTTCACCCTCAGTAGCCCACGTGCCGCACCACTGCGAGAACTGAGCTCAGATTCTGCCTCCTCAAGACCGCTGAGCAATTCACGACAGCGACTGTAGAACACGGCTCCCTCCTCCGTGAGAGATAAGCGCCGCGTGGTTCGATGCAACAGTCGCACGCCAAGCCGAGCCTCCATATCCGCCACATGACGAGACACCGCTGGTTTTGACATGTGCAGAAGTTCTGCGGCTTTGACAAAACTACCCGCGTCCACCACGGCACAAAAAGTTTGCATTTCCTGAAATCGATCCATTATTCCGTATTTCGGTATAGTTATTTTCTCAATCGCTTATTTATCTCATTTTCTTGAACAAGTAAAGTCACTCTCGAATTCGGAACACGCCGGTTCCGCCGCAAGGCGACTTTTTAAACACTGTTAAAACCAGGAGATCCACGATGAAAATTACTGTGACAGGAGGCCTAGACAAACAGATAGGCATATTGATCAACAGATGTCAGCTACTGACCACCACTGCGAGTCAGTGCGCTTACCCACAATCACAGGAATCAGACTGATACTGAATCAAATCACTACTGTAAAACTTTAGAGGTGAAATTATGAAAACGTTTGTGAAAAAAATTATCGCAACCGAAAACCATTTGAACCCAATGGCTCTACGTATCCCGGTGGGCATCATTTTTGTCGCCCACGGCGCACAAAAATTGTTTGGTTGGTTTGGCGGGTACGGTCTGGAAGGTACTGCTCAATGGATGGCCTCGATTAGCCTTAACCCCGGCTATCTGATGGCATTACTCGCCGGCAGCGCAGAGTTTTTTGGCGGTCTAGCCCTCATTCTGGGGCTGTTGGTTCGCCCTGCAGCCGCAGTGCTCGCCTTTACGATGATCGTCGCTATCCTTGCCGTGCATATCGGTAACGGCTTGTTCATGAGTAATAACGGCTACGAATTTGGTTTGGCATTACTGGCTGCATCGGTTGCCCTTGTTATCAGTGGTGCAGGTCGAGGTTCGCTTGATGCCATGTTATCCAAAGTCTGAGTTTATATGTATCGGTTCGATTAAGCCGGGAGCCTGTGTCCCGGCTTAACTTGAGAAAAAAAATAGTGTAAGGAGATTTAAAATGTTAATTAACGGCCAATGGGCGAAAGATTTTCATCCTGTGCAGGGAACCGATGATGAAGGGGGGTTTGTCAGAGAGCAGTCCCAATTTCGCAACTGGATCACGATTGATGGTCACCCAGGACCTACCGGTCAAGGTGGATTCGTCGCACAACCCGACCGCTACCACTTATATGTTGCACTGATTTGCCCCTGGGCCTCGCGCACCTTAATGACTCGCAAACTTAAGGGTTTGGAAGACGTTATTTCGGTTACTGTGCTGGATCCCCGCCCGACTGAGAAGGTCTGGCGCTTTGGAGACGAGAACAGTGTCCTTCCTGGGATCCAGCCAGATCCACTGTACGGCGCTGAATATCTTTACCAGATTTACCTGCGCGCCAAGTCCGATTACACCGGTCAGATCACAGTCCCTGTGCTTTGGGACAAGCATCAAGAGACCATCGTCAACAATGAATCATCCGACATCATTCGTATGCTCAATGACGGATTTGGTCGTCTGGCCCAGGAGAACATCGATCTCTACCCGATGGAACTGCGCTCGGAAATCGACAAGGTCAATGATCGTCTTTACGACAGTTTCAACAATGGCGTCTACCGTGCCGGTTTTGCCACAACCCAAATAGCCTATGAACGGGCTGTTCACGAGGTATTTGATAGTCTGGATTGGATGAATCGGCGACTCGACAATCACCGCTACCTAGTTGGCGAGCGTCTTACCGAGGCAGATGTCCGAGCATTCGTCACCCTGATCCGTTTTGATCTTGCATATCATGGCCTTTTTAAGACCAATCTTCGCCCGCTTCGCGACTATGGGAATCTCACTGCCTATCTTAAACGTATCTATGACCTGCCGGGCATTGCGGAAACAGTCTCAGCAGAGCACATTAAAACGGGATACTACTCTATTCGAGCACTGAACCCTTCCGCTATCGTCCCGCTCGGCCCGCAGGAATTGTGGTCAGACTGACCGCTCGTTTGGCAGCAGCATTGACATGAACAACGGACTTACCTGACAGGAGCCAAAGATGATCGAAAAAGAACACAACTCATCCGCTGATCGAATGCCCGCAGTTTTTGTTGGTCACGGCAGCCCCATGAATGCCGCCCAAGACAACCAATGGAGCCGCGGCTTTGTCACCCTCCGGAACTACGTACCAAAGCCTGCGGCTATTTTGGCCATATCGGCACACTGGTACGTCAGCGGCACTTATCTGACGTCACACCTTCATCCTCCGATCCTGCATGATTTTGGTGGCTTTCCACGGCCGCTTTATGAACTTGAGTATCCCGCACCGGGACACCCTGGACTTGCCGAGTCGGTACGTGAACTCCTCGGCAAAGAGCGCGTACAGCTTAGTGAAGATTGGGGATTGGATCACGGCATCTGGTCAGTTTTGCGCTGGATGTATGCAGAAGCAGACGTCCCTGTTGTGCAGCTTAGTATCAACCGCAACCTTAATATTGTTCAGCACTATGAAATTGGACAATCACTCGCCAAATTGCGGGATCAGAATGTTCTTATTTTCGCCAGCGGAAATTGCGTTCATAACCTGCAAAATGCTATCGATCAGATGCACTTCGATACCGCTGTCACGCCTGATTGGGCCAGTCGTTTTGACGAAGCCGTTAAGCAAATCATACTCACACATGATATCGAAGCACTTTTATCGATCTACCCGCATACGGCTGACGCGCAGCGTGCTCACCCCACGCCAGAGCACTGGTTACCACTGATTTACGCAGCGGGGGCTGCACATGAAAAAGATCACATTAGGTTTCCAACCGAGGGTTTCGATGCTGGCTCAATTTCAATGAGAAACATCATTTTCGGATGATATGGATCCTGTGGATGTCTAGCCGTGTAGCACACCAAATAAGCGGTGAATACCTCGTAATAAGCCTCGGCGAACAAAATAGAGGAGGATCTGCTTGAACTGGTCACGCTGGAAGCGGCTGCCATATTGCGGAATCAATGTTTATATGCACTGTTGTTGGAGCCCACAATCGCTCGCCGTGTCATCGTAGACATTTAGGCGCACAGTTTGAGCGTCAATATTAGCCCGTCAGTAAAAACAAAAAACAATGAATTAACGGCTAAACTGAATTCGCCGAGCAACGATAGCAAATGCACTGTAGCTCGAGTTGGGGGCGAGTAAGGGTGTAACCGGCATTGCTCACCAGTTGTCCCAGTTCATCAATAATGCTTTTAGATATTGTAATTTCTTTTGCGCTTTGACATTTGCCACAAATTAAAAATTGCGGGATCTCATGCTCATGGTTACAGGTGATATGGGAACAGGCCACGTATTTATTGGTAGAACTCAATTTGTGGACTAAATCTTCTGCTTCGAGAAATTCTAAAATGCGGTACACCGACATCGTCGGCATCGATTTTTCAGAGGCATGATTGTACGCGTCATTGATTTCATAGGCTGACAAGGGTGTATTGGCAAGCAGCAGCACTTCCAATACGGCTTTGCGTTTTTCGGTCAGGCGCCCACCGGAACGTGCACACATGTCTTGTGCTTTATCGATAACAGGTTTGATTTTTTGTTTATTCATATAAAGCGGCCTGCTTTCAGTCATGGGTTAACAGGAAATCATCTGTAATATAACACCCTCGGGAGCTGGATACGCCCCAGCATCTTTGCTGGGAGCATCTTCGTATGTGGCTGCCGCCGCATCAATTCTCCAGTTGTACCGTTGTGGCACAAGTTGCACTTTACTATATCACATGCGCGTTAATCTGGGGTCTGCTCACCGAGGCGACCGCGATAACTCGGGGCAACAGGAATATGATGCCATACGGGATCGAGTTTAGCGTCAGGGTTGGCCTCGGTAAGCCGTTTCTGTCTCCTAGACTTTGTCTACTTTATTGAACTCAGCAGATGTATTCTTCTCCAACTTAAAAGCATTGCTCAGTATAAAATAAATGCCCGCGACCATGACTAAACTCCAGACTATGGACGCTCCTGCGGGGATATCCAGCAAGGCGGAAAAAACAAGCCCAAAAAGGTAGCCCAAAAATCCAATTAAAAATGCCTTGGGCAAGGCATGGTGCTCTCGTAGCGTGGCGACACTGGGCACGATTAAAGTTGCAAAGACCAGATACACGCCAACGATTTGGGTGGACAGCGTAATGGTAATCGCAAATAGTGGATAGAATACCCAGTCGCCAACTTTTCTACGACCCACAAACCAAACCAACAATATTACAAGATACGATAAGAATAGACTGAATAGTTCGGCCGGTTGCAGCCAGAGTATTTGTCCCACCAATACGTTTTTTAGCTTTTCCCCTCCGTGGGGATCCGTCGACAACACTAAAATAATGCCCGTTGCCATCAGTACGAACAGGATGCCAATCATCGATTCTTGCAACCGTACTTCGAGCTTACGTATAGAATAGAGTAATGTCGAACCTGCTATTGCAGCTAAAATCGCAATCGCGGTGGTGGAGAAGTGATGATGATCGCCATGCGTACCCAACCAAAATGTGTTTGCCAGCACCACACCGAAGGCAGCAGTTTGCGCGATGGCCAAATCCAAAAATATAATACCTCTTTGCAAGACTTCTCGCCCAAGAGGTACATGTGTCGCGGTAACCAACAAACCTGCCACCATAGCCGGCCATAGTATTTCTAGCTGTAGTGTCAAATCCGTCATCGCTAATGGGTGTTGATCAATGTCATCAGCACGTTATCGTATAAAGATACCAAATCGCTGGCGTTATTGTTGCCACCCACTGTGAAGGGTAAATTTATAACCGCAATATTAGATTTTTCACCAAGCCATTGGGCGCCTTTATCGTCTTGGTAGTTGGCAACTAAAATGTAATCCACTTCGGTGTTGCGTACCACATCGAGTAGGCTTGCCAAATGTCCACTGGTTGGGGGCAGTCCTGGTTTAGGCTCTAGATCTGCAATCATCTCAATACCGACCCAATTAAGCAGATAACTCCAATTTTTATGATGGACGACCACTTTTTTTCCCTGCAACTGGCGGGCTAGAGTTTGCCAGCGGATCATGGATGCGTTCCACTTGGCTTCAAACGCCGCATATCTTTGTTGATAATAAGCACTGTTCTCTACATCGATGGATTGCAATCGAGTAGTGAAGGCGTCGGCGATTACTAACAATCTTTTGGGATCCCAATGCACATGAGGATTTCCAGCAGCGTGCACATCGCCCTGACTACGACTTACTGAGCTGGGCTTCTCAATCAACTCCACGTGATCACTGGCCAGAAAATAGCCGGGTTGCCCCACCTGTATGCGGGCATTTCCAGATTTACTTAGAAGCAGGGGAAGCCAACCGATTTCCAACTCTGCACCGGTGCAAAACACCATATCCGCTCGACGTGCTTTTGCAATGAGAGAAGGACGCGCTTCGATATGATGCGGATCTTGTAAGGCAGTGGTCGCGGATACGGCGTCGACTTTATCTCCACCCAAGGCTTCAGCCAGTGATTGCCATTCCGGCTCACAAGCTAATATATCTACTTCAGCAAGCACAGATTGGGCAAGTATTCCCGCAAAAAAGAGTAGTATGATCTGACTTTTTTTAAAATTCATGGGCACCGTGAGCTCCTAATGACATGACATATTGTAGTGTGATGACATCGTTCTCGTTCTCAAACCCCATTGCCTTTTGCTGTGAATACTGAAGGCGAATGGTTGAAAAATGTGAGTGAGACCAAGACACCATGACATCGGTTTCTTCGAGACTCTGATCGTGAAAATGATCATCGTGAGGCTCTTTTAGTTCCACTTCTCCCAGACGAAAGCCAATGGCCCATTGGGGATGAAAGCGATAAACCAAAGATGCGTACCAACCTTCGTGCACATCATCATCCGTTGCATATTCATTCAGATTGTCGGCATAGAAATATTCACCAGCGAGAATTAGCTGCCGGCTTCGTGCGTTACCTAATGGCGCCCACTTCCATACCGCATCCAATATATAAAGGTCTTCTGCGCTGTAGGCCGCACTATGAGAATGACCATGCTGATGACCGTGGTCATCATGATCGTGCTCATCTTCTTCATGCTCGTCGTGGCCTGCTTCCATGACGCTGAGTTTATGATGTAGGTAAGAGAATCCTAGCTGCCAGCTGTTGGATACGTCTATATCTCCACCCAGCTTAGTATTTATCGTATACACGCCAATGGATTCATCCCCTTCACCCTCTGCCAATTGAGCGCCTTTGAAGACTTCGACACCTAGACGCCAATAGAAGGGGGTCGGCATCAATGCATTCAGTCGCAGACCATCATCAAAATAATGGGCGCCCAGCAATGCACGGTATACCGCGGGCCGCTCAGCAAAGTAATCGCTGTGGGTATGGTGGGAATTCAAATAGCCAACTTGCGAAAGAAATCGGCCAAATCGAATATTTAATCCGAGGGGAAGTCCCATAGTATTTAGAAATGCTTCTTCTAGTTCTAGTTCTGTTTCACCCTCATGACTTTCTAACACCGTGGTTAAGCGGCCAACAAAGCGATCATCAACGGCACTTTGAAAAGACAATTCTGTATGACCTAAACCGAAAGAACGTCCGCGCTCTGAGAGCGCGGTGTCTTCTTCTTTGTAAAATCCATCTAGGATAAAACTCACATCTGGATTGGCGGCGTTTGCGAATACCTCAAGAGTGATACCTAGCTGCAATAATAGAAAAAATAGTATGCGTGAACTCATTGGTTACCTATTCCTATAATCAGCTTTAGTGGTCGTGATCATGATGCTCGGTAAAGCCTAGCCAGACCAAGCGGGTAGCGGTAAAACCAAGATCGATTGTTCTCAGGGTTTCTCCGCTGGCACTGTCCACTTCAAAGATTTTTTGACCGTTTGTGTTCAGAACAAAAAGTGTCTCTTCTGCTTGCGAGATGGTGACCGCAGGTGAGATATCGTCGTCTCCAACTTCATCGGCAACCTCTATGGGTTCTAAGGCGTCCCAATCTGATTCGATACCAAAGAGATACAACTTGCCATCATCACCGAGAACATAGAAAACGTCACCATGAGCATCAAACCCCTGGGCGATGCGTGACACCCCATCCGGTAATGACAACTCTCGGTACGGATCGGCGGGCTGGCTCGGATCAATTACATAAAACTGATCGCCGGCGGCGCCGACAAACTCAGGAACCTCGTGATGGGAATAGAGGGAACCAATACGATTGTCCTCCAGCAAGGAATCAGGATTGCCCAACTTAGTGGCAGGATAGCTGGCATCACTTAGGTTAATGGCCAGTACACCATCACTACATCCGAAGGTAACAAAGTCGTCGGTTGCCGCGCTTCCATGCAATTTCGGGCATTCTTCGGTATAGCGATGTTCGAACGTGAGCTCACCATCATCAAAGCTGTATCGATCAACTGCGGCAGGTAAAACAGTCTCGGTAATTAAAGGATCACGGTAGGTCACAAACAGTTTATCTTCAATTAGCTTAGCCACTCCGTGCATATTGTTATCCAGAGTCAGTTCAGCAACCACTTCGCCAGCTCCAATTGATTCATCAGTTAATAACGTCACTGAAGAGGTCATGCCCTCATTTAACGCATCGAAGAAAACGGCTGCATACTCCTCATGCGCGGTATAGTGAGTAGGCATGCTGCCTGATAGTGAGAAGCTCAGCATCATCGGATCATCAGCAAAGTCATGAAGATGATCGCCATGATCCTCAGTGTAAAAACCACTGTCCACGAATGAAACCAAGTCATCCGAACGCTGAATCACAACTGCATAGCGATGTTCGGGACTGGCATACAATCTGGGACCATCCCCCGGTAATGAAAACGTATCCAGTACTGCTTCCGAATCAAGATCCATTACCTTTATTGCGGTATTATCTTGATCATAGAGTACCAATCTACCCGCGGTTTCAATTTCTGTATCCGTATGACCATCATCGTCGTCATCACTAGATGAGTCCCCGTCGCAGCCTGCTAGTAGTACACTGATGGTCGCGCACGTGAGCGCTAGCGATTTAATAGAAAAATTAAAATGGTAGTTTTTCGGGATCATGAGTGTCCTCCATTCTTAGTGTGACTCTATAGAGTCAATAGTGAGTAATAGGCGCGGTTGGTCTGGGTTCAATTGAGGAGAGCGGTGCACCAAGCCAGCGTTTTCATTTCCCTGCCAGCGCTCTCCTTTGAGCAAGGCCACGTCACCACTTTTGAGATTTTGAATGTCCTGTGCACATTGATAGAGCCCAGATTGATCGTCTGCTTTACCCTGATTGCCAGCACCCAGTTTCGCGCGATCCACGAGATGATGTGGCAGCCATTCCGTGGCGTAACCGTGATAAGTGGTGACCAAACGGCAGGGAACATAATCCACATGAAAGCGTGGGCACATTGCTCGATTCAATACCGATATCCTCAAGCCAACGCGCTTCAGTTCAAACAAGCAGCAGTACATGTTCACCAGTTCAGTCATGTCTTCATGTAAAGCTGTGACGCCTGAGTCTGTGCCGAGTGCGTCGAGCAGTTGGGCACCAACATGCTCTGCGGGCACTATGGCAGATGTCTGTAGCGCCGGCTTCGCGTTAACTATTTGGCCAGCAGCCAGCGCTAATTCAGCGCTCAAATCCCGTTGCCAAATAGCGATGTTCGCATCGTCCCGATAGATATCAGTGAGCACGGCCGGATGATTTCCTGCAATGGAGCGCGAACAATTAGTTTCGGCGGTTGCTGCAATCATGCCCATGGGCTTTCCCGCCATGCAGGAAAAGGATCATTCAGTGTGAGCCAATACTCCTTACCCCTGAGTACTTCATCTTCGGATAACAAACAGCCATCCAGTGCCTTAATCATTGATGGTTGATCTAGATTTTGACCAATGAACACCAACTCTTGCCGCATGTCCCCAAAAGGCTCAATCCAATTCTTGTGAATTGAATTTAAGTGTTCTTCATCGGTTGGCCAGTGTGCTTTAGGTGCTGCTTTCCAAAACAGTCCGGCAAAACCGTAACGAGCCATTCCACCCGCCTGGCTCCATTGACCGGCAAATTCCGGCCGAGTAGCCAGCCAAAAGTAACCTTTGGATCGAATCAACTTACCAAATACGTTTGTGTGATGAAGAAATTGATAAAATTTCTCGGGATGAAACGGCCGCCGGGCAGTGTAAGTAAAACTTCCGATACCGTATTCCTCTGTCTCCGGGAGGTGTTCGCCCCGCATCTCCTTCAGCCAGCCGGGGGCCTGTTGAGCCCGCTCGAAACTGAATTTACCCGTACCCATTATTTGCCCGATGTCCACGTTACCCTGTTGGATCGGTATGATCTCCGCTTCGGTGTTCAAGGTTTTCAGCACCGCGACCAAGCGTTGCAAGGTGGGTTCATCCACCAAATCGGTTTTGCTAATCAGGATAATGTCAGCAAACTCAACCTGATCCACAAGCAGATCGGAGACGCTGCGATCATCGTCATCGCCAAGGTGCTCTCCGGTTTCATGTAAGGATTTAGCTGCATCGTAATCCCTCAAAAAATTAAACGCGTCCACCACGGTCACCATGGTATCTAGACTCGCTACATCGGAGAGGCTAACACCGTCCTCATCAGCAAAAGTAAAGGTTTCCGCCACAGGCAGGGGCTCTGAGATACCAGTGGATTCTATTAACAGATAATCAAATCGACCCTCATTGGCGAGCCGGCGGACTTCCAACAATAAATCTTCCCGCAGCGTGCAACAGATACAGCCATTGCTCATTTCCACCAGTTTTTCTTTGCTGCGATTTAGCTGTATCTCTTTTTGCACGGTACTGGCATCAATATTGATTTCACTCATATCGTTGACGATCACCGCCACGCGGCAACCGTCACGATTGTTGAGCACGTGGGTCAACACCGTGGTTTTTCCCGCGCCTAAGAAGCCTGAAAGTACCGTTACTGGCAGCTTGTTACCAAGGTGCACCATGTTATTTTCATCATCGTTCATTGGTTGCCCGCTCTGACATGTGCACCGATGCCTCTATTTCTGGCGCAAAGACCACGCCCTCGTCAGCCTGCTGGCATCTGGTGTTAAGAAAGATATGTTTAATGATATGATATACTGTATCATCTACAAATCGCCACCGCAAGTAGTCGTTATTTTTTATGGAGCAGATAAAGGCAGTAGTAAACTTCGGCGGTTATACCCGTGACCCGTCATGTACGCCTTGCCCTGCAACAGTCCGTCGCTGCGAGCGCTCAAAGTTCGGGTAAAACCGGATTTTTGTATCACGCATATTAAGCGTGACCTATGAAAAAAATGTCAGTATGAAGGCTGACTTTATGACGCTATGCGGCAGTGTCGGCTATAACCTAACCAAGCACGGCTTAACCGAAACAAAACTCGGTGATTGTGGAGAAAGCTGGGTAGAGATGATTACTCACCACATTGATCTTAATTGGGGGCATCAGCTTCTAGACTGCATCGCACCGAATTAGTTGATGCAGCGTTTTTGTGTCTGTTTGATTGGGCTTGCGTGTCTTATGTGTTGAACATTCCGCGCGACACCCTGCTCTCTAATTTAAAGTGTCGGTTAATTAAAGGGAGGTTCATTCTGATCCCATTCTTCGGGACCTATGCTTTAAGGGTTACCACGCTTGAGCTGTTTCCACTCGGCGTGCAATCCCATATACAGGCTCAGACACATCACCAGTAAGACGATTGTAAAGGGCAACCCTACGGTAATGGCTGCTGCTTGTAGTGCGCCGAGGGCATCGCCTCCCCCACCATACAACAGTGCGGCAGCGATCACGCCTTCCGTCGTCGCCCAGAAGATGCGTTGTGGTACCGGCGCATCGAGTTTTCCACCTGCCGTTATGCTGTCGATAACCAGCGAACCAGAATCAGAAGACGTGATAAAAAACACTAACACCAGCACGATGGCAACAAATGAAGTGATCTGGGTAAAGGGTAAATTTTCCAGCATTTGAAACAGGGCGAGGGAACTATCCGTTATGCCGTTGGCTAACTGACCGATTTTATCTTGTGCCTGATTTAATCCTGTTCCGCCGAATACCGCCATCCAGATAAGAGTAATAATGGTTGGGACCAATAAAACAGCCGCAACAAACTGCCGTACCGTTCGTCCTTTGGAAATGCGTGCGATAAACATACCGACAAAAGGTGACCAGGATATCCACCATGCCCAGTAGAAAACCGTCCAGCCGTGGAAGAAGTCCTTGTCCTCGCGATTAACCCAGTTGCTTAAGGGAATAATGTTTTCAATATAGGTAAGCAGCGTGCTGCCCATACCGTTAATGATTAGACTGGTTGCCCCCAATATAAAAACAAAAAACAGCAACAATACAGCAAGCCCCATGTTGAAGTTGCTTAACAGTTTCACGCCACCGTCCAATCCGCGTATGACTGACAGTATCGCGACTCCGGTGACAGAAAAAATAATCACAATCTGAGTCGTAATGGTATTGGGTATTTCAAATAGAAAATACAAACCACTGGCCGCTTGCTGCGCACCAAATCCCAACGACGTGGCGAGCCCAAAGATAGTCGCGAGCACCGCAACAACATCGATGATATGCCCGGAAGCCCCCCAGATCGAATCACCAAGTATTGGATAAAAAGTGGAGCGTAGGGTTAATGGCAGATCGCAGCTATGGGCCATATAAGCGAGGGAAAGCCCCACCACCGCATAAATCGCCCAGGGGTGTAATCCCCAGTGAAACAGGGTCGCCCCCATGGCCATTGATGCAGCTTCTTGAGTATGGCTGGCAACATTAAATGGCGAGCCATACCATTCGGTGTAATAGGCAACGGGCTCTGCCACACTCCAAAACATCAGCCCGATGCCCATGCCCGCCGCAAACAACATGGAAAACCAGGATAATAGTGAGAATTCAGGTTTGGCCTGGTCGCCACCGAGACGAAGCTGACCAAGGGGAAGGATCATCAGCGCGAGACAAAACAGCACCATAATGTTGGCCGACAGCATGAACAACCAATCGAAATGTGTGATGGACCATGCTTTGGAGGTATCGAAAACTTGCTTGGCCGTTAGCGGATAGAGCAGAGTACCGGCAACGAAGCATAAAATGAGCAGGGCTGAGACGATAAAAACAGGGTTATGTATATCAAAACCCCATTTTTGAATGTTGTGCTGGCCTACAGTATGTTCCGTGGTGAATCGGTCTTTGGCTGATTTTTCCATGTTACACTCTGAAAGATGGTCTTCGAAAAATCATAAAACCGTCAGACCCACCGGGCGGCCATCGCAAACAGCATTGAATGACCTATTTCCTGAAAACAAAAATCCCCCAGCAGAGGTGTCCTTTTTCCCCTCCTTCTATCCAGTGTGCCAGGCCAGTTTTCATGCGCTCGATGTACTCGGGGGACACCGCTTTCTCCAGTTCTTGCTGGCGGCGGTTAGTTTCTTGCAATACGCTGCGGTAATGATTGACCAATTGCTGGCTATGCTCTTCAAAGCGGACTTCCGTTAAACCATTTGCAGACAAAGTATGACGATAAAACTTGGGCGATCCGAGTGTCGACAGATGGATCCGATCCAAGATGGGACCCAAGACACCTTCAGGGCAGTCATCGGACTGCATGGGATCGGTAAAGACGAAGCGTCCGCCCGGCTTCAACACCCGCGTCACTTCTTGCAGCACCTTTTCGCGGTTACCACTGTGCAGTATGGCATCCTGGGACCACACGATATCAAAACTGTGATCGTCAGCAGGAATAGATTCAAAGCTACCGTCAACCACAGTAATTTTATCACTGAGTCCGCGCGCTATGTTGCATTGACGGGCGCGTTCATTTTCTTTCTCACTGAGGTTCAACGCCGTGACCGTGCAACCGAATGTGTCAGCTAGATAGCGTGCCGCACCACCATAACCTGAACCAATGTCCAGTACCTGATGTTGTGGGCCGACTTTGCCCAGACACTTGGCCAACTGGCGGACAGTGCGGTGGCTCGCATCGATAATGGGCTCACCTTCTGTCTCATACAAGCCGACATGAATGTCTTCACCCCCCCAGATAATGGCATAAAAATTATCGGCGTCATCACTATTGTAGTAATCCCGTGCGATGTTGACCTGCTCGGAGTATGAACTGCCCATTATTTTTCATCCTCGTCACTCGCACTTTTGTCTCTGTATTGTTTCTCGGCCACATGCACTAAAAAGTCTGGATCATTAGCCTTAAATGTTTCCTGGAAATCACCATAGGTTTCCACATGCTGAAAACCGACTTCATACATTAGACGACGGCTATACTTTTTCCTTAGCGGAAACATATTTAAATGATATTCAGAATTGTCCGGAAACTGATACCGGAATCGCGCCAGCCCCTCATCCATGTATTCCGGCTCTGCGGAGACCGCATCACCGCAGTAATAATATTTATGTTTGCTGGAAAATCCCTCGTCCAGAATGGCGTCGTAGTTGCGCTGATCAAGAATCAAGATGCCGTCGGAGTTCAAGGTGGCATAAAACTCTGCAAGTGCTTTTCTGCGATCATGCTCTTTGAAAATATGGGTAAATGAATTACCAAGGCAGATAACCGCGTCAAACTGTTCATGTATGGTTCTGTTAAGCCAGCGCCAGTCCGCCTGCACGGTACGCAGAATATGGCCGCGCTTACGCCCGTTATCAAAAGCCATGGCAAGCATGTGCGGCGCGCCATCGGCGCTAGTCACATCGAATCCTGCTTCCAGTAGGCGCACCGAATGAAACCCCGTGCCGCAAGCAACGTCCAGAACTCTTTTTACGCCACGACTACGTAGTTGTTCGATGAAAAAATCGCCTTCGCTTTCCCATCGCCTTTCCCAATCGATCAATTCGTCCCATTTTTCAACAAAACCTTGTACGTACTCATCTTGATAGTGGTCGGTATCTCGGACTTTTGTAGGCTCAGCGCCAAAAAATTGTTCCTGCGATTTATTCATAATATCTATTCCAGATTTACTAGATATAACATTTGATTGCCCTGCGCCAGGCTAAACCACTTGTCTAAGCCCAGCAAATGCATGAACTTATGGGGTTAAAGTCCCCTAGTAGGAAGATCCCAGTGGAAAAACATCTAGTGATAAGTCGATTAATGTAATGATTAGACGATAATTACTAGTGAATCGCAAGGGCCGGACCGCGATGGATGGTGCTCGGGACGTCGACCGAAAGTTAGCCGCATGCAAAGCTGTGAGCTGATGAATTCGAGCCACTGTTATCATATGTGGCCTCATTCTATATGACTATCGAATACAATGCCAAGATTGTGGCAGGTGGCTAATTCATCAATATCCCGTGGATCCGGAGCGATTCCAATGAGATCTGTGAACCACGGCTCGGCGTGATGTGGGCGGTGTGTGCGAGAAAAATGGGGATATTACTTTTCTCAAGAATGTCAAGGGGTTTAATATGCAATGGATGAATGTGTCAGCTCTATTCCATAAAACGGCCAACCAATAATAACCATAGCCATTGCTATGAGATCGTAGCTATTGAAGCCTGCTAAATAGAGTCACAAAGATCAACACATAAAAGACGCAAGTGATACTCAATTTTTTTTGGCGCAACTTAAAATTTAGCACGCTCTTAAGCGAGACTATCTTCTGCAACAAAGTACTTGGGATCTTCAATCACATTCACCTCAACTAGATTACCCGCTTTGTGTAGCAACTTTCTACATTCTTCATTTAAGTGAACCAAATGTAATGTTTTACCCGCATTGAGGTAACGCTCAGCCAACGTATCGATCGCTTCCAGACCAGAGTGATCGCACACTCTCGATCCTTGAAAATCAATGACCACATCGTCATTGTCCTCATCGGGATTAAACTGATCCAGGAAGGAAGTGACCGAACCAAAAAATAAAGGTCCGGTCACCGCATAGACTGTTGAGCCTTTATGGTCCTCACGGGACTCAACCAATATATGTTTGGCGTGCTCCCAGGCAAAAACCAATGCTGAGACAATCACACCCACAACAACGGCGACTGCCAAGTCTGTCGCCACGGTCACTGCGGAGACTAACACCAACACCAGCGCATCACTGCGAGGCACTTTGCGAATAATGCGAAAACTGCTCCATTCGAAGGTACCGATCACCACAATAAACATCACACCGATCAGTGCAGCCAGTGGAATCATTTCGATTAGCGGTGAAGCCACCAGGATAAACAACAGCAAACATAAGGCTGCGGTAATCCCCGATAACCTGCCACGGCCACCAGAGTTAACATTAATCATGCTCTGGCCAATCATCGCGCACCCACCCATGCCCCCAAAGAAGCCAGTGACTGTATTGGCAACCCCTTGTCCAACGCATTCCCTATTGCCACGGCCTCGCGATTCGGTGATTTCGTCCACGAGTCTCAAGGTCAGCAATGACTCGATCAAGCCAATAGCGGCCAATACCAGGGAGTAAGGAAAAATAATCGCTAAGGTTTCGAAACTAAACGGAACCGTCGGTACGTGAAAGCTAGGAAAGCCACCTTTAATCGAAGCCACATCGCCGACGACTCGGGTATCGATATCCAGAACAACCACAATCAGAGTCACAGCAAGAATGGCGACCAATGAAGCAGGCAATGCCTGGGTGAACTTTGGTAAGAAATGAATAATCATCATGGTCAATAGCACTAACAGGGTCAGCATGGTGAGCTGCTCCCCTGGCAACCAGGCCACATCAATGACAGTGCCTTCCATAAACGTGCCATCTAGCCACCCCGGCTCGCCTGCAATACCAAACTGACTCAGTTGTGCCAGGAAAATCACAATCGCCAAGCCATTTACAAAACCCAGCATCACCGGATGTGGCACCATGCGAATGAATTTACCGAGTCGCAAAATACCCGCCAGAATTTGCAACAAGCCCATCAACACTACCGTCGCAAACAAATATTCAACACCGTGATCTGCCACCAGCGTGACCATCACGACTGCCAATGCCCCGGTGGCACCAGAGATCATGCCAGGACGACCGCCAATACAGGCTGTGATCAATCCCACCATAAAGGCAGCATATAAGCCTACTAATGGCTCAACCCCTGCAACAAAAGAAAAGGCAACGGCTTCGGGAACCAAAGCCAGGGCCACAGTTAGACCGGATAACAGATCATTACGGATAGTGGCCACTTTATTCGGGTGAATTTCAAACATTTACTATTCTCAATAACACTAATACCCACTCACTTCATGGGCAGAAGCGGTGTGAGAAACAAATCGGGTGTCCAGTCGGCAGAAATATGGGTTCTTTAGACGACGGAAGGGCCGCGCATGGTAGCGAATCAATAGCCAGTTTTCAATCCGGGTTGACTAATATGGGAATTGTTGAGGTTTTCACTTTTTCTTGAACAACCGACCCGGCCATTTCGCAGCCAGTCGTAGCCAATGCCGTGTGGTACAGTGCCTGAATTAGCCAGATCGGGCAGATTTCTGCTCTGTGACCCTTTCAGGCCAAACCGTCAGCCGTGCCACCCTTGCCCCGTTTCGCTGGTATCACCGCCCACGCCCGGTGTTTGCCGTTTACGACAAATACACCCTGGAATCGTGTCAGGCTGAAACTTAACCGGGGCACCAGCGCGGCGAAGTGGGCAATGAAATCGAGTGAATCAAAAATGAGATGGGTCGTGCCGTGCCGCTATGGCGTCTTCAGTTAATGTCGGAGTTGCCATTCGATGTGAGGGACAGTCGCTTGCCGGATACCGCCGAACGGCAGGCTCTCAATATCACCGAATGGGGCCTCCAGATCGCAAGAACACCGCTGCTACAAGACCCTTTATATACATAAAGGGTCTTGTTTTTCAGAGCCGACTCAAAAGTTGGCGAACAATTAATCCGAATACAACGGATCTTGGTTTGCCTGCAACAACAAAGCGGATCCACTGGCTTCATTGGCTTGTTTTGCCAGTCTCAGCTCTTCGCGCGAAGCATATTTGCGATCCCATTCAAGAATCATCGGGTCAACTTTTCTACGCCACAGCGGAGGAAAAATAGTGAGCAACAGGGTACCGACATAACCGTAGGGCATCATCAAGGTATCAGGATAGGCTTTTAGATCCCAGAAAGGCGCGTCTCCACGGGCATGATGATCCGAATGACGGGTTAAATTATACATCCATACACTGCTGAATCGCTTGTTTGAATTCCACGAATGACGCGGCAAAACGGATGTGGTATCTGAATTGCGAACGATACCGTAGTGCTCAATAAAGTTAACAAACTCAAGCAGTGACTTACCAAACATAGAAGCGACAAACCAATAGACTACCCCTACCCAGCCTGCGGCAATGTAGGCTAATAGGAATAGACTAAGAATCATTAAATTGCCTCGCATCATTTGGCTATGAATGCCCCAAACCGATTGTCCTTTTTTGGCAAGACGGGACTTCTCGATTTGCCATGCGCTGAGATAACTAAAAATAGTTGAGCGAATGATGAACTTATAAATATTTTCTCCCCGACGGGCTGTAGCAGGATCTTGATCAGTGCCCAAACGAATATGGTGGCCATAAACATGCTCAATAGAAAAGGAGCAATCATTACTAAATGCCAGTAACCATCGACCAATTACCATTGCTAACTTATCTGAAGTCCGATGAGTTAACTCGTGAGCCACTATGGTTCCGCCAGCGCCAATCATAATTCCGACGATGACAATGGCCAATGCGCTATCGAAGAAGGAAAATTGTTGATGATTGGCCATTACCGACCAGCCAAAGGATTCCAAGGTAGCGCCTATACCCAGCCAGTCTCCCGGCGCAATTTGCCATAAGAAAGCAATGAGTATGAGAAATAGCAAAGGCAAATGGGCATACATAAAGCCGTTCAAAATTTTTGTATATTTGGGATGGGCTTCTTCGGTTTCATCGCCTAAGAACGCATCGCCCACTAACATCAGTACAATGCCTGCCAGCGTAAAAACCAGTAGCGCATACCCGCCCTGCAACAAGGTTAGCAAGCCAACAAACATTGCGATGGGAAACGCCAAGTATCGAAAATAATAAGTCATATCCTACCTCTCTCCATTATAAAATAATAATTGTTTTCGCTTTATCAAGCGGCCAGTGAGTTATCTAACCGCAGGCTCCGTTCATGCCTCATCGCAATGCGGTCTTGCATGGCAACTGCGACAGCAAAAGCAAACGCGACAAATAGGGATAGTTTTCCAGCATGAGTTGCGCTGGTGTCAGCAACGTACATATCGTAGCCACTGATAAAATCAATCACGGCAGAAAGCCCTAATAGATCGCCACTAGGCAGGCCTACAATGCAGGCGAACATAAGTACGGCAAAAATATCGATAATTTGGCGGGCACACTGAATGGGGCGAAGTATCTTTGGCTTATCGTAATGAACAATGCCTTCGTTCGTGGGCAAAAACAATTCGCTGAGAATAATCAGGCCACTCCCCACTAGGCCATAAGTGGAAAGCCAGGGAGAGGAGAATATCTGTAAGATAATTGCACCGAGGATAAAGTAAGCAGCGATGAAAAATCGCCCAAACTTCCATATAGCGTCAAAAGCCATAGTATTTCCCCGTATTTGTAATAATTGATAAAAATGCTCTGGATTAAGTTTAGTGTGGTTTTAAATCTAATATTGTTCCACATCACTGATAATCAGAGTAAAAGCTGACGTCAACTCTGGCAAACGAAAATAATTTCAGCATTAATGAATGATATTAATCAATCACATATGGCAATGATAAGATATTGAAATATAAAGATAATATGCCGTAGAAGTTGGTTTCGACAGTTATTTAATAGGGATCAGGCAGTTTATCCCTCTAGACCCAGTTTACTAGCAGTTTATGCGCTAAATGAATCGATTTATGTCAGAACACTGATGGTAGTGGATTTGGATAGTTGTCCACCACATTAAAAATAAGATCTTTGACATACAATAGTACTTCATCGTCTTTTAGTTCCGGTGGATAAACGACATAGGCGGCCATATCTGATTCTACGATTTTTTTTATTGGTACGATTAAAGTTCGTTGAGAGAGTTGCTGCATGATCAGCGGAATATGAGCCATCAAAACGCCGAGTCCGTTTTCAGCGGCTTTAATGGCAGCGCTGGGTTCGGTAAAGACGAGTACGTTCTTGGGAGAGAAGTCCTCTACGCCTTGTTGTTTCGCCCAAAGTTTCCAGCCCCGTAAATCTTCGTGAATGTCAATCAAGGTGTGGTCTAAAAATTCCTCCGCCCTTGTCACCGGTTTGGCTTTAATATAATCGCGCGTACAAACCGGCAGTATCCAAGTATTGATAATTTTTTCCACCTCTAGTCCGGACCAGTTGCCGTCTCCCACTCGAATCGCCAAATCTACATTTTCCTTTTTTAGATCCAGTGTTCTAGTTTCCGTATCCACCTGAAACTTAACCGCGGGAAATCTCTCTTGCGCCTTAGAAATGTGGGGGATAACGTACAGTTCGGCAATGGAACCCAAGCAGGTGATGGTGAAGGTCTTTTGTATATGGCGGTTTACAAATTGACGGGTGCCGTCAATTAACATCTGTAACACTTCATCTGTAAGCGCGAGATATTCCTCTCCGGCTGACGTTAAATTTAGATCCCGCGTGGTGCGGGTAAATAATGCGGTGCCTAGTAATTCTTCCAGAGATTTTATTTGGTGACTCACGGCAGACGGCGTTAGATTTAGCTCATCGGCAGCCTGTTTAAAACTCAGGTGGCGGGCTGCCACACGGAAGGTTTTTAATTGTTGAATACTGGGAATATTATCGGCCATATAGCTTTGTTATAACAATCTATAGCCTTGTCTGGTATCGCAGTCTGTTTGCTACTCGGGTTGCAGAAACTGCAATAACTTGCCGGTTTGTCAAGACGTTAAATGTTCAGGATCGACAGTTTTGAAAAATGAGATCCTCGCAATCATAGTGACAATCGTTAACGAAGGCAATCGTTATTTTAATGCTTGCTCAACGGGTGAGGTAACAGAGGAGTCGTCGTTTGGAAGCGCGACTGAAGGTGGCCTTATCGCAATTATGATTGGCAAAATGATTTGGAGATCACTGGTGAAAAGTAATCTAAGCCGCAAATTTTTCCGCAACAAAACAGACTGTCAGTTAATCCCACGATATTTAATCACAACGCTCATTGGTTTATCACTGACGCTTGTTGCCTGTTCCGATCCAAGTACTATGACTCTTCCTCAGGACATTCATGTGGCCGGCAATGTGGCTCAGCGGATGAACTGAATTTTTCATATGATCACAGTATTGAAAACAGCACCAACAAAAAAGTCATAAGGCGGCTCAGAGCGCTTGGCGTTCATAGATCCCACCGTTTCCATAGAAAACCAAGTTCGAGTCGAGCGCACTTGAGCAGGTCCTGGAACTCGCGTTGCACATAGCCAGGCACATCACTGCCCTGCCCCGCATCGTCAATCAAAGGTATCAGACTCTGGGGGTCCTCCACACAATTAAATTTCGCTCTGTGGGCTTATTTGCTGTGTTAATAAGGAATGCATCAGCATCGAGAATGCCAGACTAAATCAACAAACACCGGCGGGGGTTAGTGAACAGCGGTAAACAATTAAGAGCACCAGACAAAGATAGTGCCAGTCCAGATAATTCTATTCAGTGTGCCCAATAATTGGCTTGATCTTTTTGCTGTTTAGAGATTTTTCACTTCCCACAAATCATAGAAAGACTGCATTCTGAGCCAAGACTCGGGATCCATCCCGAACACAATCGACAATCGATACGCCATGGCGGGAGAGACCGAACTTTCTTGATTAATGAGGCGATTCAGGGTCGAGCGACTCACATCGAGGTGCTTTGCCGCCTCAGCAACAGAGATCCCAAATTCCACTATATAAGTTTGCTTAATAAATTCGCCGGGGTGCATTGGTTTGTGTAATTTCATTGGTGATAAGTCTGATTGACTTGACGCGTCGTGCTTGTCTAGCACCGCGAGCTTTAAATCTAATGCTTTTAGCACACTAAACAGACTAAGAAAGCCAGAGTTTCCCTCGACCGAAAGCATCTTGTCTAGATTTTCACGATTCAGTCCGGTTTCTCGGGACACCTTTGTCATTCCTTTTGCTCTGGCTATATTCCCCAATCCCACCAATAGGGCTTGCGGGTCGCCTTGTGCTACAAGGGCGGCGATGTATTCAGCCTTAAATTCTGGATCTAATAACTCTTTGTCTATCATATCTTGATAGGGCACTGTATTTTGTCCCATGCTCCCTCTCCTAAGCATGCATTGTTTAACTGCTATGTTCCGTCCAATAATCCTTTGCCGATCTAATATCGTTTTTTTGGGGATCTTTGTCACTCTGCATTAGGAGAATGACAATTTGGTTGTTTTCTTGACCAAAGTATATTCGATACCCTGATGCAAATGTCCTTTTCAACTTGTAAGTCTCTCTTCCTAATGATTTGCAGTCTCAGAAACTTCCGCTGCAAACTCTGTCAATTCGGGCCGCTGTTTTTATTCCTCTGCAACTATCAGGGCCACGGTATCCCTTCAGATATAGTGATTTACTGTTTTGCAATTTGCGATTCCGGAGACACATGACTGAATTCCAGTCTTTTGCTTTTGGGGCGGATCTTTTCTTTTTCAGGTCCCGCTTCAACAGCTACTCTGCCATTTTTAGAAAACGCCCATTCCCTAGCAGCCGGCTTGTATGGGTGTGTTTTTAAAAGTCCGAAACATCATCTTCATACACACTCAACTGATAGCTTTTGCAATCGCCAATCAATCCCGGTAGATCTTCGGAGACGACAATGCCGTCACTATCTTACCCAGAGTGGTGGGGAAAACCAGCTACTACCACTCTTGCTATTCATGCCACGTCATGAAGGCATCAGTAGTTAAGTATTGTGTCCAATAAGAGGAAGGAACAGCATAACGTCTGTCCCTTGTTTGATCCGCGATGGTGCCGCAGCGGGTGCCACAGGAAATCTCAGCCGACGAAATCTGCCGGACTGACTACAGGCGGCACACCGGGCCGGTTCAGCACGTGGGTGTACACCATCGTCGTCGCCACGTTGGCGTGGCCCAGCAACTCCTGCACCGTGCGAATGTCGTATCCTGCCTCGAGCAAGTGCGTAGCGAAGGAATGACGCAAGGCATGACTATTTACCTGCTTCGCAATGCCTACAACATTGGCCGCCCGTTTAATCGCGCGCTGCAGCGAGTTCTCATGCAAGTGGTGCCGCCGAACCTCACCACTGCGCGGATCGGCGGACAGTCGTGCCGACGGAAAAACATATTGCCACGCCCATTCAGACGCCGCGTTCGGGTATTTGACCGCCAACGCATGGGGCAGAAACACCTCGCCCCAGCCTTCAGCAAGATCTGTCTCGTGGGTGGTACGCACCTCACTCAGATGGGACTCCAGCTCAGCGCGGTAACGCTGCGGCAGCGGCACAACCCGATCTTTGTTGCCTTTACCGTCACGCACCGTGATCGTGCCGTAGCCAAAATCCACATCCTTCACCCGCAGGCGCACGCACTCCATCAGGCGCATACCCGTACCGTACATCAACCCGGCCATCAACGAGTACAGACCCGACATTTCCCTCAACAGCGCCTCGACCTCCGCCCGCGTTAGCACTACCGGCAAGCGCCGGGGCCGTTTTGCTCGGGCGAAATCCATATCCGGCAGTGGTCGCTCTAGCACCGTCGAGAAGAAAAATGCCAATGACGTCAACGCCAGATTTTGCGTACTCGGACTGACGTTACGACGTACTGCCAAATCGGAAAGAAACGCTTCAACCTCCCCCGGGCCAATCAGATCGGGGCTCGCCTGCGGAAAACGTCGCAGAAACCGCTCCACCCAGTGGCGGTATGTCTGTTCGGTACGGATCGAGTAATGACGCAGCTGGATCTGCTCCACCAGTTTTATTAACAAGGGTGCGAATGCCTCGGCTATTTCCTTACTTTCGGCAGCGCCTCGATCGCCTATTGCGCCGACCTGACGCGCCACAGAAGGATGGTCGCCCGGCAAATCCTGCGCCGCGTCACGCCAATATTGCCAGTCAAACTCTGTCGCCCATGCCAGTTCACCCACATCAACCAGCAATATCTCCACCGCCTGCACACACTGTTGGAACTGCCAATCCCGCAGCGAACCTCCCTTGCTCGCCTCGCTCAAAAAGACCTTTAGATCCGCCGGAGCAGCTGACTTTAACCCTCGGTCATCAGCCTTTAACTGTTCGACGAAGGATTGCGCATGCCGTGCCAACCATGGACGCGCGCCCTCAGGCACCTTTCTGTCTAGTAATGCATCGAAATACCGTTGCCATCCAGAAGATATCGCCCTATCAGGACTATGCTGCTGATTCAATGTATTTATCGTAGAATTCATACTAGGCAAATAGTAAATCGCTAGATGGATTCTGTCTAGTGTTATACTATCGTCTTCCATATAGTTAACTGTTAGGTGCAAAACAAATGGAGAGAATAGTGACAAATCGAATTACGAACATAGTGGCCGGTTTCGTTCTGGCTTTCCTGATCGTTGGTTGCGACAAACTCAGCGAGTTAAGCCAACCCGGTCCAAAAGAGGTTCTGAGTAGCTACCTCGATGCTTCGCTGAAAGGTCGAACCGAAGAAGCATACGGGTATGTCTCAAGTGAAGACAAATCTGTCAAAGGCCTTAGTGAGTACAAATCTGAGAACGAGAAAGAAGATAGCCCATTTGCCGCAGTTGTTGTAAGCAACGTCTCATTCACGGTGCTGAAAGTTACAGAAACAGGTAGTACAGCTAAAGCAGATGTCGAAATTACCCTTCCAGATATGGGCGTAATGTTCAAAGATCTTATGGGGGCGGCTTTTAGCTCCGCCTTTGGCGGCAAAGATCAAGCCGAGATTGAGAAGGAATTGGCAGCAAAATACGAAACTGGAGAAGTCCCAACCACTACAAAAAATGAAGAGTTCCACTTGGTAAAAGAGGATGATGGCTGGAAAGTATTTTTAGATTGGAAAACCAAAAAAGCCGAAAGAGAAAAAGCAGAAAAGGTCGCATCGCTTCTATCCGACGCCAAGGAGCTACGAAAGTCTAATAAACTTCATGGTGCTGTTAAGAAATATGAAGAGGTATTAACGCTTGACAGCGAAATAGTTGAGGCAAAAGAGGGTATCGCCGAAACGAAGCAGGAGATCGAGTCTTTTGAAGAAAAGCAAGCTTATATAAAAAACGTCATCCTAAAAGATTTCAAAGTATCAGAGGGAAAGAAGTACGGGTTTGGAAAAACGGTGCCCGGGGTTTTTGGGACTATAGTCAACAACGGAGACAGATCATTAAAAGAAGTTGAAATAACGGTATATTTTCTTAATGATGAAGGAACAATTATAGGCGAAGAAGATTTTCACCCGGTCCTTGTTTCTGAGTATTCATTTGGTGAGGATAACAAACCGCTAAAACCAAACTATGTAAAAGATTTTGGCTATTCCGTTGAAGACTACGCGCCTTCGTCATGGTCGAAAAAGGCTAAGGCGAAAATTACCAATATAGAATTTGAGTAACAATGCACCTAACAATCACATGCACTCGGACAGCAAAAAGCGCCGCTCGTTCCTCGCTCTGCTTTCTGCTGCCGGTGATGTGAGGCGTTAGCTTTACAAAAAAGGAGAGCGCAATGCGAACAAAACTCAACTCAACAATTTTGGCTATGTCGCTTAGTGGTCTAGGACTGCTCTATCAAAATCCTGCAACTGCAGATGTAGTGGATGATGCATATAGGCTTTGTTCGGCCCTTGAAGGAACTGGCCTTACAACTGAGTGCGAGGTTAAAGGATGGGGTTCAACAGTTGATGTAAGAATTGCAACGAGTAGCAGTGAAGCCAGAAAAATATGTTCAGGCGTGGTAGATATGATGGCAAAGCAAACAAGAAGCTTTAACGGCAAATGGAAATTACAAATATTTTCTCCTTACAGTGGTGATCATCCTATTGCCACATGCACTTTACTGTAATTGAGGAGGAAAAATGAAAAAGTTAATCATTTTTGTGGTTGTCGCCCTAATCAATATTTCAATTGCACATGCAGCCGATAAAGGCACATTTACAACAAATCAAATATGCAAAGCAGGTATCGCAAAGATAATGGGGCGTGATCCTGCAATAATCAAAATAGATCGCACCAGCGGGGAAACAATCTACCTTTCTTATATCCGTCAGGATGACAAAACCAAATGGAAATACAAGTGCAAATTGAGTGGCAATCAAATTTTGTGGGGGTCAGATACTGGGCGCTGGCGTACACATGCAATGGATTCAAAGGTTCATTACAAGATAAACGGTAATTCAATTACAGTAACTGATACTTTTAGTGATGGTTCCTCAAGTAAAGAAACATATACGGTAGAGAGCGTCGGTAATTGAAAGCAATAAAGCTAACAAAAAGCTCCAGCGGACGCGCCAAAGGCGCGCGCCGCTGAGCTTAGGCGTTAAGTGCAACAAAGACATCAGAGAATGGACGAGAAACAACAAAAGTTACTTGCTTTCCTTCTGGCTGATTTCAATGCCATTAAAAGCGAAATTGCCAGACGCTCCGCCTTGCAAAAAGCTTCCGTGGTAGCACTGCTTGCCTTATATGCTTGGGTATTCAACAAGACATTAGTAGGTGTCGAAGTTGTAATTCTAACTTGGGGGGCGGCCATAATAGCTGCGTTGTATGTGTATCGTGAACACAGGGAAATTAGTAGGCTTGGGTGTCTTATAAAGAACAATATTGCTGGACAAGCCTGCGAAATCATAGGCGGGGATAAAGAATCATTAATTCCATCAGAAGCACGCGCTTCAGAACCAGATTGTGACGGCTTGAATAAATTTATAAGTATTATTTTTGTGATTGCAATATTTTTTGTGGTTCCGCTGTATTTTACAATTAAACACTATTATGGCACTTAACAATCACATCAAATTCGCTCCCTTCGGTCGCCGGACGCTCCTGACGTCGCGCCGTTTATGTGAGCGTTAAACAGATGCGCGCTACGCGCGCACCTGTTTAACGGGTCGTAGCTAAGTTCCTTCAGCGGGTATCGGCAGCGCGCGTACTGCGCCTCTGCCTAACAACACGCTAAAGCAGAATTTTTCCCTCGTGGTACGATGCAGAGCATCTACCACACTCGGTCAAAATCTGCTTAGCTACGACCCGTTAGGGTATAAGCAATCGAGCGCATGAGAAATTATCCGACTTTATCAATACTGTTATTTTTGCTTGCCGGTTGCTCCCTTTTTGAGCCACTTGGTGGGGAATCACCGGTTAAGGGTGAGTTTTCTTCTCTAAGTTCAGACCCTAGAGTTTTGTATAAAGACGGTGCGTTAGAGTACGCCAAGTTGGTTGCCAAGGAGTTAGATGAATCAATCAAACTGGTAGAAAAAGCTCACGGTGAAAGATTTTCTAAAAACGTATTTGTTCATGTCTGTGATACTCCCAATTGCTTCTCAAATTATACGGGCAAACATCCTTTGATCACTGCCGCAGTAAGTGAGTACGGATTGTTTTTGTCGCCTCGCGCATTTTCCGAAAATCAGCATCAACCTTATCTAGCGCATGAATTGTCTCATTTGCATTTATTCCAACAAATTTCAATATTGCGGGCGCTTTATATACCTCAATGGTTTCACGATGGTGTTGCTACATTTGCTGCAAATGGTGGCGGCGGACATCTTGTGAGTAAAGCTCAAGCGTTAGAATCCATTAAGGCCAATAGAAATATTGTTCCTATTGATTCTGCGGGGTTATTTGGCAAAGGTGGCACGTATTCTAACCGTTGGCCATTAAGCCACAAGGCAAGTAAAGATAATAAGCTCCAGCAACATATGAACTACCGCCAAAGTTCAGTGTTTGTTGAATTTTTGTCAACCGAGGGCCGCATTCATAAGATGCTGCGCTATATTGAGTCTGGCAAAAGCTTTAAAAAGGCTTTTCAAGCAGTTTATCATGGTAGCCCAAGTGATTTGTGGTCGGAGTTTCGTGCGAGCCATTTACCCTAACAAATAGCTCCACCGGAAAAAACACTCGCTGCGCTCGCGTTTTCCCGGTGAGCTAGGCGTTAAACAGATGCGCGCTACGCGCGCACCTGTTTAACGGGTCGTAGCTAAGTTCCTTCAGCGGGTATCGGCAGCGCGCGTACTGCGCCTCTGCCTAACAACACGCTAAAGCAGTATTTTTCCCTCGTGGTACGATGCAGAGCATCTACCACACTCGGTCAAAATCTGCTTAGCTACGACCCGTTAGCTATCAAAAGGTCCAATCCGTGAAGCTATATTCTTCGCAGCTGGTCTAGAAGGAGTGGTACACATCAATGGCGCGATTCAACATAAACGAAATCAATATAAAAATGCGGGAGGCGCAGCGAAAACTAGAGCGCGACCTGAAAGCAGCAGATAGAAAGGCACAACAGGAGTTCAAGCGCAAAGTCGATCGCGTAAATCGTCACAATCAGCGTGTCATTGATGACCACAACCGAAAGGTAGATGCACACAACCGAAGGGTTGTAGCAGACGCCAATGCGAAGATTGACGCGCACAACAGAAAAGCAGACGCACATAATAAGCGCGTTATAGACGATATAAATCGACGGCTTCGGTCCTCGACTAGTCCCGTCCGCTACACTGATTCAGAGCAAGCGCTAGCAGATAGGGTCCACCAAGCTGTTGGTAGCCTTGATCCGCGTGAATACGACTCTTTTTTGAGCTACGCCAAAATCGATGGGAGCGAAGTGGCAACCCAGCTGCGTGATGAATTGGAAGCTCTCGACGTAGCCGTATGGTTCGATGAAATCGCTATTGTTCCTGGCCGCAGCCAGTCACTCCAAATGGATGCGGGCTTGCGCAAAACCAGAACCGGTATTGCTTTGCTAACTCCAGCGTACCTAGTGGGGCGGTTCTGGACTGAGCGTGAGCTCGGTGTTTTGCTCAGCAAGAGTACGCTTATCCCCGTTCTGCATGGCGTGACTTTTGATGAAGTCAAAGAATACAGCGGCATTCTTCCAGATCTTGCGGGCTTCACCACGGAGCGAGATTCAGTCGGCTCAATAGCAGAAAAAATTGCTGCCGCGATACTTTCGTAAGATCACACTTGTCTGCCGATGCTACAGCTAACAAGCACATCAAGTTCGTTCGCTGCCGCTCACTGGGACGCGCCAAAAGCCGCGCGCCCCTTATGTAAACGTTAAACAGATGCGCGCTACGCGCGCACCTGTTTAACGGGTCGTAGCTAAGTTCCTTCAGCGGGTATCGGCAGCGCGCGTACTGCGCCTCTGCCTAACAACACGCTAAAGCAGAATTTTTCCCTCGTGGTACGATGCAGAGCATCTACCACACTCGGTCAAAATCTGCTTAGCTACGACCCGTTATGCGACATGATTAATTTACCATCAATCAGAAAAGCTAAAACTTACGAAGTTAATTTGCTGACCGAATTAGCGATCCGCTCGAAGGCCTATTGGGGGTATACTCAATCGTTCATGGAAGCATGCCGTGATGAACTAACCGTTACAGAAAGTTCATTGAAATCTGCTGATCTTCACTACTATGTTGCCGAGGAGAATTCAGAACTACTAGGGTATTACGCAATTGAGAAACTTACCGACCGAGAGTTCGAATTAGAAGCCCTGTTTGTCGAGCCGAACTTTATTGGGAAGGGGGTAGGTAGAGCATTGATTGATCATGCGAAGAACCTGGCGAGAAACCTGGGTGGTGAAAAATTAATTATTCAGGGAGATCCAAACGCCGAGAAGTTTTATCGGGCTGCTGGTGGCAAATCAAATGGGTCAAGAGAGTCAGCGAGCATTCCTGGCCGGAGCCTGCCTTTGTTCACCGTAGATTTGGTGAAGGATGATATCGCATAATCGGGTAAGGACCGGATTCTAGCCGGCCCTCCCCACACCACCGTACAAGCGGGTCCGCATACGGCGGTTCATTTAACTTACCCGTTAGGGCAATGCACCTTGATCCATCTTTGCCGAAGCGAGAACAACCCTTCTGATTTCAAATAGTCGTTACACAGCGCTTGTTGAATCCCCGGCGTTTTGGAACTGCGCCAAGGGCCTTTACTTGTGATACCACAGGCAACCGCCGCTTGGATCGCTACGCCACGTTTCAACAAGTTGGCAACCTTGGTTCTCGGCTTGCGCCATTGCCGCCAGTAGCACATACGAACTCTGCGCCTGATCCAATTATCTAGATCAACACAGTGCTGATAACCGCTGGCGATGCCAAAGTAGTTAATCCAGCCACGCAGATACTGACTGAGTTTAAACAGCTGATATTGCATACTGACACCCCAGTTTCGGTTTGTCAGTCTACGCACCTGATGTTTAAAACGGTTCAGCCTATCGGGGTGCCACTGAATGCGACCATTAGCAAACGTAAATCCTAAGAATTTGCTTTGGCTCACCTTTACCACCCGGCTTTTGGTGCTGTTCACCACCAACTTCAAGCGTAACGCGAGATAACGAGAGAGACTGGCCAGCACGCGTTCGCCCGCACGTTGTGACTTCACTAATATAATAAAGTCATCCGCGTATCGGGCGAAGCGGTGGCCACGACGCTCCAACTCTTTATCGAGACTATCAAGTACAATATTCGACAGTAACGGGGAGAGAGGGCCGCCTTGTGGCACACCTTCTTTGCTGGGTAATCGTTTGCCGTTATCCATTACGCCCGCTCGAAGATAATGACCGATTAATGCCAATAACCGTTTATCCCGAATATGGGTTGCAAGTTTCGACATCAATCAGTCATGGTCAACACGATCAAAGAACTTGGATAAATCAACATCCACGGCAATACGCCGTTTTAGTTTGATGAAGCCATGTACCTGTTTGATCGCTTGGTGAGCATCTCGGTTTGGCCTAAAACCAAAACTATTAGGAGAAAAAGTAGGGTCAACTATCGGCGAAAGTATTTGTGCAATGGCCTGTTGAATCACCCGATCGAGAACAGTGGGGATACCCAGTTGGCATTGTCCGCCATCCGGCTTACTGATTTCCACGCGCCTGACCGGTTGAGGTCGATAGCTTCCATTGTTCAATTGGATTTGGCATTGTGGCCAATGCGTTTTGCACCAATCGAGGAAGTGTTTGACATCCAAACCATCAACGCCCGCCGCTCCTTTGTTTGCGCGAACCTGTTTCCAAGCCCGCTTGAGGTTATCGGCGGCAAATACTTTGTCGAATAGATCATCGTTAAAGGCGGGTTGCACGTCATCACGCTGCGCAATGTACGCACCGGTCGGTGTAGTTCCATTGTTCAAGTGAGACATGACTCCTCCTTCGGTTAAATGTTCAGCCCTTCACCCTGTCCCAACCATTACGATGGGCATTTGGCTACTATGACTTCTGCTGACCTCTGAAAGATCACTGTATTCATTGCTGAATACAGCGCTTCCCGCTTACGCACGCTTGCTGCTTATTCGCTCGCGTTCAATCGCAGCCGTTGACGCGCCAAGAGTTGTTCAACCAGTCTCTTACTGGTAGTCTCCGTAGCGTAAGCGCAGGATGCTTGCCTCTCAGAGCTCCCCGAATAAGAACATTAACTTTCTCTGCGCAACCGCATCATTTATAGTGGCCGTTAAGTCACGCGGCTTCGTCATCTTGGACCCAAAGCGCTTCGCGGGGCCGGCTCTGCTGACTCGCCTTCAGCCTATGCCTCATATGATGTTCTTGTTCATCCGCTCGCAGATTTGCTCCGGGCTTCCTTCAGACCAAACCTCACGGTGTGACCCTTGCCTTTCGCTAGTAGTTCACGTTTAATAACTGGATGGTTAATAAACGGTGACTTTCCTACAGAGGACTTTCACCTCATCAGTTAATGCCCATGTCGGGCGTACACAAGGCCATTAAATTCGCTCCATACGGTCGCCGGACGCTCGCAAGCTCGCGCCATTTATGGCAGCGTTAGAAGTTTCCACAAATGTGCAATATTGAATTTTTGAGCTTTAAGCAAGTTGATCCAACAGATTTGATGGCCGTTGTAAACGAGGATTCTATACGGGAACATCTGGTGGATCATCCACGCTTCAATATCACGAACATTAAAGAATGGATTGAAGATAAGATTGAAACTGATGCAATGCAGGGCTGTAAAGTTCGCGTGGTTTCTATAGGTGGTGAGCTAGCCGGTTGGTGCGGTATTCAGCCGGATGATTACGGATTTGAAATAGCAATTGTTATTTCGCAAAGATTCTGGGGTTCTGGTATACCAATTTTCAAAACACTCATGTTGTGGGCAAACGAACTTGGGCATAAAGAAGTACTGTTCCATTTATTGGACACTAGGCGCAAGTACAAATCACTCGCCAAGATGGCTACCAAGGTACATCGTACACAACTTTTAGGTCGAAATTTTACTACCTATCATCTATCTGTTGGGGAGATAAATGCGTTAAGCTTCTAACAAAAAACTGCACACGGACACCTACTGCTACGCTCCATTTTCACACAACAACGCTCTCCGCAGCATGTGCCGGTGAGTTTGGCGTTATATGCATTAAAGGTTAAAAATAATGCAAATTTTATTCATAGATGAATCTGGTACGGCTCCGCCACCCAATAGTTCACAAGCCTATTTTGTTATTGGTGGCGTAATTATACCTGATACGGTATGGAAACCGGTAAAGCATGAGCTTGATAGAATAAAAAACGCTCACGGTATAAACGGAGAAATAAAGTGGCGCTACTTTTCTCCGCATAACTCGGATGCTGAAAATACGATGCTTCACCTGGAGCAGCCGGTAAAAGACGAAATTAGAGAAAAAATATATTCCATACTAACTTCAAGAAGATCGATTAAAGCATTATCGGTAGTGACAAGTGTGCCAGCCGCCTATGACATCAATAATGTCGATAACGCTGATGATTTATATCAGTTTTCATATAAGCCTATTACAGAGAGATTCCAATATTATTTACAAGACCTCGAAAGAGAGTCCGGTCAACCAAACAACGGTATTATAGTTTGTGATCACAGAGGGCCTAAAGACGATAAACGGCTTCAAGCTCTGCATCAAAGATTGCTTAATGAAAGTGCCGAACATTATTCGAAATATGAAAATTTAATCGAGGGGTTGTTCATTGCTCCTTCTCATTGGAGTATCGGTATACAGCTAGCTGACATGGTTGCTGGCGCTGTTTATCGCAAATATGTAGCAGGCGACGACAAGTTTTTTAAACAAATCGAAACCACATTCAGAAAATCGCCTTCGGGAAGAATTGAGGGATATGGTTTGGTAATGCACCCTAAAGCGGGCTGGAGGTAGGACGTCGAGTGGGAGGTTGCCCTCCCACCGTGCAGTTGACGCACTCTCGACATTTATTATTATCGTCATTATACACACCATTTCAAGAGAAATATTTGAATATACTTATAAATCAATCACATAAAGCATATAACAAGCGACTGTGGTTCAACCGTAGCTAAATAATTATTCATAGGCCCACTCCTGACCATCTCGGATCATCGCATTCAGGATGGTTAAAAACTTTCTCATTGCTGCCGTTAAGGCGACTTTTTTGTACTTACCCTGTTTAACCAGATGACGATAAAAACCGCCAATAATGGGGTTGCACTGCGTGGCACTCAGCGTGGCCATGTAGAGCGTGGTTCGGACGTTGTAGCGACCGCCCTGAATACGTCTTTTCCTTTGCGACTTCCCGCTATCGCGATTGATGGGGGCGAGGCCGGCAAGTGCGCCGATTTGCTTGTTGTTTAATGTGCCTAGTTCTGGCATTTCAGAAAGCAGTGAACAGATGAGGGCTTTACCGACGCCGGGAACACTTTCGAGTAGCGCTTTGCGTTCCAGCCAGGCAGGTTCCGCTTCAACGGCTGTGGATAGTTTGTCCTCAACCCATTGAATCTCTTTATCGAGGGCTTTCAGGATCCGGTTGCAGGACCGCTCCATCTAATCGCCCATCACTTTGCTACGATTGGTTTCCTGGGTGCGTATTTGAATCAACTGACGATGCCGTACAACCAGATCTTTGATTGGCTGAAGGTAGTTACTTCTCTGCCGTGTCATCCTGGGATGCATGACTGCTGCAAAACGAGCAATGATCTTGGCATCAATCTTATCTGTTTTGGCTAACTGTTCAACGGCACGAGAGAACTGCCGGATCAACACCGGGCGTACAATGGCGACTGGAAGGTTTTTCTCAAAGGCAGCTGCAGATTGATTTTAAATAAACGTCAACGTTAAGCAACGACTGCGTACAAGTTACTCTGTATAACAGCCGTGGTCCCACACAAACATCTATTGAGCATCTGTCGTTTCTATTATTAATCGACGTACTAGAACATTGTCCGTGACTCTGAACCTGTCCAATCACGTTGATCGAGCTTACTTGAAGGATTCAAGCTGTGTCACGGTTAAGGTTCAGAGGCAGTCACGTCAACCTTTACTAAATAAATGAGCAACTTGTCCCGTCTATTCAAGCGCCAGGGCCTTAGGTATCTTTCGAGAGAGACACACCGAGATCTAGATCTCCAAGCAATGTGGTTTTTCTGTCCGTACTCCACCATGACAGGTTCAGTGATACGTTTTGGTTCAAAACAAGCTGCTTTCTCATCTCGCGGACAATGTTGCCCAGCTACTCAGGAGTCATACTACACCGCCTTTTAATGTTATCGAACGGGAACATATCGCGTCAGCTTATCTGTCGATAACTATTGACATATTATGATTTGTCTATCATATTCGACATATGAACTTGGAACAGGCTATCGGCGCATTTTCCGCGCTCGCACAGAAAACAAGGCTGCAAGCATTCAAGATACTGGTGGAAGCCGGGCCATCCGGCCTGCCTGCCGGAATGATTAGCAACCGGTTGGGGATCGCGCATAACTCGCTGTCCTTTCATCTGACGCATTTGACCGAGGCTGGTCTGATCGCGTCCCAGAAAGAAGGACGCAAAATCATCTACACCGCCAGCTTCGAGCGTATCCGGGAATTGATGCACTTCATGGTCGAGAATTGCTGTAGCGGTGACCAAGTATCCTGCCGCGTGGATGCCAGTGGGACAAAAGAGATTATCGAATTTTTTACAGAAAAGGAGTGCTGCTCATGAAACGTCTGCACATACATATCGCCGTGGACGATCTGAAACAATCCACGAAATTCTATTCAGCCCTGTTTGGCACTGAACCGAGCAAGCTAAAACCGGACTATGCCAAGTGGATGCTGGATGATCCACATATCAATTTTGCAATATCTTCGCGGAGTGCCAAGCCGGGAGTGGATCACTTAGGCATTCAGGCCGAAGATGAATCTGAAATGGCGGCGCTGCGCGAGCGTATCAAGCAGGCAGACTTATCAACCTTTGATGAAGGTGAAACTACCTGCTGCTATGCCAAGTCCGATAAGCTCTGGGTGCAAGACCCCAACGGCATTGCCTGGGAAACCTATCAGACAATGGCAGAGGCTGAATTTTTCAATGATGCACCGGCAGAAAGTGGCGCCTGCTGTGCGCCCAAAGCAGAATCTACTGGTAGTTGCTGCTGATGAAACGTGTTCTTGTCCTGTGTACCGGCAATTCCTGCCGTTCTATTATGGCGGAAGCGCTTATCAATGCGCTCGGCGCAAGAAGATATGAAGCGGTAAGCGCCGGCAGTCACCCGGCTGGCTATGTGCATCCGAAATCCATTGAGACACTGGAGCGGCACGGCTTGGGTATCAGCAACCCTACTAGCAAGTCATGGGATGAATTTGATGGCCAGCATTTCGATCTGGTGATCACCGTCTGCGATGCGGCAGCAGCCGAAAGCTGCCCGGCCTTTCTGGGCAACCATGAAAAGCTGCACTGGAGCACGCCTGATCCAGCCAAAGCCACCGGCACGGATGAGGAGATTAACGCGGCCTTTGATGAAGCATTTGCCGTACTGAAGCACAGGATTGAAACAGAACTGCTATGACCGACACACACTTACCCTCAGATTTTTTGAGCGGAGTATAGGAAGAAAAATCAATAGAGTCAGACTCGATCGATTGACGCGCTTTATTAAGTATCCTTGTTTTTTATTTAATAGCGCTGGAACCGTGCTGCGCCAACCTCGCTGTGTTATTCCTGGACAACCACAACATGTCATCGTTTGGGGCGATGATCGCGATCCGATTTTCTACGCCGACGAAGACTATCGTTTTTATCTGCATACGCTAAAGCAGTCCTGCGACAAACACCAGATAGGCGTGTAGCGCTGTTCCGGGATAGCCATGGTTTGCCACTTGCCCAGCAGTTCATGCGTCAGAGATGTTTGCCAGTTCTTGCGAACGTCTACCAGCAGTGAAGCTGCTCCGGCTGCTTTGTGGTCTGAGTTCAGGCGAAATTCAAGTTCCCGGTGTTCGAGAGCATGCTCGTCGTAGCGGAAATCGGGCCAATCGGGTTGTAGCCAGATCTATCTCATGGCGTGATTGTAGTACTTATTCACGCTATATTATATTTGCATATGGCGCGATTATAGCCCGCAATAACGCCATCCTCGATCAAGAACTCGCAACTGATTGGCGCTCACAAACTACGATGACTGATTAAATTCACCTCTCACGGTACCGCTGGTTTTTGTGTTGCAGCGCACGGGAACTACCATTGATGATGCAGATTATATTATCAATTGAATGATTTTTATTTATTCAATATGTTATCGATCTTCGTCACTCCCACTCGATTGTAAATAAGCCATTTTTATCTTTTATTTTCAATGAGTTATTTCCCTAACAATTAACAATGCCATGAAAAATACCATGCTCAGTGATTCCTGCTAATCGACACAAAAATCACCGACTCACACGGTAAATTATTTCTTCGTCGAACCAGGCCGAGCCGGTTTAACAATCGTCAACTCATATCGCGTTGTTCTACCACCACCCGGTAACGGAATGATGATACCCTTGGTAACCAGATCAGAAAGATCACGGCTGGCTGTTCGATTGGGGCACTTGGTGATGGCTTCATATTTTCTGGTCGTGATTCCACCTTCAAAGCCCATTCGTCCTTCAGCAAAAACCCGCGACACCATCCTGGCCTGGCGGTCGTTCAGCTGGTCGCCATAGGCTTCGTAGAAGCGTGTCTTGGCCAGTACAAAGTCCACTTCTTCCCTGGCAATTTCCTGTGCCTTGATTATTGTATCAGCGAAATAATCGAGCCAAACGTTAACATCCATGCTTCCGCGGCTGGCTTTCTCCAGCTGCAGGTAATAGGATTTTTTGTCTCCCTCTATTGCTGTGGCAAGACAAGCCGTGGTTGGATAGCCGAGAGACTGCGAAAGTGCATGGTCAGCGATCGCCCTGCCAACTCGCCCATTACCATCATCGAAGGGATGAATCACTTCGAACCAGAGATGAGCAATACCTGCTCGGGCGATCCCGGGTATTGTCTTATCCCCGATCAAGGGACTGGTTTGGTTGTAGCATTCGATAAGCTTCGCCATTTCATCAGGCACCCGAGCCGCTGGTGGGGCCTCATAGTGAACCTTTTCCCGACCGTAAGGCCCGCTCACTATTTGCATTGGGGAAGGATCGTTGCGGTATGCGCCTCGCAGAATAGGCGTGTAGCGCTGTTCCGGGACAGCCATGGTTTGCCACTTGCCCAGCAGTTCATGCGTCAAAGATGTTTGCCAGTTCTTGCGAACGTCTACTAGCAGCGAAGCTGCTCCGGCTGCTTTGTGGTCTGAGATGTCCGGCAGCGTATCGGATGTAATCAAAGAAAGTAGCGAAGACCTGACAGATTCCCTGTCCAGATCCTCGCCCTCGATCGCACTGGTTTTGATGGCCTCGGAAAGCATTAAGTCGATCGTGGCATCCTCTTTAGATGCCATAGGAAGTGCATCAAAGCTGCCCGCCAGACGCTCTGAGTTCAGGCGAAATTCAAGTTCCCGGTGTTCGAGAGCATGCTCGTCGTAGCGGAAATCGGGCCAATCGAGTTGTTGCCAGATCCATCTCATGGCGTGATTGTAGCACTTATTCACGCCATATTATAGATGTATATGGCGCGATTATAGCCCGCAATAACGCCATCCTCGATCAAGAACTAGCAACTGAACAGCGCCCACAAAATGCCATGACTTCATTAGTTCGTCGCTCATGGTATCGCTGTCTGCCGCCTTGCTACACGCAATAAATACCATGAAAAATACCATTGATGATGCAGATTATATTATCAATTGGATTGTTTTTATTGTTATAAATCAATGTGTTGAAAATTCCTGTCACTCCCACTCTATAGTTGCAGGAGGCTTACCTGAAATATCATAGGTCACACGGGATAAACCTGATACTTCATTTAGAATTCGATTAGAGACATGGGCTAAAAAGTCATAGGGCAACTCTGACCACTTCGCGGTCATGAAATCCACCGTTTCCACTGCACGCAATGCGACAACTGGCTCGTAACAGCGTGCATCTCCAGTCACCCCAACTGACTTGACTGGCAAATACACGGCAAATGCCTGGCTCACCTTGTCATAAAGATGATGGGCGCGTAATTCCTGAATAAATATATCATCTGCTAGTCTCAGTACATCCGCCGCCTCTTTAGTGACTTCACCGAGTATACGCACCCCCAGTCCCGGACCCGGAAAAGGATGGCGATATAAGAGTTCATGGGGCAACTTAAGTTGCTCGCCGATGCGACGCACTTCATCTTTAAAAAGTTCTCTCAGCGGCTCCACCAGTTTTAACTGCATCTGCTCCGGTAAGCCACCCACATTATGATGAGACTTGATCACATGGGCTTTACCACTCGCAGCGCCAGCAGACTCAATTACATCGGGATAAATCGTGCCTTGTGCCAACCACTTCGCATTTTCACACTTGGCAGCCTGCTCTTCGAAGACTTCAATAAACAGATTACCGATCTTTTTGCGCTTTAATTCAGGATCGGCAATGCCTTTTAAGGCAGTGAGAAAACGCTCTTCTGCATTCACGCGTCTTACCTTTACACCTAAATTATCTGCAAAGATCTGCATCACCTGATCGCCTTCGTTTAAGCGCAACAAACCGTTATCGACAAACACACAAGTGAGTTGATCGCCTATGGCCTCGTGTAAAAGCGCCGCAACCACGGAAGAATCCACGCCACCAGATAGACCCAACAGCACTTCATCACTCCCCACCTGCTCTTTTACCGATTCGATTGACGCCTGTACTATCTGCTCTGGCGTCCAGCGACAATCACATCCACAGATCTCCACCACAAAATTCTTTAATAGAGTAAAACCGTGTTCTGTATGTGTGACCTCCGGATGAAACTGCACACCGTAATAATTTTTTTCTTCACATGCCATTGCCGCAATGGGGGCACTGCTGGTGTGTGCAATGGTGCGGAACCCGTGAGGTACCTGAGTGACTTTATCGCCATGACTCATCCACACATGCAGTTGCTTTTGGGGCGTGCTGATATGGGCAAACAGTGGTGAATCAGCTTCAAATTGAATTGTTGCATGACCAAACTCTCGTTTGTTGGATGCGGCAACTTCACCACGTAACTGTGCCGCCATGGTCTGCATGCCGTAGCACACGCCTAACACGGGCAGACCAGAATCAAATACCCATTCCGGCGCTTGTGGTGCTTCATTCAAAGTCACGCTTTCCGGCCCACCAGAGAGCACGATGCCTTTAGGACTAAATTGAACCAGACGCTCCGTCGCCACATCGTAAGGGAGGATCTCACAATAGACGCCAATTTCTCGAATACGCCGCGCAATTAATTGTGTGTACTGGGACCCAAAATCGAGTATCAATATGCGATGGTCATGGATGTCTAACATGACATGTCTCTATGCAGTGGTGAGTGAAAATCGATGGAGGAAAAAGCTCAGTCTAAACGATAATTGGGCGCTTCTTTGGTGATCGCCACATCATGCACATGACTCTCGCGCATACTGGCGCTGCTGACACGCACAAACTTGGCTTCGGTACGCAAAGACGCCACAGTCGCACAGCCGGTATAGCCCATAGACGCTCTTAAACCACCCAACAATTGATGTAGTGTGTCCGACAATGGTCCTTTATACGGGACTCGACCTTCGATGCCTTCCGGCACCAGTTTTTCTAAATCAGTTAGGCCATCTTGAAAATAACGATCGCTTGAACCCTGTTGCATGGCTCCAATAGAGCCCATACCCCGATAAGACTTATATGAACGCCCTTGGTACAACTCTACTTCACCCGGTGCTTCTTCGGTACCCGCAAACAGGCTGCCTATCATCACTGTATGTGCGCCTGCGGCGATAGCCTTGGAGATATCGCCAGAATACCGAATACCGCCATCGGCAATCACACCGACTTCAGTGCCTTTTAACGCTTGAGAGACTTCGTGAATCGCCGTGATTTGTGGCATACCCACGCCTGAGACGATGCGCGTGGTACAGATTGATCCTGGTCCAATCCCTACCTTCACTGCGTCGGCACCTGCTTTTGCCAATGCCAGCGCCGCTTCGCCGGTCGCCACATTGCCACCAATTAACTGAATATCAGGGTATCTCTGTTTGATGTATTCCACCTGCCGAATCACCCCGGCAGAATGGCCATGTGCGGTATCCACCACTAACAGATCCACACCCGCTTCCACCAATGCATCTATGCGTTCGATACTGCCTGCGCCGGTGCTCACTGCGGCCCCCACTCTTAGGCGTTCATCTGGATCTTTGCAGGCATTGGGAAACTCGGTGGATTTTTGAATATCCTTCACGGTGATCAATCCGCGCAATTCAAAATCTTCATTCACCACCAACACCTTCTCAATGCGGTGGGCATGTAACAGACGCTTGATCTCCTCCGCGTCACTGTCCTCTTCCACCGTCACCAGGCGATCTTTTGTGGTCATTATGGTAGAGACAGGATTTTCATAACCGGTCTCGAAACGCAAATCCCGGCTGGTGACAATGCCCACCAGGGTTTCACCTTCCACTACTGGAACACCGGAAATCTTATTGGCGCGAGTTAACTCAATGACATCGCGAATGGTGGTGTTGGGGCTCACGGTGATGGGATCTTTGATCACCCCACTTTCGTATTTCTTCACCGCCCGCACATGGGAGGCTTGAACTGCCGCAGTCATGTTCTTGTGCATCACACCGATACCACCCTCTTGCGCCAATGCAATGGCCAGTCGGCTTTCCGTGACAGTGTCCATGGCGGCCGATAGAATGGGCACATTCAAGCGGATCTGCTTGGTTAAGTGCGTTTCCAGCGACACTTCTCTTGGCAAAATATCAGAATAGTTGGGGACTAGCAGAACATCGTCGAATGTCAACGCTTCTTGTTCTATTCTCATGGTCTATATCAGTTCCTCAAGCGGCGAATCTATAGTCAGGCGGGATGGATGGTGTGAATAGCAGCGCAGCGATTCGGTGCTGAAGAATGGATCCATTGACATAATAGATTCAAAATTTACCCTATTGAATAGGCACATAAGGATACCACAGTGATGGAAAACGCGCCCGAAGTTTATGCAGTTGCCGAGCTCAATCGCATGGTACGGGACCTACTCAGCGACACATTCGGTCCCATATGGGTGGCCGGTGAATTGTCGAACCTCGCCACCCCCCAGTCCGGTCATCTCTATTTCACGCTTAAAGATAAAAAATCTCAAGTTCGCTGTGCCTTTTTTCGCCATCAGAATAAGGGATTGAACTTTCAACTGGAAGAAGGTCAGCAGGTGCTGGTGTTGGCAGAGGTCAGTCTCTATGAAGCTCGGGGCGACTACCAGTTGATAGTACAGCAAATGGAAGAGAGTGGCGATGGCGCGCTCAGACGTGCCTTTGAACAACTGAAACAGCAACTCTCTGAAGAGGGGCTATTTCTAGACACACACAAACAAGCGTTGCCTGAACTGCCCAAAGCCATCGGTGTGATCACCTCCCCCAGTGGCGCAGCCATTCGAGACGTGTTGAGTGTGCTCAAACGCCGCTTTCCGATTGTGCCGATCATTGTTTACCCAGCCCAGGTTCAAGGCGAAGAGGCGGCGCGGAGCTTAATTCGGGCAATTGCATTGGCCAATGAGACATCCCTGGTGGATGTTCTCATTTTGTGTCGCGGTGGCGGCTCTCTGGAAGATTTAAATGCATTCAATGATGAACAGCTGGCGCGGGCTATTTTTGCATCCCATTTACCCATTGTCTGCGGGGTGGGCCATGAAGTGGACTTTACCATTGCTGACTTTGTCGCCGATGTACGCGCGCCTACCCCTTCAGTGGCAGCTGAGCTCGTGGTACCTCAGAAAGAGGATCTCTTAGAATATCTGGAATCCGTTGAACAACAACTCTCTAAACTCTTTCGGCGACAACTCAATCAACATGCTCAAGCGCTGGATCACCTCAGCAAGCGGCTCGTGGATCCGCGTAAAAAGTTGGTGCAAGACAAGCAACATCTCGAATCACAGTGGCGCCAATTGGTTTCCAACTGTCGACTACAGTTGGCGACCAACACTCGTTCTTTGCAACAGATCCAATTCAGCTTAGAAAAACATCATCCTGAGCAGAGAGTTGAACTCAATCAGATGCAGATGAAAGCATTGGCGCACCGTCTGGAGCATTCAGTGCAACACCAACTGAAACAGCAGCAATCTGCCTTTTCCGCCTTGGCGCAACAGATCCATTCTCTGAGCCCTCTCAACACGCTAGCAAGAGGATACGCCATAGCGCAGGATGTCGCGGGCCATACCCTAAAAAAAGCGCATGACGTGGAAATTGGTGACAAAATTGAGGTACGATTGTCTGCCGGGCATCTGCATTGTCTGGTGGAGGGGAAAACTGAGTAACACCCCTCTGCTTCATGCTCCGCCGTACTCACAGCATGAGGCATGAGATCAGCGCACCCACCCGCTCTGGGCATGGTCTCCATGACAATCAGTTGCTAACGAGAAACCGGAAAATGCCGATAGGTATGGACATGATCGAGGCGCTATTTTTAATTGTACTGGGACCATTAGCTCTGTTTGCAGGGGGCGTGCTGCTGATGAATCAACAAAGCTTAAGTCGCAAAGGTGTGAAAACCCAAGGAGTGGCAAAAACTGTTGATCTGGCAGACACGGAAGGTGGCGAACACGTCGGTGTGGGATACGCCAATGTGATAGAGTTTTTCACCGAAGAGGGTACCTCGTACCAATTCCGCTCAACTGCCGCCAGCAGAAAAAATATCGACTCAGGACGCAATTTAGAAGTTATCTACTTACCCGGAAAACCAGAAACCGCTACGATAAATAACTTTTTCCAGCGTTGGCTTCTCAGTTATAGCCTGCTGATCCTGGGGATCTGCAGTTCAATTTACGCATCGCAGATCCTATTTCTTTCTTAAGCCGTTAAAATTTCCGCTGATCTTGTGCATAACACTCAGGTGAGACGCGTGCCCGTTGATGAACTGTTGCATTGCCGTCAGTTTTCTAATAGTCAGATTTAATAACTGATACAACTCTATATTCAATAAAATATGATTAACGTATTCCGTTTATTGAACTTATTTTTAGTTTAGAATTAAATCACAACTTTTTGAATATATTGTTTTTATTTGCTTATAACCAGAACACTTACATAATTCGTTGCAATAGAAAAAATCGTCATTTTCGTTGCATTCTTGGATTTCCATAAGTATCATCAGCAAATACTTATTCGAAGCGTTTTTATCGGTTTTGACGCCTGAGGCAGTGAGCTGAAAACTGGCCACCTCTTATTAATTTCATTTTCCGAATCACATTGGGGATTAAGAAGACTATGCGAATTATCCGACCCTCCGCTGTCACTGTAGGTTTGCTTTTCATAGCACCTGTTGCGTTGGCAGTTCCTAATCTTCAATTAGGCCCCGGCGCTACGGGAACCTGGGAATATGATACGGGCACAGATACCTGGATGGGTTCCGGTGATAGTTTTACGGTCAATGCCTATGCGAAGAAAAAGCGCCGCAACGGCCCCTTCTCCAGGGGTAATGATGACAGGACTGCTTACTTGGTTTTCGCAGCAACCCCAAAAAATACAGATTCCCCCGAAGGCGAATTTGTTATAGATGTGAAAAATGACGGTGTCTCCTTAGGTATTTTTCAAGAGGGCTTTGGCATCCCACCCTATGAAGAAGACGTTCCTGGAGGGGATCAACTGTCACCTCATGGCATTTACCCTTCTTATTGGTACATCTATGAATTCGCTTTCGATGAAAGGTGGGGTACTATCTACAACACTGAACCCGGCTCTGAGTCCGATTCCAAAAGAGGATGGACTGAGTCTTTCGAAGTCTCCGTAGACGGCGCCAGCCTGTCCAGTTCTCTGACAGGCATCCACATGGATCTTTTCACTGTGAGTGGCAATGGCAAGTTAGAGCCTTTTGCTAAAGATGCCAATGGCGATTATGTGCCAGGTGTCTTATGTGAAGATATTGTCGCCTTTGCACCATTTTCTCACGATGCCGAGTGGTCACGCCTCGTCCCCCCTGGGGAAATTCCCGCACCAAGTACCGCCTGGTTATTCACCTTAGGGCTGCTTCCTCTGAGTAGACAGTTTCGACGACGCTAAATTGAATCAAGGGTGTGCTGACACCTCTGTACTCAGTTCTAATCCACCACCAGAAATCACAGGGTTTATTGATCCAACCTTGCCGTTTGTCTCGGCAAGCGCCGATTAGGATCCTGCTAACTTGAAGCTAAATTTCGTTCCCTGTGAAGAACTCACCATGTGGATGGCGGTACCATGCAATGCCAAGATCCGCTTCACAATCGCTAGGCCTAAACCGGCATGGGCACCATCGGACTGAGTGCGCCCTCCCTGGTAAAAACGGTCGAAAATATAGGGTGCATCTTCCGCTGATATGCCTTCACCGGTATCGGTTACCGCCACTAACACTGAGTCCTCTCGATGCTCGGTTGCAAGGGTGACCGTGTCACCGGGCGCTGTATGAGCAAGGGCATTTTCAATCAAATTTTCGAACACACGTTCGATCAGCCCAATATCCGCGATCACGAAGGTACTGCTATCCTCGAACGTGGTAATCAACTGAACTCTCTTGGCTTCAGCCTGGAGCTGATATTTTTGCGCCACATCCTGAATCAACTCAGCCAAAATAAAAGGCTCCTGTTGAGACAAATCCTCTTTAGCATCAAGCTTGGCTAACTCAAATAGGGCATCCACTAAATTGCCCAAGCGTTCACTGTGGCGCAACGCAATCTGTAAATACTCCTGTCGCCCTTCCGTGGTCAACTTGTCCTGCTTCATCACCATGGTTTCCAAATAACCGTGCAGGGCAGCCAAGGGAGTACGTAAGTCATGGGAAACCTGTGCCACCAATTCACGGCGCTGCTGATCTTTCTTTTCCAGCGCCGAAATTTGCGCCACAATACGGGCGGCCATCTGATCAAATGTGTGGCTCAATTGGGCAATTTCATCTGCTGTACCCTTTGCCACATCGGTTGCCGGTGCCAAGCGGGAATAATCTGATCCTCGAAATTCAACCATACGTTGTGCCAGCTCTCGTAAGCGTCTGGTTAAACCATAAAATATTCCCAGTCCAGCGAACACACCCAGGATCAGACTAACTACCAATGTCAGCAGACCCAAGCGAACCACTTCACCGTCACGAACTGCGGCATTGACGGCATCGTACTCTTCACCTTGCAACACCACATAGAGATACCCTTCCGCTCGTTCTGCCGAGGGGATAGGCGTCACGGAGAACGCCTTCTGTCTATCATGACTGCGGGGATCATCGCCCAGTATGGGGAACTCCTGCTTCATTAGAAATGCTTGGATTGGCTGCAAAGACACCTGCTTTCGCTTTACTTTGCCGGGATCGGCAGAGAAGGATAATATTTTTCCAGTGAGATCTAACAGATAAATTTCAATACTGGGATTGATAACCATATAGTCGTGAAATGTCTGCTTTAACGCCGCCTCATTGAGCTGACCTTCACGCACCAAATTTCGATCCATCACCAAATCCTGAGCGAGATGCTGATGCAATTGTTGATTCACCTGCTGTCGTTGCCGATCGATAAGCGACATACTCACCAATGCGTAGAACAAACCAATGGCAACGAGCAACAGCACCAGTCCAGCTGCGAGCCTAGCGTAAAGCGTATGGAACATCAGTTGTCTTGCCGATCGTTGAATTTATATCCCACGCCCCAAACCGTGTGAATGTATTGCGGGTGCGCTGGATCGGACTCCAACTTTGCGCGCAGACGATTGATGTGGGAATTCACCGTGTGCTCATATCCGCTATAGTGATAGTTCCAAACATGTTCTAACAACTGAGCACGAGTAAAGACCGTTCCGGGATGCCGGGCGAAAAAAAGCAGCAATGCAAACTCTTTTGCGGTCAGTTCAAGCGTTGCACCGGCAACACACACCTCCCGCTTATCGACATCAATTGTCAACTGGCCAACTGTGACCACCCCCCCTGAGTGAGTCTGTTCTTGTTGTGTTTCTAAGGCTTGCACCCGACGAAACAGGGCTTTCACCCGTGCTAACAGCTCAGGAATACTAAAGGGTTTGCTTAGGTAGTCGTCTGCGCCCATCTCCAATCCCAACACTCGATCCATCTCTGTGGATTTTGCGGTCAACATCAATATGGCCACATAGTGGGGTTGTGCGCGCAAAGCGCGACAGACATCCAATCCGTTCATGCCTGGCAACATGATATCCAGGATAACTAAATCGTACTCTGTTGCCTGAAACTGATTCAATCCCGCTTGCCCGTCAGCAGCAATATCCACCTCGAAGCCTAAATCACCCAAGTGCAATTGCACTAACTTGGCAATGTCTTCTGCATCCTCAATGATCAATACACGCTGGTTCATTTTAATAGTGGTGAAGTGTTGATGATTGAAATTCCTGGCGCCATCTCGCCGCAACAAGATGGCGCATCTTTATCATACTCGATTATAGTCGCCTGATGAGTAATTGGGCGATCGGGTTATCAAAGCGGTGGGACTGATCCAGAATCGAACCCGCTAAACCGTCGTCGTGACTCACCACACCTGGATGATAGCGTACAAAATTCCTGCTCTTGTTGATTTGCACTTAAAACTGACCCAGGATTTGCGTCGAAAATTGACCCATAAAGCATTGTTGAGTGTCGCGATAAAAGGGCGTAATCGCTCGGCATGTGGGTCAATTTAGTATGCAAATATATGGGCTATGTGGATCAATTTTCACTGCTATTCAACAACCTTGTCCTTCTCCTCTCCTGGAACTGCAAAATAAAGCTATAAATCACAGGCAGTACCAAAAGATTCAGTATCATGACCGTCAACATCCCGCCTAACATCGGCGCGGCGATACGGTGGGTAACGTCGGAGCCAGTGCCGCTGCTTAGCATGATAGGAGTCAATCCAGCCATCGTGGATATAGCCGTCATCGCCACAGGTCGCACCCGCTTTGACGTTGCCGACAGTACCGCATCCTTAGTTTCCTCTAGCGATAGCGACTGTCTCGACTCGGCACGTCGTTTGGCGATCTCGACATCAATAAAGCTTAAGACCAGAACACCAATTTCTGCCGCCATCCCTGCCAACGCAATAAAGCCCACAGCAACAGCCACCGACATATTGTAATCATTGATATAGATAAGCCAGATTCCGCCTACGAGACCAAACGGAATCGACATCATCACAACCAATGGCTCGGTGATGTTTCGGAAATTGAAGTACAGTAGCAGGAAAATAATGAGCAGCGTTGCTGGGGCCACAATACTTAACCGCGCAGCAGCTCGTTCCATATATTCGAACTGGCCGGACCATGTAATGGTGTAACCCGCTGGCACTGAAACCTGTTCATCCAACACTTGCTTAGCCTTGGCAACATAGCCACCAATATCCAAAGTGGAGATATCGACATAAATCCAGGCGTTAGGCCGCGCATCTTCGCTTTTAATGACCGGAGGACCCCGTTGATAGTCAATATCCGCCACCATCGCCAGTGGAATTTGGGTGCCCGTAGGGGTGGGTATTAATACACGCTTGAGGGTCTCCAGGTCATCGCGCAACTCACGCGGGTAGCGTAGATTGACCGGATACCGCTCAAGCCCTTCGACAGTTTCGGTGATATTCATACCGCCAATGGCACTTTGGATAATATCCTGAACCGCTCCAACAGTTAGCCCGTAGCGCGCTGCGCTTTCCCGATTAATGTTAAAGTCCAGGTAATAGCCCCCAATCGCCCTGTCACCAAAGGCCGAAGTCGTCTCCGGTAGTGTCTTCATGGCTTGCTCAATATTCTGAGAAACCTGTTGTAAGACATTCAGATCGGGGCCGGAGACCTTGATACCAATAGGCGTTTTAATACCCGTCGATAACATATCGATTCGGGTTTTGATCGGCATTGTCCAGGCGTTGGCTAATCCAGGAAACTGAATCGCTTGATCCATTTCATTCATTAGCTCCTTTGTGGATTTGCTGGGATCGGGCCAATCCTCTTTCGGTTTCAACCGAACAGTGGTTTCAATCATAGACAAGGGTGCCGAGTCCGTAGCGGATTCTGCACGCCCCACCTTACCGAAAACATGATGCACTTCAGGGAAAATCGATAATATTTTGTCGGTTTGCTGCAACAACTCCTTGGCCTTCGTAATGGAGATACCTGGGAAAGTAGTCGGCATATACAAAATATCGCCCTCATCCAACGGTGGCATAAACTCGCTACCCAGCTTGGAATAGGGATAGTAGGTCACTGCCAACAGGCCTACAGCTACAATTAAAGTAATGCTTCTCCACCGCATCGCCAGCGTCAACGCTGGTTTATGCAACGCATGTAGTGCCCGATTAATCGGATTCTTGTGTTCAGCAATGATTTTCCCTCGCAGGAGATAGCCCATCATCACTGGCACCAAGGTAATCGCCAAAATTGCCGAAGCAGCCATGGCATAAGTAGCGGTAAAGGCCAGCGGACTGAATAGCCGACCTTCCTGGGCCTGCATAGTAAAGATCGGTAAAAACGATACTGTAATGACCAGCAGAGAGAAAAACAGGGCTGGGCCGACTTCATGACAGGACGCGCCAATCGTCTTCCAGCGCTCATCCAGTGTCAGTTCGTTGCCTTTTCCTTCACTTGCCTTTTTTTCACTGGCTTCGGCTAACCGACTATGCGCATTTTCAACCATCACAATAGCCCCATCGACCATGGTGCCGATGGTAATAGCAATACCACCCAAGGACATAATATTGGCGTTGAGCCCCTGGATACGCATGACGATAAAAGCCATCAAAATACCCAATGGCAGAGTAATGATCGCCACGAAAGCTGAGCGCGCATGTAGCAGAAACAGGATAACCACTAAACTGACGATTATCAGTTCCTGCATGAGTGAGGTGTTCAGGCTTTTTACTGCACGCTCGATCAAGTCACCACGATCATAGACTGGGACAATCTCTACACCGTCTGGCAAACCGGCTTTCAATTCCTCTAACTTAGCACGCACCGCTTGGATAGTAGCCAGAGCATTCTCGCCGAAGCGCATAATCACCACACCACCGGCGACCTCGCCCTCGCCATTCAAATCTACCAGCCCTCGACGCAGCTCAGGACCAATTTGAACATGCGCCACATCCTTTAGGCGTATGGGCGTACCGTTCGCATCAACACCTACTGGAACACTGTTGAGATCATCAATCGACTGCACATAACCCAGGCCCCGAACCATATATTCAGTTTCGGCCATCTCAACCAGACGCCCACCCACATCCTTGTTGGACATTTTGATGGCCATCTTAATTTTGTTCAGCGGAATGTTGTAGCGAAGCAAAGCGTTAGGATTAACTTCAACCTGATACTGTTTGACGTAACCTCCCACCGAGGCGACTTCTGATACACCGTTTACAGTTTGCAACGGATAACGCAGATACCAATCCTGTAAGGAACGAAGCTGGGCCAGATCATGTTTGCCCGTTTTATCCATCAGCGCATACTCGTAGATCCATCCAACGCCGGTGGCATCTGGCCCTAGCGTCGGTGTAATACCTTGCGGCAAGCGGCCACTGACATAGTTGATCGATTCGAGCACCCGCGAGCGCGCCCAGTACATATCGGTGCCATCTTCAAAAATGATGTACACGAAGGAAAGACCAAAGAATGAGTATCCTCTAACCACTTTGGTACGAGGTACCGCCAACATCGACGTGGTTAGCGGGTATGTAACCTGATCCTCTACTACTTGTGGCGACTGGCCGGGATATTCGGTAAAGATGATGACCTGTACATCCGATAAATCTGGTATTGCGTCCAGCGGGGCGTTTTTATAAGCAAACAAACCGACTAGCGCAATAATGACAGTCGCGATCAGCACCATGAAACGATCGCGCAGGGAGGCATTGATAACGGCATTAATCATGATCATGCACTCCATGCCCTGAGCCATCCATCTGATCATTCATTTCCATATCGGTGTGACCTTCCATCTGCATTTGGGAGTGATCAGTCATCTCCTCACTGCCGTGATCCATTCCCTTGTGACTTTCCACGCTCCTCGTATCATCTTCTGGAATACCTTCGGAGCCGTTTAGCACATCCATCATTTTGGCCGTCGCTTCCCGTAATTTGGATTCGGAATCTACCAGGAACTGGGCGGAGGTCACGACCTCTTCGCCCGCCGCAACACCTTCCAGTACAGCCACCTGGCCACTGGACTCTATCCCCAACTTAACGGTTCTCGGCTCGAATTTACCTGGGCCTCTCACTACAAAAACTTGCGTCCTGCCACCGGAGCGGATTACCGATTCAGCGGGTACGACGACGGCGTTATCCAGCGTATCGGATTGTATGCTGACCTCCGCAAACATATCCGGGCGTAGTAACAGTTCACGATTATCAAACACCAAACGTACCTTCGTGGTACGTGTTTTCGATTCCGCATAGGGGTAGATATAGGCCAGAGTGCCTTTAAAGGTTTTACCGGGCACGGATGCCAAGGTCATCTCAACTTCATCGCCAAGCTTGACCCAAGGTAATTCGTATTCGTAGACATCGGCGTAAACCCATACCTGGCTAAGGTCAACCATCATGTACAACTCGGTTTTTGGCGTAACATATTGCCCTTGGCGGGAGCCAATACGAATAACGGTACCGGCAATCGGTGAATGTATATGCAAACTTTTCTTTATTTTTCGGGTTTGTTCTAGCTCTTGAATCTGATGCTCAGGCACATCCAGTAATTCCAAACGTTCGCGGGAACTCTTTACCAGATCCTTTGCACCTCGCCTGATTTCATCAAATTGGCTTTTGCTCAAAGCAGACAGGTTATTGAGTGCCAATAAATATTCCTGCTGAGTCGAAACCAATTTGGGCGCGTAGATGCTTAGCAAAATGTCGTCCTTAGCCACATTCTGCCCCGTCTTATCAACACGGATGTCTTCAATCCATCCTTCAACCTTAGGGTGCAATCGCGCCATACGTTCTTCATCAAAATCCACTCGACCAACAGCACGAATGGTTCGGCTGATTGATTCTTGCTTGGCTATGGCGGTACGAACACCAATATTCTGAACCACTACCGGGTCGATCTTCACTGTACCTGCAACGTCACTGGCTTCGTTGTCAGCATAAACCGGCACATAATCCATTCCCATCGAATCCTTAGCCGGCACAGGCGAAGTCACTGATGGATTCATTGGGTTTCGATAGAACAGAATTTTCCGTTGCGACGATTGTTTATCTTCATCCGCATAGACAGGTATGTAATCCATACCCATGGAGTCTTTTGCCGGTACCGGAGATGTAATACTTGGGTTCATCGGATTGCGGTAAAACAGAGGCTTTTTATCCTGCTCTGTTACTGCCGCCGTCGAACTGCTATTACCGGACAACCAGTAGCCAATACCGAGCCCAATGCCTAGCATCAGTACGGCAACTAAAAGGGTAGATTTATTCATAAACAGTTTCCTCGCCAACGGCGGCCTCAAGGCGGGCTAATGCTTGCTTGGCATCGCTTAACGCCTTCCAGTATTGCAGTTCGTAATTAAAGAGTGTCATTTGACTTCGCACCAAGTTCAGGAAGTCCACTTCACTGACCTGGTAACCTGCCAACATTGATTGAACCGTTTGTTGAGCTTGCGGAACAATACCGCTACCAAAGAGCGAATATTGTTGCTTTGCCCGGTGATAATCTGTAACGGCGGATGAAATTGCCGCCGTCACCAAGCCTTTTTCATCGAGCAGTGCGTAGCGGTTTTTCTGTAGTTCCAAGCTTTTCTGGGAAACTGCCTTGGATTGTTTCCGGCCAGCGTAGAGCGGGATTTTTACTCCCACCATGACAGAAGCAAAATCTGAACGTGCTCCACCTCGGGGTAACGGATTGTCCCCGGTTCGATCACCGTAGGTCACACCCAGTTTAAAATCAGGATAGTAATCGCGCTTGGCCAGGTCGAGACGAGATTTCGCAGCATCAATCTGCGTTTCCATTTGTTTCAAACGTGGTCGCACGGACGCCGCCTTCTGGTACAGCTCACTCTCATCAACAAGATTTGGCATCATTTTAGAAACCGTATCCGGCAGCGTTATAGGATCGTTAGCAGGTCTATCCATCAAAATATTGAGATGTATAGCCTGGTTGCGCCGTATAGCCTGCAACTGAATTTCCTGATCCATCAGCCGGGAGAGCTCCAGCTGTGAAAGCAAGACATCCTGTTGTAATCCCTTACCTGTCTCGTATTTTGTTTTAGCGACGGTAATAAACTGACGCAACAAAGCTTGATTGCTGTCCACTGTCTCCAGGGCACGATCCATATAGTAGAGCTGCCACCATTTGCTCTTCACATTCTGTTTAAGCTGCAAACGCAACTCATCGACAGAATGCCCCGCCGCCCGCGCATCGTACTCGGCGGCCTCTTCCTTTAAGCTCAACTTTCCTGGAAAAGGAAAGACCTGACTGAAGCCCACTTGGAGCTGTGTCATCGCTTCCTGATCTCTTTCGTAGGTGTCGGTGGGAAAGTTCATCGCGTTGAAACTAACCATCGGGTCCGGCAACGTACCCACCTGTGAGGGAACTTCCGCCAACGCTTCATAGCGTGTTTGCATTTCGGCAAGGCCGGGATTGTCTCGGATGGCAATTTCAACCGCCGAAATTTCAGTCAGTGCTATAAGATCGGGTTCACTGGCATGCAAAAAATTCGTTCCAAGAACGAAAGGCGTTAAGGTTAGAACGATCTTGAATTTTTCAAAGAGTGTCACCTTCATTAATTGCTCCTTTTCTTTTGTTCTTTACTATCCCGAAGCCCACCTTCTCCGTGACCTCCATGGCCATGCCCCCCATGCATAAAGAAGTGCATCAGCGGGCACAGCAACAAAATCAGAAAGGGCAAAAACTGAAACAGGTGTTCACGATGTTCCATAAACAGGAAATAGCTGACGGCACCAATTAAAGTCAGTGCTGCCAAGTCATTGGAGCTAAACCAGAAAAATTGTTTTTGTGCCATGACCTTAATCTCCATTCTCGTTAACAATCAGCGCGCCTCGATACATTTGCATTTGGCAAGTGAAAGAGTATTCACCTGATGCCAGGGGCGGCAGGCTGATGTTTTTGGGTTTGTTTAATGGCAACTCTTCACTGATATCGAAATCTGCAAAAACCACGGTCGCCGCACAAGGCGATGCATCTTTGCGAAGGAAGCGCAGCGTCGTGTCCTGGCCTGCTAATAATCGAATTCTTGACGGCTCATAGGTGCCGTTATCTACAACGACCGTTACGGTATTTTTGTCCGCCATAACTGCCTGTGGCTTATAAAGCCAAAACCACCATACAATCAGTGCGATCAGTAGTAGGCCCAACAGGTTAATGATCATCATGTCGATATCTCCCTAATGCTTCTGCGCATTAAATAAGCGCAGACGATTCGCATTCGTCACCACAGTCAGCGATGAAAAGGCCATCGCTGCACCTGCAATGACTGGACTTAGCAGCAATCCCAGGAACGGATACAACACGCCAGCCGCGACCGGCACACCGGCCATGTTATAAATAAAGGCTCCTAGAAGGTTTTGTTTGATGTTGCTGAGCGTCGCCTTACTGACCGCAATGGCATCAGCCAAGCCATGCAGGGAACCCCGCATCAAAGTAATATCTGCACTTTCAATGGCAACATCCGTACCGGTACCAATAGCAAAACCGACATTCGCCAACGCCAGGGCTGGTGCATCGTTAATACCGTCGCCGGTCATACCTACAATCTCGCCTTGTCCCTGCAATTCAGCGACCTTGTCAGATTTTTGATCGGGCAGAACTTCGGCAAAATACTCGGTAATACCGACTTTTTCTGCGACTGCTTTTGCGGTGGCCCTGTTGTCGCCAGTAAGCATGACGACGCGCATACCGTTTTTCTGAAGACGTTTTATCGCTTCAATGGAGTCCTCTTTAATGGGGTCAGCCACCGCGATTATGGCAGCGAGTTGTCCGTCAACAGCAAAGTACATAGGCGTTTGCGCCTGAGCAGCCATAACCTGTGCTTTTTCGATATACGAATCGATATCGACACTGCTGTCACGCATCAATCGTTCATTACCAAACAACACCGTACGACCACGAACCACGCCTTCCACGCCGTGACCTGCAACGGCATGAAAATCACTGACAGCATCCAGAGCAACACCTCGCTCCTTGGCAGTCTCGGTAATGGACAACGCCAGTGGATGCTCAGACCCAGCTTCCAGGCTAGCAGCAAGTTGCAACACCTCATCCTCATCACTCGCATGGGCCAGTTCAATGTGTGTTACCTTCGGCTCGCCCAAGGTTATTGTGCCGGTCTTATCCAAGATCATGGCCGTGACTTTCGATGCGGTCTGCAACGCTTCGCCATTACGGATCAGCACGCCAGCCTCGGCAGCCTTACCTACGCCAACCATTACTGACATAGGGGTAGCCAGGCCCAGCGCACAGGGGCAGGCAATAATAAGTACGGTCGTTGCTGACACCATCGCAAAAGCCACTCGGGGGTCAGGACCGACATTCAGCCAAACCAATGCGCTGATCACAGCGATAATCATCACGACAGGAACAAAGTACGCTGAGATAACATCGGCTAAACGACCAATAGAGGGCTTTGAATTTTGCGCCTGTTTCACCATCTCTATGATCTGCGCCAGTGCAGTATCTTTACCCACCCGCGTGGCTTGAAAGAGAATCGACCCACTCTTATTGATCGTGCCGGCCACCACCTCATCATCTGCCGCTTTTTCAACGGGCATGGGTTCACCGGTCAACATGGATTCATCGACCGCCGTCAGACCTTCCAAGACAACACCATCAACCGATATTTTTTCACCCGGACGCACCCTGACGCGATCACCTAGCCGCACATCTTCAATGGCGATATCCACCTCTTCACCATTGCGCACAACCCTAGCCGTTTTTGGTTGCAAGCCGATCAGGCGCTTAATCGCTTCAGATGTCCTGCCACGCGCTTTGATTTCCAACGCAAGGCCAAGGTTGATCAACCCGATAATCATGGCTGTGGCTTCAAAATAGACATGCCGGGCCATCTCCGGCACTAACGAGGGAAAGAACACAACAAACATGGAATAAAGCCAGGCAGTACCTGTACCCAGCGCGATCAAGGTATCCATATTCGCACTGTGATTTGCAAAAGACTTCCAGGCACCAATATAGAAATGCTTGCCCGCGAAAAACATCACGCCAAAAGTCAACAGACCGACAGCCAACCACACCCCTTGTTCCATCGCTGTTGTGACCGTCATCTCACCTATAACCAGACTGTAGATCATCAAAGGTATACCAAGAGACAGCGCAATCCACATCTCTCGCATCAAACGTTTGTAATAGGCCTCGTCAGCTTTTTCCTTTTCATCGAGCACACTCTGATTCGAGTTATCGGTGATGCTTTCCGCATCATAACCAGCAGCCCTAATAGCATTAATCATCGCTTCGACTGCTGCATGACCAGTAACAGAAACCGTGCTCTGCGCCAGGTTCATCACCGCCTCTTTAACGCCGTTAACCTCGTGTAGCGCACCTTCAATCTTGCTCACACAGCTAGCACAGGACGCGCCGTGAATCCGAAGATATTCGGTCTGCTGCAGGCCATTGGCTTTATCTAATACTTGAATATCGGTTGATTGCATCGTTCTAATCCTCTGCGGAGATAGCATCATCGCCAAAACTGCTGGCGCTATCCCAGGTTTCGATTAGGTGACAAATACTCTCCCCTGAAGGAGTACGATCAGGTAAATCTCGCCAGTCGCTGCAAGCCGACTCCATGCGCGCCATCAGCTTTTGCGCATCGCGCATCTCCTCTCGGATTGCCTCTAATCGCTGGTCGATCAGTTTTCTAACCAACGGACATGGGGTATCACCGGTCGCCGCCATATCCAGGATTTCTCGAATATCTTTCAAGCTAAAACCCAGTCTTTTGGCCGACAACAGAAAGCGCAAGCGTCTTTCTTGCTCTATTCCGTAGCGTCGATAGCCATTGACTGTATCCCTTTCCGGGGAGAGTAAACCCAGCTTTGTGTAATGCCGGATCGTGTCAGCACTCACATTAAATCGTCTGGCAATTTCAGTTACCGTTTTCATAACACCCTTTATCCTGATGTGTACGCGTAACCAGATTCTGGTATAGCAAATACTTTTCCAATTACATTTTGGGCGCTTATATTAGGCGCACCTAGTCTAGGAACTGATCATACAACCTGGGTGTAACACCTAGGTCAATAGGTCAATGTTTAGGAATTCCGAAATAACAGGCGCAGTGACGCCTATCGGAAAATCAGGTGTGTTTCGGAGGATGGAAAATACGGGAAGGGAGCCCGTAGGCACGTGCTCCAGGAGAAGAAGCTACAAGAGAACTGCTGAATAGGTCGAGATTAACTGATAGTTTTTGGGACGCTGCTGCGCCAGTGGAAATACAAGAAGAGCCGCACATTCCGTCCATACACTCCGTCTCACAGTTGTCACATGTTTCATCAGCAACATTTTCATGACAGGGAGTTTTGGACATTTCTCCGGAGCTCTGATCGCTATGATGCTCCATATTATTGAACATCGCATCAGCGTCGGAAGATATTGCGGTACGAGGGTTATTATCCGTCGACGATACAGGCACATCAGCCATTAGAGGTTGAGTGATCAACCCCCAAATAACCAATGCTATACCTATCAGACGAATCATATATATACTTCCACATTCACAGGCTAATGCTGTTACCAGTATCATTTACTGACGTATATCAAAGTTAGCATATATAAGGCCCTGTACGTAGCGCTTAGTTCCATCTTATAAGACAATGTTAAGGCTTTAAGAGATTAGCCATCTTACGCCGAGTATAAGAAAAACAAACGCCCTTTTCTTGACCACTTTACCCTGAATATTCGAAGTACGGCAATCAATTATCAGGGTTGAGGCGGCTGCCAGTTATCATAAATATGCTAATTGCTCATACAGACAGTGTAAAAACGCCAACTTCCGGTTTGTGTCGCAAGCACGCATTGCCAGCTCATTTTTTGAATGTCTGACGTGTGGCGTTTTCTCCCATTCACCCTCATCCAAGAAAGCAATACTCTTTGAAAGAGGGAATGGCTCTTCCTGGCCGAAAGTGACCCTTTCGCGCGTAGCTCCCTTTCTGACTAGCAGGACGGTAGGATAGAGACTCTACGAGGAGGACCTGTTCAAATTTTTTTCAGGTTCAGCTTTCTAAGCTGAGAAACCAACAACATTTTCTAGGACTTTGATCGGCAAACAAATTGGAATATCTGAATTGTTAAGAGATTAACTCCGCAATCGAATCATGACATCTATGGACATGCATACTCCTGTGGGAGTTTTGTGGGGATAGCAAAGGTTTTTATAGGCTTTTGTGGGATAGTTTGCGAATGGCCAGCCCACCAAGTTATTGAATATTAATGATATTTTAAACGCCCTGTTGCCTTCTACCCAGCGGTCCAGATCGTCTTCCACCTTGTCATCAAACCGCCTGAAACCCAGGTATTTGAGAATGTTATTGCGGTGTTCCAATAACGTGGCTTCCCGTTCGGGCACTTCCACCGTGAGGGTCGGCGGTAAATCGAGCTGACTGCTAAGATAGCTGACCACACGGGACGAGAGATCACTAAGCTGGTTCAGAAAGCGGCCATAGAGGCGCATGGCACAAAGCTGGATGGCGATGCCGAGACGGTACTGTTTGCGGTATTTGTTTACCATCTGACAATCGCGGCGATTCAGGGTCCAGTCGCGAACCATTTCCTCGTCGGAGAAGCGTTGCGGCAATATCAGCGGCTGGTAGCGTTGCTGGTTGGTCAAAAACTGCTCTTTGGCTGTCATGGATGCCTCATTGGGTTGTGGTCACGCCAACTACTCCTATAGCGTTGTTTTTATTGATGTTTTTATGGTGCTGAATGTGCATACCACCTTGTTTACATTTGGACGGCATTGTAATAACGATTGGACGATAATAAAATAACAGATAGCCGAATTACAACTCCTGTTTAGCCGGAAGCCCAACCATGTACCCTCGTTATTCTGAGCACCAAGTCAAAGAAGCGCTGAGCGATACGCCCGTCGTATTCATCATGGGGCCCCGTCAGGCCGGTAAAACCACCCTGGTGAAGACCTTGATGGAGGAAATGGGGGCTGAACAATGGACCTATATCACCCTGGATGATCAGGCTCAGTTTGAGATTGCCCAGGCCGATCCTGTGGGCTTTATTCGCAACCTGCCACCCACTCGCATTGCCCTGGACGAGGTACAACGACTGCCGGAGTTGTTCGTATCCATTAAGCAGGCCGTGGACGAGCAGCGCACGCCCGGCCGCTTTTTGCTGACGGGCTCCGCCAATGCACCGTTGTTGCCCCGCCTGTCGGATTCCCTGGCGGGCCGGATGGAATCGGTGCGATTGATGACACTCTCGGAGTGTGAGATCCAGGGGCAGCAACCCACATTCCTATCCAAGTTGTTGAACCAGGAAGCCCCCTCAACTCAGTCCATCCGCGTGAGGGACCACATCCTGAGTCGGCTGGTCACCGGTTGTTTTCCGGAGCCGATGCAACGTGCCAGTGAACGTCGCTCCCAGGCCTGGTATGAGCAATACCTGAGCACCCAGGTGCAACGGGATATTCGCGACCTAACCCACATTGATCACCCGGATCTGATGGGCAAGTTACTCAAGCTCACTGCCTTTTATGCCGGTAAACTGGTCAACCTCACCGAGTTGGGGGGCAAGCTGGGGCTGGACCGACTGACCATCAAAAAATACATGGCACTCCTTGAGCAATTGTTTTTAGTAGAGCAATTGCCTGCCTGGCATTCCAATGAATACAAACGACTGGTGAAAACACCCAAACTGCATTCCGTCGATACAGGTCTGATGTGCGCCGTGCGGGGGCTCAATCGGGAACGCCTGCTGAAGCAGCCAGGAGACTTCGGTCTGGCACTGGAATCTTTTGTTTATAACGAATTGCGCAAACAGGCTGTCTGGATCGAGGAGCCACTAAACTTCTATCACTACCGCGATAAAGATAAAGTGGAAGTGGATGTGATCATCGAAAATGCTATGGGCGACTGCTTCGCCATCGAGGTCAAGGCGGCGGCGACCTTAAGCGCGAAGGATTTCGCCGGGCTGAAACGTTTTCAATCCGTGGCTGACGATCGCTTCAGGATTGGCATTCTGCTCTATGACGGCGATCATACTACGGCCTTTGGCGACAAACTCTATGCCGTACCACTGGGAGCGCTCTGGTCATGAATTCCCATTACACCATCGGTCAACTGGCCAAGGCAGCAGAGGTCAATGTTGAAACCATCCGCTATTACCAACGCCGAGGCCTCATTACGCAACCGCCTAAACCGAACCAGGGATACCGCACATATCCCAAGGCCACCCTGGCGCGGATTTTATTCATCAAACGCGCTCAGGAGCTGGGATTTGCCCTGGAAGAAATCGACAACCTGTTGGCATTAGGTGAATCCCACTGCTCGGAAGTCCAGGAACTGGCGGAAGGTAAACTGGTCAGTGTGCGGGAAAAAATCAACGATCTGCGTCGCCTGGAGCGAGTTTTGGAGGATTTAGTCCTCCAGTGTCGCACCAATCCTGACAACGCAGCCTGCCCCATTGTAGGGTCGTTGCAACCTGATGCAGACCAAGTCTAATTCGAGCTTGACTCCGTACCTGAGTACGGCATTTACACTGACTTCATCGAATGCGTTTCAGGGAGTCAGTCATGCCCCCAAAAGACAAACTCACCAACTTCAATCTACCCATGATTGGCGGTGTCATGGCCGCTATCGGTGCAAGTTTGTGCTGTGTCGGCCCGTTTGTTCTGATCTCTGTGGGTATTAGTGGGGCCTGGATCAGTAATCTGACTCTGCTCGAACCCTATCGCCCCGTGTTTATCACGGTTGTACTGATATTGTTTGGTTGGGCGGGCTGGAAGGTTTATCGCCCCGTCGAAACTTGCGAACCCGGCACCGCTTGCTCGGTCCCGCAAACGCGGAAGCGACGGCAGATTATATTCTGGATTACTGCGATGGTTGCACTGGTTCTTGTCACCAGTAGCTACTGGATTCCTTTGATAGCTTAAGCATCGAAAATACTGAAATTTACCATGAAGAAAATCATGTTTGCTTTCGCACTCGTTATCGTTAGCCTGCCAACCTTGGCCAAGCCGCAAACGGTTACGCTGGACCTGCCGACCATGAACTGTGCCATGTGCCCAATCACGGTCAAGAAGGCGTTGACCCAGGTAGTAGGCGTTGCCACAGCCGAGGTCAGCTATGAACACAAGCAAGCGGTAGTGACCTTTGAAGATACCCGGACCAGCACAGTCGCTTTGGTCGAAGCCACCACCAATGCCGGATACCCCTCAACAATTGTTAGCGAGAAAAAACGATGACTGAAGTCATTCTACAGTCTGAGCTGACCTGTCCGGAATGTGGCCATAAAAAGATGGAAACCATGCCGACGGACGCCTGCCAGTGGTACTACGAGTGCGAGCAGTGCCATACCTTGTTGAAACCGAAGGCTGGCGATTGTTGCGTGTATTGTTCCTATGGCTCGCTGCCTTGCCCGCCTATTCAGTTAGAAGGTAAATGCTACTCCCGCTAAGATGATTCTCTGACATTTTCTTAGCCATGAGTGAGTCGGCAATAGCAATAAACGAAGCTTTGCGTGGTACCAAAAGGCGTTTGATGTAGCTCTTTTTCGTGTCCCAGTAATTCGAACGGTGAGCCAAATTCAGAATGTAGCGCACTGGCTGAATAGCGTTGCACCGGCAAGCCACTGCATTGTTCCGGCCCATCTTCGGCAAAGGTGGCCATAATCACATAGCCACCCGGTTTGACGCTGTTCAGGACCGCGTCGACATAACGGTGACGTTCGGCTTCACTGGTGAGAAAATGAAACACCGCGCGATCATGCCAAACATCAATACTGTGCTTTGGCAGAGCCACTTTGGTAACATCCCCCTCAATCCACTGTACTTGTTGGGCGGCATCACCCAGGCGGTTTTGCGCGACCTGAAGTGCGGCGATTGGCTGGGTGCGGCTGTGGCCTTATTGGGGATGGCGATCATCGCTTCAGGCTGGCAAAACCAGTGACTGTGTCGTTCAATGAAGAGAGGCCGATTATCTGAACAGGAGTATGGCTTGCGTTTACGCAAGCCATAACAACGGCTGTAGAACGTGAAAATCAGTGATCATTCCTTTTCATGAGTTGACTCCCATTGGTGCTTTCGGCTAACCACCGGCGATTTCCATAAAACAAACAGCGCCGGAAACACCAGCAACACCGCAATCAAGGCCGACAATGTCCCACCCACCATGGGCGCGGCGATGCGCTTCATAACATCGGCACCGGTCCCGTCACTGAGCATGATCGGAATGAGGGAAATCAGTAGTGTCAAGCTGGTCATCAGCATTGGCCGGATACGCTGGGCGGCACCCATGGCGATTTCTTCATAAAACAGTGCCCGGCTCATGTGTGGTACTCGCGACTGTGCTTCCTTCAAGGCATGATCCAGATAGTGCAGCATCAACAGCCCCATTTCGGCGGCGAGCCCTGCCAGGGCGATCATGCCCACCCAAACGGCAACACTCAAGTTGTAGTCCAGTGCATACAACAACCAGATGGAACCAATCAACGCGAAGGGCATGGCGGTGAGCACGAACAAGGTGTCGCTGAAGCGCCCGCGGTGCAGGTAGAGCAGCAAAAACACCGCCAGCAGTGTGGCCGGTACCACCCATTGTAATTTCGCCTTGGCGCGCTCGAAGTATTGGAATTGACCGGCCCAGCCGAGCCGGTAGCCGGCCGGCATCGCCACCTGCTCGTCAACCACTTCTCTGGCGTGTTTCACATAATCGGCCACGCCCAGATCGCCCTTGAGATCCACGAACACGAAGCCCACCAGCTGGCCGTCCTCGTTGCGGATCATGGGCGCGCCAGTACGAAATTCGATATCGGCCACTTCGGTGATGGGTATCTGCGCGCCGGCTTTGGTGGGCACCAGCACCTTTTCCAGGTTATCGATGGAATCGCGGTAATCCCGCGCGTAGCGCACCATCACCTGGTAGCGTTCGCGGCCTTCCACTGTTTGCGTCGCCGGCATACCACCCACTGCCGCCATGAGCACGTCCTGCACATCCTGTACGTTCAGCCCATAGCGCGCGGCCGCATCCCGATCGATATCGAAATCGAGAAAATAGCCGCCGGTCAAGCGTTCGGCAAAAGCACTGCGGGTATAAGGCGCGGTGCGTGGATCATCCTGCAACGCCCGTTCGATGGCGACGGCGGTTTCCTCGATCTGGTCGAGTTCGTCGCCAAATACCTTGATCCCCAGGGTACTGCGAATGCCGGTGGCCAGCATTTCGGTGCGGGTCTGGATTGGCATCCACCAGATATTGGGCATGCCGGGGTAGCGCAGTTTTTCGTCCATTTCGGCAATCAGATCATCCCATGTCAGGCCTTCACGCCACTGGTCTTTGGGCTTGAGGGTGACCACCGTTTCCACCATGGACAGCGGTGCCGGATCGGTGGCACTGGTGGAGCGACCCACTTTGCCGAACACCCTTTCCACCTCGGGAAAGGCCTTGAGTTGTTCGTCCATGCTCTGCAACACCTTACCGGCCTCGGTAATGGACATCCCTGGTAACGCCGTGGGCATGTAGAGAATGCTACCTTCATTCAGCGGCGGCATAAACTCGTTGCCCAGTTGCCGGGCAATGGGCCAGGTCAGGATCAGCGACAGCACCGCCACGGTGACCACGGGCCAGCGAAAGCGGATGCATTTGAACGGAAAAGTAGATGATATCCGGAACCTGAAACGCGACCTTGAAGACGCCTTGGCGAAAAGCCGGGAATACCAGCATAAAAATGAGCAATTGTCAGAAAAAATAGCATCGCTCACTGGTAAGAAAGCAGATGTCGATAAGGAGCTGGCGGTATTATCCCAAGCTCTGGAAGCCACTAAAACCGAATTGAAAACTACCCAGGAAAAAGTGGCATATCTGACCGACGAGAACAAAGTTATTCTTCAGGAAAAAGCAGTGATCCAAGGGCAGTTTAAACAGCTACAGGGCTCGCTGTAGCCGGCTGGGTGCATTTCGATCATCTGGCTGTTTAATGAAGGAATCGTTGCCGACCCTCAAACTTGTCAAACTTGTCAAACTTGTCGGTTCTTCCACAGGGACAGGCACCCTCTATCGGTGTTACCTGCTAATTGCGTAATTACGCATGTAACGCGTAACTCTGCGTAACCGAAGGAGAGATCACAAAGAAGCGGCTTAATATCAATGACTTATTGACGGAGTGGCTAAATTTGACGCTTTTGCCGGCCACACATCGAAATTCGAGGTTAGAGGCTATTAAACAGGAACCTACGGTTATACTGGTTCACCAAGATTCAAAACCGTAGGTTTTCGTTCAAATGCCCCCGCTGGTCCTTCCAGGGGTTTTCGGAATTTTGAGAGAGTCTAAACCGACGAATCCATCATTGGTGGGCAATATCATTGCCACGATGGAGAGTCGCCTATTGCTGATACTGCCCGTATCCAGAGTCGCAGTCACCTGTTGTCCTGGTGCTAACAAGCCTGCGGCAGGATTGTCTGCATAACTACCCCCTGCATTCGAAACGGTGGTGATCAATCCTGAGATGTCTCCACCTTCAGCCATTGCCTGCAACGCCACGGATGCACTCGTACCCACCTCAAACAGATCGAGGTGTGTATCATGACTGGCCACCAGTAGCGGCGTAAAATAACTGCCGTGAGTTAAATTGGTTATCTCCACCTCTAGATCTCCTGCAAAGGCGGAGAATGGCAGCGCAACTGAAAGGGTGATTGCTGGGATGAGTGATTTTTTCATATAGCGTCCTCGCTTTGATGAATGAGATTCAACTGCGGTACCAGTGTGCAGCAGCAAGATCACGAGGCTTTCACGAAAAGATCACAAATTTATCACAAACCTACTTTTGGCCTTCCAATCGTTGCAGGTGGCAACGTTCGAATCGGCACATCTATCCATTTGCTGATCTGATCAGCAAATGAAAGTAGACACTCAGATCAACAACCTGGACAGGAAAATCAATTGGAGTCTGTTTACTAGTGTTGCGCGATCCATTCTGTCAAACAAGGGATCTGTTGCCTGCTACGGCGTCGCTTTAGGCTAAGAGGTGGTGCTTTCGCACTGATGATGTGCCGTTGATCGGCGTCACCTAGTTTGCGGCTGATATAGACAGCCGGCCTATTTTTATAATAAAAATCACTGTGACCGCTCTTTATTTATAAATTGCATGATCTGTTGCTTTAAAAATCCGGCTGGACACATACTCATCGCACAACAATCGTCTATACCTGCTCCCTCGCACCTATTTCACTATAGGTGACTAACTGATGATCATCGAAGACCCACGCAAGGCGCTCTGATTCGTTTTCTGCCCACTGCCACACTGATTCACTGATCACTTCATGTTCTCTCAATGACCACGGATATGGACTCAGATCCTATCGCGCATGGGTTTTGATACCCATGTAACGATCCCGCAACCAGATCCAACTGTCTATAAGTGGCGTCCACACTTCAGCTAATCGCATTTGTTATCTAGTCATAAATAAATTGATTAGATATGCCTACAGACAGAACAGTAAGATTAGGGTGAATCACACACTTGGTTGTTCAAATAAATTTAATATGTCTTTAAATACTTATAAGCTTAGGTGTCGAGAACCCGGTTGAAGCGGCGCCCCGAACTATCCAAAAATATTGTTATCGTCAGTGCAAAAAGAGGAATCATTTAAATGTCTCAATCTGATCGAGTGACCCCTTTAGATCTCATCTTACACAGCAATGAAGTGTTTAAACGAGTGCCTGCCATAGTGCGTGCTTTCCTGGCTAGCCGCAATGCTGACGAACACGATTGTGTTCCACGAATTTTCGAAACCACGGTGGCAAAATATCCCAACCGGCCGGTGATCTATTATCTGGATCGTGTCTTGACCTACCAACAGTTAAACGATGAAGCGAATCGGGTGGCGCATTACTTACGAGATCAAGGACTAAAGCGTGGACAGGTTGTCGCCCTGGTGATGCATAATCGTCCAGAATTTCTCATTTCTCTATTGGCCATATCGAAAGTTGGTGCCTGTGCGGCGCTGCTGAATACGGCACAACGAGGCAAAGTATTGGCGTATAGTATTAATCTTGTCGCGCCGCAAATGCTGATTGTAGGCACCGAATTATGTGACGCCTTGTCGGAAGTGCGTGATCAACTCACCACCCTAGAGGATCAACACTTCTTCGCAGTTGCAGATGTCGACACACAGCAGGATGCGGGAGAAACACCAGCGACCTATATCAATTTAATGGCCGCAAGTGCGCATTGCCCTCGAAGCAACCTTGCAGAAACCGCCGCCATCAGGCGTCAAGATCATTATGTCTATCTGTACACTTCCGGTACAACAGGCATGCCCAAAGCAGCCATCACCGATCACAATCGCATCTGTTTGATGTTTTCCTTAATCAATGTTATCAAGCAACTTAAACCAACAGATATTTATTATGTGCCTTTGCCGCTGTTTCATGCCACTGGGTTACTGGCCTGTTGGACCGGAGTATTCGCCTCTGGTTGTGCCATGGTGATTAAACGCAAATTTAGCGCCACTGAATTTTGGCATGATATCAACCGATACCAAGCCACGGTCTTTGGTTACGTGGGCGAATTGTGTCGTTACCTACTCAACCAGCCAGCAAAACCCACGGACAATCAGAACACCTTAGTCAAAATGTTTGGCAACGGTTTTCGACCTGGCTTATGGAAGGAATTCAAAGAACGCTTTGGTGTGAAATATGTGATCGAAGGTTATGGATCTAGCGAAGGCAATGTGGGCTTTATGAACCTCTTTAACCTGGAGGATACCGTGGGCGTGGGCAAAGCCACATTAGTGAAATATGATCAAGAGAAAGACGAGCTGGTACGTGATGCCGATGGCTATTTAATTAAAGTCGCAAAGGGAGAGCCCGGACTGCTCATTGGCGAGATCACCGAAAGCACTCCCTTTGTCGGCTATACCCAGAAAGATAAAACCGAATCAGCCATTTTGCGTAACGTATTCAAGCCGGGGGACGCGTGGTTTAATACCGGTGATCTATTAAGAAACATCGGCTGTGCCCATTATCAGTTCGTGGATCGACTGGGTGATACCTTCCGCTGGAAAGGAGAAAATGTCTCTACCACCGAAGTCGAACGCATTATCACTACCTATCCCGATGTAGCTCATTGTGCGGTGTATGGTGTGGAGATCCCCAATACCAACGGCAAGGCTGGCATGATGACCATCACGCCAAAAGAGAATATCCAATTAGACACACAAAAGCTTTTTCATTTTCTGGATGATCAATTGCCCCCTTACGCGGTACCGATATTTTTAAGAGTAAAACACGAGTTAGACACCACAGGTTCTTTTAAATATAAAAAGACCGATCTCAAGCAAGAGGGGTATCAGCCTGCGCAGCCGGATGATCCCATATTCATTGCTTTGCCCAAGAGCGACGCATATGTGCCACTGACCGATACCATTGAAGATGGCATCAAACAGGGAGAATATCGTTTTTAATTCTCCACAAAAAACGGGCAGCCGGCGCTGCCCATGTACGTACTATCAACAGAAAAATGTGATGAATGATGCCCGATTCTTAGGCCGCCTGAGGAGTTAAAACATTGGGATGCGCTTCGTAATATTCATTAGCCGCATCTACCAACATCGCTTGGCCACTGAGAATATTCTCTTTTGCTGCCAGTGCTTTCTCATCTTCTGACGCCATTTCCTCGTCCCACTTCAGTAACAGAGGGTTCATCAATGTGTGCCAAAGTGGTGGGATCAAACAACTGATGCCTGTGAGACCATAACCAAAAGGCATCGCCGGTGCCTCTTTGGGGAAAGGTTTGAGATCCCAAAACTCCACATCTGCATCCGCATGATGGTGAGAGTGCCTGGAAATTGCCACAGTGCCCCAATAGGACATTTTGTGATTGTCGTTCCAGGCATGGCGCACCTGCTGCGGCTCTGACGGCATACGGCACAATCCATAGTGTTCGATGTAATTGGCTAACTCCAACCCCAGATTGACAAACAAACCGACCGCGAGAAAACCGATCACACCTACCCATCCGGCCGCAATCACAAACAGCGACAACGCGATGAGCTCCATGGCCCAACCACGCAGCACTTGGTTTTCCCAGGTCCAGATTGACTGACCCATCTTCTTTAATCGAGCGGTTTCCAGCTCCCACACCTGAATGTTTTGACCAATAATGGAGCGAATCGCAAAGGGATAGAAGTTCTCTCCCCGTCGTGCCCATGCGGGATCTTTTGGTGTGCAAATCCAATTGTGGTGGCCATAAGGATGCCGAATCGAAAAACGTGTATGCATGCCAAAGGCCTGCCCCAACCTGCCCATGAAATTGGCAAAGGGCCTATCTTTTCGATGGGTGAGCTCATGCCCAATACCGATAGAGCCTATACCCGCACCCAATCCGGCAACAATCGAACTAGCCACATAAAAACCGAAGGTGTCATTGGCGTGGGCAGCTATCATGTCAAATCCACTGAGCGCTTGCACCGCTGCCGCAATGCCAAGAAAATCATTAGGCACACCCAATACCCAGGCAAACATTAAACAGGTAGCCACTGAAACCAACTGACTGGCATATTGCATGGGATAGAAAATAGCGGGGTTGTCATAGTGGTAGATATTCAAATCCTCCCCTAGAGTGAGATCTAATACCAAGAAAATAATGCCGACACCAATTAAAAAATTGGCTAACGCACTCCCCCCTAAAGCCATTAGCACGATGCCGATTATCATCACATAGGTAGTGAGAAAAAAACGCCCATACTTCCAAGCGGTTTTAGCTAGCTGCATGAGGCTATCCTCCGAGTTGAACGAATTGAACATTGGGTTTGATATAGGATAGTGAAAATAGCCTGTAGAACACTAATTGAAAATAGCGCCATTTAAATTAGTTCGTCTTATAACTAGCTGAACTTTGCACGAGATGAACAACTATTTTGACCATCATTGATTGGCGTATTAATTGGCGAACAAACCGTTGTATTCGATGTATCGGGCAATTTTTTATCCTGTTCTGCATGGGCCTAAAAACAATGGTGACAGAGTCATCGCGAGCCGCACTCACCCTATATTTACTGTTTTTTTATCCAGTATACTGGAGAGCAGGATCTCTTCCAGTCGTTGACATTCCCCGGCCTGAACAAATTAAACGACGCTATTTGCCAGCTAAAGAATTAACCGCTAAAGCACGTTTTGACACTGGCGGCCAGCTTGGCATAGCGGTGAAGTCTAAAAATAGAAAGCGCAACCTGCTAATTTAGTGTATACTTGCTGGCCATTTGCGGTTCCCCCTCCTATTTGAATCGATCGCACCACTCCTACAAAGGTAGTCGTTTAACCATGTCACAAGCTGTATCCAATCTAGCGTTCGAAGCGCTGGATCTGCCTTCGCCATTGCTGCAATCCCTACAAGAACTCGGTTATGAAACCCCTTCGCCAATCCAGCAGGCCTGTATTCCCATCTTAAGGGAAGGCCACGATCTCATTGGCCAAGCGCAAACAGGCACGGGCAAAACCGCTGCATTCGCCCTACCCCTGCTCAGCCGGATTAATACCGATTCCAAAGCGACCCAAGTGTTGGTATTGACCCCAACCCGGGAGCTGGCCATTCAGGTGGCAGAAGCCTGTCAGCGCTATGCGCGCCACGTAAAGAACTTCCGTGTGCAGCCTATCTACGGCGGCCAGAATTACAGCAATCAACTACAGCAACTGAAGCGCGGGGTGCATCTGGTAGTGGGCACACCTGGGCGAGTGATGGACCACATGCGTCGAGGCAGCTTGAAGCTGAATGAGCTATCCACATTAGTTTTAGATGAAGCAGATGAAATGCTACGCATGGGCTTCATCGACGATGTGGAATGGGTGCTGGAGCAAACCCCAGAGGCGTGCCAAGTGGCCCTTTTTTCCGCCACCATGCCAAAAGCGATCCGCCAAGTGGCGCAACGTTATTTGAGCGACGCCAAGGAAATCAAAATTGCGGCTAAAACTTCTACCGCAAATACCATTCGACAGCGTGTCTTGCATGTAGCTGCTAACCAAAAATTAGATGCCCTCACACGAATTCTAGAAGCAGAAAAGTATGACGGGATCATCACCTTTGTGCGCACCAAAACTGCTACCACAGAGTTGGCGGATAAACTTCGTGCACGAGGTTATTCCACAGAAGCGCTAAATGGCGACATTGCACAAAATCGTCGCGAGATCATTGTCAAAAAATTGAAGAGCGGAAAGTTGGATATTCTAGTGGCAACAGATGTGGCGGCGCGCGGATTAGACGTGGATCGAATCAGCCATGTGATCAACTATGATATCCCCCAGGATACAGAAGCCTATGTCCACAGAATCGGCCGCACGGGCCGCGCCGGACGCACCGGTGACGCGATTCTTTTCGCCACACAAAGAGAGACACACTTACTCAAAACCATTGAGAAAGTGACAAGACAGCCAATCGAAAAAATGGCTCTGCCAGGTGCAGAGCAGATTAATGCTTCTCGCATAGCCAAATTTAAGCAACAAATCATTGAAACCATAGCGAATCACACTCTCACCGATTACCAGGAGATCATTCATCAACTGCAACAAGAACAGCAATTAGATGCTTTGACCATCGCTGCTGCATTGGCCCACCAGTTTCAAGGGGAGCAGGGCCTGTTGATAAAAGATGCACCAAGAGAGAAAGAGACGCGTCGGAACAAACAAAGAGAGGCAAACCGCGATAAGAAGCCCGCTCAACATTCTAAAACTGTCAGCGCTAAAGCCAAACCCCTAAAGCAGCATCCTGATATTAAAATGAATCGGTATCGCATTGCAGTGGGTAAACAGCATCAGGTGAAGCCCGGTCAAATAGTGGGCGCTATTGCCAACCAGGCAGAAATCGAGAGCCAATATATTGGGCACATCGAAATCTTTGAGGATTTTAGTACTGTGGATCTGCCCGATGGCATGCCTAAAGAGACGTTTCAAACCTTAAGGCGAACCTATGTGTGCCAACAAAAATTAGATCTGCAATTAATGGCCAGCCAGAATAAGAAGCGAAAAAATCGCGAGCGTGCGCCTAAAGAGAAGCAGGTTTCTAAATAAACGACTGCCCATTCTACACAGACATCTATTCGTCACTATAGTGTCGTCACCCACTACCACAGACTTAGACTCGTTTGATTACAGCCAATTGGCGATAATTCTTCCACTTTCGATCCCCTGCCCTTGCCTTTGGGGAAACCTGTCGTTTGAATGTTCGCTCTATAACCTCCTTAAAATGTCTACTCCATAACACCGACGATGTATTGATTGGCTCCCGAAGTTCTGCCACGCTTTGCTTAGCGATCCAAGCCCTGAATGATTTTCTATCGGTACTTTGTCTCTCTTCCGAGCTTTTGGCTCAGCCTTAACTATTCAATGCCACTTTGATTGTCACACACAAACCAGTTGCTATTAATAGCAACCTCACCAACGCCATAAAGTCGTTGGTGTCTGTTAAGGCAACTATGGCGTTGAACACCATGACCAGTGAATCACCGCCGCCAAATGTAAATATTTCCCACATTACCTATCGTTTCAATATTATTCTGGATGACAACTAAAACCCATCACCTGCTCTTTTTCAATTTTTAACCCGTTCTTTTTTACATTCTCAAAGTCTGTTCGATCCAGCAAAATACTACATTTGGAATCACGATCTTTATATGAGTAAACCATGGCGCCAATACCTGTATTTGAGATAGTAATGCCTCCGAAATAGTAGACCACGCTGCCATCCTTTATCGCTTTTTGCGTTTTTGGATGGCTTTCTAACCACCGGTTCGATGCTAATGCCAATGGCGAAATCAGTAAAACAAGTAATCCAATCACAATATTTCGATGTGTCATTTTTTTATCGTCCTTTCAGTTAATTAATGCGTATATTATTTATTTTAACCCCTTGGCAAACAAGTAGGAGCGATTTAAGTTTTGTGGTATTCGACTCATCACTATTCGTTCGTAGTGATTTAACTCCTACACTATCTGTGCATTTAAAAGAAACGAATCATTGGCGCGGCCACGTTTTACCGCGACATCTTTTCTGGCATTGAGAATGCTTTGTTTAAAATAATTACCGTACTTCGATGCATTCATGTGGGCAGAGGCATTAGGTAAGATACTTGTAAAATAGTCAAAGATGGGATTAGGCATTAGCTTTCACACAACAAACCTTCAAACGGAAATGTCGAATGTAAGGCCTGTCCCATTTTATTCCTTGGTTGTATCAAAGATGAGTAATATAGGAGGTTTTTCTACAGCCTCAACGCCGCCAACACGGACAGAAATGGAACAGCGAAGCAGTTGAATATAGGTCCAAACTGCTTCGCTGACGAGCATACTTGGCTTTGTTAAGTATTCACTTTGCAACATTGACCCAGTTGATTGGGCACCCGCAATCAAGACATGCGTTACCGTCAGTGGGGAACCCCAGTGTTACTTGTTTTTGAGCTGTAAAAGCTACCAAGAGTGCTGAGCAGTAAAGATTATAATCACCACCAAACTTTTTCATGCGTAGACCACACTGAGAAGTTGTAGGCCGAGTTCCAGAAATATATTTTATATTCACTGCACATCCCCCCTCTGAAACAATGTAGTTTTCGATGTCGGCTGTAACCGTCACTGCTCCATATGAGAAGCCAGATACAAGGAGCAGTGATAAAAGAAGTTTTCTCATGATTTCAATCCTATATTTTGCTTAACGTTTGAGCTAACGGGCGTGAGAGGAAGTTAAGGGGTCGGAGCCCTTTTTGGACGTCCTCGCCGATCCTGACCTACCTTGCATCCCAGCTTACGCTCAATCTTTGACCTGAAATAGTCATTACCCAGCGGCGTACCCGTTTGCCAGGCCTTACGGACATCCAACAGCTCATCTTTGTCCAAATGGGTCTTAAACAAGCCCGTATAAGCCGCCAGCCGGGACGCCTTCGAGCGACCAAGCGCCCTGTACAAGGTATGCGCTGTCAATAGCTTGTCTTCCACACCTTGAGCATTGCTGCGATAACTACTCCACCGATAATGAGCCGCAGATCGAACCATGTTGGCTCTTACTGGGTTGAGTTCGATATAACGCATGCAAGTGAATAGATATTGTTCGTCACTGATCAAAGAGGCCTTATATCGCCCCTCCCAAAGACTGCCACTCGTTCCATAGCTATGATTCACGTAGGGTACATTGACCTTGCCCCCGAAAATCGGTCCATGTTTTAAGTTAGGAATTGGTTTATTACTGAATGAAGAAAGGAAGTACAGTAATGAGCCGAGGAAAGAGATACAAAACAGAAGAAATCATCCGTATATTACGCGAGGTCGAGATATATACCGCGAAGGGGCAGCCTGCTGATCAGGCGATCCGCAGTTGCGGTATATCGGAGCAGACCTATTACCGCTGGCGTAAAGAGTATGGCGGGATCAACATCGATCAGGCCAAACGTTTCAAGGAAATGGAAAAAGAAAACCAGCGGCTTCGCAAGGCGGTGTCGGACTTGACGCTGGATAAGCTGATTTTGGAAGAAGCCTTGTCGGGAAAGCATTAAGCCCTTCCGCCCGCCGTGCGTCCGTGGACCGTGTAGTAGAAAAGCTCGGCGTGTCGCAGCGCCGGGCTTGCGCGGTGATCAAACAGCCGCGCTCTACGCAAAGGCGCGCTCCCATCAGACGTGACGATGAAGATGCACTGACCGAGGCCATCATAAGGCTTGCCAGTGAGTATGGTCGCTATGGCTATCGCCGTATCACGGCACTTCTTCAGGCGGAAGGTTGGGAAGTTAATCACAAACGCGTATGGCGTATCTGGCGGCGTGAAGGGCTTAAGGTTCCAATGAAACAACCAAAACGTGGCAGGCTTTGGCTGAATGACGGCTCTTGCATTCGGCTGCGCCCAAGCTGGAAAAACCATGTCTGGGCATATGATTTTGTGCATGATCGCACGAAAGACGGGCGGGCTTTTAGAATGCTCACAGTAATTGATGAATACACACGGGAATGTCTGGCGATTGTAACAAAGCGTAAGCTCAAGAGCGGCGATGTTCTCGAAGCGCTTGAAAACCTGTTTATTGATCGCGGGATGCCTGATCATATCCGCAGCGATAACGGCGCAGAATTCACAGCCATCGCAGTCAGGGAATGGCTTGGCAAAATGGAGGTGAAGCCGACTTATATCGAACCAGGTAGCCCGTGGGAAAACGGCTATAACGAGAGCTTTAACGGCAAGCTCAGAGATGAATTATTAGACCGTGATCTGTTCGATACGTTGCATGAAGCGCAGGTTCTGATCGAGCGTTGGCGGGTACATTACAATACCAAAAGGCCGCATAGTTCGCTTGGATATAGGCCTCCTGCACCAGAATCTGCCCTTGGGGTGCAAAGTATCTTGCCAAAGCCATGTGTGATGCCTTACGCTACGCTTCAGTCACCACACATGGTGGCTAACGCATTGAAACCAAACCAGTGACTAACTCTGGGACTGGTACCATCATGCGGGGCAGGTCAAGAGCAGTCAGCGCCAAGCCTTGCCTTTCACCAAAGAAAGAATTCTTCACTCTATCATCAGTCACTAGTCATAAAAACACCAGCGGTAGTGACGGCAGCAAGTGGCAAAGAGTGAAACCCATCCACGTCTACTATCGCGAAGATATAGGTCTCCCTTTGCATGACCCCGAGTTGTGAGGTGATACAACGCGCCTGCGTATGCTATGCGGCACGTTTTCGCCATTGCACATCTTTTTAGTTGTGCTTTGAAGAGTATAGCTGGACCGTCAGTCATGTCTCATGTAAGGCCGATACCCATTATCAGTGAATAGCGTATTTTCATGGTATTTAAATTTATGTCATCTTCTACTGGATGACTTTAAATTCAACCAACTGGCCAAAGCACATTAGCGATAGTGACGGCCCAACTTAATAGTCAATTTAGATCTCCGCTCAGCCTCTCTACAAACCACTGCTTCGCTTGACCTCCCTCCCGCCATGCGATGATCACCTTTTGTGCGGGCTCTTTGGGCATAGACGCAATCTGTTTTAGTTTGTTTTGAGTGATTAGTGGCAATGCATAGTCTTCAGGCAATGAGCCCACACCCAAGCCCGCTACCAATGCATCACATTTGGCTTCGAAATTGGTCACGGTCAATGTGGGTTGTGTTCTACCCACACGAAAGGTTAATGGCGCGCGATGCCGGGCACTGTCCGCTACGACGATAATGCGATGCTGTGTCAACTCATCCCGTGAGTTAGGCGCCTGTTGAAACACGGCATGATTGGGGGCAGCCACATAGATAAAATTCATCTCTTCGTACTCGATGGTCTTGACGTCCGAGCCCAACTGAATAAACGCAGGGCCAATAGCAATATCCACGCGCTCTGATTCAAACGCCTCCCATAACCCGGCCAGCACTTCAGAACGAATCACTATCTGGGTGCTGGCCTGTAGGTGATAAAAACTATTGACCCAGGGTAATAATTTTTTCACTGGATAGATGGCATCCAATGCAATTGTCAGTTTTGATTCCCAGCCACTGGCCACCGCACTCGCCTCTTCTATTGAGGCCTCAGTAGCTGCGAGGATTTGTCTGCCACTTTGTAAAAGTAACTGCCCCGCCTGAGTAAACCGCGCCCGCTTGCCGCTGCGGTCAAAAATGGCGAAGCCTATTTCTTGCTCTAATTTCTGCACCGTATAAGAGATCGCTGAGGTGACACGGTGCAACTCTTCGGCAGCGCCAGCGAAGGTACCCCTTCTTTCAATGGCATCTATGACTCGAAAAGCATCTAAACTCACATGACTTAAGTTCATTCCCTACCCCTTAGGTGAAACACACTGGCTTTATAGTGATCACTGAACCAGCAATAGTTCAATATTTTTGAACGGAATGGTCTAATTATTTCGCTTTTTCCCTAAAAAGCAATGCCGTAGAGTATGAACAAATTGACGGAAAGGAGACCCACAATGCACCTTCGTCGGGCAACAAGTCGAGGAGCAGTGAACATGGGATGGCTCAATAGCCAACACACCTTTTCGTTTGGCTCTTATTATGATCCCCGTCACATGGGTGTGTCCCATCTGCGGGTGATAAATGAAGATCGGGTACAACCCGGACAAGGATTTGCCACCCATAGCCATCGCAACATGGAAATCCTCACCTATGTGGTAGCCGGCACCCTTGAACACAAAGACAGTATGAATCATCGCCAACAACTCAGCGCTGGGCAATTTCAACTAATGAGTGCTGGCCGTGGCGTCACCCATAGTGAATATAATGCTTCTCACAGTGATCCATTGCACTTTATGCAGATCTGGATTGTGCCCAATGAACAAGAAACCGTACCCGGTTATCAACAGCTTGATCGCAATGAGGATGCCTGGCAGCTCATTGCCGCAGCCGATGATGCAAGGGCCATGTTTATTCGCCAAGATGTCCGTATTTATCACGGGCAATTACTCGAATCACAGTTGCCAACCGTTTCATTGGCCAACGACCGCACCGGTTATCTACATCTGGTCACAGGTGAGTTAGAAGTGAATGCACATCACCTTAGTACAGGTGATGGGCTTACCCTGCACGGTGCCACCGAGTTACAGATGGGCGCGAGCAAAAAGGCAGATTTTATTTTTTTCGACTTGGCACAAGACAAATCACACTTATAAAAATTGATTCAATTTCAGAAGGAAAAGTAAATGAATGCACCGCTTGATCCGAACGCCTTAAACCAACTTTTTGTAGATGCCCGTACCCATAGCCACTGGCAAGATAAAGAGGTGTGCGACGAGTTGCTCAAACAGCTTTATGATCTCTGTAAATGGGGTCCCACCAGTATGAACTGTAGCCCCATGCGGTTGGTGTTTGTTCGCAGTCCGCAAGCAAAGGAACAACTGAAACCATTACTCAGTGCGGGTAATGTGGAAAAAACCATGAGTGCGCCTGTGACCGCTATCGTCGCCAGCGATCATCAGTTTTACGAACATTTTCCCTTGTTGTTTCCTCGCTCCACCACTGCGCGGGAAAGATTTGCCAATGATCCAACCGCCGCTGATATTACCGCTTTTCGCAACAGCAGCTTGCAGGGAGCCTACCTGATTATCGCGGCGCGCAGTTTGGGCTTGGATTGCGGCCCCATGTCTGGATTCGACAACGAGGCGTTGGATAAGGTCTATTTTTCAGGCACTCAGATTAAATCCAACTTTTTATGTAATCTGGGGTATGGTGTGGCGGATAAAACTTATCCACGAGCCCCGAGACTGGAGTTCGATAGCGTGGCTAAAATACTTTGAACAATTTCGCGTGGTGCTAAAAGCCATCCTATCCTTCACGCCAAGCGGGTAACATGAGATCTCGCGCAAAGGAATCTGCTGCGACGGGGCTCACCACATAAACAAAGTCGATCCCACGAATGACCACTAGATTGGTGGGCCAAGAGAGATAAGCCTGATATTCACCCAGGTAACTGTTGCGAAAATGGACTTGTAATCGAAGGATGTCACTGAGCCGCCACAATCGCTCTGATCGATCCATGGCGTTGGGCGAAACCTGAGTGTCCACTATGTCTACACGTTTGATTTCCCGTGCCAGACCAAGTCGATGGATAATGAGTTTGTCGTCAGTGATCTCGTAACTCCGTGTGGAAAAGGGTGCCAAAACCACGCCCACCAACGAAACCATGAGCAAAGCGATGGCTTTTAAAACAATAGAAAATCGCTTGGCAGTAAGCACTAGCAACAAGAAAATAAAGAGTGCCCCCCCACCGAGAACTAAATAGACGACAGTATAGTCTGGCCAATAAGCAGGATATATCATGATGATTACTTTTATAGTTTTGACTTCACATCATGAAGGATACCTTATCCTGCTACAAGTTAAAAATCATCACCATTTAGAATGAATAATCAAAACCAAAAGTAAAATAGAGAAAATCCACTAACCCTGGGTTTTCCGTATTCACTTGTCCCAAGGCGTAGTCTGCGCTGGCGTCATAGCGATCCACGCTGAGATAGGTGCGCCACTGGCCAAATCTGGCGATCAATTGCACACCCGCAGTAAGAGCGCCGTAAGGCGACAGACGATAGTCACTGGATTGCTCGCCGGTACGTAAACTGTTATCTATGGCATAATAAAAATCTGCCTGACTTTGGCTGTAATAACGCACGTTAGGAACCACAGTCACCTGCGCATCCATTTGCTGATACCATGCCACTTTGACAGTATGGCTCACGATGCCCCAATCATCGGTATAGAGTCGATAATCCAAATGGCCGCTGGCATTAAAACGTTCAAAAAATCTCCGCAATCGATTGCTCCATGCCACCTGAAGACGGCTATCTGGACGCACATCGAAAGTCTTGTAAGGATCGGATAAATAGCCATCCAAAAAACCCAGCGACACACTGGTTTGCCATTGAGTTTTCTGATTGATGATCTGACTCCAACCGACATAACCGTTAAAACCCGATTTCGATTCTTCATCGATACGCACGAATCCCTGTTGTGGTGTAGGCTCAAGAGTATCCGTGGAAAATTCCACACCCGCGCTTAAAGTGGACTGTTGTTGATTCATTAATTTTGAAAACTCAGCCCCCACAAACACCGCTTGATAATCGTGTTCGGTAGAGATACCTAACGACACAGATCTGGTATCCTGACCTAGATATTTTGTGATTTTGCTACTGAGATCAGTTCGGGATTCATCAATACTGGCACCACTCATATTGAGTTTGGGATCTCCATCCGCACCTAGTGAGTTCCCATAAGGCGAGGCGCCAGTCATTGATTCTTTTAATAGATTCAAAGATAAGGTGTAGTCCCGTGCAAAGGGTTTGAGCAGACTAAATTGATCCACATTAATATCGTAGCGCGAACTATGTACTCCGTCGGCGGTGAGATCAGCGGAAATGTCGTCCTCCTGATAGTGCGTATGGCGATAGCTAATGGAGGTTTCTGTGGGCATGGTCTCCGCGACTACAGGGGGCAACATACCGGGTAATGCCAATGCAGCAGCCGCGAGCGATGTCAGTTTTTTCGATTTATTATGATGGGATTGAGTCATGGGACACCTTGTTAGTCGGATACTTTATAATTAGAGTTGTGATTCAGTTACACCCGCACCCTCCTCCCCCCAAGGCAGCATCACCGCTTGAGGCCTCTTTACTAAAATGAATATGAGATTTCAAAGTTTGCTGCATGGGATCGGTGGTCCACTGCATATTGGGATTAGCCAAATGTCCTCTTTCCCAGGCAGACACATGACTACACCCTGTGATCGACAGTGCCAAAAATATAGATACCGAAAGACGAGTCATTGTGTCACTCCTGTCAACAGCTCTTCAATTTCATAGCGTAAATGTTCCACATCTCCCTGGCGAAATCCTTGGTGCACCAAACGCACGATACCTTGTGCATCTATCAAATAGGAGGTGGGCATGCCAATGAGTTTAAACTTTTTAGGTGTCACACCTTTGGGATCAGATAAAGTGGCAAAACTGACGGGATGCTCTGCCAAAAAGGCTCGGCCATCTTCTGGATCTTGATCCACATTAATGCCCACCACTTCAAATCCTTTCGACTTAAGATCTTGATGCAGTTGCTCAATCTGCGGCATAGAGATGCGGCAAGTGCCACACCAAGACGCCCAGAAATCCAAATAGACCACCTTGCCTTTATACTGTTCCAAATCTACTAACTGCGTTGATTGCAGATGGGGCAAGATAATGGAAGGTGCCGGCTCACCGGTGGAAACGGCGTAGACCGAGGTAACAGGACCAGACAAGATAGAGGCAACCACCATGGGGCCAATGATTCTTCTCATCAATCGATAAATAGGTGTCACAGTCGTCATCAGTTTACCTCCTCGCTTAAACTGAAAAGAGATTGATAAATTCTTCTTCTAGAGGGAAATCTTGTGTCGTGCTGTTATTTTCGATTCCCGCTAAACGCCGCAGCGCAGCATGAATATGTCCGGGTGTGATAAAGATACCGTTTGCGTCTGGTTGCAAGGTTTCTGCATTTAACGCAAGGGCTTCAAAATTTTCATCGGTGGCACCTATCACTCGATTGCCACTGATGCCCTTACCCATCGCCAAGATGCTGGTGACATTCCAGTGATCTTTACCGTCACCAGAGTTGTAGTAAGGCGTGCGGCCAAAGTCTGATCCCACCAATACGGTCGTGATATCTAACAAACCCTGTCTTTCTAATTCATTCATTAGATGATCCACGCCATCAATGAGTCTCGCCAATGAGTTCGTTTGATTGCGATCGTGATCGCCATGGGTATCGAACCCACTGTCTGCCGTTAGGTTCGCGGTGACTGCCAATCCAGCGCTAAATGCTGCGGCCGCCATCTCTGCCTGACCTTTCAATCCACTGGACAGACCGCCCTCAGGTAACTGCTGCACTAAGGTGTCGAGGTTATTGTCCCCCATGCTCACGACCTGAAGCTGACCCATCTTGTCTCTCACTTGTGGCAGGGTCTGACTGTCGATTAAACGTTGCAATCGCGCCGCTTTCGCTTGCCGGACAAGTTGATAATCTGCATCTGCCAAAAAGGTACTGTCACTGGAATCGGGATTAATGAGATTCGGGAAAGCTAAATCTTGAAACCCACTTGCGCCGCCTGCTCTGGTGGGCGCGACCAACGAAGCGGTGACGTCGTAACCGCCATTGCTTAAAAATGCCATGGGTAAAGTGGGTGCAGAGATACCTGCATACAAAGCAGCAAAAGCAGGCTGGTTCATATTTTCCAGAATACCGCTCCATACGAATCGAGTCCCGGTGGAATGGCTGTTGGTCTGGGTATCGATGCCATTGATTACCAATAACTCAGAGCCATACTTGGTAAAGAAGTCGTCAAAACTAATGAGCGGCATATCCGTACGTAAGGTACTGGTGGTTAAAGTAGCGTCAGGGAAGGGCGCATACCGTATGGCGCTACCGGCTAGCTGTACAATTTGATTGGTAAAATAGTGATTTACCGGACCCCGGCCATCTGCACGCGCCGCATTGCCTTTGGGATCACAAAGGCTGGTGGGATCCCAACCCCCACCCGCATGCACAAATACAAAGAGCTGATCACTGGCCGGTGCTGCTTGAGTGGTGCGATAGAGAGCGGCTGGAGCAGTCACTAACATGCCGGTGGAAGCGGCTAGTTTTAAAAAGTCTCTTCTGTTCATCACTGCCTCTCCCTATTCATAGACAAATCGATAATCGGCTAATAGGTAATTCAATACGCCTATCCAAGCGCGAATTAAATACTCTTCATCTTGACGAATACGTTGCTCAGTGGGTAGCGCATCGCCCGTATCCGGATGATAGTAGAGCTGGCAATTCCACGGTAAGCTGCTGCTAAGCTCTGTTCCTTCGCGCGCCAGTTCAGCGGCGCCCTGCTGGCGGATCTGTTCAAACAGTGCATAGGTTGCCTCTATCTCCGGATCATTTGCCTGCAACTCCTCGCCGAAGAAGGTCCAGTGTAGGTGTTGCATATTTTGCTTGATGGCGGCGATAGCAGAATCCACCGGTAGGCCATCGGCATCAACAGGTGACGTATCTATGGAGATGTCTGGAAAAATAGAGCGCTCACTGCGAACCTTAAAGAAATCACGAGTGACCACCTGGCAGCCCATTTCTGACGCCATGCGAGCTTGCACCGCCACCATCATTCCGTTAGGTTCGGTAATGCGTTGGGTAATGTTGTCTGAGTCGATACCCCCATAAAGTTGGCGAAAGCTGTTGCTGCTCGAATCAGTCAAATAATGGCGATCGCTCCAAAATACCCAGTCCTGTCCCAATACCGCACTGATTTTTCTATCCAACATTTCTGGTGTTAATAAGCGCGCACTTCCGAACTCGCTATAAAGCTGATCCGCATCTGCCAATATCAATGTCTCTGCTCGCCAATAGGCACTTTTGATGATCTCTTTGAGTACGGATTTCAGATCCCAATTACTATCGATCAGTACTGTTTGCAATTGAGTGAAAAAGTTTTGTTGCGCTAAATATTGTTGCCACTCTGGTGTGCTTGGATCAGCCTCTGTACTAGGGGGGCTTAAGGGTGCTTGACCAGACAATGCCTGAAAAGCGGTTTTAACCGTTGCCCGCGCAAATCTCGGATCGGCCACAATCTGTTGTGCCAACCATTGCAAAGAGGCATCGGCGTACCCCGCCAGAGGCATCACCTCACCATTAAAACCTCTGGCCAACATATCTGTGTACCAATCACCAAACACACTGGTGGGTCGATAACGGCCCATTTCATCCCAGTTTTGAAAGGTTGCGGCCACGGGATCCATAATGTTGTGACACAGAGTACATTGAGGATTATCCAAGGTTGGGTTGTCACCTAATAGATCCAACGCATCATCCGGCCTGGTGCCTTCAATAGCCAGAATATCTGTATCCAGGAACATATCGAATACCATACGTGCTCGATGCCGGTTACGATTGGTGTCCGTAGTAGGAAAGCGATTCAAAAACATCGGTGATGTTAAGATTCCAGCATGGGGAATATTCGCCAATACCACAGGTTTAAAGTCTTCAGGATCTTGTGGATAAGCGGAATATTCCGCATCTGCCAAGCTATCAAAGGTCGCTTGCGACTCTACCCCATACGCGCGAGCAGAAAACGCATTGACCATGGTGTAATTGGCAGTGAGTATCTCGGTAAATGGCAGTTCACTGCGTACCACGTAGGCAATCAGATGGAGAATTTCTCGCGCGATGGCATCATTGGTTTGTGCACGCAGGTAATAATACAGATCACGCTCTTCCTCAATATCGAGATCCAATCCAATATCGCGATACCAGCGACGAGACGGAAAATCTTCATCGCGCATTAAGCTCAGTGCGTTTTCTGATCCGAGATATTTATCCTGTAGTAACGTATCGTTATACATCTCAATGAGCCGTTCAAAGAATGCATCTTCGGACAATAACGTATCTAACTGTGCGTCAAGGGCGACCTCACTATCCACTGTGGCTAACTCTGCTTCAGTGGGTAGTCGACCGGTTAAATTCAAACTCGCTTTTCGCAAGGTGGCCTTTGGGCTCATTAAAGTGACGCCAGTTGCCAGACTCTCAACAGATCCGAACAATAAGCCGTTAAACGCCACCAAAATAAACTCTGCGGTATCGCTCGCACACTCATCCACACAAGCTTCAATATTATTTAAAGGCATGGTGGATTCAATTCTTGCAGCAAGGGTCTCTACAGTGGTACAGGATGGACAACTCACAAGGGTTGGCCCGTTAGCCGTGCCCTCCCCCGCACTACCATGACAAGAAGCACATTGTTCATTGTAGGCAGCACGACCCAATTCGTTTACCACGAGTCCCAATGCAACACTGCCGGACGACTCTTCGGTTTCTCCTTCATAGTTACCGCCACATGCTGTGAGCACCAATGCAAAGGTGGCCAAGATAGTCAGCTTCATATAAGCGACTACACCGTAGTCTCGATGAACCAAATCAAATATGCACTTCATCATACTCACAACCTTTCAACTGGTTTCCAGGTGTCAATATTGGGGGAATTATTCGCTCCACTCATTGTCTGGGGATGACTGAATTCTGCGGCGCCTATGAAAAGCATCGGCGTTGCCTATTACTTAGGCAGCTATATTTTTTAAAGAAAATCAGTTTTGTGGGCCACATCACAGTTAGGCAGTGAACTCTGTTTAAGCCACTTACCATTAACGCTTTTATGTTAGTTTTAGCTTTGAAGGGAGCAGGTAAAAATACGCATCACGTCATAAAATGTGTCACGACGATAGCAAAACAGAAGAAACTTAAATCAGGTTATAGATACAATTCAAATCCTGATCTACCAATAGATAGGGCACTTTCAGGTCATTGAGACAGTCTAGAGCCTGATCTCCGTGCAACATGGCAATGGTGGCAGCTGTGCCTGCGAGCAAACAACTCTCCGCGTGTACGGTAACACTGGCGGCACCACTGATTGGATAACCCGTTTTTGGATCCAAAATATGAGCATAACGCACGCCATTCATTTCAAAATAGCGCTCATAGTCGCCACTGGTAGCTACCCCACCCTGACTCAAATACAGGGTATGCATGGATCGATTTTTGATTCTTGGATGATGGATCCCCACTGGCCACCCCACGCCATCCGGCTGCGGCCCTACCACCCTAATGTCGCCACCTAAGTTTACCAATGCACTCAAAATACCACATTGAAAACAGACATTAGCCGCCGCATCGGCAGCATATTCCTTTACATATCCGCCAAAATCTATTTCCATTCCACTGATGGGCAGCGAAATACTCTGTTCATCGAACTCGACCCGGGACCATGCTATTAATTGCCGCAGGGAATCAAGTTGTAGAGGCGTAGGGATCCGGCCACGTTTAAAGTCCCAACCACGACGCAGGACACCGGAGGTAATATCGAACAATCCATCGCTTAATCGATAAGCTTCATCCGCGTAACATAATAGCTGGTAGGTTTCTGTATCGATTGGCGTACGCTGGCCGCTACCTGCGGCGCGATTGATCTGACTCGTGAGACTGGTTTCTTTGTATCGGGTATATTTTTGCTCTAAGCGATCAATTTCACTTCTGGCGCTCAATAGTGCTCTATCTGCTTGTTCTGTCGAACTAGACCATACCTTGATTTCACATGGACTGCCCATGGCCTTGAAACTGAGACCGTACAGTTGCGGTTTGCATTCATATTGAGCAGACGCGAGCTTCATCGTTTTCCATAAGTTTTAATTCTTAAATTAGAATCGTCTAATTAGAAAATTTATCTAAGGTCTAGTGAAAATAATGGGCGCTAGATCACACTAATTCGCGAGATCCCTCGATGAGTTGTTAAAACATCCCTAGATTGGGTAAAGTTACAATGCACCTGTGAGGTCAACACAACGAGAATCTATGCAAGCCGGTTGTGGCGCGGCGTTCTGCACACATTTAACCTCTTTTGTGATCAATCGATAGCGATTTTTATCCAAAGCATAATATAACTCGATACGCTTTTTTTGTTGCGGGTAGTTGTCATCAATATGTGAAAGGGTGACATATCCTCCAGGGCCGCAAGCTTGGTAGCTCAAAGGCAGTGCCTGACAATGACGATCATTGCGACAATGACCGGTGCCAAATTCTTTAAATAATTGTGTATACAATCTACGTTGCTGTGTTTCAATCTGTTCAATTAAAAAGTTTTGCGCTTGCTCTTGACTCACCCAATCCCGCGGTCCATCAACTAATTGAGCAGTCAATTGCCTGATCAGAGTTTGGTGAGTCGCATCAGATCGAAATTGGTCCACATCTAATAAAAAATTAAAATTGCCATTCAGAGCCGAAGTTCGTGTGTCTTGTGCGATTTGAATGCCATTTTGCCATGCGTTATCCGCATCAATTGTCAGCAAAAACGACATCAGGTTCACGACATGATCCCGCTCGAATTCCCCTTTTGAGCGTACCAAATCGAGCGGCGTAATAACCGTCTCACCGTTGACCTGCCCACCTAAGGCAATATCACCCACAAAGAATTGAATGGGCTCATTGTGAGTGTAGGTGAATCGACCCCCTTCATCTATCAGGTACCGCTCGCCGGAACGCATATATTCTAATCCCGTGAGTGCACCCGCAAAGAAAACACCTGATTTTTCCTGTACCGATTGACCGGAGATAAACTGCACAGACACACATCCAGCAATCCATGGGATCACAATCAACGTCAGTAATATTTTAAGCAACACTCGCATGGAAAGCACTCTTCGATCTTAGGATGAGTTGTTATTTAGTAAGACGACCGATTTCTCGCATAACTTGCACATATTCATGACGAATATCATTCAATAACCTTTCGGACTCCTCTAAATTACCCTTCTTGCACAATTCCAACCGAGCGGCCATACGAGATAAATTGAGCGCACCAATATTGGCACTACTCGACTTGAGACTATGGGCTTTTTTAACTACCGTCTCTCGATCGCCGATCACCATGCACGCATCCAGCTCATCCAACAGAACCAATGTATCTTCCAAATAGGAAGTGAGCAACTCCTCAAACCCATCCTCCATCAACTCTCTCAACTCATCTAGTATCTTTCCATCCAAGGCAACATAGGTCTGGCCCACGTCGTCAATCGTTTTGTCTGTGCTCACAGACTTCAACTCGTAAGGCATCCAGTTGGATAAAACCTCGGCCAATACTTGCCGTTTGACCGGCTTCATGAGGTAATCATCCATGCCTGCGTCTAAACAGCGCTGCTTCGCATCTTCACCACTCTCCGCTGTCATCGCAATAATGAGCGTTCTGCCTCGATCAGTTTTTTCTTCCCATTCCCGTATCTGTTCGCTGGCACAATATCCGTCTAGCTTTGGCATTTGACAATCCATCAAAATCAAATCGTATTGATTGGCCTTCACTGCCTCAAACGCCAGTTCCCCGTTACTCACCACCTCTACGTTCAAACCTAATTTGGATAACAGACCGACGGCCACCTGACTATTAACTTCATTGTCTTCCGCGAGCAACACTCGGCCCTGGAACTGGTAGTAACTGGTCTCTTCCTTGTCGGATTTTCTTTCAGCCTGTTTTAAATTTGCCGCTTCAAGCAAGGTGTCATAAAACTCTTTTCGTTTCAGTGGCCAAGAAACGGCCGCATATACGCCACTCTCGCGGACGAGTCCCGCATCCATTTCACCTAAAATAATGGTGCTTATTTTCGCAAGGCGTGGAGAAATTTTTACCGTTCTGGACAGACTGATACGGTCTTCACCCTGAATATGAGATCCTAAAATTAATAATTGGTAGGGCTCTCCCTTAGCCACTCCCTCATTTAATTTGTTCAGTGCTGCGGTACTTGAGGCTTCGTCATCAACCAATATGCCCCAGTCAATTAAATAGTGGCGGACGGTCCAGTGTTCCATACCTTCCTCACCCACATACAACACTTTCACACCTCTCAATGCCTCACCCAGTCCAGCTTCCTGTACCTTTGGCTTCTGCAACATGAGTGTAAACCAGGACTTCGCACCGGAACTGCCTAAAGATTCCGCGCCGTAGTTGCCATCCATTTGATCGATCAGGCGCTTCGATAAGGCCAAACCTAATCCGTGACTACCGTGTACGTCTAAACTTTCTGTACCAGATTCGGTGGTGAAAAGTTCAATAAATTTGTCTTCTTTCCAGTTCTCTTCCAAAACACGAAACTGCATTTTAATACGCACATGACTGAATGATTGTCGTACGACGGAGCAAATAATGAGCACATCCGCTCGCACCGCTAAATCTCGAATGGCCACCAGATAGTGTTCAATAATTTCACCCAGACGTTGCATGTCACCGGTGACGTTTGTGGGCACATTGGCATGGATATAAACCGCCAAAGTTCTATTATCCCAGTGATATTTACTGAGAGAGTGTGTCACGGCCGTTTCAATTGTCTGCACGAGCGAAAAGGATGTACTGGCTAACTGAAATTTTCCCGCGTCAAGCTGCGAATAATCGAGTATTTCGGATAAAGTAGTCATCAGACTATCCGATGCACGATAGGCTATATCAATATATTTTTTCTGTTCAGCAGTAAGCTCCGTATCCTTGAACAGCTCTATCATGCCCAACACACTGCCCATTGGGGTACGAATTTGATGGCTCATTGCGGTCAGAAGTTCTGCTTTCTGTTGCATCGACACTGCAATACTTTCGCGAGTTTCGGTAAGCAACGCCTTTTGTGCCTCCACATCCGACCGGGACTGCACCAACTGATGAGTCACCTCATTAAAAAGAGACGCGATCTCTTGGATCTCAGCCTTACCGGAAGCCTCAATTGTATGTGAAAAATCACCATTCGCAGCGAGGGTGGCACCTTCTTCTAGTACAGTCAGTGAACTCGACACCGCTTGGCCCAATCTGCGGGTAGTGACGAATCCTAATATGAGCAGCAGACTGGCAGAAAACCCTAAAATCAACATTAAACTCCACTTAAACTGATCCGAGATTGTGACTAATTGATCGCGAAATCTCTTCTCCGCCAATCGCATTTGGCGTGTTTTTTCACTCACATCAAATAGTAAAAATTGACCCATCTCGAATGTTTCGGAATCGGCCTGACGCTTAATTTGTTGTCGCACCAACTGCGCTTGTTCCAATAAATATTGATTGCTTTCAATCCAGCCTTCCAATCCAAAATGCAACGCCTCATTATGCAAGTACAGTCTCGCCAGCTGTGACACCCGTATCGCCGACTTTTTATCAATGCCATGTTCCATTAAGTACAAAATAAACTCGGCAAACTCTGGCGTGTCATACAGTAGTGGCTGATGAGCGGCAACTAACCGTTCCACCTCTAATATTGAGTCCAAATACGATTTCAAATGCTCAGCCTCTTGAATGGCCAGATATCTGGCGAGGCGATAGACCACTTGCTCTTGTTGCTTAGCTTCAAGAGCTTGCAGCTTCATGTAATCTCTAAGAGAGGTCATCCAACCTAAGCAGGCAAATGTTAATAGTGATAAAAGAATGAGCACCAATACAAAGGACAAGTTGACCATGGCCAGTTTGCGCGGGACAGAAGATCGAAGCAAACCGCGCACTTCGTTTAGAAAATTTTTAGATGCTAGTTTATTGAACATCAATCCTTTAAATAATTGAGAAACGGAGGCCGACATCAGGAGTCATCCCGTCTAAGATATTGCGAGTAAGCTGCCCGAGTTGCAACAAATGTCTGTTCCAATTTTTCGATTATCTGCCCTGCTTCATCTAGAGAGGCATGTTCTAATTCTGTCGCAAGCCGCGCGATTTGATTCGCGCCAACATACATACTAGAGGATTTAAGGCTATGGGCTCGTGCGCTCACTATATTTGGCTGTTGATGATCGAAAGCATCACCCAGCTCATCTAGGGTGCTAGAGGTGTCTGTTAAATAATTTTGTATTAATTCTGTGAAACTGTCCGGTGCTAACTCTTGCAATTCACGCAACGCATCAATATTGAGCATCTCATCGGCCTGATAGGTACGCGCATTCAATTGCTGCTGCTTTTCCGATGATTCCGTTTGGTAGGGCAACCATTGAGCGACCACTTCGGCCAACACGCGCCGCTTTACAGGTTTCATCAGATAATCATCCATACCCGAATCTAAACAACGCTGTTTGGCATCGTCACCGCTTTCGGCAGTCATGGCAATGATTAGGTTCCGCTCTTTACCTGTTTCTTGCTCCCATTGCCGAATGCGCTTACTCGCTTGCATTCCATCCACATTCGGCATTTGACAATCCATTAAGATTAAATTGTATTCACTAGATTTTACTGCTTCCGCAGCCAACTCCCCATCCACCACCACATCGACGTCAAAACCCAATTTGCGCAACATGCTTTTTGCCACTTGGCTGTTCACTTCATTATCTTCTGCTAACAGCACGCGACCGGAGAATCGGAATTGATTGGCGTCCCATTCCTGGGTGACGCGCGTCGCCTGCTTTATCTGTGCGGCATGCAACAGCGCCTCAAATAATTTGCGCCGCCTCACTGGCCACGAAATACTGGCAGAAATGCCACTCTCCTGGGCAAGCTCAGGCTCCACCTCCCCAACAATGATGCAACTAACTTTGGATAAACGGGGAGATATTTTGACCGACTGAGACAAGCTCAAGCCATCATCGCCAGTGATTTTAGTTCCGAGTATGAGTAGTTCGTACGGATGACCCTGCTCGACTTGCTGCGTTAAATTTTCAATGGCATCTGCACTGCTACTCACCTCTTGCAGTACCAAACCCCAATCGGTTAAATAATGATTGACGACCCAGCGCTCGATGCTGTCTACGCCCACATACATCACTCGAACGCCGCGCAATGCTTCCCCTAAGCCCACTTCCTGTAACTTGGGATGAGGTAACTGCATCGTGAACCAGAGACGGATGCCATGAGCTGTCTTTTCGCCACCACACTGACCATTCAACAAACGCACCAGTCGCTTGGAGAGGGCCAATCCCAAACCATGCCCCCCCTGTATACCGAGGTTTTCCGTCGTGGATTCATTTGAAAAAACCCCGATCAATGTGTCGGCATCCAATTCTGCATCAATCAGTATGAATTCTACCCGCAACACCGCGTGTTGCTCATTGATCTCTTCTGGCACCAAAGCCAGACCCACATCGATATGAGGTTCATTTTCCAAAATGGCTAACCAAAATCCTCGGATCAATTGCCCGAGCCGGTAAGAATCAGACTGCACCGAAAAAGGCAGTCCGGGCGCCAGATAGGGATGCAGTTCTCCGGCAATACCCAACTCCACCTCTTTTTCTTCCGCCACTAACTGGCTACATGTCTCTTCAAACCAACGATGCAACTCTATCTGCTCTTCTTTTAATCCGAGATCACCACTGGAGATCCGCGACATGTCGACAATGTCATCCATCACACTCAACAAGACCTCGGTGGAGGTTTTGATATTATGTAAATAGTGGGCTTGTTCGTGGCTCATGCGCGTATCCTGCAACAATTCCACTACCCCTAATACGCTGGTCATCGGAGTACGAACGTCGTAACTCATTTTAGTGAGAAAACCTTCGTTTTGGCTTTGTGCATTGGCAAGATCGGCATATTCCTTTACCAGCTGTTCATTTTGTAACGTGTAGTTTGTTCGAGCCATCAGCAAACTATCACCCATTTTGTCATAAGCAAAAGCTAATCGTCCTACTTCATCACCACCATCCACATCCAAACGAGTATGCAGATTTCCTTGCAACAACTGTCGGCCTGCTTGCAATAGACCAAGTAATCCGCCGCGGATCCGGCGTTCAATGAGGTAGGTTAACAGGACACCAATCATCAAGAATATGACAGTTAAATAGAACAGCGTGGTAAGCAGATACCGATTCACCGCGCTGCTTAACTTGATGCTGATTTCACTGTATTCCGCTTCCAAGCCATCGATCGCCTGATTTGCCTTATCCATTTCCAACAATAAGCGGACTCGCTCCTGTTCATTCACTTGACCTGCATCAATCAGCTCTTTTAATCGCACCGCTAGCGAAATAATTTCTAATAAATGTTGGTCCGCTTTTACCCAAATCGCCGCGGAGCGTTGCACGACGTCCGTATTACGAAACATGCGCACGATGGGTGTCATACGGGCCACTCGGCTGGCACTCGATCCAGCGATAGACTCCTGTACGCCACGCAAATACTCCAAGTTAAAGTGTTTCTCTTCGCTCACTAACACCTTACGCAACCCCGATGCTATCACCGGCAAACGTATCGACTGTTCGTAACGCCGATAAAATTTTTCATCTTCGGTGCGCGCAAACATCATTAATTCATAGAGCGCAACTTTCTGATTTTTTGAAAAGATAGCTTCTGCTTGAATGTTCCCGTGCAGACTGGCGATGACCTCTATGGCGATTAAGCTAAAGCCAATAAAAATAATTAGAAACGCTAAGAAAAGCCGACTGAGCAGGCGTAATTTCTTATCAATTGGTAAATTGAGAAACCAGTTGCGAACCGGTTGTAAGAATTTAAAATACGATTGCGTGGCCATGGGACTGTGCGAGACTCTTCACTTAAAATGAGCGGCGCAATCTTTGCATTCTACACACGGACAAGACGACTAGGCCAATAGGAGAACACAAACATGGCGGGCAACTCCTTTGCTAATTTGATCAACATGGACACAGATGGAATCATTGTATGCTAGAAAAAGGCCAATTAACACGGATTATGGCAATCACCACTCTTTTCGCTTCCCTATTGCTGGTCCCCTACTCCGTCGCTCTGGCGTTGCCGAAGCATACACCGGTTCCGGGCGGCGTGGCGTTGGTCCCGTTGGAATCCTCCGTCACCCCCGAAACACCGGTGTTTTATCAGTCTCGAAGGGTGTTAGTGACGGAGCAAAACAACCAATTAGTGGCCCTCATAGGCATTCCTCTGAACACTGCTCCTGGATCCGCCACCCTGCATTTGCAGCAACCGGACGGTCCGTCCCTCAGTTTTGACATCCATGCCAAAAGCTACGCCGAACAACGCATCAAATTGGACAATAAACGTCAAGTAAATCCCTACAAGAAAGATATGGATCGCATTATCCGCGAAAAAAAATTGATAAAAAGCAAATTCACCAACTGGCGCACTGACGCGCCAGATCTCACCTTTACTGCGCCGGTAGAGGGCGTATTAAGCAGTCCTTTTGGTTTACGGCGATTTTTTAATGATCAACCGCGTTCGCCCCACAGCGGCATCGATATCGCAGCGGCCGAGGGAACACCCCTGTTGTCACCGGCAAGCGGTGTCATCAGTGGCACGGGAGATTTTTTCTTTAACGGCAAAACCGTCTTTATCGATCATGGTCAAGGGTTAGTCAGCATGCTTTGCCACTTGCAGGAGATCCTCGTCAACGAGGGCGACCCGGTCAACAAAGGCCAAATGGTAGGTAAGGTGGGCATGACAGGGCGAGTCACCGGGCCCCATGTACATTGGGGTCTCAGTTTAAATAATGCCCGAGTGGATCCTACTCTTTTTTATACACCCTGATAGGCCCTAGGCGAAACGACTCTTGTTGTCGCTCCCTGCCTCACTTCATTATCTTTTTCGCACATGTTTTATCAGGCGCTTGCGGCGCCTTTGCTGTCGAGGAGTGAGTTTATTGCGCCGACCCTTAAAAGGATTATCACTGGTACGAAATTCTAATCTGATAGGGGTGCCTTCCAGTTGGAATGCCTGTCGAAAGACATTCATCAGGTAACGCTTATAGTGGCCAGGTAAGGCGCTGGTCTGATTACCGTGGATAACAATCACGGGTGGATTGACGCCCCCTTGATGTGCGTATCTCAATTTAATGCGTCGCCCGCGCACAAGTGGCGGGGGATGCTCTTCCACCGCATCATTCAGCACTTGTGTCACCAGTGGCGTCGATAGGGAACGACGGGCGACATGATAAAGACGTTCCGCCTCATCCAACAGGTGACCGGTACCAGTGCCATGCAATGCTGAGATCGTCATTTGCTGGGCAAACTCAACAAACTGTAATTTTCTGTCTAGAGAATCCCTGGTTTTTTGTCGGATCGCCGCATCCAATTTATCCCACTTATTAACGGCAATGATTAACGATCGCCCCGCCTCCAATATATAACCCAATAGATGAGTATCTTGATCGGTGACACCCTCCACTGCGTCGATGATCATAATCACCACGTTGGCGGCATCGATGGCGTGCAGTGCTTTAATCACACTGAACTTTTCCACTGCTTCATGAACCCGTGCACGACGCCTGATCCCAGCTGTGTCAATTAACACATACTGCTTCCCTCTGCGTTCGAATGGCACAAAAATACTGTCGCGTGTGGTGCCAGGCATATCAAAAGTAACCAACCTATCTTCACCCAAAAAGCGATTGACCAAAGTTGATTTGCCCACATTGGGACGTCCTACCACGGCAACCTTTATTGCCTCCGAATAGTCTTGTGAACTATCGGTTGATTCCACCTCCTCGGGGAGCTGCGCCAGCAGTGCCTCCACACCGCTCCAAACACCTTCACCATGAGTCGCGGAGACTGCAATCATATGGGGTAACCCTAAGGATGCAAACTCGCTCATCGCGATCTCTTTATTCACCGATTCTGTTTTGTTAACCACCAGCCATAAATTTTTTGCCTGCCGTCGAATACGTTGTGCCAGCTCTTCGTCATCCGCAGTCGGCCCGCTTTTTCCGTCCACCAGAAGCCAGACTATATCCGCCTCCTCGATGGCCTGAGCCACTTGCTTCTCTATCAGCGGATCCACCCCTTCTCGCTCACCGGTGAGACCACCCGTATCAATGACGATAAACTTCCTCTCATCGCGGTATCCTTGACCGTATTTTCGATCTCGAGTTAAACCCGGCTCATCGGCAACCAATGCATCTCGAGATTGCGTGAGGCGGTTGAATAGAGTGGACTTCCCCACATTGGGGCGACCGACGAGGGCGATGACGGGGATCATAGGGATATGGTATCAGTAGATTTGACTAATATGGGTTTTATTCAAGATATAAGGAGACTAATTTTCCAGTTTCTGATAGCGCAATCAATTCATTGTCCTCTGCCCTCATTGGGGACAACCAGCGGTCGTTTCCAATTCTATTTCGCGCCAGAAAATCTCCATTGTCCGCAGAGAGCCAATGCAGATAACCTTCTTTATCTCCCACTACAATTAAACCATTATGAAATGCGGGCGCGGTCAGATCACGAAACATCAAATCATCTTGTTTCCACAACGCAGCACCTGTTCTTCTGGAAAGCGACCAAATTTGACCGCTGCTGTCGGTCACATAGAGTTGCCCATTGGCCACTTGCAAGCCACTAAAAGAGGACATCTCCCGACGCCAAAGCAGTACGCCAGATCCGGCATCCACAGCAGCAACGTGTCCCTGATAAGTCACCACAAAGATGGTGTCACCGTAAATAATAGGATCTGCGTCTATATCAACTATACGCGCTAACTCAGAACGGCCTTCACCCACGCTCACCGTAATCTCCCAAACCGGCATCCCACTGTTGCGATTGAGCGCCACTAGACGTCCATCCGCTGCACCGTAGAGCAATAGCTCATCAATCAACACCGGCCCACTGCTACCACGCAGTGTCAAAGGAGGCACACGGGTCGCGTAACGCCAAACTACGGAACCATCGACAGGATTTAAACTATATATCTGTCCATCAATAGTGGCGGCAAATAACTGTTCATCTGTGGCTAATGGAATAGCCAATAGCTCACTATCTAATTGCGCTGACCAGATCAAATTGCCATCTTCACGATCTAACGACAGGAGTTGACCATCCTGGGTGGCCAAGTAGAGTCTATCGCCATGAATGCCTGGACCGGCGCTGAGCAAAATTTTTAAATCTTTTTTCCAAAGTTTTTTCCCAGACGCTCGGTCGATTGCCCAGATCCGTCCCTTGTAGTCCACTGTATAGACTTCATCAGCGGTGATGGCAGGGATAAACTTCAATCGCTGTTTGTCGGTCCCCTTGCCCACATTCACTGACCAGTTCTTTTTAATTTTATATTGCGCCTCGATCTCGGTGAGCTCTTTCGGCTCTTCCAACAGATCAGGGGGCACATCACTGGCACAAGCCAGCAAAAAAGAAGTCAAAATAGCAACTAATAACAGTCTGATTTGTGACATCACTACGCCTTTATGGTGTCGGGGAAATATCGATCTGCGGAAGTGCATCGCCTTGTTTCACATCGGAAGCCATGCCCAGATCTTCTAGTTTGCGTTCAATTCGTTGACTGGCCGACGGAGTGATCTCTTTTTCTAACGCCTGCTGGAAGCTGGCAATAGCCTGATTAGATTGTTGCAACTGCAAATGGATATCCCCTTTGGTTTCCAAATAAAGGGCAGCAAAACTCTCCCCAACAACGGGGTTCTCTAACAAGTCCAGTGCCGCCTGCCACTCTTCTTCTGCCATGAATACATAGACCAGTCGAAGGCGAGCCACGTCCGGGATCGCTTTCTGTTTGGAATGTTCAACAAGCCATTGCAAGTGTAATTTTGCTTCATCATACCTTTTTTCATCCACCGCCAATTTCGCCAAACTCAATGCAGCCAGATCGCGATAAGGTGTATTTGGAAATTGATCGATTAAACTCCTAGCCTGTGCATCCGCCAACTCTTTATCTGTTTGCATCATTGTCATCATCTGGAAATACACTGTAGCGGCTTGTTGCGCGTTCGTCTCTTGACTGCTTTGATAATATCGCCAACCACTTAAACCCAATAACAGAACGGCACCCACAAAAAGTAGTGGGGTTCCGTTTTCCTTAAACCAGTTTTTTAATTCTTCTACTTGTTGCTCGTCAGTGGTGTAGGCATTCACATCAACAATCCCATTTTTTCTTTAACTTGGTCCGCCGTTAAAATAATTGGTTAAAAAGGTGACTAGTTCTATTTGTGGCAAACTCTTTTGTGCTTCAGAAGACTTTAAGAATTTCACTGCCACCTGTTCTGTTTCGATCTCCGCATCGCCCAAAATGAGGGCCAATGCTGCTCCCGATTGATCTGCTTTTTTAAATTGGGCTTTTGCCCCGCTTGCCACTCCGGGATGCACAATCCTCAATAGAGGCAGGTGATCTCTAAGCTCTTCTGCAAGTAGCAAACTTGCATTTAGAGCGTGATCTCCCAGAGCCACTATATAAAGATCTGCTGTCTGAGCGGCAGGCACCAGGGACTGCTCGATTAACATCTCTACAATCCGATCTAATCCCATCGCCATGCCACTGGCAGGTGTGGGCCGACCACCGAGCTGAGTCACCAGACCATCGTAACGGCCACCGGCACAAATTGTCCCCTGAGCGCCAAGATCGTCAGTCACCCATTCAAACACAGTGTGACAATAATAGTCTAACCCGCGCACCAAACAAGGGTTAACGCTATATTGGATCTCGGCCCGATCCAAACAGTCGCGAAGCTGTTGAAAATGGCCCAAGGATTCCCCACCCTGCGCATCTAACAAACTAGGCGCCGAGGCAATGAGTGCTGCCATATCCGGATTTTTAGAATCCAAAATTCGCAATGGGTTAGTCGTTAATCGACGCATGCTTTCGTCATCGAGTTCTGATTGATGTTGTTTAAAATAACTCACCAACTGAGAACGATAAGTCGCACGCTCTTCGTTAGTACCCAATGAATTAATCTGAAGTGTGACTCTATCCGCCAACCCAAGACTACGCCATAATCGAGCAGAAAGAAAAATCAGCTCTGCATCTATCAAAGCATTCGCGATACCGAAGGTTTCGAACCCCACTTGTGAAAACTGACGATACCGTCCCTTTTGCGGACGTTCGTGTCGGAACATCGGCCCCAAATAAAATAAGCGCTGGATTTGATGATGCAACATTCCATGTTGCAAAGTGGCACGCACACAGCTCGCCGTACCCTCCGGTCGTAATGAGAGTGAGTCACCATTGCGATCCTCAAAGGTGTACATCTCTTTCTCAACGATATCGGTAATCTCACCTATGGAACGTTTGAAAAGCTCTGTTTTCTCCAACAGTGGCAGACGGATCTCTTGATATCCATATTGCTGTGCACAATTGAATATGTGCTGTTCCAGATGCTGCCAAACGAGGCTCTGCTCCGGCAAAATATCGCGCATGCCGCGTACTGACTGCAATTTACCACTCACAACACCACCTTTTCATTTACTATCCACCGCTTTGTGCAATGAATCACAGCAAGCAAACAGCTTTTAGCCATAACCAGTCTAGTCTTAATTAGATAAGAGAAGGGAGTTTAAGATTTCTTGCCGACTATATCCACCGCACCCAGTTGAAATCGCGCGGTGCGATGGCGGATGTACTTCGAGTGATCAAAGATCTCGCCATCGTATTCCACCGTGACACCGGCCGCATTGCCTAAGTGAATATTGTAGGGTGGATAGCCTCGAACAACGATTTTATTGCCAGCATCCACCAGTTCATACATGAGACGTTCGCCCGTACCGTCGACCACCTCCACCCAAGATGCTTCGTCAAAATTAAGTGTGGCGCTCACACTATCAATATCGAATTGATTGGCCACCCTACTTGGCAATTCCGACAGTCTGATGCTACTTGAGAGTAGCGGCATCTGTTTTGTTTCGACCACGCGTACAGATCCACCGTCGTCAGCAGACTCAACTGAAACCGATAGACTGGTCTCTTCAGTACTTTTTACATCAGACTCGCTGGCGACATTGGGATTCGGTTGCGATATTTCCACCATTGCGTATTTTTCTAACAGACCGACAAATTCTAGCTCTCGCTCCAATTTGTCAGCAGCCAAGATACTTTCCTGTTCTAAGATAGCCGCCATCAATCGCTCTCCTTCCGAGGCTAATGGCCAGGGCTGCTGTTCTTGCCACCAGAGAAAGGTCAAAGAAAATGCGATGATACCGATTGCATAACTGACCAATCGCACAGACCAACTGGAACTCACTGCATCCGCCTGAGGTAAGCTAGGGTGAGAAACTGGCAAGGCTGCTGCGCTTGGATGCCACAGCTGACGAGTTCTGATTTGCTGCCAGGCGAGTAAAATCTCGTCACTGGGCAGCTCCAACAAGGCAGCATAATTAAGCAGTTGACCGCGAACATACAGATCGGCAGAAAAGTAGGAAAAATCATCTTCTTCAATAGATGAAATGACGTCAACCGGGAGCTTCAACTCCAAGGCAACATGATATTGTGACAAGCCCAGCAAGCGTCTTCTCTGACACAAGATTTGTCCCGGGGATTGTGAGATGTTTGGAGTATCCTGCTCCACCTAAATCATCCTCCTATTGATTGGATAGCTCGTAATGTACGTGCTGGCTCCGAATCTGGGAATTTCTGAAGTAATAGTGTCCGGTATAAATTGGCCTGATCCTCTACGCCAAATCTTTCTTCTATTTCGATTGCCAATTGCAAACTTTGTGCACTTTGCCCGTTAAGCTCATGATATTGCCTTAAATATCCTCGGGCTTTAATATAATTTTCAGTTTCGAGACTGATCCTGGCCATAGAAAAAAGCGCTTGTGGTAACTCGGGCGACTCCTTTAACGCCAGGCGCAGATAAGTCTCTGATTTTGTATAGTTCGGCACCCTTAGATAACAGATCCCAGCATTTTCATAGGCACGCTCGGGATGGGCATTTTTCGGCGATTGTGCCACGGCAAGAAAATACTGTTCTGCCTCTGAAATCCTACCGTTGCGGCACAAAAAAGTACCGTAGTTGTTCAACGTATCGGGATCCTTCGGAGCTAGCTTTAATGCTAATTGGTAATTCTCTTCTGCGAGTAGCACCTTTCCCTGCTGTTCGTACACCATTCCTAATCCGACGCGGGCAGGTGCTAGCTTTGGTCCGAACTCCAGTGCTTTAAGGAATTTCTTTTCCGCCTGCTCGTATTTCCCCTGAATGAGGTATTGACTACCTAGCTGCGCATTGAGTTCCGCGACTTCCCGTTTCTTCTGCGAGCTGAGTTTGTCGCCTGTGGTCAGGCTGGCACACGCCACAAGACAAATCAGCAACGGGATAGTTAATAGTTGTCGTAATCCTCTTTTCATACTGGCTATCCTTGCTGGATCTGCAGGTATTTATCGCTTCGACGTGTGCGATCCCTAAAATTGCCAACCAACTGGCCACAGGCTGCATCTATGTCATCCCCTCTGGTACGACGTACTGTGGTGAGTACCCCCGCGCCATTTAGCTGCGAGAAGAATCGTGACACCTCTTTTTTCGACGGTCTTTCAAATCCGGAATTCGGAAACGAATTAAAAGGAATCAGATTGACCTTGGAGGGGACTTGTTTCATCAGTTCGATTAATTGCCTGCCACACTGGGGTGTATCATTTATACCCTTTAATAGCACATATTCAAACGTTATTTTTTGTCTTGGACCTAATTGACTATAACTTTGACATGCAGCCATCAACTTTTCTATTGGATATTTTTTATTGATCGGTACCAGCTGGCTTCTGAGTTCATCATTAGGTGCGTGCAAAGAGACGGCCAAACTCACTGGTTGTGTCTCAGCGAGTCGTTCGATGCCTGGGATCACACCTGCTGTACTCACAGTGACGCGGCGTCTAGATAGGCCATAAGCAAGTTGATTGGTCATCAGCTCTAAACAAGGCAATACCTGATCGAGATTGAGCAAGGGCTCTCCCATACCCATCAATACCACATTGGTAATCAATCGACGCGCAGAGTCGGGCGTGATCTGATTCAACGCCTGATACGCCAGATATAACTGACCGATGATCTCATCCGCCCGCAAATGGCGACTATAACCTTGCTTACCGGTGGAACAGAAAGCACAGTCCAAAGAGCAGCCCACTTGAGAAGAGATGCACAGTGTGCCGCGTCGATCTTCTGGAATATAAACCGTCTCGATCCGATTACCATCTTCTAACTCCACCAACCATTTGTAGGTGCCGTCTGCGGAGAGATGCTGATGGACAATTTTGGGCGGCTGTATGATGGCACATTGTGCCAGCCGGCCGCGCAGTGACGTGCTGAGATCGGTCATGGTCTCGAAATCTGTCGCTTCTTGGCGATAGATCCACTTCATGAGCTGCCTGGCGCGAAAGGGTTTTTCCTCCAAGCGTGAAAAAAACAGCTCCAACTGAGGCTGGCTAATGCCAAGCAAATTATGCGTCACACCCAACTCGCAAGCTTATCGGGTGCGCGGACAAACGCCGTCTTCACCGAAGAAAAAAGAGATCTCCTGCGCCGCCGTTTCGGCTGCATCAGAACCATGCACGATATTTTCATCCACAGTTTCTGCAAAATCCGCACGAATAGTACCTGAGGCGGCTTCCTTGGGATTGGTGGCCCCCATAATCTCGCGGTTTTTCGTAATTGCGGACTCTCCTTCGAGCACCTGAACCATAATAGGTCCAGAGGTCATAAAGGACACTAAATCGTCAAAAAATGGACGCTCCTTGTGTACACCGTAGAATTCCTCCGCTTGCTGTTTGCTCAAGTGCACCATTTTAGCGGCCACCACTTGTAGATCAGAGGTCTCGAAACGAGAATAAATTTTACCAATAATATTCTTCGCCACACCGTCAGGTTTGATTATGGATAGAGTTCGTTCTACCGCCATGAAATTTCTCCAAAAAAGGGATTCTAAAAATGCCGAGAATTATACGTGTGCGCCGATAGAATATCACGCTTAGTAAGGAAGCAATTGTCTCTTAGTCTCTTTCATCCAACCAAGCCATTTGAATCGCCTCAAGAATGCGTTCGTTGCAACCGTCAGGTGCGTCGTGAAAATCCGTGAGCGCACAGATCCACTGCTTTAAATCGGTGAAACGCACATACTGAGGATCCACATCAGGATGGGCTTCATCCAAGGCAATGGCAATATCCAGGGTATCTAACCACTTCATAATCAACTCTACTAATGATTTTCAGACACCATATTGATGGTGTATTTCGGAATTTCAACTATTAAATCTTCCTCCGCCACCAACGCCTGGCAACTCAAGCGGGATTCAGGCTCCAAACCCCAAGCCTTGTCTAGCAGATCTTCTTCTAACTCATCTGCCTCAGCCAATGAATCAAATCCCTCACGCACGATGACGTGACAGGTGGTGCACGCACAAGACATTTCACAAGCATGTTCAATCTGGAGACCATGTTCTAAAGCGGCCTCACAAATACTTTGTCCATTCTCCGCATCTATCACTTCGCCTTCGGGACAAAGATCTTCATGGGGCAAAAATACAATCTTTGGCATTTAGTTGTCCTTAAACTCTTCTAGCCTGTGGCCACTTAAGGCCTCACTGACCGCATGATTCATTCTTCGCGCGGCAAAAGGATGGGATAACTCCTCCAATGCTTCCATCGATTGCTGGATGGCACCACGAGAATTCTGGGCCAACACTTGCTCTAGATCCTGCATGGCATTTTCTAAAGCCTCTCTTTCCTCTTTACTCAGCAATGCATCGCCATCTTCACCAAGCGCCGCCGTCAAGGCTTCCAACAAACGTTGACCGTCCACTTGTGACTCTCGCAACTGGCGAAGCTGTATATCTTGCTCTCCTTGGTCGATAGACTCCCGTAACATGGTTTCAATATCCACATCCGTCAATCCATAGGAAGGCTTCACCTCCACCCGGTTCTCTACCCCTGTACTCAGTTCCCGAGCACTCACCTGCAATAAGCCATCTGCATCCAATTCAAAACGCACTTCTATCCTCGCCGCGCCTGCGGTCATGGGCGGGATGCCGTGCAGTATAAACTTAGCAAGGGACCGACATTCATCCGCCAACTCTCGTTCACCTTGAACCACGTGTAAAGCAAATGCGGTTTGGCCATCTTTATAAGTGGTAAATTGTTGCGCCTTGGCAATCGGTAGTGTGGCGTTGCGGGGGATAATCTTCTCCACCAACCCACCCATGGTTTCAATACCCAGGGACAAAGGCACCACATCCAAAAGCAGTAGATCCGTTTCCGGCTGATTACCAATTAACACATCCGCTTGAGTTGCGGCACCCAAAGCCACCACTGTATCCGGGTCAAGATCCGTTAAAGGTGTCTTGTTAAAACAGTCCGCGACGGCTTGCTGTACTAGCGGTATGCGGGTGGCGCCGCCAACCAATACTACTTGCGCTATCTCTTCCACGGTCAGTTGAGCTTGATTTAAAGTCTGTCGACACACCTGAACCGCTCTTTCTACCAATGGCTGGATCAAGGTTTCAAACTGCACACGAGACAGAGTGAAACTGAGGTCACCCCGTGATTCAGACTGCCAGAGGATCTGGACTTCAGTCTGATGTGTCAGCTGCTCTTTTGCTCGTTTGGCTACCGCCAACAGACCGCCCACTTCAGTCTCCGCCAAAGAATCGATTGCTGCGGACTCTAAAATCCAATCGGCAATGCAGCGATCACAGTCGTCACCGCCTAGATGGGCATCCCCACCTACTGCAATCACTTCAAAGATCCCGCTTTGCAAATGCAATATAGAGATATCAAAAGTACCGCCTCCTAAGTCAAACACTGCCACTGTACTGTCTTCACGGCGATCCAAGCCGTATGCGATGGCGGCAGCCGTGGGCTCGCTTAGAAGCCTCAATACCGGGATCCCTGCTAAGCGAGCAGCATCTTTCGTGGCTTGACGTTGCGCTTCATCAAAATAAGCGGGGACGGTGATCACAGCGCCCTCAATGTCACCTGCCAGCGCCAATTCCGCCCGTGTCTTTAAGCGACCCAATATTGAACTGGAGACTTCCACAGCTGTCTTTGGCCCACATGCGGTCTCAATCACTGGAACCAATGAGTCTGCTTTTGCTTCGCCCAATTTAAACGGCAAACTATCTTTCACTCTATTGATGTCAGCCGTACCCCGTCCCATGAATCGCTTGACTGAGAAGATACAATTCAACGGATCCTCTTCTCCCAAAGAGATAGCCGGATAACCCACTGAGACACCATTCGGACTAAAATGAACCACTGAAGGCAGTAATGATCGACCGGATTCATCTTCTATTATTTTCGCTTGACCACTCTGCACCGTTGCCACAAGCGAGTAGGTGGTGCCTAAATCGATGCCCACTGCTCGTTTATGTTGGTGCGGTGCCGGTGCTGCACCGGGTTCAGATATGTGTAATAAAGCCATCGGTCAAATATTCAATTGATCTTTAATTCAGGAAGCCTAAGCGGTATCGGCGCGTAGCCGAACTTCCTCTAAGAGTTTGTTCATAAATTGTAACTGATTAATAGTGGCAATAACTGATTCTCGCGCAATTTCTGCCAACTCAAATTGCTGCGTTAATTCTGATTCCAACTGTTGGCATTGCTCAGTGATTCGCTCTCTCAATGTTTGAAACTCTGACCCAGAATTTGCCTCGGCGATCGCTTCACGCCACTCTATCTGCTCTGCTAAGAACGATTTGGATAACTCGCTACTCTGATGCCAATCCACGTCACCCAAATTTAGCTCCAGTAAATACTTGGCTCTGAGTAGTGGCGATTTTAAAGTTTGGTAGGCGTCATTGATTTGAGTCGCATGCTGTAATGCGAGTCGCCTCTCTCGATCGCTGCGGTGAGCCTGCTTATCCGGATGAACCACAGACTGCAGCCGTAAATAACGTTTTTTCAGATCAACCAAATCCAGCGAAAATTCAGCCGGGAGTTGAAATAACTCAAAGTAATTGACAGAGGATGGCACCATTCTTTACGCGCAGAATACCGAGACGTGACCCATTTATACGGTAAAACTTTCGCCACACCCGCAAGTCTCTTTTTCATTGGGGTTGTTGAATTTAAAACCCTCGTTCAATCCTTCCTTGGTGAAATCTAAAGTCGATCCGTCGAGGTAAAGCAGGCTTTTTTTATCCACAACCAGGGTCACACCGCGATCTTCGAACGTCACATCATCTGACTGCAACTCATCGACAAACTCAATCACATACGCCAACCCAGAACAGCCAGTGGTGCGCACGGCGACACGGACGCCAATACCTTTGCCTCTGTTCTTTAAGAATGTTCGCATCCTATCCGCTGCGACTTCAGTTAGACCAATCACTTAGGTTCTCCACTTACATTCACTGCTGGATTTAACCAGCCTTTTTGTCTGCTGCGGCGTCGCTGTGTTTCTTTTCGTAATCACTAATCGCTGCTTTAATCGCGTCTTCCGCAAGAACAGAACAATGGATTTTTACCGGCGGCAGTGCTAACTCTTCTGCAATCTCTTTGTTCTTGATAGAGGTGGCTTGATCCAGTGTGCGTCCTTTTAACCATTCTGTGGCTAAGGAGCTTGACGCAATGGCAGAACCACAACCATAAGTCTTGAATCGTGCATCTTCTATGACTCCCGACTCATTCACTTTGATTTGCAACTTCATCACATCACCACATGCGGGCGCACCGACCATGCCAGTCCCTACCGACTCATCGTCTTCAAAGCTACCCACATTTCGTGGATTCTCATAATGGTCCAACACCTTTTCGCTATAAGCCATGATTTATCACTCCTGTTAAAACTTAAGTTCTGTATCGTTAGTGCGCATTCCACTCCACTTTAGACAGATCGATGCCTTGCTGATGCATTTCCCATAATGGGGATAGTTCTCGCAATCTGGTAATACTTTTACGAACTATCTCTATGGTGTAATCGATATCTGCGTCTGTCGTAAATCGACCTATGGAAAATCGAATCGAACTGTGGGCCAACTCATCGTCACGACCCAAGGCTCGTAACACATAGGAAGGCTCTAAACTCGCTGAAGTACATGCAGAACCGGAAGAGACTGCTAATCCCTTAAGGGACATAATGAGTGACTCTCCCTCCACGAAATTGAAACTGATATTGACAATACCCGGGATGGCGTGTTCTAAGTCTCCATTGATGTAAACTTCTTCAATGTCTTCTAAACCCCGAAGTAAACGTTGTCTGAGCTTTAGAATACGTTCACGGTCATCATTCATCTCTTCTTTAGCGATTCTAAACGCCTCACCCATGCCGACAATTTGATGAGTGGCCAAAGTACCGGAGCGCATGCCGCGTTCATGACCACCACCATGCATCTGCGCTTCAAGTCTGACTCGGGGTTTGCGTCTCACAAACAAGGCACCCATGCCTTTAGGGCCATATATCTTGTGGGCGGAAAAGGACATCAAGTCCACTTTTAAATTTTCTAAATCAATGGCAACTTTACCAGCGCTCTGAGCAGCATCCACATGAAACAGAATGCCCTTGTCACGAGTCAGTTCACCAATTGCAGCGATATCCTGAACCACTCCAATTTCATTGTTCACGTGCATGATAGAAACCAAGATGGTGTCTTCACGCAGGCTGCTTTCAAGTTGCTGCAAATCTATTAAGCCACTGGGTAAAGGTTCCAGGTATGTGACCTCAAATCCTTCCCGCTCTAGCTGACGACAGGTGTCCAAAACCGCCTTGTGCTCAGTTTTAGAGGTGATGATATGTTTACCTTTACGCTGATAGAAATGTGCGGCCCCTTTAATGGCCAAATTGTCCGATTCAGTGGCTCCGGAAGTCCAAACTATCTCTTTTGCATCGCAATTCACCAAAGCCGCCACATGACGCCTTGCCTCTTCCACCGCCTCCTCTGCGTGCCAACCAAATGAATGTGAGCGAGAAGCGGGATTACCAAACTCACCTTCCATAGTGAGGTAATGCATCATCTTCTTTGCCACGCGGGGATCCACTGGGGTGGTGGCGGCATAATCCAAATATGTAGCCTGTATCATTCTATACTCCGTTATGGCTCATCTATTTACTTCTTACCAAGCCAGATCTGCAAACTGAGCACGGTTATCCAGCTGAGCAGCAAAAATGCGACAAAATTGTTTCACCTCGGACAAGGTGTTCTTCCCATCTACACTGATGCGCACGACTTGCTGGTGCGTCTCTTTAGGCAAGCCAATTGCCGATAAAACATGGCTCGGTTGCTGTCGATTGGCGCCACAGGCGGATCCACTGGAAACTGCTATCCCCTGTTGATCCAACGACAACACCATCGCCTCTCCAGTCACACCTGAAATCGATATCATAATAGTGTTGGGGATTTTGTCTGCGCGGGGCGCTATCAGGTTCACCCCTTCCAACTGCACCAGTTCACTGATCAAATATTGAGTCAGCTGCTTCATCTGATTGATTCGTTGTTCCAATGTCTCTTTCACTAACTGCGCGGCAACACCAAAACCCACAATGGCCGCAACGTTTTCCGTACCCGCACGGAAGCCACGCTCATGTCCACCGCCTACTATCAGAGGTTCAGTCAGGTGAGATTTGTCGAAAACCAGTGCGCCAATGCCCTTAGGTCCATTGATCTTATGAGCGGAAAGACTCATCAAATGCGCACCTGTTTCTGTGAACCTGAGCGGCATTTTACCCAACGCCTGTACCGCGTCCGTATGCAACACGCCCCCTGCTTCCATGACCAAACGGGAAATCGCGGACACATCTTGGATCACACCAATTTCGTTGTTGGCCAACATCACAGAAACAAATTGGCCACCTTGACTTAGATAAGATTGCAATGCACCCATGTGAATGCTGCCCTCTCCATCCACTGGTAATGTTACCAACTTTAGCCCTTGAGCAGATAACTGTTTCGCTTTTTGCAACACTGATTCATGCTCAATAGCGCTCACTGCTAACTGTGTCAATGGTCTCGCCTGCTCTAAGGCGAGATTATTGGATTCTGTACCACCGCTAGTGAATAAGATCTGACTGGCATCCACCTCAAGCAGATCTGCTAATTGTCGGCGCGCGGTTTCGATGGCAAATTTTGCCCGCCGCCCTTCTTCATGCAGACTGGAAGCATTGCCAAAATGTTGCTGCAAATAGGGTTGCATCGCCGCGACTACCGATTCATCTAGCGGCGTGGTGGCATTGTTGTCGAAATAGATCCTCTGCACTTGGCGATCCCCTATGCCGCTCCCGCCTGATCACTCGAACTACTCGAGTCCTGGCGTTCTGCGACATCTAATACCGCTCTGTTTTGAATCAACGATTGCAGACTAATGCTATCGAGAAAATCGGATATTTGATTGCTCAAATCCTGCCAAAGCTGATGGGTCAAACACATTTGTCCGTTTTGACAATTTTCACCACCTCGACAGCGGGTGGCATCCATGGACTCATCAATGGCCCGGATCACATCCCCTACCATGATTTGATCTGAACGGCGGCCGAGACGATATCCGCCTCCGGGACCGCGGGCGCTTTGCACCAACTCATTTTTTCGCAAACGGGAAAAAAGTTGTTCCAAATAAGAGAGCGAAACGCCTTGGCGGCGAGAGATATCTGCCAGAGTGATGGGTCCATCCTGTTCATGGATCGCTAGATCTAACATCGCGGTCACTGCATAGCGACCTTTAGTAGTTAATCGCATGGCCACACGCCCTCTCTTAAAGAATTAGTCGGCGCTATTGTGCTATTCCTGAGTAATTTAGTCAAGTATTTCCGGCGAGCGTCATCCCCATTTTGATGTTTATTTTCGATACACGTTTTTACTTATTATTATCAATATCTGTTTTTACTTATTGTTTTTTATATGATTGTGCAGCAGTTAGAATGCCTCGAAGAATATTTAATTCTCTTTCATCAGGCTGCGCTCGATTGTAGAGTCGCCGCAGTCGACGCATCAACAACTTAGGATTAGTTCTATCCAAAAAATCGAATTCCACCAATGCTTGCTCGAGGTGTTGGTAATAGTCCGCCATCTGCGCTGCAGTTGCCCTGGGGTGCTGTGGAGCCTCGACTACCATACTGGGTTCTTGCATAGCCATCCGCAGTTCATATGCCACAATTTGCACAGTCGCTGCCAGATTGAGGGAAGCATAGGTCTCGCTGGTGGGAATAGTGATCAACTGATGACATAGATCCAGACAGTGATTAGTCAACCCCGTTCGCTCCGGTCCAAATAAAATCGCAACATGACCATGTTTGGCGCACACACGGGCGGCCATTTGTTGTGTGGCTTCACGGGCATCTAAGGTAGGGATGGAAACCGCTCGAGCCCTAGCACTTGTACCCACTACCCAATCAGCAGCCGCCACCGCTTGCTCCACACTAGCCACCACTCGGGCCTCCTGCAACAGATCGGTCGCGCCGCTGGCAAGCGCCTCTGCTTCGGCGTTTGGAAATGACTTCGGCGCCACCAGGGTTAAGTTTTTAAACCCCATGGTTTTCATCGCTCTCGCGCTAGAACCAATATTGCCAGGATGGCTGGTCTCCACTAGAACGAAATCTATTTGGTCGAACATACTCAAGAGTGTTTTCCATCGTCGTTGAAAAGGGGCCGCGATCATGAATTAAATATATCAGCACCACAACAAATCAGAGGAAATTTGCTATGCTACGCGCCTATTCAAAGCAGCCCCTTGAAGTTTAACCATGCATCCAATGATCACTATTGCAGTTCGTGCAGCACGACGTGCCGGCAATATTATACTGCGCGCCGCCGACAATGCGGACAAATTATCAATCTCCGAAAAGGGTCGTAACGATTTTGTTTCCAACATCGACCACCAGTGCGAACAGGAGATCGTCTCCATTCTTCGACACGCCTACCCACAACATGGGATCCTTGCTGAAGAGGGCACCAGCCATGCTGGAGACGAATATCAATGGATCATCGATCCCTTGGACGGCACCACTAATTTTCTCCATGGGTATCCTCAATTTGCAGTATCCATAGGCTTATTGCATCAAAGACGCCTGACGGTGGGTGTGGTCTATGATCCTCTGCGCCAGGAGTTATTCACTGCTTCCAGGGGAGAGGGTGCCACTCTCAACGACAGAAAAATTAGAGTCAGCCAGATCTCCCATTTAAAAGGTGCCCTACTTGGCACCGGATTTCCATTTAAGAACCCGGACGTATTGGATACCTATCTATCTACTTTCAAGGCGGTATTTAAACAGTCGAGCGGTGTCAGACGGGGCGGCTCAGCGGCGTTAGATCTGGCGTACTTGGCAGCCGGGCGCTTAGACGGTTTCTGGGAATTTGGTCTCAAACCCTGGGACTTAGCAGCAGGCGTGCTACTGGTTAAGGAAGCCGGTGGCATGGCGGCAGATTTTAAGGGAGGTGAAAGCTACTTAAAAACGGGGGATCTTGTAGCAGGCAATCCGAAGGTATTTAAAGAGCTACTCAAAACGCTGAATCCCTTAATCCCCAACTGAATGTGGTGCCATGCTTCACAGCAGCGGGCTTGATGCCGATAAATATTGATATCAATATGAGTCGAAGCGGAGTCTGCCATGGCACAACAAAAAACCACAAACAAGCAAGTTAAGACTACTCGTCCAACCCACGAAACCACGCCAGTGAAGCAAGCCACTATGTATGCATATACATCATGGCTAACGGTGCCTGGACAATTCTGGTCCCTCACCCAACGATAACCATTTACCGGCATTCAATTTGCTTTAAATAAAAAGAGCGCCCGCTCTGAATTCATGCTTCCATAAGCGAGAGTCCATGAAATCTTAGCTTCTGGTCTAGGCATCAAGATCTATCATTGGAGTAAGATCTATGACCGATAAAGATAAAAATGAGTTAACCCAACTCCGTCATAAAATGAACAGAGTAGTCAGCAATTTAGCTTCATTCACCAAATTTTGGTCACCCTATACCGATAGAATGGACTTTGAAATCATAAAAGTGAAAACCAAGCTAAAGAAATAGAGCCTGTCTCTCATCTACGGCGGCAAGCGAACAGATGCCTTTTAGGGCCCTTCCGATACCCCTTCCTTTTCCACTGGCATCAGATCAGCCTTACTGATACCCAATGCGAGTGCAGTGGTGCTGGCAATAAATATCGAGGAATAGGTACCAATCAACACGCCAATGATTAACGCACTAGCAAACGCGCGGATCAACTCACCACCAAATAACAGCAATGCAATCAATACCACCAAGGTGGTTAAGGATGTGACCAGAGTTCTGCTAATGGTATGGTTGAGAGAGACGTTTAATATTTCTACCGGTGTGCCTTTACGAATACGCCTGAAATTTTCTCGTATGCGGTCAAATACCACAATGGTGTCGTTCAATGAGTAGCCAATTACAGCCAATACCGCTGCGATCACCGTGATATCAAACTCAATTTGAAACAGCGCGAAGAACCCCAGCGTGATCAACACATCATGGACCAATGCGGCCACTGCGCCCAAAGCAAAACGCTTTTCGAAACGTACCGAGACATAGAGCAAAATTCCGCCTAAAGCATACAGTAATGCCAAGCCGCCTTTTTCACTCAGCTCCTGTCCCACCTGAGGGCCGACAAACTCAACCCGTCGCATTTCAGGAGTCGATTCACTGTGAGTGCTCAAAGCACGCATGATCTCGCTGCTTATTTCTGCACCCGTGCTCTCTGCCTGCACAGGCAAGCGAATCAAAACCTCTCTCGCGCTACCAAAGTGCTGAACGACAGCACCGGAATATTGAGAATCGGCCAATATTCGCCTAATCTCATTTAAATCTGTTGCAGATTCATAGCCCACTTCTATCAAGGTGCCGCCAGTAAAATCGAGACCGAAATTAAACCCTCTCACCCCCATGGCGCCTACCGCTAACACAATCATTAAAGCGGAAAAAAACATCGCCCGGCGGCGCTGGCCCATAAAGTCGTAGCGTACATCCAGAATTGATTTAGCCATTAGTGCCTCCCCCGATTGCCACTCGCTGCAATCGTTTACCCCCATACAATGCGTTTACCAATGCTCTGGTACCGATAATGGCGGTAAACATTGAAGTTAAGATCCCAATGGACAGAGTAATCGCAAAACCTTTCACTGGACCGGTACCAAAACTAAACAACACCAAAGCTGCAATCAAGGTAGTGACATTCGCATCCAAAATAGAGGAAAACGCTTTTTCATAACCGGCGTGAATACTCGCCTGCGGGCTATTGCCTAGGGCCAGCTCCTCACGAATTCGCTCAAAGATAAGCACATTGGCGTCTACCGCCATGCCGACCGTGAGTACGATGCCCGCTATCCCCGGTAATGTTAAAGTGGCCTGCAAGAGAGAGAGCACAGCCACTATCAACACTAAATTCAACGTTAAAGCAACGTTAGCGAACAGACCGAACATGCGATAACGGCCCACCATCAGCACCAATACCAGCACAAAACCCACAATGACCGAGAGGAACCCTTGGTCAATATTTTGTTGTCCTAAACTGGGCCCCACCGTACGCTCTTCCACAATTTCAATTGGCGCCGCTAAGGAGCCTGCGCGTAATAGCAAGGCCAGATCCCTCGCCTCCGCAGGACTATCCAGTCCAGTGATCTGAAATCGCCGACCCAACTGGTCGCGAATGGTGGCGACATTAATGATCTCCCTCACCTGACTTTTTTTCTTGATGAGTTTGCCACCACGCTCTATGGTCTCGACTTTGTTCTCAATAAACACTACAGAGAGTGGTTTGCCTATGTTCTCTCCGGTGACTTTACTAAATAGCCGAGAACCTTTGCCGTCGATATTAATATGAACCAATGGTTGACCGGTCTCATTATCGAAACCGGATGCTGCATTGGTAATCGATTCCCCTTTTAAGATCACCTGACGCTTCAGAAGATATTCTCTACCTTGTCGGTCTTTGTACAAACGACTTCTGGCACCAGAGGCCCGAGCGGTGGCAACATCCGCATCCAAATCCACTAAGCGAAATTCTAAAGTGGCCGTCGCACCAATAATCTCTTTAGCACGAGCGGTATCTTGTACACCAGGTAATTGAACCACGATACGCTCTTTACCCTGTTGCTGAATAACCGGCTCCGCCACACCCAATTCATTGATGCGATTTCTTAAAGTAATGATATTTTGTTTCAGGGCAAAATCTTTGATTTCGGCGATAGTGGTCTCTTCAATGTCTACGCGAATGATAAAAGCACCCGCCTCTTCATCGCGACTAAAACGCAACTCGTTCAGCTCGCCAGCTAACAGTTTATAGGCCGCCTCTCGCGTCTCCTCGGCATCGAAGGCAATCACCATGCTACCGTCCCGTGCGGTCTTGAAGGAGCTGTAGCGAAACTTATTCTCCCGCAATGAGGTCCTCAACCCCGCTTCAAAACGTTCGACTGATTGCGCTACCGCGGCATCCATGTCTACTTCCATAAGAAAATGCACACCACCTCTGAGATCTAATCCCAGATACATAGGTGCGGCACCGAGAGAACGTAGCCAAGTGGGCGTACTGGGTGCCAGATTTAATGCGGTAGTCATCTCTGGAAAACGCGTCTGCAACAGATCCTGTGCTTTTAATTGGCTCTCTAGATCCATAAAGCGAATTAAAATTCTGTTTTCTTCCAGTACAGCGGATTTATAGGCAAACTGATTGGCCGCCAACACCTTTTCTGTCTCATCCAGCACGTCGATATCCACTGTCGCGCCCCGTTTAGCAGACAGCTGGATCGCGGGATCTTCGCCGAATAAGTTAGGCGCGGCATAAATGGCACCAAATAGTAGAACGCATGCAACAAGGAGGTAAGTCCACCAAGAATAGTGATTCATCTATAATATGCCTCAGTTGGAAGCTTGGGCTTTGATAGTGCCTTTGGGAACGATACTGGCTACCGATTGGCGTTGGATTCGAAGCTCTATCCCTTTCCCTGCTTCTACTACAACAAAATGGTCTCCTACTTTAAGCACCTTTGCCAATAGACCACCGTTGGTCACGATTTCATCGCCCTTTTCCAGGGCTGCCACCATTTCTCTGTGTTCTTTTTGCCGTTTCTGCTGCGGTCGAATTAACAAAAAATAGAACACCACGAAGAGTAAAATTAATGGCGCCAACCCCAAAAACCCTTCCGCCATGCCTCCAGCCGGCGGTGATTGCGCCCACGCATCTGATATGAACCAACTCATCCCTTTTCCTTTTTATGGCCTAAATGTGCTCAGAGAATCCAAATTTGCCGATATTATGCCACAACAACTTTCATTAGATGCAGTCTGAGGCCAGTGAAATGGATATTGAGTATTCTCAGAATGGAATAGTTAGTTAAATTCGCTGCGTTTATCAGGAATTTGCCGCTGCGTTGGGTGTCCCGCGGGCTGGTCACACACCACTTGGTTTCGTCCCCTGGATTTGGCTTGATACAAAGCCGCGTCGGCGTGAGCTAAAAGCGCGGACACCGTACGCACCCCACTATAGTTCATTTCTGCCACACCAATACTCACAGTGATGTGAGAGGCTCTTGCAGAGGATCGGTGCGGGATCCTCGCGCTCTCCACTGTATCTCGAATGCGTTCCGCCATTTTCAACGCACCATGAATATCCGTATCTGGCATCACCACCACAAACTCTTCTCCACCATATCGGGCAATTAAATCAGCAGGTCGATTGGGAATCGATTGAATCAAATTCGCAACCTGTTTCAAACACTCATCCCCTTGAACATGGCCATAAGTGTCGTTATAGGATTTAAAGAAATCTACATCGATTAAGATCACTGAGAGATCCCCGCCCGTCTCTTCTCGTCTTTCTAAATCTGTACCACTCAACCCAATTCGTGAGAATTCTGACTGTAGGTAGTCGTCAAATCGGCGTCGGTTGGCTAACTGTGTCAGTGCATCCACCATGGTTTTTTGATGCAACTGCTCATTTACCCTACGTAAGGCTTCCGTCTGCAAATCAAATTCACGATTCCTCACTTCCAATATCCGCGTAGTCTCTTGCTGCGCTCGCGCCCATTGCACCATTAAGCGTTTGCGTTTTTTGTGCACCCCATTCACCAGAGCACCCACCACAGTCATACAGAGCCAGGTGGAAAAAAACAGTTCAAATGTCGCCGCATCTACCGTCATCTCTGTGTGAGGTATTAAATGATAGATTTGCTCGGCAATTAAAATCAATGTCCAACCTAACAGACAGGAGATGGCGAAACCGAAGTGAATACCGAAAAATGCGTAACAGAGGGGTAAGCCTGCGGTAATGAGCAAAATGGTCCACATCGAAAAAGCATCGATGGAAATCATTGGAATCACCATCAAAAGGTGCGCGCCTATGGCGGACAGACTTAACAGGCGATAATCTCGGTTTGGCTTGGTACGGTAGATATACTTAAATATGGAATACTGGCAAACGGCAATCAAAAAGCCGACAGCACAATAGAGTGCGATCTGCGAAAAATCGATGTGACTGAATCCCAAGCCATTGGTTAGCCATGTGATACAGGGCACCAACAGCCAACATGCCCCGCCCATAAGCGCGGCGCGATAGGCATGCCTATGTTTCCTTTTAGCAGCAACCTCTAATGCTTGAAGAGCAGGTTTGTGTGATTTTTTCATTTTATTTTCCCAGGCCACTATTCTGTTATCGGAATCACCGTCTAAATCACCAGGGTGTTTCGGTGCCGTTCCAAAAAGCGGAGGGTGTCGAAACATATTCCGGTCTAGGTGTCACCTGGGGAGGCTAAGGTAAATTTTTGGCTATTGCTCGGATGGGTCGCCATCGTCTCGATAAATGAGAGTGCGATTTCTACCCGCACTCTTCGCCTGATAGAGCGCGATATCACAACAATCAATCAATTCAGTGGCTGTGCGCGCATTCGCACTGACCATATCCGCAACACCGAGGGACACAGATATATTGGGACTGGTGTGACTAGAACGGTTCTCGATACTTAATGATGACACTGCCTTTCGTATGCGCTCGGCCACATGGAATGCCGCAGAGGGGCCGGTGTGGGGCAACACCACCACGAATTCTTCGCCACCATACCTGGCCGTTAAATCGCTTGGCCGCACCGCTGCCGCGCTAATGGCCGCTGCAATTTTTTGTAAAACTTCGTCACCACGAATATGTCCGTAAGTATCATTGTAGGCTTTGAAGTGATCCACATCGATTAAAATCAGCGACAGATTGGCATGATCTGAAAACTGCTTTTGTTGCGCACGCCGACCTGGAGTCAACTCAGTCTCAGCCCGCCGCCACTCCACTTCCAAGAACTCATCGAATCGACGCCGATTCGCTATATCTGTCAATCCATCTACCATAGACAAGCGTTTTAACTGTTCATTGGCCTCATACAGGCGCTGGCCTTGCTCAATGATCTCTGCGTTGCGTTGTGCCACTAATTGATGTCCATGCTTCTGTTTTTGTATTAATTGCTCAAATTCGATTCGTTTACTACGATTGATTTGATTGATCACAGAATAGCTTAGAACCAACAATATGCCGATTGCCAAGAACAAAACGGGTACTTCATTACCCGGCATCAACACTTCTTCAGCAGTGAGCAAATAAACAACCATGCCTGCGGCGAGCGGCCCCACCCCTAAAACGATGGAGGTCAGAGAGCCAAACTGAAATCCAAGATAGCCTAGACTGGCTATCAAACTAGTGATAAATATACAAAGTACAAACAGAGTCACTCCTTCAAGCCATAAGTAAGCAAGGGCAATGAAAAAATGTACAAAATAGCCAAACAGAGCCACCAAAGGATAATTTAACCGGTGGGCCCACTTGTGAACTTGTTGATAGAATAGCATCTGCACGACATACAAGATGCCGTAACAGATAATTGGCAACGCGAGGATACCAATGGGTGCACTGGCCATGCCTAACGATTTAGCAGTCACTACTAAATAAAATAACATGAGACAATAGATGCCTGAGGCAGCGGGCATCCAGACTACGGCAAATGGGTCTGTTAAACCGGAGGAATCATTTAGCGCGATGTCATTTGAAATGATTTTTTCCATTATTGTCCCCAGTCCTCTTCGAATAGGGGTTTCGGTTTAGAAACGCAATATCCTTGTGCGTAATCTACTCCAATGTCGGTTATGGCTTTGAGGATAAGCTCATTTTCGACAAATTCTGCAACCGTTTGGATGTTCATCACTTGACCCACTTTGTGGATCGACTCTACCATCGCATAGTCCACAGGGTTGGTGACTAAATCTCGAATAAAACAGCCATCAATTTTGAGATAGTCTACGGGAAGATTCTTAAGATAAGAAAAGGAGCTGTAGCCACTACCAAAGTCGTCTAATGCGAATCGACAACCAAGTTCTTTTAGCTTGTGAATAAACTTCAGCGCATCGTTAATGTTGTTAATCGCATAAGTTTCGGTAATTTCAAAGCAGATATTTTCACCTGACACCGCACTGCTTTTGATTCTATGGAAAATATAGTCCATAAATTTTTCATCTGCCAAAGAACCTCCTGAAATATTGACAGAAAATGTATTGATGTGATCAATTGCAGAACTTGATTTAAATACTTCACAAAAATTGAGTGTCTGTTCCAGCACCCATCGATCAATCTGATGCATTAAGTTATAACGTTCTGCAGCAGGAATAAAATTAATAGGAGGAATAATCTGACCAGAGCCATCTACCATTCTTACTAATATCTCTGCACGTTCAGATTTTGTTTTATCTTGAATCGGAGTGATGGATTGGTAATAGAGCCGGAATCTCTGCTCTTCTAATGCGTGGCGGATTTTCTCCACCCATTTAATATCACCACTCTTTCTTTTCAGCCGCTTATCATCATGGTGATAGTGTTGTATTCGATTTCGACCTTTCTCCTTGGCAATAGAGCAAGCCGTGTCCACTGCCGATAGTGCTGCTGAGACACTTGGTGTACAAGAGTCCAGCACCAACAACCCGGCACTCGACGTGCAGTCAATAGAAACAGATTCCCAATTGAAATTTAGATTTCTAATTCGTTGACGAATATTCTCGATTATTTCCACACCATAATTTTCATCACAATCCACTAACAAAATGGCAAATTCGTCGCCACCAATTCTGGCCACCACATCTGACCGACGAAGCTCTCTTTCTATTTCGCGAGCGACTTGGCACAGCAATGCATCGCCCGCTCGATAGCTGTAATTGTCATTCACGACTTTGAATAGATCGAGATCGAGATAGCACAATATATGGCATTTATCGAAATGTTTTGCCGCTTCAAGGGCGTGGGTCAAATTGCGCTCTAGCTCCTTACGATTGGCGAGTCCGGTCAAAGTATCGTGAGACGCCTGATAGCTCAGACTTTCAGCAATCTCCAGGCTCTTGTGTCCGTTATGAACAATAAAAATATAGCCACGCTCTTGGTCTTGGTTGTCATAGACTGGCACTCTAATCGCGCGCACTTCTTTGACAGTTCCGTCCCTGCGACCATATTGCAAACCTAATGTAGTCGCCATCGCATCGTCTCGATGGTTGTGACCATACCAACCGTTATCCTTTGATCTTTGCAGCACCTCATCCACTGGCTTACCAATATGTGCGCCTGTACCCATTCCAAACATACGATCGGCCACCGGATTGGTGTAGATAATGTATCCGCCGGCATTGGTAATCAGGATTGCCTCGTCGACCTGTTCGAAGGTTTGCTGAACATAGTTGCTATTAAAGGCAACTTCACTTTTACCCACATCCGCCGGCAGCGGCACACTGAGATGATAGCCGTAAAAACATCCATCCTGATACAGAGGAGATAAAATGAAATCTAAAGGACTATAGTCACAGAACCCAGCGGTGAAATTTAAACTCAGATGTTCTACTTGCCCCTTAGCCACCTTATGCAAGGAACTCTCAAGGGTCGGTGCATATTTTGAATCAAAAAAGTCATATATCGTGCCTTCCCATTGTTCATTCAGCGGCCTGTGCAAGGTGCGATACCACACTTCATTGGCAGTAAAAAACCTGGCTTGACAATCGAAGATTGCCACCAACATGGTGGAGGACTGAAATGCAGTACCAAATTCCAGCCGTTTTGAAGGCGATAGCTCACTCGCTTGATGAGGATTGAGCGCCATAACATAACCTCATAGTGTCATCCTCGCATCCTGCGTATGTTGGATCTACCCTGATATGATGTATGAAAAAAGGGTTGTGCGCTCTTAAAAGGCAACAACACCAGTGACTCAAATTATGCTCGATTTATATCTCTAATTTTTATTTATTAAGGTGTCTTAAATGAAACTATCGGCAACGAGACGTCTAAAGTTAGATTATAATTTGACCGCCCATATGGAAAACCAGGCTTCTAGCAGACCTGTTATTTAACCTTCTAACTAGTATGTTATGTGACTATTTTTAACTTTCTATTTTTAAAACTACTAATCGGAAGAATAGTGATCTTTGACTTGTTGATAATAAGCGTCAAATGAATTCTGTTCTATGGCTTCACGTACTTGCTGCATCAGTTCATGATAGAAGTATAAATTGTGGAGCGTGCATAGATGGGCCCCTAATATCTCGCGACACTTATCCAAATGATGCAGATAAGCGAGTGAAAAGTTCCGACAAGTGTAGCATCCGCACTTATCATCCAGAGGCGTATCTGCTTGTCGATATCGACTATTTCGAATATTGACAACTCCTCTATGAGTAAAAAGCTGGCCATTGCGCGCATTTCGGGTAGGTAAAACGCAGTCAAACATATCCATTCCCGCACGAATGGCAAACAATAAATCTAAAGGTTTACCAACCCCCATTAAGTATCTTGGTTGTTGCTGAGGCAACTTCGGACCGAGAAAACTGACAATTCGATAAAAATCTTCCTTAGGTTCACCCACCGACAAACCGCCGATGGCGTATCCATGAAAACCCATCTCTTTTAGAGTCTGTAACGAGTACAGACGCAACTCTTCGTACATTCCTCCCTGCACGATGCCGAATAACTTTTGATGAGGCCCAACGCCCTGTTCAAGGCACCGACGTGCCCAACGCATGGAAAGACGCATGGAACTTTCTGCGTCCTCTCTGGATGCAGGATAGGGAGTACATTCATCAAAACACATCGCCACATCTGTATTGAGGCGTTGTTGAATATGCATCGCTTCCTCTGGCCCGAGAAATACTTGGTCTCCATTGACTGGAGAACGAAAAGTCACGCCCTGCTCGGTGATCTGGCGAAGTTTGCCCAAACTAAATACTTGGAATCCACCTGAATCAGTTAAAATAGGCCCTCGCCAACTCATGAACTCATGCAATCCGCCACACTGTTCAATGATCTCGATACCCGGCCGCAACATGAGATGGAATGTATTGCTCAGTAAGATTTGCGTACCTATTTCAGTGAGATTCTCTGGGGTCATCGCCTTCACGGTGGCGGCAGTGCCAACAGGCATAAAACAGGGCGTCTGTACTACCCCATGTGCAGTGACGAATTCACCCCGTCTAGCCTCTCCATCCTGACAGAATAAAGTAAAACTCATATTAGGCGGCTCGCTCTTTAATCAACATGGCATCCCCATAACTGAAAAACCGATAGCGTTGTTTAATGGCGTGATGATAGGCCTGGAATATTCGCTCTTTGCTACCAAAGGCGCACGTCAACATTAAAAGAGTCGATTTGGACAAATGAAAGTTCGTTAATAAGCGATCGACAACTTGCCATTTAAAACCGGGCAGAATAAACAGATCTGTGGTTCCCCGATAGGGTTCTAGTGCGCCCGATCGAGCTGCGGATTCTAGTGCGCGTACCACAGTGGTCCCTACGGCCACCACGGCGCCCCCTTGTTGATGGCATCTTTCAATCTTCTCCACTGTGCTTTCGGATACCTCTAGCCATTCCTGGTGCATGTAGTGTTTTGCTAACGACTCCACGCGCACAGGCTGAAAGGTCCCTGCCCCTACATGCAAAGTGATTTCAGCCAATTGCACGCCCTTTGCGGACAATGCCTGCAACAGCGCCTTAGTAAAATGCAGCCCAGCAGTAGGCGCCGCCACCGCTCCCGGCGTATTGGCATAAACTGTCTGATACCGCTCCAGATCGACAGATCCGGCCGTTCGTTTGATATAAGGGGGAAGAGGTATGTGTCCCTCACTCTCCATCACTGCATCAAAATCGGACTGAAGCAGCTCTATCTCGAATAGGTGTCGGTCACGGCTCACCACTTTGGCCAGATATTTACCACCAATGATCAGATTGCTGCCCACCCTGGGGGTGTTACTGGATCGCAAGTGACACCAAGCTATCGTGGGAGACGCCACACGCTCTAGAAGCAGCTCCAACTGACCCCCGGTTTCTTTACGACCTTTTAGTCGTGCTGGAATCACTTTGGTGTTATTTAAAACTAACACGTCACCCGCACTGAGATAATCAATAAAATTGCTAAAGGACTTATCGAGCAATTCCCCCGACTGAGGATCGACCACTAACATACGGCTATCATTCCGATTCGCTAGCGGATAGTCCGCTATTAGTTCTTCGGGTATCTCTATAGTAAAGTCAGATAACAACATCACAAAACAAAACCAGGGAATAAGCAAGCGCGGAGAGTAACGAAATTTCGTGGGCGATACCAGTACCAGGAAACGAGTTCGAACTTGGTTTAAGCCCAATCAATAGGTATACTTGCTGCCTCTGTGCCGGGGTGGCGGAACTGGTAGACGCGCCAGACTCAAAATCTGGTGGGGGCAACCTCGTGTCGGTTCGACTCCGACCCTCGGTACCACCTTCAATCCGAATGAAACCAACATACCTGCATCATCATTGCAACCGCAAGCAACCTTATTTTAATCCTGTGCCACCTTTTTTGCAGGAAAATGGGTTTCTAATTTAACCGCCCTTCCATCGAAGACCAAGACTAACGACGGCATCGGTCATGTGACGAACAAAAGCCATCACTTCAGCGCCCACATCCACTTCTCCTGACACTACCGTCTCATGATCGGTGTGATTGATGGTGATATTGATTGCAGTCACATGCCCGCTTGGGAAAACTAAGTACCCCACTCGGGAAGAACTGAACGCGTCGTCACGGATCTGTTCTAGATCTGAGGCTGTAAGAGTGGCGGGATCAGGCACCAAAGGCACCACATTCAACTCATCATCATCGGTTGGCTAACTACAATAAAAATTAACTAAGGACTCCACTCGAATTGAATGGGATCTGTACCATGCTTGTTCTATCAGATCCCTTATCGCCGTTAGATTTTCCGTAGTGAAAACATTCTGCGATTTAGGCACGACGACTATTAATGCACTATACTGATTACCGTAAACATTTTACAGCAGCCCAAAATTCTTCAATTGTGAACTTTTCTCACTGAGAAAAACACGAGAACCATGAGTACCCTCGAATTTAGTGCGTCCCCACCCGCACCAGATCACTTACAAAAAGGTAGCGATGATAATCAGCCATCGATAACGAATAACGAACGCGCCCAAGTCGAAGTCAAAAGTGGAATGCATCTATAAAGTTCTTTAGTGATTTGTGACACTATCTGCGCGCTCATGATGCCCCATCTCACTCCAGATGCATGTAGCCTGTTGATTCTAACGCCACCGTCCTTATTATCGTATAAAATATCTTTGATAATGTCATTGAGGAACATCATATTATGATCGAAAAAAAGGTAGTGGTCGGTGCTTTTCAGTGTAACTGTCGCCTGCTGTTGTGTTCAGAAACTGGCCAAGCGGCACTGGTGGATCCAGGAGATGAACCACAAAAAATTCTCGCCATGCTTTCAGAAGCACAAAAACAGATAGATAAACCCCTTCAGGTCAACTATTTATTGCACACCCATGCACATTTGGATCATATCGGGGCGACTCGCGCAGTGCGCGAAGCATTGGCAGACACCACGGGCCAAGTGACGCCGCAAATCTATTTGCATCAACAGGACGAAGGTTTGTATAAGCAATTAAAGATGCAAGGTCAAATGATGGGATTTCAATATCAAGATCCGCTACCGGTGGATCACTATTTCGAAGACGAGCAGACTCTATCAGTGGGCAATATGAAATTGACAGTGATGCACACACCTGGCCATAGTCCAGGCAGCTGTTGTCTCAGAATACATGAAGATTCTGCCACTGAAACATGGGAGTCTCTATACTCCGGCGATACTCTATTTCAACTGAGTGTGGGCAGAACCGATTTTCCAGGCGGAGATCATCGTACTTTGGTGAAGAGTATCAAACAGCGGATCTTTCCTTTGGACGACGACACACGTGTCTGCCCTGGACACGGAGAGGAAACTACTGTCGGTTTCGAGAAAAGAGTCAATCCGTTTTTAAATTAATAGCCTAAAAGTTTAGTAGACAATTAAATAAAGATACGGTCACAAAAAAACGACTCGTGTAATGATTCTTATGCCACCTGTACCGGTATCGCATTACGGTGACGTAAGATCTCATTACGCTCATTGAGATAGACCAAGTTTGGCTTATAGTGCATCAAATCTTGTTCGCTGTAGTTAGCGTAGGAACAGATAATCACTCTATCCCCTACTGCGGCCTTATGTGCCGCCGCACCATTCACAGATATTGTGCCAGATCCCTTTTCCGCACGAATGGCGTAGGTTGTGAATCGCTCACCATTGGTGATGTTATAGATCTGGATCTGTTCATATTCACGAATACCAGCCATATCTAACAAAGCACCGTCAATTGCACATGAACCTTCGTACTCTAACTCCACGCAGGTTACTTTGGCTTGATGTAATTTAGCTTTCAACATCGTCGTCATCATGCCAGACGTTCCCCCCACCCTTTTATTTGGACTGCGCCAATCCTCGATCGCAATCGCTGATAAATCAACTGGCGACAGACTATATACGATTAAATTTCGTTGTTCAACGTGAAGCTTAAGTTATCTATCAAACGGGTTTTACCGAGGTAGGCAGCGACTAAAATCGTCACTTCTTTATGTTCGCCGCTCGCTACGGATAAATCCACCGCGTCTCTGATCTCTAAATATTCTACTTTGAATCCTTTTTCTTCCAATAAGTTAGAAGACTCTTTTATGATTAATGAGAAGTTTAATTGTGCACTCAAAACCTTGTCTCGAACATTTGTTAAGGTTTGATATAAAAATGGTGCGACTTCTCTCTCTTGCTCTGTCAAGTATTGGTTGCGCGAACTGAATGCTAGTCCATCTTCTTCTCGCACGATAGGTGCACCTATTATTTCTATAGGAAAATTCAATTCCTCAGTCATCCGCCGCAACATAGTGAGTTGTTGATAATCTTTCTGGCCAAAAACAGCGACATCAGGTTGTACTAAGTTAAATAGTTTGATCACCACCAAAGCCACGCCGGAAAAATGTCCCGGTCTATGAGCACCACATAAAATATCCGCATAAGCAGGTACAATTTGCGTCTGTGTGGTTCGTCCCGTGGGATAAAGTTGACGCTCTGTCGGCAAATATACCAAGTCAGTACGGCATCCCTTAAGTAACTGACAATCCTGTTGTTCTGTTCGTGGATATCGTTCGAAATCCTCACAAGGACCAAACTGGGTGGGATTCACAAAGATACTGACTATCACTCTATCGCAATGTTGCTGCGCCTCTTTCACTAACGCTAGGTGACCCGCATGCAGATTGCCCATTGTAGGCACAAAACCTATCTTTAACTGCTGATTACGCCACGCCTGTACAGTTTCCCGCAAGAGATTCCGGTTATTTGCAACAATCATGAATTAAAACTGTGTTCATCAGCAGGGAAAGTATGTTCTTTAACAGCCTGCACATAGGCTGAGATTGCTGCCGCAACAGAATTATTTTCCGCCAAGAAATTTTTTGAAAATTTGGGACGTTTACCTTTGCTGATCCCCAACATGTCGTAACAGACCAACACTTGGCCATCACAATGCACGCCCGCACCGATCCCTATCACCGGCATATTCACCGCTGCAGTGATTGTCTGTGCCAAATTTGTGGGAATACACTCCAGCACCAACAACTGCGCGCCGGCCCGCTCCAAACGTGTTGCTTGTTGTAACAGTTCGTCAGCCGCTTGCTCGCCTCTACCCTGCACTTTATACCCGCCTAATCGATGCACAGACTGGGGGATTAAACCTAAGTGAGCACACACAGGTGCGCCTTGGTCGCTGAGAGCCGTCACCACATCCAACACCGCGTCCCCCCCCTCCAACTTGATCATTTGTGCACCGGCTTGCATCAAGCGCCTGGCACTGGCCACGGCCTGACTTCTGTCTGCATAGGTCATAAAAGGCAAATCGGCAATTAATAAGGCACGTGCCATCCCTCGTGCCACACAACTGGTGTGATAAGCCATCTGACCAATTGACACAGGAAGGGTACTGTCATGGCCTTGTATCACCATACCCAGGGAATCGCCCACCAATATCACCTCAACGCCTGCTTCTTCCGCAAGCGCAGCAATACTGGCATCATAGGCGGTCAACACGGCAATTTTTTCACCTGCTGATTTTAGTGCCTGCAAGCTGCTAATGGTGATCTGTTTCATCACTTGATACTCGGAGCGTTAAAGTACTGACGGCCAGTCTCCATGATCATGATTTGCTCTAGCATTTGCTGAAAATCTTTATTGTTATTCACCCAATCAATTTCTGCGGCATTGACAATCAACAAAGGCGCTTCTGAGTAGTGAAAGAAAAATTCAGTATAGGCATCCATCAAACGCAACAGATATTGACGCTCTAAAGTGCGTTCAAATCGTCTGCCTCGATGAGCAATTCTTTGCATCAGTATTTCCACTGGCGCTTGTAGGTAGACAACCAGATCCGGTGCCGGTGCGGCCACCGCCATGCGCTCATACACTTGTTCATATATTTTGAATTCTTCTTCATTCAGCGTCACACTGGCAAACAGTTTATCTTTGCTCATTAGGTAGTCGGCGACTCGTGTGCGACTAAACAGATCTTCCTGTTTTAAAGCGCTCATTTGTTCGGCGCGACGCAATAAAAAATAAAGCTGAGTGGACAAAGCATACTGTTCAGGGTGACGATAAAACTGACTTAAAAAGGGGTTTTCATCTACAGACTCTAACACGGTTTCCGCTTGCAGATGTTCCGCTAGCCGATGCACGAGACTGGTCTTGCCGACCCCAATGGGTCCCTCCACCACAATAAAGCGCTTCTCTACCATATCAGTGATCCCCACCATAGGGACGCACAGACTCCACGTCAACGTGCTGGAGTAAGTCAGTCAACTTTTCACCGGTGGGCAACTCTAGATCCGGCGCCAATTCTACTAGGGGTATTAACACAAAGGCTCTATCCCGCAGCCGACAATGTGGGATTTGCAAGCTATCACCGTGGTAGACAGATGTACCGTACAACAAAATATCCAAATCCAATGTTCTCGGCCCCCACCGCAAATCGCCACGCTGGCGACCGTGCTCTTTTTCGATTTGTTGTAACAAAACCAACAACTCCTCTGGAGATTCATCTGTCCTTAATTCAGCAACAGCATTCAGATATTTTGGCTGCGCCAAAAATCCTACAGGTTCGGTGAGATAGAGATTAGAAGTGCGAACTAGCGTGAGTTTTGGACATGCCCTAAAACTATCCAAAGCGCTGTTTATAATCCTCTCTCGAGGCCCAAGATTAGACCCGAGGCCAATGTAAACGACTTCCAAGATTTAAATCACAATCACACGAACTAAAGAATACATTTAGTTTATGTTATCACTCAACGCAATAGAAATTAGCTGGCATGTCCAATTCCGCTCTGCGCATGCTCTGTTTGATATTGTGTCCACCACTCACACAGGTGAGTCAGCTCTTCACCGGACTCGGCTCGTAACAACATGAAATCGTAAGCAGCACGAAATCTTGGATGACTAATCAAACGTTTCGGTTTTCGTCCCCGGCGTTGTTTGAGTTTGGGTTGCAGCGCCCAAATATCTTGCATAGGGGAAGAAAAACGGCGCGGGATCGCCACCCGCTGGGTCTGCAATCGTAGCACCTGGGATATCGCCGTTTGCATGGCATCTGATTCCGTCATGCCGCTCAGACGATGCCTCTCGGCGAGCTGATTCATCGGTCCCCACAGCATCACTGCAAATAGAAATGCAGGCGTCACAGGTAGGCCGCTGGCGTATCGTTCATCGGTGCTACGCAACGCGTTTCTCACCAAAGATAACACCACACGAGAATCCTGTTGCCGAAGACAATAGTGAGTCAGTGGAAATAGATGCTCATAGAGGCCAAACAGACACAGAGCATCAAAACAGGCCACTGCATGGCCGCCAAGAAATAGCTTGAGTACTTCTTCAAATAATCTCGCCGAAGGGATCCTCTGTAACAGAGGCGCTAACTCACGAATAGGCTCTGCTGTTTCCGGCTCAATCTCAAACCCTAGTTTAGTGGCAAATCGAATCGCCCGCAGCATGCGTACGGGATCTTCGCGGTAGCGCTCCTTCGGATCTCCTATCATCCTAATTTGACGACATTTTAGATCCTCAAACCCTGATGAGAACGCCACCACCGAAAAATTTTGTACATTGTAATAGAGTGCATTGACGGTGAAATCCCGGCGCCCAGCATCCTCCTCTAAAGTGCCGAAAACATTGTCCCGCAACACCATGCCTGCTCGGTCCACCTCGCGGTGACCGTTGCTATCCTGGGATTGCGAGCGAAAGGTGGCTACCTCAATAAAATGGCGTCCAAAGCGAACATGAACAATTTTGAAACGTCGCCCGACAATACGAGAATTGCGAAACAACTTTCGAATCTGCTCTGGTTGCGCATTCGTCACCACATCAAAATCTTTTGGCTCTTTATGCAGTAACAGATCGCGCACACAGCCGCCTACGAGATACGCATCATAGCCGTTTTTCTTTAATCGATACAATACCTTAAGCGCTTCTTCTCGGATAGACTTACGACTAATACCATGCTCACTGCGGGGAATGATACGTTTCTCTTCAGACACTTGGGTTTTTTCTCTTTATAAAAGTTGCTAAAGATAAATTAATTCTTGTATTCAGAATGTATAATTTTAAACTCGTATGAGGGTACCAGAAGCACCTGAACTAGCAAGCTTCTGAAATCATGGCAACAATTCTATGTATCGACCCGATTTCTCTGACACCTTAACACACTGTCATTTATGGCGTCGCCTGGCTGCATTAGTGTACGACAGCTTGGCTGCTCTGGGCATCCTTCTCATTGCCAGTTTACTGATTTTACCCTTATCTGGCGGCGAGGCACTAGATAAGTCTTCGGTCGCCTACCAACTCTATAGGCTGTACCTGCTGTCGCTGTTGCTATTCTATTTTGCCTGGTCCTGGTCACGAGGACAAACTCTTGGCATGCGCAGTTGGCGACTCTACTTGGTTTCCGATGGAAAAAAAAGAGTGAGCTTCGCACGCGCTGCGACTCGATTTTTTATCGCGCTATCGCTGCCAATTGTGGGTTACATCAGCCTACTCTGGAGGGCAGATAAAAAAACGATCCCCGATCTGATTCTAGGCACAAATATGCTTTATAAACCTAAATAATTTATAAACTTAAATTTATTTATTAACTTAATCTATTATTATAATATATCCATTCTTTTATAATTAATTAAATACAATTTAATATGGAAACAGTAAATATTTGGCTAGAGCTTATTGCTTCAGGAGCC
>JBGTSY010000005.1:0-158040 GCA_041940025.1 Thiotrichaceae bacterium | reverse complement strand
TCTGTAACATTTATCCAAGCTTACCGATGGACGGTCTAAAAATTAGACTGCTTGGTCAATGACCAATAACATACTGATTCAATAAAAGTTTTAGCGACGGTAGAAATGACTAAAAAAATCCAAATCTGCCTGTGTGAAACGATTTTCTATATGCCAGCGAAATTCATCGGCAACCGTGCGCAAATAGTCAGTCATGGCTCCTTGAGAGGCAAACTCCACAAAAAACCAGATCTGATTCCCGGAGATCTGGTCCACTAACAGGGAATCCACGGCGTTCACCGGCGTCAGCGTATTCGCCACTTCCTCGGGCAGAATTCCCTGGCGACCAAGATCCCACAAGGGAAGCCGGAAACACACAGTATGATTCAGTATCATGACCTACTCCGATTGATGATTTTGAGCACCATTCAAAGATCCATGCCAATTTTGTCAGCCCCCGCCACGAGACTTGCTGCAAGTTGACAATGACTCCGATTCTAAATTTTGCAGCCGTGGTGCATGCAATCTCTTGAGATGTCTATCTATACTCGCAGTTTTTATCTCGAAGCGTCAGGCATGGTACTCATCAATGCGATGAAAGACACCCACTATTTTAAATATGATAAGCTTCAATTTAACAAAAATGTACTCAAGCAGTTCTATTGGTTATGGAAAAACGTCCCTACTTTATTATTGGTGATTTGATCGCAAATGTCTTCTTAGGAAGTTTAATCGGTCTAATATGTACATGGATATTTCATCCTAGCTGGGGCATGTTCAGCGCCATGATTGTAGGTATGGCACTGGGTATGGGCATCAGCTTGGGACTGGGTGTGTTGTTGTTTTTTAGGTATTTCGGTGCCATGGAGGTGATGATTCCCACCATGTTAACGGGCATGCTGGTGGGCATGTTTGTAGCGATGGGCAGTAGCATGACGACACTCAGTGCGACCACAGGCGTCAAAGTGGGTGCATTGACCGGTCTTGTAGTCTTGATCGCCACTTATGCTACCAACCATCTATTGAACAATGATAATCAGGATTGTTAACAAATGGACAATAAAACCCAACGCAAATGGAACCGAGTCGCTAAGAATTTTGACTTCATGACTGGTATCGGTCCAGATAAAAGATGGGGTGAAGCGAAGCGACTCTTGTTTTCTCATATGGAAGGTAGAATTTTATTTCTGGCCCTGGGGACCGGATTGGATATTCATTTCTTTCCAAAAAACCAGACTATCACCGCGATCGACATCAGTCCCAAAATGGTCGCGCTGGCACAACCGCGGATTGCAGCGTATGAAGGAGAGATCGAGGCCAAGGTGATGGATGTACATGATTTGCCTTATCCACCAAACACGTTTGATCAGATCTATACTTCTTGTACTTTCTGTTCCGTGCCGCAGCCGGTGGACGGATTAAAAAAGCTGTATGAAGTGCTCACTCCTGGGGGACAACTATTCATGTTCGAACATACCGGTAGTCGCTATTTCCCGTTTAATATAATGATGCATCTTATGACACCCATTAGTTCACAAGTGGGTCCAGCGATGAATCGACCGACCACAGAAAATGTACAACGAGCTGGCTTCCAGATCGTTAAAGTGGTGCACCATTATTTGGATGTGGTGAAATCCATTCACGCGGTAGTCCCTTCTCGTCAATAATTTTTTTTTCATTGAATCGCCTAGTCGGCAAGTTACTAAAATATTGCCTGTACTCACTCCTCGGGCTGGTCTTTCTATTGTTATTGATTCTCCACTTCTCGCCCTACTGGCTTCAGCCGGTCGCCCGATTTGCCCTCAATCCAATACCCATTCAACTTCATCAATTAAAGACTGCTTCGCCCACATGGGATAGCTGGAAAATTCCACTGATCCACCTCAGCTCAAAGGAGATGGGTTTTGAACTGATTCTGGGCGAGATCACATTGGACTATTCCATACAGTCACTGGCTTCTGCACACATAGAACGTATAAATATAGGTGTCGGTAATTTAAATCTTAACAGGGTCACTAATGGGCAGAAGCAGTCTGTACCTCAAAAGCAGACCTCAATCGTCTCTTGGCCGCCGATAGAAAGTCTCTCCATTCCATTTAATCAGTTCACCATTGATACACTGACAGTGACGCAAAAATTAACCCAGAGTTGGCCTGAAATATTTAACTTACAGTTAAATTTGCAACACCAACCTGAGCAGATAATCTTAGAGTCCACCTTATCTGAAAATGACCTACCGAATTTAAATCTAACCACCAAACTGGGCATCACGCCGGACCGTACGCTTCACGCTGATATCAGTAGCAGTGGAGCTGGCTCCATTGTGCAACATGTCTCGCAACTCTCCACATCGGGGAAAAGACAACTGCTCAGCGGAGAAAGCTTGCTAAACACAGTTGAACTCATCGATTGGTTAGAGGCTTGGACAAACATTTCTATCAAAGGACTTAAAGACTTGAAACACACTCAACCGGTGCAAATAAATCATCGGCTGAACTGGCCAAAGCCGGGAGAGTATGATTTCTCCTCCTGGTTCAATCAAGCTCAACCAACTGTGTCGGTGATTAGCCGGGGCGAAATGCTACCAACAGCCTCTCTTAAGTCTATCCATTGGGATCTCTCTGCTGAACTAGTCATAAGAGATCAGTTAACTCTACATATCAACGATCCCAGCCATGTCACACTGACAACCATCCTGCCACAATCAGTATTTTCAGATATAGTCGCGTCTGAAGCTCGGATGCGTATTGAACCGCAACACTTTAAAGTAACGACAGAGTTAAAAAACCCCACGGAATTCACAACAGCTGGGTCAATTACAGCGGAGATTTCAGATGATAGCAAAAGAACATCAGGTATTCTGACACTGGACTCCGTACATCTCGCACTGACACCCGAGATTACCGCCACCAGTCACGTTGCACTGAATCTCCACAACTCCCAAACGACTACCACGGATGATTTATCAATGTCCCCCTGGCAAAGTGAGCTGTCTGCAGACATTCATTATTCATTAGATAAAATAGACGTCACATTACATCCGACAAATATTTTGAGTTTAACTCATGCAAAAATAGACGGCTTAATGATTGAAAATCTAACAGTCGATTCCGGCACATCTTCCTTGACTATTTTTAATGATGCCCATATTCAGAGCCAGTCTCCTTGGCCAATTTCTATCAGTTTTGACGAATTCTGGTTCGAGGATCTACATCTTAGGAAAGTGAACACAACTGCCCTTCTGTCTCATTGGGCGTGGCTTGAAGAACGGATAAGTGGTTTTTTGGAGATCAACATACCCGCAGTGTCAGGATCCTGGGATAAATTAACCTTACCTCACCTCGCAATAAATTCCACTATTAAATTAGATCATCAGCATGCAATGCTGACTCTTAATGGCACAAGCCTGGATGAAGATCTTTCTTTTCTGCTGCAATCTGAACTAGTTGACCTGTCTCCCCTGCATGCGCAATTTCAAATAAGCTGGCCCAATATGGCCAAATCTCATTACCTCTTAAGATTACTACAACAAAGTGATCCCCATGCAGAAATAATCAGTGGAAACCTGAATCTTGCTTCACAGTACCAAGCAACAGACAACGCGAATCATCCAGCCTTATCACTCTCTGTAAACGCACAAGATATCACTCTTGTCTACGATCAAATATTGATAGAGCAAATGAATGTCTCCGGTGAATTTAAGAATCTATTTTCCAATCAGCAAAACGAAACTATTAAAATAAACCTTCCTCTGTTCAATCCGGGCGTGCCTATTACAAACCTCTCTGTGCATGCGCTGCCTACTGTCGAAATCGAAAATGATTTCCTGTTCGATATATGGATTGAACAAGCTACAGCGAACTTACTTGGCGGTCGCATCTTGATAGAGCCCTTTAACTGGACTCCAGCGCGTGCCTCAATCGAGATCTTAACTAAGTTCGAACGATTCGAACTGGAAAGAATCATCTCCTTAGTTTCTCAGCCTGGTTTAAGTGGTAGCGGTCAACTAGATGGATTTCTACCCATCACATTGGATAGCCAAGGACTTCATATGGAAGCTGGAAAAATTTGGGCCCGCAAACCCGGAGGCGTGCTGCGGTACCAATCAAATGTGGCCGCAGACCAGATGGCAGCAGCTAATCCATTGATGCAAATCACCCTGGACGCATTGAGTAACTATCACTATGATGAGTTGACTGCGGATGTGGACTATAATTATCACGGTGACCTAACGTTGGCAGCAAGACTAAATGGCCGGAACCCAGACTTCAATCGGGGACAAAAAATTAATTTGAATATTAATTTAGAGGACAACATACCAACTTTATTGAAAAGCCTTCGTGTCGCCCAAGATATCAACAGTATGATAGGCGATCAGGTCAATGTAGAATCACATTAACTGCAGCTCACACGGAATCGACGTCTATGATCAAAATTCATCAGAATATGTGGGATTATCTACCTGTCCTACCTTTGCTGTTTTGTAGTTTCTATTTTCTTGCCGCTTGTACACCTAAGGTTGAAGTTGCCGTACCTGACAAACCGATTACCATTAATTTAAACGTTAAAATCGAACATGAGATCCGTGTTAAAGTTGAAAAAGAGCTAGAAGATCTCTTTGACGAAGACAGTGATCTCTTTTGAAATATAGGATGCAATCCCATGACACTATTAGCCAAGGCTAAACATTCCATCATCTTATTGATGCTCCCCTTTTTTCTTTGGTCCAACCAACTAGTGGCATTAACATTAGATGAAGCCAAACAACAGGGGTTAGTAGGAGAACAACGCGACGGATACTTAGGAATTGTGATGCAATCAGCTCACTCCGATGTTCATCAATTGGTGACAAACATCAATGATAAAAGACGCGCCAAATATCAGGAAATCGCCAATCGCAATAACACTTCATTACACTCTGTGGAATCTCTGGCAGGACAGAAGGCTATAGAAAAAACATCGTCCGGACAATATATTGAAACTGATAGCGGTTCTTGGACAAAGAAATAGATGTGACATTCATGCGCACGCCAAATATTGTGTTGGCACTGATCCTGATGGGACTGGCAGGGAATTTAAGTGCGCAAACTTGCGCGCCCCTTCCGGAAGCGATCCCCACGGCATCCGGCTGTTTTCTGGAACTCGGTTTGTTAAAAACATCTCCTATAGAAGGGATCGATCTAAAACAGGGTGTCGACATCGTCCAAATAAAACAGCTGTATGGAGAACCCATCCATTCAGAGAGTTGGCATGCGCCCAGTTCTTGGGATGCAAAAATTGAGGTTGAGTTTTTAAAGTTGGAGTATGAGGGATTCAACACCGTATTGAGCCGACCCTTAGACGGTAAAAATTCACATTACAAAGTTCATTCTTTGTCTATATCTGATGAGAAAACTATCTTACCTTGCTCTTTAGAGCTAAATAGACCCGTAGCAATGTTTAAACAAGCCTTGGGATCCCCAAGAGAAACCAGTTCAAAGAAACAGTTAATTCACCACCGATATCATTGGAATCATTTCTACTGTACCGAGCAAGGCTGGCGGTCTGAGGAAGCGGTAATCGTGCTATTTGAAAATTCCAAAGGAAATGTCAATGAAATTTCCTGGGACTATTTATCCCAATAATATTTTTATATTTTATCCAACACCGCCGGGTTTGAATTGATGCCCTCCTATATTGAATCAGATTCACTCTTCACTTTTTGATCGGCTGCACACATAGATTGTACTGGATAAGTAGATCTAATTTCTCCTCTTCTCCATAAAAGCATATTATTGGAACTTTAAATACGTTTCGTGTAAACAGTAGTGTCTTATTCCAACTATAAACAACTATAAATAGGGTAATTGGATGGACGATTTCTACACTAAGATCACTTTGCTCACCATTAACAATAGATTCTTAGTGCTATTTTTAAGCGCATTAGTTGTAGCTGTTTCCGGCATCGGATTGAAACCCCTGATTGACGATTACTCATTAGACTATCGCGTGTTATTTAGTGAGAAAAATCCTCAGTTTCGTGCCTTTCTTGCCATGGAGAATATTTACGGCAAGAGGGATAATATTATGATCGTCTTAGAACCACAAAACGGTGAAGTCTTTACTAAAGAAAATCTGAAAGTGATCCAAAAACTTACTGAACGAGCTTGGCAAACGCCCTACTCTGTTCGTGTCGATTCTATTACTAATTTTCAAAAATCTTATGCCATTGAAGACGATTTAATTGTGGAAGATTTAGTCAATGATATAGACCAGCTAACGCACACTGAACTGAACACCATACGAGAATGGACGCTACAAGAACCTCTATTGGTGAACAGGATGGTGTCTAGTCGGTCTCATGTGACCGCAGTCAATATTATGATGAACCTACCGTCGGATGCGGGCGAAGAACAGTTCGAGGCGGTCAATTTTGTTCGCGATTTAATGGATCAGACTCGCAAGGAAGCACCCTGGATGACGCTCTATCTGACCGGTGAAACCATGATGGGGCACACTGGAGTTGAATCCGGCATGCATGATGGAACACGGCTTTTTCCGCTGATGTATGGATTAATTCTCATTTTATGCGCATTTTTATTGAGATCTGCCTGGGCAGTGGTTGCTGTATTGCTGGTGATCGGACTCTCTACCCTTGCAGGGTTGGGACTCTCTGGGCACCTTGGATTACAACTTTCAATGATTACCGCGATCGTACCAATCATTATTTTGACATTAGCTGTGGCGGATTCAGTCCATGTGTTGGTATCCATGTTTCAGGAACTTCGAGACGGTAAAGACAAACGAGAGGCCATCATCCACGCATTGGAGATCAACCACCAACCCATAGCACTGACAAGTATCACCACAGCGATTGGATTCATCAGTCTAAATAGCAGCGAAATCCCTCCCTTTAGAGACATGGGTAACATGGTGGCCATTGGGGTCATTGCTGCGTGGTTACTCTCGGTGACAACGCTTCCAGTCATATTGACTTTTCTACCTCTGAAGAGCGCAAAAGAGAAGCAAAAATCTTACGATTTGATGGACAAATTCGCACATTGGTCTGTGACCTACAGAAATGAGTTTGCAGTGGGTTTTTTACTTGTGACTCTTTTTATGGGTTACACGGTCACACTCAATCAGTTTAATGACCTTTTTCCGGAGATGTACAGCAAACAGATTCAGTTTAGACAAGACACCGACTTTATTCGCGAAAACTTAACTGGAGTGATGCAAATTCACCACTCTATTGAAGCGGGGGAAGAAGGCGGTATCTTTGAACCAGACTATTTAGCACAGCTAGATCGGTTGACGGATTGGTACACAGATCAACCTGGTGTGCTGCATGTTGAATCCTATTCGGACATTATAAAAAGACTAAACCGCACCATGCATGGTGAAAATAAACTCTATTACCGCACTCCAGACAATCGACAACTGGCCGCGCAATATCAACTATTATATGAAATGTCGCTGCCTTATGGTCTAGATGTAAACAACACTATTAATGTCGATCGGTCTGCTACCCGATTGACCGTCACCATGGGAAATATGGAATCTAAAGACATTGTCGCTCTGGGAAAACGGGGAGAACAATTTGCCGCTGACCGACTGCCGGCTTTAAATGTAGTCGAAGGGGTGGGTCCATCTATCATGTTAGGACACGCCGCGGTGAGGAATGGTAAGGCGACCACTGTGGGATTGGCTCTTGCTTTAATAAGTATCGCCATCATACTGATGCTGTCCTTGCGCAGCTTCAAGCTCGGATTGCTGAGCCTGCTTCCGAACCTTGCACCTGGACTATTCGCATTTGGCGTATGGGGAATGGTGGACGGAAAGTTGGGCATGACCGCGGCGCCAGCAGTGTTGATTGCGCTAGGCATTGTTGTGGACGATACCATTCACTTCATGAGCAAGTACTTAAGAGCGAGACGTTTTGGTCGCACAACAGATGAGGCCATTCATTATTCCTTTCGTCGTACGGGATCTGCCATCGGCATCAACTGCACCATATTAATCATTGGGTTTTTGGTATTGACGCTGTCGGCTCTAACACCCAATCAATTTATGGGCTTGTCGACAGCTCTCTGTTTGCTCTTTTCACTCGGCTTAACTTATTTTCTACTACCTACCCTATTAAAGTTTGCAGATACCGGGGAACTCAAAATCTCTAAATCTTAATACGGTGCGCCACGTTGATCTGAAATCACATCCATAATTAGGTTTGCTCACATCTATAGAGACAAATTCAATCTCACCACACCTGGAATGCTGGTCAGATCATTCTGACCATTATTGATTACCATTAATTCAATGGTCACTCCTGGCTTATATATCCATCGAACCCCGAGAGATAAAAGATCCTCATCAATGTCCTCATTAATTGAGTCATCCCCACCTTCTATAATAACTAACTCGCCACCCACATAAAATCGTCCAGCCTGTGTTTGACCTATATCGAAGTAGGCGCCTAATCCAAGATTTACAATGGTGTCATCTCGCGAATCATCTGCCAATTCAATCTCCGGGTTCAAATCTAATATAAAGCGATCAACCACATAACTGAGGGCGGCACCTAATACAAAATTGGTATATTCCATTTCTGTGTTGGAGTGACTTGAATCAACATCCACATGAGCGACGCCAAAATAGGCCGCTGTTCGGATCTGCGCGTCATTGATATTTAGAAACTCATTGGTATCTATTTTAAATACCGCCTCATTGGTTGGTGTACCATTCAATCCGCCATTTAATATCAATTCACCCAAGGGTAATGCCAATCGTATCGCCCCGGAATTGTCGAAAGCACCTGCTTCTAAATCCACTGAAAAAGACTTGTTCGCAGCCACATAGGCTCGCTCTACAAGAAATCCGCGAGTGGGAGAATACAGGGTCGCCGTATTTGGCACACCGGTGACACTCTCTATGGTACCTGGAGAGCTGGGATTGCCCACAGCAGTACTGCACGCCAACACAAGTGCGCAAGTGAAACAAACCTTCTTTAATACGTTCATGGCAACTCATCTCCCTTGAATAGAGTCCCTGGATAAGACCAATGATGATTTAATTGACCAACTGTTATCAATTTAAAGCAAATTAGAATTTAGCACGCGCCAATGGTAAGTTAATCTAAATAGCGAAACAACCTGGAATGGCTAAATCACATTTCAGATCCCGCCCGCGACCAAACACAACGACAATGATGAGCATTAAACCAATGCATCCACTGAAACTACTTTTACCGGGTCTAATGGTTGCTGCGACTGGAGTCGGTGCGGGTGATCTATCTATTGCCAGCTTCACCGGAAGTCAACTGGGTGTGAGTGTTCTGTGGGCAGTGGTGCTAGGCGGTATATTTAAGTTTGTCGTCACAGAAGGTCTCGCCCGTTGGCAATTGGCCTCAGGAGACACCTTTCTTGAAGGGATCGCCGCCCATTTCGGTACTTGGGTAGGATTCATCTTTCTTCCTTATCTGTTTCTGTGGTCCTTCTTTGTGGGCGCAGCCTTAATGGCCGCCTGCGGTGTCACGCTACACGCGTTGATTCCTATTTTCGATGATGCCACAGAGGGCAAAATATTTTTTGGTATCCTCTCTAGCCTAGCTGGTCTGGTACTCGTTTGGTTCGGCGGCTACTCACTCTTTGAAAAAGTGATGGCCATCTCGATCGGCATCATGTTTGTCATCGTCATGGCAACCGCGCTCATTCTTTGGCCCGATCAGACAACTGTCGTGCAGGCACTCTTCAATCCCGTTATTGCCGATCTGAGTGGAGAAGAATTAGATTGGACCCTGGCCTTAATTGGGGGAGTGGGTGGTACGCTCACTATCTTATGTTACGGTTACTGGATCCAAGAAAAAAATAGATGCCGCGTGGAACACATCAGCGGGTGCCAATTTGATCTAGCCATCAGCTACAGTATGACTGTTCTCTTTGGATTAGCGATGGTAATAATCGGCAGCCATATCGAACTAACCGGAACGGGAGCCAATCTACTCATCCTGTTGAGCGAACAATTGAGTACGGCAATCGCGCCCTGGGCAGCGACCTTTTTTCTCATTGGCGCGCTGGGCGCGGTCGTGAGTAGTTTGCTTGGCGTCTGGCAAGCGGTACCCTATTTGTTTGCAGATATCTGGAGCCTATACGTTAAAAAAGGAGTGAGATCTCGCGCCCAAGAGCTCACACGCTCTAACCCTTATAAATTTTATTTAATTGCTTTGACACTTGTTCCGATGTTGGGATTACTATTCAGTTTTAAAGAAATACAAAAACTCTATGCCTTGATCGGATCCCTTTTTCTACCCTTTGTTGCGTTGGCGTTGCTGATATTAAACAATAGTGAAAAATGGGTTGGCAATGCTAGAAACAGAATTTTTTCTAATCTCGCGCTCTCGGGTACATTACTCTTTTTCGTCTACATTATCTGGCAAAAGTAGCAAGCTGTTATTTGTATTCAGTTCAATTATGATTTGACATCTTCTTCTTTTGCTCAACTTTAATTTTATGAAAAATTCACACTATAAAACGACTCTGTTGGCATTACAGATCGAGCTAGTGAAAGCACAAAGGCAATTAATCGACCAAGATAGAAAACTACTCGTCATTATCGAGGGTCGTGATGGCGCGGGCAAAGACAGTGCCATTAAACGAATGACAGCACATACCAGTCCTCGAGAGACACGAGTGGTCGCCCTTGGAAAACCTTCTGATCGTGAACGTTCTACCTGGTACTTTCAAAGATATGTCGCACATCTACCGGCAGCGGGCGAATGTGTCCTGTTTAATCGGAGTTGGTACAACCGGGCGGGCGTGGAAAAAGTGATGGGTTTCTGTACTGAAGTGGAATACCAAGAATTCATGCATACAGTGATAGAATTCGAAACCATGCTGGTGCGCTCAGGTATTTTATTGTTTAAATACTATTTAGATATCGATCGACAGACCCAACGCGCTAGATTAGAAGACCGGCAGAAGGATCCATTGAAACAGTGGAAACGGAGTCCAATTGATGCCTCTGCCCAGAAACTATGGAAAGAGTATAGTGAAGCGCGCAATCTCATGTTTCTAAATACTAGCCATCCTGATGCCCCTTGGACCATTCTAGACGCCAATGATAAAAAGCTGGCACGCATAGAACTAATGAAACACCTGCTTTCAAAGCTGGATTATCCAGACAAAGATGAAACTTTGCTGTCAGCAGATGAAAAACTAATATTTGATTTTAATGTTGCGAACCCCATCTGGTCTCGACTGGCACCCTAAATTGCCCGCGATAGCGGTCTAAGAAAATGAGTCGAAGTGTCGTCTGTGTGTGATTTTTTCAAGCCCCGGGGGTCAGTCTTTGTGTGAGCCAGTTGATGGGTGTATAACAGAACCCACCAGACCACGGAAAGAAGGGAACACTTTGAGGATATGGGAAAATTGGAGCTGGCGAGAGGAGTCGAACCCCCGACCGGCTGATTACAAATCAGCTGCTCTACCAACTGAGCTACGCCAGCATTATCCGAACTAAAACGGTGCCGCATTTTACGCAAATCAACCAGGCAACTCAACGATTGCCTTCACAAGGATTCGATTGATACTTCGCATTGGGATATAAAGACTGTACCAGTTTCCAAGAACTCACTAACCGTGCTTCACTGGGTGCCATCACTTGCAACCAATATTGAGTCTCTGGTTTGCGGTACTCGTCTCCTAATGCGTTATAACCTTTTGCGATTAATTCCTCTTGATACTCCTCGGCACGACGCTTCGTTTTAAAAAATCCGAGTGAGAGTCCACCACGATTCTCCCCTTTGATCAGCACATAGTTATCAATACCCTTAGCTTTCAACTTTTTAGAGTAGGCGCGTGCATCTTCTATGTTTTTAAATGGAGGAAAATAGAGCCAATACCCTTTTAATTGATTCACCTCGATACTTCTCTGGTTCATCTCTAAACCTCTGTTGCTTAACTTTTTCTGGATCGCCTTCACATGACTCTCTGAGTGATAGGGTCCCCAAACCGCACATTTTTCCACCAACTGGGCCACAATATCGGGCTGTTTTGGGTCTTGTTCTTCGACTGATGCTAATTCTTGAGTGGCTAATTCAGTGAGTTGGGCGACCGGATGTGTCTGAATGGCAGCGTCCGCAGATGCAGATAGCTTTGATTCTCCTGCTTGTGATGCGGTCTCTTCTAAATTTAACTCCCCTATCAGATAAATGGGCTCCACATCGTCAGCCGGTATAACAGATTCTTCATAAGCAAACTGCGGGCTGATCACATCTTCCGATTGATACCACTGCGCCACAAAAAAAACGGCATTTAACGCCACAAGAAAGAGAAAGAAAATTCGCATAAAGTCGTTATTTTTTTCGAGTTGTCCTACTCAATAAATAGAGTCCATTCAGCACTAAATCGGGTTGGTACTGGAAGGAATCATGCACCAGGGGTAACACCGTGGCACCTTCCCCACCTGTGATAAAATTATGCAATTCCATGCCCAACTCTAAACGAACGTCTTGCACAACTCGATCAATCAACGCCACCATGGCATATAGACTCCCCAGCTCGATGGCATCGGCAGTATCTCTTGCCAACAGTTTGGGCACCTTCCCTGTCAACCCATCTGAAGCATTGTTCTTGATGTTTTTAGTTTTAGATAACAAAGAGTTACGCATCATCTTCAATCCCGGCGCGATCAATCCGCCCTGATGTGTACCGGTTGAATCCACCACATCGATAGTTAACGCGCTGCCCACATCCACCACACAAAGGGCGTGATGGCACTGCTGCCAGGCACCGACCATAGCTGCCCAACGATCCGCGCCAAGATGCTCAGGCTGAAGGTACCCGCAACTCACGCCGGCTGCCTTTTTTTTTGGATAGATATACTTAGGTGTCAGAGAGAGTGCATTCTGGCTCCACTGAGTGAGCAACTCTGAAAACTCTGCGCCCACCACATTCGCCACCACTATCTCTTTCAAAGACCGCAACTCGCTCCATTGTTTAGCGAAGCTCTGTTCCGCTTTTTTTGCACTGAACTTGAAATGATGTATCTCAGAAAGTGTCCCGGCTCGACCCGGATGCGTGGCCCAACTAATATGGGTATTGCCTGCATCAACTAGTAACTTCATGACTCTATCCTAATACTCACTTCACCGAAACGATGTTGACTCACTGCACCATCGATTTCCAGTAATAAACTTCCATCTGAATGGATCCCCCGACCAATGCCACTGACAGTTTGATGTGGCTGAATCAGCTGAACCTTTCTACCCAAACACGCATCATGATCGTGCCATTCATCAATAAAAGGCGCTAGTCCCTGTCGCTCAAAGAGATCTAAGGCAGGTACAATTTCATTTAATATGCTCGCCGCGAGCTGATTTCTCTCCGTTTCGATCGCCGCACCATTTCTGAGATCGGTCCAAGGTTGATCGATAGTTCCATGAACTAAATTCGGCATATTGACGTTCATGCCGATTCCAATCACACAGTAACAGGGTCCATCCGCTTCGCCTTTCATCTCTACTAATACGCCTGAGAGTTTCTTTCCCTGGTGTTGTATATCGTTAGGCCACTTCAGTTGTAACCTGTTTACCTCTAATTTCTTCAGTGCCCGTACGATAGCGATCCCAATCACTAAGCTCAAACCATCGAGACCGTTAAGTCCAAAATTAAAATGTCTACCAATCGAAAAATAGAGATTGGATGCCAGTGGGGACACCCAGTGCCGCCCCCTTCGACCGCGACCCAAAGATTGATATTCGCCAAAACAGATATCGATTTGATTGAGACTTTTTGCCGATCGCCGCATAAGATGACTGTTTGTGGAGTCGATTTTTAAAAAAACCTCTAATTCGCCGATACGATTGCGGATCTCCTGCTCACAACCTTGCATGATGCGATCCGCCTGCAGCAGGTTCACACCACCTTCAATACGGTAACCTTTTGCAGGGATCGACTCGATCTCTAGATCCATCGCTCGTAGCTGTTGGATCTGTTTCCAAATCGCTGCGCGTGATAATGTGAGGCGATTACCCAAAGATTCGCCGGAATGGAGCTGACCATCAGACAATATGGCAAGTAGTTTCTCTGACATGGATCGTTAATATCCGCCATTAAAAAAATAATTTTAACATGTGGCTTCAGATTGCCCGATAAAGAAATAGTTAAATTCGTTCCCTCACCCACCCATTTAGGTATTTTTGGATTTTATGATAACCAAGACGGAGAAAATTAAGACCAGATCAGAGCTAATTGAAAGCCTCAAGATGATCAAACCGCCTCAAAGAGATCAAATTGGCGCTATCTTGTTGGAGCATGGGGTGATTAATACACAACAATTGGCACAGGCGGTCAAATCCCAGATCCGACGACCCACTGTGCATCTTGGAACCATTTTCTTAGAGATGGGCGTTAGCCAAGAGGCACTATACGAGGCTTTGGCTCAGAAGTTCCAAATTCCATACGTTTCCATCATAGATTATCCCGTCAATCGCGAGGCCATTTCGGTGCTGCCGGAAGAAATCGCCTCTAATATGAAGGTGATACCCATTGATATCATAGGGCAAAAGTTAGTGGTGGCAATGGAGAACCCCTTGGACACGGATATTCTGAGTACCATTCAGTTTCATACTAATTTAAACATAGAAACCGTGCTCGCCAGTCAAAAAGACATTCAAAAGAGCTTGGATAGGTTCTTTAGTGAGTTTAGCGATCAAAAATCTCTCCATGAATTTTCGGAGGAAGTGGAAGCCCAGTCCTTAGTCAACGAGACCACAGAAGAAGAGGCAGCCTATCTCGCAAAACAGAAGCCTATTGTCAAACTATTAAATACCATTCTACTGCAGGCCGTAAAAAGCCATGCTTCAGATATCAATCTACGTCCGGAAACCGATCGACTGGACATCTATTATCGCATTGATGGCAAAGAACATTTGGTTCGTACTCTCTCGTCGAACCTGTTGGCACCACTCGTCAGCCGAATCAAAATTATCAGCAGAATGAATATCGCTGAGCGTCGAATGCCACAGGATGGGCATGCGCAATTGAGGGACAGAGACAATCTGATCGATCTGCGCGTCTCCTGTATTCCCACCGTGCAGGGTGAAAGCATTGTCATACGTATTCTCAACAAAGATGTAGGCGTTTCCAATTTAGAAGCCTTGAAATTCCCGGCACGAGAAAAGCAGTTGTTAAAAGAGATGCTCTCGCAAAACCATGGGATCATTTTAATTACCGGTCCCACCGGATCCGGTAAAAGCACCACCATGTATTCGTTATTGCATGAATTGCGACACGACAATCCGCACATCATTACCGTCGAAGATCCGGTGGAATACCAAATGGAGAAAGTGGAACAGATCCAGATTGCGGCAGATAGAGGCTATACCTTTGCCCATGCCCTGCGGCAAATTTTACGCCATGACCCGGATGTCATTCTGGTGGGCGAAATTCGTGATGTTGAAACCGCAGAAATTGCATCGCGTGCGGCACTCACCGGACATTTGGTAATCAGCACCTTGCACACCAACGATGCCGCCAGCACCATCACCAGACTCACAGACATGGGCATTGAACCCTACTTGTTAAGTTCGACACTTTTAGGCGTCGTCGCCCAACGATTGGTGCGACTAAACTGCCAACATTGTAAGGAGCAAGAAACCTTGCCACCAGAAGTCTATCAAAGTCTCAATGTGACACCAGACCAACTCTTCTATGCCGGTAAAGGGTGTAGCCGATGTAACGACACAGGCTATCTAGGCCGCACCCCAGTCCTGGAACTTTTACCCATAAGCCCTAGAATGAGACAATCGATCAATGCGGGAGCAACGACTCAAGAAATACAAGATCTGGCGTTGGAAGAGGGCATGATTGGTTTGACGCAACACGCACTCTCATTAGCTCGTCAAGGTCTGACTTCCTTAAAAGAGGTTTACTCGGTGCGTATTTCCTGAATTGCTTCCCACCTTAAAATCAGGAAGGATGAGATGGCAAGGCGACTTATCCCACATCCGGTAACCTATTTACATCGCTGTACACTGCCCATGCGTTGGGGTGAAATGGATGCATTAGGCCATTTGAATAACGTACACTATTTTAGATATTTTGAACAAGTTAGGATCTCTTGGTTCAACAGTCTGGATCCCAGCCTAATGAATGAGCGTACTGGTCCACTGTTGATCCGCACCACGGCGGTCTATCATATTCCTATCATTCACCCGGCTACTTTAGAAATAAAATTATTTGCCGGCGCCCCAGGTAGCACTAGTGTCACCACTTACTATGAAGTGTCTTTAGCTGGGCAAGCTGAAGACAAAATTTACACCGAGGGAGAGGCCGTGTTGGTATGGGCCGATTATGCAGTCGGCCGATCTATCAAACTGCCAGACGCTCTGCTTCAACTGTTGTCGGCGCCAAATTCAACTTAATAACTGTTTGGATTTATTAAGTTATTCTTAGATTTAGGAAATCCAACCCTCTATATCAGTATATTAGTATTTGCTAATTAGTATCCGCACCTCAGTTGAGCTAGAGTACGCCTGTTCTGGCGCCCTAGTGACGTATTTTCATGCGCGATTAATAGGGCATACCCAGCATCGTACCAAATTGGATTGAAGCTCACTTTCTCTGGCTAAATCTATAACAATCTTGGCACGATGGTGCCGATAAGCGGGAAAATTCTCCTCGCCCAGAACGCAATTATAGAATCCCTAAGTATGATTAAGGGGAAGAGACTGACACGATTAAATAACAAAGAGGGTAACCCAATGGATATCTCGTTATCAGAAGAGGATAAAGCGTTCCAACAAGAGGTTCGTGATTTCCTAGAAGAGCATTTGCCGAAAGGTGCAGAAGTCTGGTCCAAACGCAAGGAGTGGTTTGAAGCCGGTAAAGCAAAAGGTGGCTGGGACGTGCCTAAGTGGCCGAAAGAGTTTGGTGGCCCCGGGTGGAACGCGACGCAACACTATATTTGGGATCGCGAAACCTGCGACAAGAGTTTGCCTTTAGTGCTGCCATTTGGCCAGGTGATGTTAGCGCCAATTTTGATGAATTATGGTAGTAAAGAACAACAGGAAAAGTTCCTTCCAGATATCCGCGACCATAAGGTCAATTGGTGCCAAGGCTACTCAGAGCCGGGTGCTGGGTCTGATTTGGCTTCTTTAAAAACAAAAGCGGAGCTAAACGAAGCCGGTACCCACTATGTCGTCAACGGCACCAAAATTTGGACCACTATGGGACACATTGCTGACTGGATGTTCTGCTTGACTCGTACACAGACCACCGACGTGAGACAAGAGGGCATTACCTTCTTATTAATCGACATGAAGACGCCCGGAATAGAAGTGAAGCCCATTATTACCCTGGGTGGAAGCCACCATGTGAATCAGGTCTTCTTTGATAATGTCGAAGTGCCAGTAGAAAACCGCGTCGGCGAAGAAGGGAAAGGTTGGACCTACGCCAAAGGGTTGCTACAGCACGAACGTAGCGCGATTGCCGGTATTTCCAGAACTTTAGTGTCACTACAGAAACTGAAAAAGAACGCGCTAAAAGTCAAAGTAGGTGACGGCAACCTAATGGATGATAACGGGTACCGCAAAAAACTGGCGGAAGCAGAAATCGATCTGCGTGCGCTCGAATTTACTGAGTTGCGTAGTCTCGCCGGTGTACAAGCAGGTGGCGCGCCTGGATCAGAATCCTCAATTCTAAAACTCAAAGGCACCATCATGCAGCAACGTGTGCAAGAGCTCACCATCGAAGCGGCTGGACCTTACGCCATCAACTGGGGTCACGGTAAGGCTGGACCAGGCTTTTCTCGCATGGGCATGGAAATGTATCTCAACGGTCGCGCCGCAACTGTATACGGTGGATGCAGTGAAGTGCAAAAGGATGTGATCGCCAAGCGTGTGCTTGGACTAGGGTAAACCCAATGATGATCCTAGAAGAATAGGGTCCAAGAAATATAAAGGGTAAAAAATGAATTTCGATCTTTCAGAAGAACAAACGCTGTTGAAGGACAGCATTCAAAAATTTATTGCCGATAACTATGAGTTAAGCGTACGCCGCAAACAAAGTAAGCAAAAGCCTGGTTACAGTGAAGAGCATTGGAAAACATTCGCCGATCTAGGTTGGCTGGGTCTGCCTTTTCCTGAGCAGTATGGCGGTTTCGGTGGCAATCTGATTGACACCATGGTGGTGATGGAAGAACTGGGCAAAGGTTTGGCATTAGAGCCATACTTCGCCACCGTGATACTCGCCGGCAATGCGCTATTGTTAGGTGGGACCGAGGCGCAAAAAGAGAAGTTGATTCCCGAGATTATCGCTGGCGATACTAAAGCCACCTTTGCTTATGCTGAAGAACAAGCCAGATACAATCTTGAAGATGTGGGTACCAGTGCAGAAAAATCGGGTGACAGCTACGTGATTAACGGCACTAAGTCAGTTGTCTGGAATGCATCAACCGCAGATTATGTCATAGTTGCCGCACGGACCAGTGGCAAACGAACCGATCGAGACGGCATCACCTGTTTTCTCGTGAAGGCTGATGCGGAAGGTATCAAGATGACTAACTATCCCACGGTCTGCGGTCATCGTGCCTCTGAAATTGCTTTTACTGACGTCAAAGTCAATGCTGAGGACATGGTTGGCGAAGAAGGCAAAGGCATTGACATTGTGGAAGAAGTTGCCGATCGCGCCATTCTCGCGCTCTCTGCCGAAGCCGTGGGTGCCATGGAATGTCTCTATAAAGATACCGTCACCTATACCAGCCAACGGGAACAGTTTGGCCATCCCTTGTCAGATTTCCAAACCGTGAAGCACAAGCTTGCAGAAATGTTTGTGGAAACCGAGCAAACTCGCTCGATGCTTTATCGCGCAACCATTGAGAAAGAGGCTCAGGAAGAAAAAGACGCCCGTCTCGATATCCATGCACTGAAGCATATGGTGGGCAAATATGGTCGATTTATCGGCCAAGGTGCCGTGCAACTACATGGCGGTATGGGGCAAACTGAAGAGTTGGCGATTGGTCACTACTTTATTCGCTTACAGGTGATTGATACTCAATTTGGTGATCACGATTTTCATCTGCAACAGTTTGCGAACAAAATGGATGTACCAACGGAAGGTGACGACGAGATGATGTTGCCCTTTTAAGCAGTCTGCTCATTGAATAAAAAAAGGCAGCGAAAGCTGCCTTTTTTTTGCCACCTTGACGCCATGCATTGTTTTTTAAAATGCTTTCACCAAACTTCCGCCATCTAAGGGAATGACGTTTCCAGTCATATAAGCGCCTGCCCTAGAGCAGAGATAGATGGTTAATCCCGCGGCATCTTCTGGTGTCCCAAGTCGCTTCAACGGCACTTGGCTTTCCATCATTTTACGAGTGCTGTCATTACCCAATGCAAATTCGGTCATTTTGCTTGGGAAAGGGCCTGGCGCAATGCAATTCACAGTGATTTTGTCCTGCGCCATTTCCGAGGCCAATATTTTGGTCAAATGATGGATCGCGGCTTTACTCGGACCATACGAATAGGCCGCAATTGAATTGGACTGAAACCCGGCCACTGAACCCACATTAATGATACGCGCGGGATCTTCCTGACTACCCGCTTCTTTTAATAGCGGATGCAAAAATTTACTCAAATGAAATGGCGCACGTAAATTAAGATTTAACACACGATCCCATGCTTTATCCGGAAACTCATGAAAAGGCGCACCCCAGGTGGCACCAGCATTGTTAACTAAGATCGGTAACTTGGATTCGCGCTCTATGATGGCATCAGCCAATGCTCGCGCACCCTGTTCACTGCTCAAATCCGCCGGCAGCGCGATGCACTCTCCCAGTTTATTCAGCCGCTCTGCCTCGGCCTCACATACCTCAGCTTTACGTGACGAAATATAGACCTTCACACCAGCGGACACCAAACCCTCCGCTATCATTAAGCCTATCCCACGGGATCCCCCAGTGACTAATGCCACCTTGTCTTTGACGCTGAACAATTTTTCGATATCCATCTGGCTCCCCTTCTTCGGTTTAAAGATCCACTGTGATCTGATTGTAAACAAAATGTTCTTAGAAAAAACAATAAAATCACTTTAATAGTTTAGTCGAGTGGTTAGTTGATGTAGCATTGCATGAACCGATGTTGATTCGGATCAATTTCGATTTCAGCGCCCTAGCTTAACATACGATAATGTCGGATCTTGGCGGAGAATACAGATGCCATGGAATAAACGGATTTTATACATCTCGATGGTTATGTTGGCCATTGTCTTAATATTTATCACTTTCAATCCAAGTAAAAAGCGCGATGTGGTCTATGAAACCATTAGTGCCAGCGGACGTATCGAAGGACGAACCACCCAGCTCACGGCCAACTCTCCCGGTAAAGTGATGGAACTGCGCCTTGATGAAGGCGCATCAGTAAGCCGAGGTGAAACACTCGCCATCCTTGGCGATACTGCCATACGTGCCAAACTCGATATGGCAGCGCAACAGCTTTCTGCATTAGAAAAACAGCTACAGGCAGCGAACACTTATTTGGACATCCTGAACGAGCAAGTTGATTTGGAGATCAAACAGGCGCAAGCAGCGGTCAATGTGGCGAAGGCGAAACTGCAAACCGCACAGGCGGCATTTACAGTGGCACAAAAAGAAGCCCAGAGAGTACAGAAATTAGAACAACAACAGTATGCGTCGGAACAGATGAAAGACTCTGCTGAACTACAAACAGAAGTGAGAGAAAGCTCAATCCGAGAAGCGGAAGCAGCGGTATTACAAACACAGGCTCAATTAGCTTTAGCCAAATTGGGGCGTAAGAGAATCGACGCCAAACGTGCAGAAAGAGATGCACTCTCCATGCAAAGTGCTCAGGCGGAAAGCAGTATGCGTGAACTAAAAGCGTTAATTGACGATTGGAATATACAAAGTCCACTGAACGGCACCATATTAACTCGCAGTATTGAACTCGGAGAACAAGTGCGCCCCGGTATGCCACTTTTTACCCTAATGGATTTACAGCAAGTGACTCTAAAGGTCTTTATTCCCGAAACTCAAATTGGGCAACTCACTTTAAATCAGGAAGCAGAGGTTGTGATTGATGCCTATCCTAATAAACGGTTCCCCGCGCGCGTAAAAAAGATTGCTCAACAAGCTGAGTTTACACCGAAAAATGTGGAAACTCGTGAGGAGCGCGTGAAGCTGGTATTTGCCGTAGAGTTAGCCATCCTCGATAACACAGATAATCTACTTAAACCAGGTATGCCAGCCGATGCAATGATAGTCGTTCGTGCGCCCACTCATCCTCAATGATCACAAGGAAAACACACACGCACGATGTCGAGTCAGTCCTCACTCAAAACGATCCTCTATCGCCCCCTATTAAAGTAGAGACACTAAGCAAAACCTATAAAAAAATCGAAGCCGTTAGGCAGATCAGTTTCACTATCTCAAAAGGCCAGGTATTTGGATTAATCGGTCCAGATGGTGCGGGTAAAACCAGCGTCATTCAATGCTTGGCAGGCGTACTAAGCGCAGACTCTGGTGGCGCATATATTGAGGGTATCGATGCGCTCAAACAACCGGAACTAATCAAAGATAAAATTGGCTATATGCCACAGGGCTTGGGTCTAAACTTGTATGACTCGCTCAGTGTAGACGAAAACATCTCTTTCTTTAGAGATTTGAGACAGGTTCCTGAAGCCGCATTCCGGGTCAATAAAGAGCGTCTGTTAAAGATGACTCATTTGGACAAGTTCCTCACTCGTCCTGCGGCCAAACTTTCTGGTGGCATGCGACAGAAACTTGCATTGATCTGCACCCTGCTGCATTTACCGGATATCTTGCTGTTAGACGAACCCACTACCGGAGTCGATCCTATCTCGCGTCGGGAGTTCTGGGCAATCATCCATGATCTGGTCGCTACCAGAGGAGTCACGGTGTTATTAAGCACCTCCTACATGGATGAAGCGGAACGGTGTCATCAAATTGGCCTCATGCACCAAGGCAAGCTCTTAGATCTCGGTACGCCAGAAGCGCTCACAAAAAGCTTAAAAGGCCACTATTTTCAGATCAGCTCTGGCGATCCCAATCAACTTATGAACAGTCTGCAACAATGGCAAGACGCAGAATCTATGGCACTGTTCGGTCGGCAAATTCATCTGCATACTGCTCTTGATGGTACGCAACTAAAAACAAAATTAGAACAGATGGGGATTTCTGATATCTCCTTTAAGCAGATAGAGCCTTCTCTGGAAGATCTCTTTATGCACCATCTTCAGGATAGATCGCATTCAAAACCAACAACGGATAACACTCATCATTTGCAACATCTGGTACTCGAACAGTCAAAAATTGGCACCATCCAATGCCATCAATTAAGTCGGTACTTTGGAGATTTTGTTGCCGTGGACTCGGTCTCGTTCGATTTGAAAGCGGGAGAGATCCTGGGCTTACTTGGCCCAAATGGAGCAGGTAAAACCACACTCATTAAAATGCTCTGTGGCTTGCTGCCCATCAGTGAAGGCAGCGCCCAGGTTGTCGGGTTTGATGTGGCTAGGGAACACCGGATCATCAAACGCCATGTGGGCTATATGTCACAACAATTTTCTTTATACCCTGATCTGACCGTACTCAACAACATCAAGTTGTATGCCGGCTTATATGGACTCTCTGATAAGGAACTCAAAAAACAGATCGATTCCTTAGGTGAAGGACTCAGCCTGACCGCCTACTTCGGAAGAGTCACCAGTTCTTTGCCGCGGGGGGTCAGACAACGTCTGTCCCTCGCCTGCGCTTTATTGCACAATCCCGCCTTACTGATCTTGGATGAGCCCACCTCCGGTGTGGATCCCAACGTACGGCGACAATTTTGGGATCATGTTCACTATCTCACACAACAGAATCAGATCAGCGCTTTAGTTTCCACACACTATATGGATGAGGCAGAGCACTGTGATCGATTGGGATTCATGCAAAATGGCAAGATGATTGTGGTCGATACGCCCGAGCGCTTAAAAATTCAGGCGGAAGCGATTTGTGGCCAGTTACTGGTGGCAGAAGGGACAGAGTATGCAAAAATCTTATCCACACTACGAACGGAGTTTCCAGATGCATTTTTATATGGGCGCTATGTTCATTGGCAATCCCTAAAAAGTGAGGAAGACAAACAGCGAGCAATACGATTACTGCAAGAGAATCAGTTGGAGGCCAAGATCGATTCTCGTTCACTCTCAATAGAAGAAACATTTGCAAACTACATGACCAGTGAGGCATTACAAAGTGCGATCTAGAGTGATAGCCATCGCTATTAAAGAGACGCGCCAACTGGTGCGGGATCCCATCACCATTGTATTAGCATTCGTGATTCCCTTATTAATGCTGCAACTTTTCGGCTATGGATTATCTTTGGATGTAAAACATATCCCAATTGTTTTTATTGACTATGATCGCTCCGATTTAAGCCGTGATTACATCGATCAATTTATCACTTCTGAATATTTTGAACTGATCTCCATTGAAACACAGCAAAAGCAGGCAGATAAATTGATACAGTCCGGGAAAGCCCGAGTGATAGTAGATATTCCACCGGACTTTAGCCGCAAGCTACGACGCCGAGAACACATTGCTGTTGGTGTGACTGTAGATGGATCCTTACCTTCCCACGCTGAGGTGATCACCACCTATCTCACCAGCCTACATGCTCAATTTAACGCGGAGCTAATGCAACAGACACTAAACTCAATGGGCACCGACATCGATTCTCTTATTCCCGTACAGATGTCATACACGGTGTGGTTTAACCCAAGCTTAGAAAGCATCAATATGATTGTGCCTGGCATGCTCGTATTGATCCTGATGCTGTTTCCAGCACTACAAGGCGCATTATTGATAGCCGGCGAGAAAGAATCGGGATCAATATTTAATCTGTACTGTTCACCTGTCAAACGATGGGAAGTCCTAATCGGTAAAGCGCTACCTTATGTTGTGGTTGCTTTTATCAATTATTTGATTATTTTTGCTGCCAGCATTATTCAATTTGACGTACGTTTCATCGGTAGTTTTTGGTTGTTGGCGTTGGCGGCGCTGCTCTATACTTTTTGTACGGTTGGCATGGGCCTGTTTTTTTCTGTGATCACCCGTACGCAACTCGCCGCCATGCTACTCACACTGTTATTGACCATTACCAGTGCCTTCAACTATTCCGGATTTCTAACTCCTGTTGCCAGCATGGATACAACTGGGCAAATCATCGCCCACCTGTTACCCGCCACCTATTTTATGGATGTAGTTCGAGGAAGCTATTTAAAAGGATTGGATTTTCATCACCAAATTGGTGATCTATCCGGTTTAGTCATTTATACCGTTGTGATCTACTCACTTGCCTGGAGCCGTTTTAAGAAGAGGATCGGATAATGTGGGGTCGCGTCTATTCTATGGTGCGCAAGGAGTTTCAACAGCTCAGCCGGGACGTACCTATCATTATGATATTGATCTGGGCTTTTAGTGGCGCCATCTATGTGGCTGGACATGCAGTTGACATTAGCGTCAAAGATCTGCCCATTGCTTTCTATGATTTAGATCGGTCGGCGGCCAGTCGTGACTTACTGACTAAAATACGCTCGCCCTATTTCAAGTGGATTGGCGCGGTGCATAGTGATACCGAACTGGACAAAGTATTAATTTCTGGTCGAGCCAGCGCCGTGATAGTGATTCCTAGCGGATTTGAAACCAAGACGCAATCCCGTCAAGCGCAGGTACAAGTCATCATCGACGGTGGACAATCTCGCGCAGCGTTACTCGCAGTCAGTTATTTGGCCTCCATCTTACAAAAACACAATATCGACATGTTAACGAATCAAGCCGTCGGTGGTATGCCGCAACTAAAAATTCCACAGATCGATCCTCGTGTTCGCGTTGCTTATAACCAAAGTATGACCCATGCGTGGTTCGGCAGCCTGTTGGAGTTATTTAATGTGATGACAATGGTAGCCATGCTACTCACTGCTGCCGCCTTGGTACGGGAAAAATCTCAAGGCACCCTGGATCAGTTGTTGGTTAGTCCCTTAACTGCTCGTGAACTCTTTATCGCAAAAATTATTCCCACCGTCATTACCGTATTGGCTTTATCTTTGGTGGGCCTGTTTGTGATGGTGCAGGGTGTATTTAATACGCCTATACGAGGCAGCCTGGTTTTATTTTATAGCGTCGCCACTCTATATGTCTTTTCCATTTCGTCCTTAGGGATCCTGGTGGCAGTGGTAACCAGAAGCATTGCTCAAGCCACCTTGCTGATATTTATGATCCTGATGCCAATGCTGTTTCTTTCTGGCGCAATGACCCCACCAGAGAGTATGTCCACCTGGATGAAGACATTGAGTCTGATTTCTCCTATGCGGTACTTTATCGATTTTGGTTACGAAGTTCTTTTAAAGGGAAATGGCATTGCCGAAGTGTGGCACGACATTCTTGGTATACTGGTATTAGGCGGCGCATTGTTTGCCTTAGCTGTGCGACAATTTAATCAATATCTCAAATAGTCATGCAGAAATAACACGCTTATTGACTGCTGAAACTCGTCATATTCTTTATTGATGCCATTCAGTTAATCTTTAACACTGGCGACAGCAGCTGATTGCACGGGCTTTAACAACGCATGTAGTGCCAGCTCATCTAAAGATTCTTGTTCTAATAATGCTTCTGCCAATGCATTCAATTGACTGAGATGTTGCTCAATCAATCTCTTACTTTTTACATCCGATTCGTGGATCAGCTCTATCACTTCTGAATCAATCCGTTTTAGAGTTTCCTCACTGAAATCTCTGGACTCAATAATGTCCCGCCCAAGAAACGGATGCGCCTCACTTTGCGGGAAACTCACCGGTCCAATCTGTTTACTCATGCCCCATTGACCAACCATTTTACGCGCTAACTTGGTCGCTTGGGCTAAATCGTCGGCAGCACCATTGCTGACATGGTTGAAAATGATAGATTCGGCCGCCCGACCACCGAGCATCACCAGCAGACGATCCTGTAAGTAGGGCTCAGTATAGTGATGACGATCTTCCATCGGCATTTGCTCTGTCATGCCCAATGCACGACCTCGAGGAATAATGCTGACCTTACGTAAGGGATCACTATTGGCGGCATAGGCCGCGACGACTGCGTGTCCAGCTTCATGGTACGCCACGCGACGACGTTCCTCTTCGTTCATGATCTGTTCCCGCTTCGCGCCCAGGATCACCTTATCACGGGCAATTTCAAAATCATCTGGCGTCACCTGATCACGGTTGTCTCGCGCGGCAGTGAGCGCGGCTTCATTCACCAAATTGGCGAGATCTGCACCAGAAAATCCCACTGTGCGTGCTGCAATATCATCCAAAAAATCACTGTTAGACAGAGGCACCTGTTTCGTATGCACTTCCAAGATCTTTTTCCTTGCTTCCCTTTGTGGCAACTCCAATACTATTTTTCTATCGAAGCGTCCAGGACGGAGCAATGCCGGATCTAACACATCGGGCCGATTGGTCGCCGCTAACACCACTACCGCTTCTTCGGCTGTAAAGCCATCCATCTCCGCCAACACCTGATTAAGAGTCTGTTCCCGTTCATCATTTCCACCACCCATGCCGGTACCGCGAACGCGGCCGACGGAATCAATCTCATCAATGAAAATGAGTGAGGGTGCCACCTTACGTGCTTCGGTAAACATGTCCCGCACCCGAGAGGCACCTACACCCACAAACATTTCGATAAACTCAGAGCCACTGATACTAAAAAATGGCACATTCGCCTCCCCCGCGGTGGCCTTGGCCAATAAGGTTTTCCCTGTCCCTGGTGGCCCCATCATCAGAATACCCTTGGGCATTTTCGCGCCGATTTTTCGGTACTTTTCCGGATGGCGGAGAAAGTCGATCACCTCTTGCAGATCTTGCTTCGCACTGTCCACACCAGCCACATCATCATAACCAATATGTATCGACTCTTTCTCAAACCGACGCGCCTTTGAACGTGAAAAATCAAACAGTCCGCCACGCCCACCCATCGCGCCGCGCATCGCACGACTCGAGTAGAAGAACAGTGCAAAAATCAAGATCCAAGGAATAAGTGAAATAATGATTTGAACCCACACCGGCGACTCTAGAGGTTTCGCGGTAACCTTGACGTCTGCCTCCACCAACAGAGGCCAAAGATCCGGATCCTCAATTGCGGGTAGCACCGTTTTAAAATCCGCTCTGGGGAAATTTCCATCCCCCACCTGTTCCACTTGGTCGGTGACATATTTACCGGTAACACTGTCATTTTGAATGGTGATCTCAGCCACACGGCCTGCAGCGATTTGGCTCTTAAACTCAGTGTAACTAATATCTTCAGGTGCCTCCCCCATATATTGAGTCAAGATAAAATAGATTGAAAACAGTATGAGAGTGTAAATTAAGGGGCGAAGTGCAGATCGGGGGTCGTGCTCCTGGGGAGACGGATCTTTTTTGGGTGCTTTCTGTTCGTCCATTAGTGTGCCAATTTAGTTTAGTCGGCCGTTTAAAACCCGCCGTCTTATCAACGACCTGCTTCCACAGATCTGTTTTTAGTGGATCGCTAGCCAGGACACTTTTGTTAGCGAAGTTGCATTTTTGAAAAGAAAAATACCCTCTATTAAGAGGAACAGGGACACTTTTTCTCAGTGTGCCCCTAGTCCGTCTAGATTGCCCACATTCTATATTCTTAAGAGAAACAGTGTCACGCTTTATTCGTAACAACTGGTAGACTTTTTCAGGAGATTAAATTAATCCTACTAGTAAATTGGCTTGTGAATTGATTAATATAGAAATTCCAAGTACAAGGGACAGTGATAAAATAACTGAACTACGCACCCACGCCCCCTGGTGGTCGCCGGAGAATTTGAATGAATGGTTTTACCCTATTTCTTATCATAATATTAGCCATCATCGTTGGCACCGTTATTTATCTCATTGCAATTTACAACAATCTCGTTCGATTGCAGAACCAATATGAGAATAGCTTCGCACAAATCGATGTGCAACTAAAACGGCGCTACGATCTAATCCCTAATCTGGTCGAGACAGCGAAAGCCTATTTAGCTCATGAAAGAGAAACTTTAGAAGCAGTCATCGCCGCCCGCAATAGCGCCGTCACTGCCAATCAAGGTGCCAGCGCGGGACACATGGGTGCAATGATACAAGCCGAGTCAGGACTGTCTCAGGCCTTAGGACGGTTTTTTGCTTTAGCTGAAAACTATCCCGATCTCAAAGCGAATCAAAACATGGCCCAGTTGAGCGAAGAGCTCACCAGTACTGAAAATAAAATTAGTTTCGCTCGTCAAGCCTATAACGACAGTGTAATGACCTACAACACCGCCATTGAAAGTTTTCCGGATCTATTTATCGCCAGACCATTTAACTTCAGCGAAGCAGATCTATGGGAAATAGAAGACGCCGTTGAAAGAGAGCCAGTTAACGTAAGCTTTAGTTAAGTGAATTTCTTTGAGCATCAAGCGCACGCAAAACGCCAAACGGGTATTCTGCTTTTCTATTTTTTCCTGGCGGTGCTTTTTATTGTATTGGGTGTCAATCTTGTCATCCATGCAGTGGTTTTATATAGCCTTTCACCACACACCTTAGGACCACCGCAATTTTGGCAGTGGCTACCACTGCACATCTACTTTTATAGTACAACTGTCACCTTGCTAATCATCGGCACCGGTACTTTAGTGCGTCTGGTTCAGTTAAGTCGTGGGGGGCGTGCTGTTGCAGAATTGATGGGTGGCGATCCAGTCTCTGCTGACACCCAAGATCCCTTAGAGCGGCGATTGCTGAATGTGGTGGAAGAAATGGCTATTGCCTCCGGAGTGCAAATCCCAGAAGTATTTGTGATGCGTGAAGAGCCCGGTATCAATGCCTTTGCTGCCGGGTATTCACCCAACGAAGCCGCAGTTGCCGTCACCAAGGGTGCATTGGAAATTTTAAACCGGGACGAATTACAGGGCGTGATCGCCCATGAATTTAGCCACATTTTAAATGGCGACATGCGAATTAATATTCGCCTCATGGGCATCCTCAATGGCATCCTGGTGATTGGTGCCATTGGCGGATTCCTATTGCGCAGTCAGCGTTATGCTCGTTATCGCAGTCGAGACAGTGCACAGAGCACAGCGGCCATCATGGGTATTGGTCTCGCACTCTATGTACTTGGATACGCCGGTATATTTTTTGGCAGACTCATCAAAGCAGCTGTCTCCCGTCAACGAGAATTTTTAGCTGACGCCAGTGCGGTTCAATTTACCCGGAACCCAAGTGGGATCGCCCACGCATTAAAAAAAATTTATCAAAACGCTTCTGGTTCACTCATTATGAACCGTCATACTGAAGAGATGAGTCACATGTTATTTGGTGAAGGGGTTCGACAAATCAACTTTAGCCAAATGCTAGCCACCCATCCACCGCTCGAGAAGCGTATTCAGCGCATTGATCCCGATTTACAGTTGGAAACCTACGACACCGAAGTGCAAGTACCATTGGACGACGAGATCCATGGTATCAGTCAACTGCAGGGCGGTGCTAAAAGCGTTGAGACAGATTCAGACACGGTGATCAATAGCGTGGGACAAGTGAATGACGCACAGGTGCACTATGCCCGTACTCTCTTGCAAAGCATGCCCGAGAACATTCGACAACACACTCACAGTTTCAACGGTGCTAAGGCCATTCTGCTATCACTACTGGCATCTGAACAAAAAGATGAACAGATGAGCCGAATGTTAGACAAACATTCGGCAGATCTCTCTGATGCCGTCGAGACATTAAGTGAAATTCATGCACAGATTGAGGCTCTGCCAGATGAATATCGAGTCCCCTTGATCGATCTCAGTGTGCACAGATTACGAGAACTAACACAGGAAGAAAAAAATCAGCTTTTGAATCATTTCAAACAGATCATTGAGGCCGATGAAAAGGTGACTCTATTTGAGTTTGTGCTCTATACGATTCTCTGTCGTCAACTTGGACCGAAAACGGGACACGCGCCAAAAATTAGATTCAAACACATTGGCCAAATCATCGAGCCCTGTGTACTGATTCTCTCAGTGATGGCCATTGTCGGCCATCCCGATAGTGCGAGTAGAAAAAAAGCCTTTAAGGCGGGGACAACCTATTTAGATCTAGGACCACAACGTCTGCTTGAATCGGGGTTCAATCTGAAAGAAGTGAAAAAGGCATTGGACGACTTACATGATCTGGCCATCATGCCGCGAATGAAAATATTGAAAGCCCTGGTAGAAACCGTGCTCGACGACAGACAAATCAAAACTAGGGAAGCTGAATTTTTAAGATCTGTCGCAGAAGCTCTGGATTGCCCCGTGCCACCTATCATTTCTTCAGCAGATTCTTCGTCAAATGATAAAGATTCCTCTGCTAGACATGCCTTATCTATCGGTGCTTCGCTTAGGGTATAGACCAGTTTTTATCCAGATAATAAGCAAAACCCAGGGTCAACGAGTAGTCCATAAGCTTATCATCAAAACTATAGAATACTCGCGCATCTGTTTTTATCGCTAAGTTTGGAGAAAGGAAATGCATCACTCCAAAACCAAAATTGGTTTCGGTTTCTAGCACACTTGCCACTCCGCTCACATCTGTATCTGAAAAACCGGCACCAACTAGCAAATAAGCCTGATGGTTAGATTCAGTCGGAAGATAGTAGTGAAAGTCCCAGTGCATTTGAATCGTGGTGGCATCCACATCAGTCATATCTTGCTCAGAATCCACCACAGTAAACACGGCTTCCCAACCCCAATTTTGACTCACGACATAGCCAAATCCGAGGGAGCCGGCCAGGCTACCGTCTATCATGGTGTCCGAGTCATAGTCATACCATGAAACACTCGCGCCCATAAAGACCTTGTCTTCGACGGGTACGGGTTCATCTGCCCAGGCGTTTTTCGCTGCGACGACGATGAGGGCGGCGAATAACAAATTCAATGAATAATTATGGTTCTTCATGCCAAAGATCCCTTTGTTTTACCAAACAATCCCTAGGAAAGCTCTATTCGATAGTATGTAGCGGCAGCCTCATGGATAGAATTACATTGGAAGCTCTACTGAGCAGTTCATGCGCTCATTATCGATATTTACGATTATTTCGCCTTTCTTTATCCCATTTATGTCAAAACGCTCAAATAACTATCGTCTTAAAATGACGCCAAGTCTCAAACAACTCATAGTCAGCCTGCATTTTGATTTTTCACCTCAATTTTACTAGGTTGGATAAAATAATCCGATGTACACTTAAATGACGCAATAGAAATAGGACAAATACCATGGATAGCACCGAATCTCAAACCAAAACTTGGTTATTACTCACACTCTTTTTGTTCACATTGGCGGCATGTTCGGGTAAAACCGTCGTTGAAAGCGATTTAAACATTAAGGGGGCTCCTGCTTGGGTAAACGAAGGCACTCAAATCCTTAAAAACAAAAAGGGTAGACTGTTCCATGGAGTGGGCTCGGCACCCGCTATGGGAAGCGAGTCTTTACAACTCAGCACCGCAGATAATCGAGCTAGAGCCGAGCTGGCGAGGGTGCTTAGTTCCTATATGAACGTTGTCTCTAATGATTACCTCGGATCTGCCCATAGTGCCGACGAAACCATCAGCTCAGGGAGCGTCTCGCAACAAATAGAAGCTGTCTCTAAACTCAATTTGGCAGGTGCAAAAATAATAGGACGATGGCGCGATCCAAAAACTAACCTGGTCTACTCCCTTGCGGAATTAGACAAGAAGCAGATAAACACTATAGTCCAACAAACCAATGCGATGAACGCTTCTCTAAAAAAGTTTATGCAAGTTGAATCCGATTCCATTTTCGATCGTCAAACTGGAGGTAAATAATGGCTGTAGGTCAGTTTAGGTTTTCTAGTATTTTAATGATTAGCCTACTATCTGTCTCTTTGCTGAACGGCTGCGGAACGGTCGTCAATAGAATTCAAAGCGAGGAAGTCGTCGATTTGAGCGGCGCTTGGAACGATACCGACTCCAGATTAGTTTCGGAAGAGATGATCACAGATGCACTTAACCGTCCCTGGATATCCGATTTCCGCAATCGCACCGGTAGGATGCCGGTAGTGATCGTGGGCGATGTTCGTAATCTCAGTCATGAACACATTAATGTGAAAACCTTTGTCAACGATATGGAACGCGCCTTGATCAATTCTGGTCGCGTGGAGTTTGTTGCTTCTTCAACAGAGCGCACACAGGTGAGAGAAGAGCGCGCAGATCAAGACTTACACGCTCGCGCGGATACTCGAAAAGCAATGGGACAGGAGATTGGTGCTGACTATATGCTCAAAGGCACTATTAATACCATTATCGATCAGGCATCAAAAAAACAAGTCAGGTACTATCAAGTAGACCTAACCATGATAAGCATGGCGGACAACCGCAAGGTATGGGTGGGACAAAAGAAGATTAAAAAATTCATTAAGCGACCGACACTTAGATACTAGTCTCAGTCACTGATGTGTGCCGATCAGATCACCATCAGGTGTGATCTTTTACAACTGGATAGTAGTTATGCGCCTCAGTTCGCGTTAGCGATGGCGTTATTGATGATGATTTCAGGATGTGTCACTTTTGATCAAAAAATTGGCATTTTTGAAACAGACCTAAACAGAGGCAAGCTGGAGTCTGCCTTAACCTACCTTGATACACAGATAAAAGGAGACAAAAAAAGCGCAATCATACATGAGCTAAATCGTAGTGTGATACTGCGCTTGCAAGGTGAATTTGCCTTAAGTAACCGTAGCCTCGAAGCGGCCAAATCCGCATTGGAACCCCTGCTCGCCATTAGCCTTTCGGAACAAACACTGGCATCAGCCATCAATGATCAGCAGCGAGCTTATCTTCCTCATGGATTTGAACAAATCTATATCCATGTTTTTAAAATACTAAACTACCTCGAACTAGACGACCTGGCTTCCGCCAGAGTAGAAGTATTACAAATGGATGTGACCTTAAATCGCCTGAATGAAAATAACGGCATTCCTGCGCAAAATACCTTTCCGCGCTACCTGTCGGGGGTGGTATTCGAAATGGGAGGAGAGTGGGATCAGGCGCTCATCGCTTATCGACAAGCAGTGATCGCATTTCAGGAAAGTCAGCAATCGCCACCAGATTTTTTAATCCTCGATATGCTAAGGTTGATGGACCACCTTGATCTTCATGCGCAGCGAGTACAGTTACAAAAGCGGTACGGTGTAATAAACTGGAGAAGACAAAAAAGCTATTTAAAGCAGGGTCATTTATTATTGCTTTTTGCGGAAGGTTTGGCGCCCTTGCGCAAAGAAGTGGCGATTCAAGCCGTGGATCCTAAAGATGGTGAGCTGTATAGAATTGCCATCCCCAGACATCAGAGCAGAGTCAGTTTGACGCAACCGCCCTATTTTCAGATGAACCAAGCTACATATTCTGGTGAACTAATAGCGAATATGAATTCTGTCGCCGAACAAACACTTGCACAACAGATTCCTGCTATTACCGCGAGGGCGGTGGCGCGGGTTGCGGTGAAACATCGTGTGGTAAAAGAAAGCACGCAAGAAGCCCCATTACTCGGTCTAATTGCCAATGTGGCGACCGTCGCTTCAGAGCGCGCGGACACGCGTACCTGGTCTACTCTGCCCAGTGGTTGGTGGGCTGTAAAAATTCCTCTTGATAAAGGTCAATACCAAGTGCGACCACTGTTTGGTAGTCAGACAAAAGCTGTCCCCATAGAAATTTTCCCCAGAGACTTTAGACTGATGGTCTTCCACCGTCTTGGATCAAACGTTATATATGGATTGTAAAATGAAACCAATATCCTTACTGACTAGTATCCTGCTCGTCCTGCTCATTTCAGGTTGCGCCTCTTTACACAATGAAGAGATGTCGAAACCGCAATGGGTGGATCGGCCAGCGGCCGCATATCCAACTATGACTCATATTGTCGGCACGGGCGTCGGCCCCAGTTTGACAGTCGCACAAGATCGAGCGCGGTCAGAACTAGCAAAAAATTTCAGCGTCAATATTCGTGCTAGGATGCAGGACAGGCAGAGTTACTTACAGCAATCAGGACAATCGGAGTTCAGTAGCGAAACAGCACAACAAATTGAGACGCATACTGAGGTAGTCTTGCACGCCGTGCAAATAGTGGACAGTTGGCACGATCCCAACAACCAACAGTATCATGCGCTTGCGGCGCTCTCCCGTGTACAGGCGCTACAATTGTTTCGAGAGCGCATCCAACAGTTGGACTCTGAAACAAATACACAGCTAAGAGCCAGCGCGATCTATGAAGATAAATTGAGCCAAGTGGGTTTCATACAAAGCGCCATTGAATTACAGCGTCAACGACACCAAATACAGCAGATGTTACAGGTAGTGGATCCCAGCGGACATGGCGTGGCGAGCAACTACTCTATCGCGGAGTTGAACAAACGATCCAATGAAATAGCATCCACTATTCGTATACGAGTGAAGGCACACTCCTCATCTGCCGAGGCATTTGTTTCCTCCGCAGCAAATGCGCTGGCCAAGGTAGGAGTGATCACCAATGACAACTCTAAGTCCGATTATTTATTGTTATTAGATTGGCCACAACCGCAACTAGAACTGCGCGAAGGCTGGTATTGGTATCAGGGGATCTTTAAATTTTCCCTAACAGACAGTAGCGGACAAATTTATGGTCATCGTGAATGGCCTATTAAACAGTCCGCCACCTCGGCAGTAACTGCCGCTACCAGGATACATAACGAATTGCATCACAAGATCGAAAAGGAACTAGGAAATGCTATTTTGAGTTTTGGTCAAAAGTCCCAACGCTAATTACTTATTTTCGAAACATGGAGCTGAGCAATAAGACGAATCTTAAAATACCCAGTTATAGTTGACCATCAAGGCAGACACATCGTCGATATCTGGAGAACGTTTCCTAAAGAAACCGATAGAACCATTTTTCGGATCACCATAGTTCAATTGTAATTTTAGGGTTTGGTTGGAATCTAAATCGTAATTGATTCCAACAATAGTTTCTTTAGTATCTCGATTACCAATAAACTGGCCAAAATCGTTGTCGTCATACCAAACTGAATAGGTGACATGGTATAAAAATTTTCGATTTCTATAACCCATCATAAAATAGTAGCCATCAACGGAATTAGTGATGTCATCATTGCTTGTTCCACGATGACTCGATTCTATTAAATAATGCCAATCTCCGAATTCAATTTTTACAGCTATTGCAAAAATTTCATAGGTGCCCTGAATGACAGTGCTTTTATTCGATTCAGCTAACCCGGTATCGACAATTGATAATGGACCTTTGTTATCGATGCGAACATAAGAACCGTGGAAGATGTAATTGGGCCCCAGTACTCTTCCAGAGACACCGAAGTTACGACTGGATTTTGCTTCAAGCTCTAGTAGTCCAATCTGAGAAGATAAATGAAGAGTATCTTGAGTTTCCCCAATTAATGGTTGCAGCTCAAAAGACAACTTTTCGAAACTTTTGCGATAGATTAAATCTACACCATGATAATTAGTGGTTTCGGTAGTACCGTACACCGCTTCCGGCGGCAATATCCACGGATAGGTTTTGCCAACCTCGATAGATTTGGAGTACAGGTACATAGGCAATCGCAAAAGCCCAGCGCGTACAGTGAACTCTGGTGTTATTTCCCTCGACAGCAACATCCAATCTAGCTTGATATCAAAGTGATCATTACTGTTTTTGCCTAATAACTGAATCATATAGCTGTTACCCTTCGGCAACCAGCCATTCAATTGCATACCAACCTTATTGAACCCTGCCACACTAAGACGATTACTCACCTCCAAATCCCTTAAATAAGGCTCTGCATTGTCAGAGATACCCATTCCCACCGAACCGAAACCGGATATTTTCGGTAAATAATAAGACGGTTCCGCATAGCTGTCTGCCGGACAGATCTGAAACGAAACAACCAGAACAGTGAAAATCCTGTAAATTGGCAGTAAACCTATCTTATTCACCCAATTCATATATCACCTTCAGATCATCTGTGAGATCTTTTGCTTCGAGATACAATACTCTGTCAGGCTCCTGCTCAACCCAGGTTAATGCATTGTCCAGTTTGCGAAACATTTCTGGCGGCACACCCTCGGCTGTAAACAGGCGTTGTGCCCAAAGAGATTCCACCTGCCTGATGTCCCGGCCGGTGAGGCGTTCATAGAATAGATCTCGATAAGACAGAGTTATCACATCCCCTACCCGTATGCGATGTGTGAGCTGACGCCCTAAATAGAGATCCACTAGTGTTTGTTTGCTCACCGATTCGATTGAGCTGTGACTAGATACCACCAGTACTAACTCGCGAGCTAATAGCACTTCAACAAAAAGTGCTAGAGAAAGTATCAGTAGCCTACAGATTCGCGTCAGTTTGAAACAATTCATTTACATTGAGCACAGTATTTTTGTCGGATTCTTCTGAGCGGCACTTTATCCAATTTACTCATCGTTTGCCAATTGTTCTGTCACAGTAAGACTCAAGATAAAAAAAACGCCGCTTTACGCGGCGTTTCCTACCTTACCGTACAACTAACCGTGACTGGCCTGTCCCTGCCAATAGCGAGCCTCAATCTCCTTCTTTGGCAACTTACCGGCCAGATTTCTGGGTAAGTCATCAAAGTCTATTACTTTAGGCAGCTTAAACCCATATAACCCTTCTTGTTTACAATGTTCCAGTATTTCTTCAGCTGTCGTCGTTTGACCCGGAACCAATTGTATGACTGCGACGGGAACCTCCCCCAAATCTTTATCTGGCCCTCTCACCACTGCTACGTCCGCTACTTTTTCATGTTTCTTAATTACATTTTCTATCTCATTAGGAAACAGATTCACCCCACCGCTGATGATCATCTCTTTTACTCGAGAGGTGAGATAGAGAAACCCGTCTTCATCCGTATATCCCATCAGGCCATCGTCATACCAGAGTTCTCCATCCACTTCCACAAAGCATTTTTTCATATCATCTTCGCTGACACCCGCATATTCCAGTCCGTAAACCGTGGGCGTACGCATAATTACTTTACCTTCTTTACCAATCTCAGCCCATTGCTTGGTATCAGGATCAAAGATTCGGCAGTCACAGCCTCTAATTTTGCCCACGCTATCGTATCTTTTTTCTTTCACCTGATAATCTTCTGGCGCTAACACAGTGACCAACCCAGTTTCTGAAGCCGCGTAATACTCATGAAACACATCGTTTTTGGCCCCTTGTTTTCTGAACAAAGCATTGATGTCTTTTTTCACTTTCGGGGGGCAAGGTGCGGCGGCACAGATAATGGATACCATGCTCGACAGATCATACTTATGTAACACCTCATCAGGTAACTTTAAAATGCGCTCTAACATTGTGGGCGCCACAAATGTCCAGTTAATACGTTCTTTTTCTATCAACTGCAGCACCCCTTCTGCGGTAAACTTACGCATCGGCACCACAGTTCCCCCTAAAAAGAAAGGCAACACGCCCACTTGCACCCCGGCATGGTAAAGCGGTCCGGGTATCAGTGAGCGTACATTATGGGTGATGGGATCTTTGATCTGCCCTAGCTTATAGTGATGAAACGCAGTGAGCTGCATGATCGCGAAATGTCCCACATCTGATTTAGAGGCGCCACGACGATCTGCATCATTATCGGAGGTCAAACGTTCTCGATTGATGTTCATATACTTCGGGGTACCTGTGGTACCCCCACTGTAGGGACGAGCCGCCATATCTAACTTGCCCGGCGGTAGAATAGGCTGAGCGTGTGCGGTGATCTCCTCGTAACTTAAGAACCCTTTCTTCGGTTCAGAACCCACCAAGATTAGGTGCGCGACCGAAGGAATGTCATTCAGTATGGGCTCTATTTTTTCTAAAAATTCGGAATCAAATATCAATGCCTTGGGTTGCGCAGCATTAATACACTCCGCCAATTCATTTGGACGTAAATGCCAGTTCAACATCGGCATCTGAATCCCCATTAACGTACATGCACCATTCACTTCGAACCAAGTGGAACCATTATAAAGTAGCTCTGCACAGGCATCCCCTTGCTTCAAGCCTAAAGTATCAAAGGCATTCGCAAGTTTTAATACCCTGTTCTTATACTGGCTAAAGGTAATGCGATCGCCACTTGGATCAATGATCGCTTCCTGGTGACCCATGGTATCCCAAAATGCCAACATTCCTTGGCGTGGTAACTCCTGCCGATTAAATCGACTCTTTATTAATGCCTTGGAAATTATGCGTAGTCCCCGACCAACACCAATTTGTTTGATAGGTGCCATTGCCCCGCTACGCGCTTCAGGTAAAGCACGAAATTCACTGATGACGCCCATACCATCCCTCCTCTGTTTGTACGTAACGACTCTACATAATTTTCAAGTGTAGAGTCTTTTATAATTTAAATGACTAATGAACATTAGAGCATTCTTTATATATTTAGTGAACGATAAGACAACCCTTTATCCAATGCCAAGTGAAAGAGTTTAACTAAGTCTAATGGAAAAAAACAATCCAGCCTGCCTTATAAAACGTTTTCATTATTATTTATATAATAATCAATTAATTAGATCATTTCTCGAGTGTGGAAGAGGCATGAGATAAAAGAGATGCTTTTATGGTTCTCCATTTTCGCGCGTGTGCTACGAACCGCTACTATTGGTATTTTCAAATATACGAAAAGACTGAAATACTGACACTTGCCCAAATGATGTCAATCATATAGATGATAACCAAAACAAGTTGCGTGACTGCTCATTATTTTAGATAGTTATGTTCTAGTTTTGTTTTCAAACTCAGTCTAGTTCATAGATTCCATTGTTAATATTTTTATCATTGCGATGAAATAGTTATTGAACTATAGTTGAAATTCTCCTAAGGATAGTACCATTGTAAAAGCGCGGATCTGGATCTAAAGAGTGGATTGACATGATTCTCTTTGTTTTAGTCAGTTTCTACATCCATTATCACCCCTGCTCGATTAACCTATCCATTAGGGGGTCCAGCTTATTAAAAGACGGTATACAAATCTAAGTGTAGACAAAGGACAGATCCATTAACGTCAACCTATTCAAAAATAAATCAACTAATAGAATGGATACTCCAATATCTACAATTTGCTACCTAGTTTATTAAATGGAACTTAATATGAAGAAAAATTATTTTTACCCATTTATTATATTTATCTTTTTGTGCTACTCGCCCTCCAGTTTTGCTGAAATTGTTGTAATTAGTAACCCGCTTAGCGGCATTGAAAACATTACCGAGGAAGAGCTAAAAGACATCTATTTGAGACGAAAACGCAAAACAATTTATGGTAAACGGGCGAATCCGGTAGATATGGAAGGTAGTATCGAACTTAGGGATCAGTTTTATTCCAAAGTTACCGGACGCACGACCAGACAAATGGATCGGCATTGGTCTGCTTTACTGTTCGCTGGAGAGGGCTCTCCACCAAGAATACTGCCTTCCCAGCAGGCAGTGGTGGAACATGTCGCCGAAACAAAAGAAGCCATCGGTTTTGTAGAAAAGACTAATGTCACTGACAAAGTTAGAATAATATTTGAACTTAACTAAATTGATTTTAGTTGTTGTGCCAAAATAGGGATTTTTACAATGCAATTAAATAATAAAAATTGTTATACATTTTTCGTTTCCTTAAGCTTTCTAGTGATGCCACTAAAACTTCACGCTAACGAAATTCATACGTCCGGTTTTGGAACCGTAGGTATGGCTATCGGTGACAATAAGGTGCCATATCTAACGGGAAAAGAAATACGAGACGAACCTAATTTTCTATCTGACACTCTCATTGGGCTGCAATTCACGGTGGAAGCTAATAATTCTTTTGAGTATTTTATACAAATTGTTGCTAAAGACAGAGTCAATCACTTTGCAGCAAATATTGATTGGTTAGTTGCATCGTTTAGAGTCAGTGATTCTATATCATTACGTGGTGGTAAATTACGTATCCCTTACTTTTTATATTCAAAACATGTGGATGTTGGAAACATCTATCCATGGGCACGTCCGCCGTCTGAAGTCTATGATTTAATAGAATTTACGAGCTATGTGGGAATCGATAGTATTTTCAGAATAAACATCAGTGGCTCGGAATTAGTTGTGAGACCTATACTCGGTCAAATATCTGACGAACTAAACAGAGCAAGCATACCGGGCGGACCGGCTGAAGTATTTACGGAAGAAAGTTTTGGATTATCTCTTGAATTAAATTATGAACTTCTAAAAGCCCATATTAGTACATTCCGTGCCGACGCTACACTTAGTCCCAATCCTGCATTTACAGATACACTTAGTACTATCACTGCGCTGTCACCGTCTCCACTGCCCCTGCCCTCTAGTTTTGACACGAACACATACGTCGACATTATAGCTATCGGACTCAGATACGAAATTGACGATTATTTATTTATATCGGAAATTGCCCAGCGAAACATTGATCCCCAAATCATTTCGAATTTATTGGCATACTATATTACTTTTGGCAAAAAATTTGATGATATATTGTTACACTTAACTTTTGCGGTATTAGAATCAAAAGAGACTCCCACAGGTACTTTTTCTTCTGGCGGAGGGCAAGAACAACAATCTACGACGTTAGGCGTTAAATATCAATTGATGCAAAAGGGAGCATTACATTTAGATGTTCAAAATGTGAATCCCCAGAATGGTACACAAGGATTATTTTCTTCAAACCAAGATACATCGACAATAGTTACCTCTACATTCAGTTGGGTGTTTTAAGTTTCGGTTTATGATTTACAGCTAGGCTAGTAGTTTTTCAAAACAGTTGTTGCATCAACCTAATTGTCTCCAATTGATTTGAATAGGAAATGAGACAACTACCCGGACATAAGGGGAGTTTTCAGTTGGAATAAGACGGCGTAAATCTTAAATTAAGATTTTTTAATCCTCTTACAATTCCTGATTCTAGCCAATTAATTTCTGGACCTACTACCACGTAATCTGGGACACGACTTAGAAATTCTTCTAGCGCGATTTTGGCCTCTAGTCTTGCCAAATTTGCACCAAGACAAAAATGAACTCCATAACCAAAAGCCAAATGATCTTTTGATGAATTTTCAATATTAATGCTATCATTATTTAAAAATTTATCAGGATCACGATTTGCCGCACCAAACAATAAAAGTATCTTTTCTCCTTTGGGTATTTCAACTCCTTGTACCACAACATTCTTTGTTGTTGTTCTGACCAATCCTTGTGCTGGCGATTCAAGCCTTAAGAACTCCTCTACAGCTTCAGGTATTTTGTGCGTATTTTCTATAAGATCTTTACGAATCTCCTGGTGCTGATGCATTAACAATATGGAATTACTAAGCAGATTGGTTGTTGTTTCAGATCCTGCAATCAGCAATAAGAAAAAGAACGTGTACAATTGAGGATCGGTTAATCTTTCACCATCAACTTCTGCATGGATTAAATCGCTTAGTAAATCATCTTTAGGTTCTTTCTTTCTTATATTGATTTCTTCGATTAGTATCGGAAATAGTTCCATAACATGAGGTCTGTATGCCTTCGGGTCCGAAGAAGTTTGCACCAACTCCTTTGATACCGTTCTTAATTTATTTCTGTATTTTTCATCAAATCCTACCATCATTGAAATTACATCTACGGGAAACGGGGAGGCAAATTCATCTACAAAATCACACTCACCTTTATCTATAAAACTATCTATCTTACTTTTTACAATCTTTCGAATAGCTGGCTCCAGTTCAATCACCCTCGTTTGCGTAAATGCTTTCTGAATCAAAGAACGTGCCTGAGTATGTGATGGGGGATCGAGCTGAATAAGCAAAGGCACTCCATTCTGCTGAGCAGACTTAACAACTTTGCCATTGGTATCGAACATAAGATGAACACCTTGTGCACTGGAAAAATCTCTTGTGTTTTTTAATATTGATTTAACATCTTCGTATCTAGATACCACCCAGAAATCCCTAGATTGATTATAGTACACTCCATTTCTTGATCGTAATTCTTCATATGTTGGATAGGGGTTTTTTATCAATTCCAAGTCAAACGGATTAAAGTCTGCTATAGTCATTTGTTTCCCTCTGGCGAAAATTATTATTCTGAAAATATGATAAATGATACAGTAATTTCAAGGATCGGGATTAAATATACGTTATTTTTTTACATGTTGTAAAATTATGCATTAAGCGTTTGTATTGATTTATGATTGTTAAAATTTGGGAGTATGTAGCACTTCAACCACTCACACTCCGAGGCGCCCATATCACCGGCAGTGGCGGCCCCTTGATCCACTTCTTGCCTGGTACCGCTTTCGCTTGTCGTATCTATCTCCCTTACTTAAGTCGCTTAGCCGAACACTTCGACATTTTTATCCACGATTTCCATGGTCACGGAGAATCAGACAAAGGAGATGGCGTGTTCTGTGGCTGGCAAAAATGTGTGCAGTGGGCTGCAGACGTTATGGACGAACATCAATTGTCTCAACAATATGAACAGATCATTGGCATGGGACACAGTTACGGTGGCTGCATGACCTTTATTCTCGCGGCCGAACGACCGGATCTCTTTACCCATCTATTTTTGACCGATCCATTTATGGTGCCGGAAAAAGATGAAGCCATGTATCGTCAAATGATTGCGCCTTTAGTAGAAAAGACCCATCAAAAAAATCCTCTATTTGAGAATGAAGAGACCGTTCGAAACTATTTAAAAGGGCGATTTATGTTTATGAACTGGCATGAGGAAGCCGTTCAAGCATATCTGGATCATAATATGAATAGGCTTCCGGATGGTCGCTTCGAGCTAAAGTGTGCACCCAGTATTGAAGCCGGCGTGTATGATAACGTCGTTGAAAGCTTATGGCCTAGTGTGGCTAAAGTTCCCCACCCCACCCGGATCCTATCTGGCAAGCAATCCGTCCCACACTTTCGGGAAGGGGCCCAGATCGCAGCCCAGACAAGAGACAATATAGATGTGTTCGAAACGGCGGGCAGCCATAGTTTTATGCAAGAGCGTCCGCAGGAAGTGTTCGAATACTCGCTTGAGCTTATTTCGGAACTGCTCAAAAGCAGTTAGTTCCTTTTTAAGCATACACATTTCCCACTGGGTACCAAATTTCTACCCCAGCATCAAACAGTGTGTTCTGATTCCACTAGATGATTAACTGTTTTTACTGCCTAATCAATCAAGCCTAAGTAAGCTAAATTCATCTAAAGACAAGACACGCTCTAATGGACCAATATAATCGTCGAAGCGGTGCCCCATCTATTGACACGCACTATTCAAATCACACTTAAGGTAGCCTCATCACTAATACGGTCTAAACATTATCTTAACCCTGCTGCCTCTGCGCTCACTTCGCCACGGAAGTGGGATAATTGACTCACTAACGACGCTTCCAGAAAACGTTTACAGTGCATGACCCGTGCGGAGTTTTTTAAATCCACATGACTTAATAACCAGAGCCCCCAATCGGATCGCGGCAATGAAATAGGCAATCTAATCACCTCTGGATGCGCTACCCTATCCGGAAAAAAACAGGGCATGCGCGCCACACCATACCCTTCCGCCACCGCACTGTGCATGCTGACCAAGTCATCCACACGCAGTGCGACACGGGGTCGATGGAAATGCAATTGTGCCCACTGGGGTAGCGATTTCTCCCCTCCCCAAACTATCACCGGAGTGTTTTTCTGCCAATTCAGGCGACGATGACCATAAATGCCGTGTTGTATTCGCGTTAATCTTTTACCCACTAAGTAATCCGGAGGTGTTGGCGTCAGTCGCACAGCGATGTCCGCTTCACGATTGGCTAGATTTCGTAACCCGTGGGTAACGGAAAGTGTGAGCTCAATAGCTGGATACTGCCGACAAAACTGACACAATGGTGCCACTAAGCAGGATTCGAACAAATCGTGTGGCATAGTCACCACAATGTTGCCTTCCAAACGCGCATCCCGACCTGCCAGTACACGCGATGCCTGCATGGCACTCTGCTCGATTTGAGAAGCAAAGTCCACAATTGACGCGCCCGCGTCGGTTAATACATAGCCACTATCCGTACGCTCGAACAAACGTACCCCGTGCCGTTGCTCCAACTGTTGAAGTCGGCGAGAGACAGTTGAATGATTCACACCTATTTGACTGGCAGCACCGGAAATGCTGCCACATTCTACTACGGCAAGAAAATATCTAAAATCATCCCAGTTGTGCATTTATGCATAACCTTATTGCATTATTTGATAATTTATCAACATGATAGGGCGATCTACACTGGTTGTCGAGATGCACACACGAGAGTTCAATCACCAATGAAAGACTTAGTTGATCAACATGTTTCCATAGAAGCACTGACAACCCTGCTGATGCGTTACTTCGATGCACTTTATTACGGTGATAGCGATCTGCTTCGTAGGATCTTCCATCCCGCCGCGATTTATGCATGCCCGACTTATCAGGCTCTAAAACTACTACAAATGGACGACTATTTTAAATGGGTGGACACACGAGGTGCCCCGCATCACACCCAACAACCGCGAGAAGATCGCATTCTCAGCATCGAATTAGTCTCCAGCGATGTCGCTGTCGCGCGTGTTGAATGCAGCATTGAATCAAAGCGATTCTCAGATGTTTTGAGCTTGATTCGAACGCACGAAGAGTGGCGCATCATTGCAAAAGTTTTTCACTTTTCACAAACGAAAGGATAGCACCTATGCCATACGTCAATATTCGTATTACCCAAGAAACTGTGACATCAGAACAGAAATCCGCACTCATCAAAGGCACCACAGAACTGCTGCAAAAGATACTTGGCAAAGATCCCGCCACTACTTTCGTAGTCATTGATGAGATCCCATTAGAGAATTGGGGTGTGGGTGGCCTGCCGGTGACAGAATATAGAAAATTGAAACGTTAACACTTTATAAAACAAGATAGGAAACTAAATGGTGAACCAACTTTATATTATTCCCGGCAGTTGTTCTACAGGAATACACGCATTGATGAATAAACTGCACATGCCTGTTGAGATCATAAAACGAGACGAGATCACAGACTACCAAATGATTTCGCCAACCAATCAAGTGCCTGCCCTTAAACAAGGTGAACGGGTGATGACTGAAGGCGCCGCAATTGTATTGCATCTGTACCAATCTACAGGCCAAACACCGATGTTAGAAGGTGACACCAGCGACTTTTATCGCTGGTTAATGTTCAACTACGCCACGCTTCACCCGGCTTACTCGAAACTTTTTACCATGAATACTCTTATGGAAGGCAATGCGAGCAAACAGCAAGTATTGCAGGCCCTAGGCAATCGAGTGTCAGAGCTGTGGCAAATAGTAGACAAAATATTGGGTACTAAACCGTTCATGCATGGTACCGAGCCCGGCATTATAGATTATTTACTGGCAGTCTATTTACGTTGGGGCAATGTTTTTACTGATGTCCGCATACCAGTGAGCGATGGTATTATAGAACTAGTCAATCGAGTGCAACAGGCGCCAGAGTTCAGCTTAGCGCTAAAAAAGGAGGGCATTGAATACCGGATCCCCGACAACGCTACCGTCTAGTAAAGTTTTGATCTTATTTTTTAAGTAGAGTTGCGGGATAGTTTCCCCGACACTCTACTGATGATCTTGCAACTCTTTACCAATTGCGCTTTGAAATAGATCGATGAGCTTGCCCAATACTTCTTCTTTTTTGGCAAAATAAAATGCTGCCCACAGAGGATCATGATCACTTGCCACCACGTCAGAAAACCGCCGTGGATAATCCACATTGACATGTACAAAATCGAATTTTGCCCCTTGTAACAGTGGGCGAGTGACGAAGATGTGATCTAATGTTTGCGAGTTGCCCTCAAAGTTAAATGAGTAGCGATTATCATCATGATTTTTACTTATTAGATTGTATAGAATTGTTTGTTTTCCAGAGCCCGGTAAAATTTCGGTCAAATCATTGGTGAATTCAAAAGTATTGAGATCACCTAATACAACAATTTTTGTGTGTTTATGTTGTCGGTGCCAGTGCGTCACCTGATTCATTGCTAATGCTTGCGCTTCTCTTGCTGACTCTCCCGCTTGGATAAATGGTTGCGGCCCACCAAATATCGGTGTGGATCCGAACCGGGAAGTAAAATGATTGTTAATCAATACCAGTGTCTGTCCGCGGAACTCAAACACAGCTTCGAGCGGATCCCTTGAAGAATCGAACGCCTTGCAGGCTGTCACTCCCCTATCGGCAAGTACCTCCCGAGTTAACCCTGTATACTCTTTTAAAGTCACGCGTTTCGGATTATAGAGAAAAGCGTTGCGAATATTACCCAACGGCACCCCTCCAAAAATATCGGGGTTGTCTCGATTGTCATCACGGGTTTCTACCAAAGGATCCACAGTAATATAGTGATACGCAGGACCCCCCACTGCTTCTATGGCTTCCACTAACTTTTGAAGCGTTTCACTGGCATCTAACAAGTTAGAGCATGGGCTGGGATCACTCGGCAAACACTCTCTACTGTCACCGTTGTTATCTTGAACTTCCTGCAACGCAACAATATCCGGCGCGCGCAGTTTGTGTTGGATCTGCTGTGCTATCTTTTGCCGCTGTGCATCGTCTGCGGGCACTGCACTTAAATTGAGCACATTGTATGAAGCGACGGTGAGCTGACTAGGGAGGGTCTGTTTGACGCGTTCCGATTTTTGTAGACTGGGTTTGAACTCAATCTCATGTAATGCGTTCACTTCGAAATTACCAAAGCTATAGCCCACCACACCGACGATATCTTCAAGCTGATCGCCTACTTTTATGGACGGATAATTCGTACTTGAAAATAGCGTGGCGTTAAACTGTATCTGAATTCGTTCCGGATTGTGATCTCCCATATTTTCAAGATGAGGTACGAGATTAATTCCTCCCCTTTGTGTACGTACTCCCTTTGGATACACGTCCTTACCGCGATTAGCCAACACGAACAGTTCTGCACTGTAGGTGTCAAACTGTCGCGTGGCTGAAACCGCCACAGGAGACACCACCCGAACTAACATACCTTCCAGACTTTCATAAAAGTCAATGCCATCGATTGTAGGATCAAAGGCATTGGCTTGAGCAGGAATAGTGTTTTGTAGATTGATCGGTGGCACAGTCTCTGGTTCGGAAATCACTATTCGATTTGGCGGAACACGCCCACCTCGTCCAATCACCACCGGATCAGGCAGCTTTTGACCCAACGCACTCGCAAGGATTCTCGGTTTTACTAAATTGGTGATAGAAAGATTTCCCGTTGCAGCCCCACCAGGAATATATTCGGTGATCGTTCCCGTTAAGCGTAGCTTTGTGCCCACCTTAGGAGTCTCACCGGGTTTCAATACAAACAGTGCATCGGAGGTTGCGGGATCGCCATCTCCGATAGGATCTTGCAAATAAAATCCATTAAACGCGACTGCCGTCACGACACCGCAGACTTTCACGTGTTGTTCATTGAATGGTGAAATATGAGTCGCGCCTTGGATGTCGTAAATATCCGTCGTACCCTCACAGTCGATAGCGGCAAAACTGGTATGCAGCCCGCAGGCAGAAAACAATATGCTCAGGTATCGAGCGGCTCGCATTGATTTCTGTTTCATGATAGCACTTTCGCTCTTAGAGGATACTCTGGATCCCGCTATGCTACATCCTGGTAACCTGCCTATGTGGGCAGCACCACTCATCCAGGAGTATAAAATGAACAGGTTTGTGTTGAAATTGTCACGCTTACGCGGAGTCATCACTCTTTTAAACACGCGAGTCATTCAAGCCAGGTTCAAACTTATTAACCGTAGAACAGCGGTATCTCCTAGTGACTAGGAATAATAACAGTCTAGGATGTCTTCCGTATGATAAAGTGATTCGATCTGCACAATGCCTTGCAGTGCTTAGGCCCTACGCTCCTAGGGTGATAATACATCATATCGGAACGCACTGCGGATTTCGCTATGCTTCGTGCAGACTACTTACTAAGGTACTGACAAGAGTGTATTGAGATACTTTAACATTAAGATATGCATTAATGGTATTTGAATCGCATAGAAATACAAAATAAATAATTGTCTTCTCCATTTTAATAATAGTACAGGTTCTTCTTTTGACACTCGCGATTTCTATTCTTTGCATAAGAGAATAATAACTTGCCGCACTAGTGACTTATCGTATTTGACCAAAACCAGCATCGGTGGCTTTGGCTTATTTGAGCAGATACTTATCAGAACCAGAATACTAAATGCTAATAAGTTGCGTAAGTAAACTAGAGCCATTTACAAATCATAAAATTTCATAAACTTAGGGGATAATTGGAAGTCACGCTAAAGTACATACTACAAAACACAAGGGATCAGGACTATTATTCACAATTGATACGCTCAATATTTCTCAACAATATTGGATTATCTTCAGATTTATTCAGTAGTGTTCTAATTGTACCCGGTATGGTTTCCGACCACCTTCAACCAAATACATTCGAGATTTTTTAGCTCACAGTTCCCAAGCTCCTGGGCCAGATACATAGCCCAAACTGTTAACATTGTACGTGACCCCTTCTTTTCACCTATCCTAATTCTAGACTTGTCCCCTTATTCTTATTGCTTTTTCCGATTCCGGCGGCTCTTCACTAACTGGGTAAATTTGAATATTAATTGAAAAACCTAATTCTGCAATCTTAGTAAGCAAACCAGTACTTAGTTCATAAGCCATCGGAGATTCATCCCCACTTTCAAATCCAATATCAAAGATTTTCTTTGAGCAATAATTCAATAAACTTAAGATTGAAGGACTACTAAATAGCTCCATGAACCTCGACAGATGATCTTCAGGACCATTAGGATCATCTATTAAAACTTCAATTCCTATGGAGTTTTTTCCTTCCATTGGCTCATTCCAAAGAACTATCAGTTGTTCACCCAGTTCATTGATAACAGGAGACAAGTCCTCAGTTGAATAGAGTAAACAATCAGTGTTTAAATATCTTATTTCACTCATATTTATCTCACTTGTTGACATCTTTTAGGAAAGATATGTCTTGCATGGGAGCCTGGAGGCGCTGATTTCTGCACCTTCTTAATCCAATTATACCGAGAAGTGAGTTATTCTTTACCAAATCTGGGGCAGACCGATATTTTAGTCTGGCCCATCTTCCTCCTACTCTCGTTTTTTAGGCCTGCCCGGCTTGCTGGGCCTGTCTCGACGGGCTAACGAAAATTTTATCTGGTCGACAAATCGATCAGTACCCAATACGGCGCTTCGATTCAGGCTCTCTGGAATGGCTTTGAGCTTCGCTGAGTCCAGGTGCGATTCAAATAAGGCTGCATACGCCGCTAGACGTTTTTGTGCAGCAGCGCCAAATAATAAATATAAGGGATGTGGTGTCACTACCGGATCATCTTTACCCTATGCATCGGCCCATAGCTGGACCAAGCGTAATCCTCAGGACGTTTGACCACACCCTCGGCCCTGACTGGGTTCAGGTCAATATAACGGCTGCAAACCAGTAAATAACTATCCAACTCTATCAATGCAGCTTTATATCTGCCTTCCCACAAGGCACCAGTGCGTTGATAAGTTTGATTGATAGACACCACGTAACGCCTGCACAGGCTTTGCATCAGTTTGGATATCCCATCCGGCTTATGGGGCGTAACCAATACATGCACATGATTGGTCGTCAGTACATAGGCATGAATACCGCATCAATGTTGATCACTGGCTTCTTATAAGTCTTGCAGACAGCGTTGATAATCCTGCTCAGCAAAAAATGTAGCCTGCCGATTATTCCCTCTTTGTACGATATGTTGTGGAACTCCCGGTAGGTGATATCGAGATTGGCGGGACATCTTTAACTCCCAGAGAAACTGGGCTCAAGACTAACCCTTCACTAAAATAAATACCAATCTGACCCTAATTATTGGGTTTTCTCGGCTATTTACAAGTCGCCGCGTTTTTTGAAAGCATAAAGCCGGGAAAGAATGTAATAACCAAAATCTGCAAGTTCTTTCTCATCAAAATCCAGCTCATCAAAACGCTTTTCATCGTAGTCCTTTGACGTGACAAAACAGTCCACATCCCAACGTGAAGCATCGCCATTCTTTCTAGCGACATCATCTAACGTGATCCGCATCGCTCCATCATCTGATTTCGCAGCGCAAACAAGTAAACCTCGTCTTGGTCTCTTTTCATTCATCGCTATCGTGCTCATGACTTAGTAGGTATCGCCCCACGGTGGTAACGGCGCACCGTCATCCCTCCCAGCCAGGCAATTACTGTATCTAAGCATTGCCTGCTGCTCGCATACTCTAAATGCGTCTTTGCCGCCTCTCTTACCAAGAGCCTTGCAAGTTTCCAAGTCTCGTTTCAGATTTCCTTCGCAACGTTCCTCTCTTTCTTCATCCTCACAAACCTCATCGCCTTCAAAGGACATATTATATGTCAGTAATGCCAATGCAACCCAATAAAACATAGGATCCACAGATATCGCAGGCTATTAACCGCAGTCACAAAGTCCATGTAACCTTGCATTAACACGACAAAGCCAGTCAACCCCACCATCGTATAGGGATTTAGTAGAGCGAAAAATTCACCGGTGGGATCCGCATAAGTTATCGGATTGCCCACTGCATAGGCATAGGTATTCACGCCCCCTTGTAATCCAATCGGATCACTCTGCACCTACCTACCTAGACTTGGATCATAATCCCTGAAGTAGTTGTAATGTAAGCCACTCTCCCCGTCATAATATTGACCCGGAAGGCGAGTGGGATTTTGCTGTGATGAAGCAGTAGTGGTTACTTCACCAAACGGTTGCTGCTCCGCCTGCCACACCACTGTCTGGTTTTCATTGGTGATGACTTGCGCCGTGCCCAGGTGATCGTTATGAAAAAATAACAGATCCCCGGCCTGTGCCTGACTACTTGCAAAAAGGGCACTTGCCAGCGCCAATCCAGCAATGGCCAACAGGCCCCGAACCAGATTGAAGGACCAGAGCCAACTGCCCACACCCAGTTTAAACGCCATAGTCAGCCCGGCAGCAGAAACACCCACCGCTAGTTGTACTTTCCAAGACGCCTGAATCAACCAAGCGACGCCAATAGCCAACCATAACAGCAATCGTGCCGGCACCTTCAGCCAAGAATGGGCCTCAAACCAAGCCACCACTGTGGGTGAGGCATCGTAATAAGCCTGAGTCAACCAACGCCCGGACTCATAAGGCATCATGTAACCATCACGGAACGTGCGCAGAATATCCAGATAAGCCATTTGCGGTGTATCCAGCGCCGCGGCCGATGCGCCACAACCACCACCGCCGCCACCGGTGCCTTCCTGCCAGGAATCACTGTTATTGCTGTTTACCGGATCTAATGTGTTACTGCTCACATCCACTTGAAGAATGTCAGTCACATCCACATCCGCATTGGAGAGAAGCGCCACCACCGATATGGTCACTGTGGCGGCATTGTCCGGCCCGTTGACTGGTGAACCTATCCAATGCCCTGGGAGTGATCAGTTATTAGGCATTGCCCCGGCGACTACAAAGGCAAAGCCGGGTACGCGGTTACAAAGAGAAGTGCAGCAGATTGAGAAACTGAACCCCAAAGCCCGACGACAGATCACTCAGGTAATCGATACCTTTTTCGAAGCTCAGCAGATTAAACAGAATGTGGGGAGGGTTTAGTAACTACTCAAAAAATGAATTGCAGAATCAAGTTCATCATTTTCTATGTCCTCAGCATGATTTGACCGAAGATACATTAAAAACTGCAATACAGCTTCGCGTTGCTCAGGTGATAGCTTACCTATCAAATTCGATGCTTCCTCTCCAGATGGGTCATTATGATTTGGAGCCAAGCGAGTAATTAAAGCTTCGGGAACGAGATCAGCATTCCTAAAATTTTGAATTGTGCCTACCATGTACCCCGGTATGAGCGCTTTAAGAGCATCTGCAGTCAGGAAATGGATATCATCCCCTGGATAGTGTTTCTCCTTAATAATTTCACCCATATCCTTCCAGTTTTTTCCTTTTAACCGCTCTTTGATTTCCACGCATTCAGAGTGTTCGGGTTCGTTATTGTGAACTAAATCATCAATGCTTGGACTCGCTACGTTGGCGAAAGCAAGAGTGATAGTTTGTATCAGTTCAACTGCAGCATTGCTCATCGTCAGCAATCCCCACAGTTCTTCTCTATGAGTCTTCCACATCTTCTAGCTGCGTTTCTGGCCTGTTCTGCTGCCATCCGATGCCCCCTGTCGCCTCCCCCGAAACATCTATTATTTATTGCATCCCTAGCTAGTGCACAAACCTGACTCTGAAACTTCTTTCTTTTGAGAGTAAAGCAACTATCAGTTCCGATGCATCGTCTCTGTCCAACTTTGCAAGTCAAAGTAACTGCAAGCTGTAATATTCCTCTTAATCTTGCATGACATCTCCTTTGCCCTGTTGGATCAAAGAAGTTAATAGGGTCATTCTCGACATAGCTATAGGTATTCGATCCTCCCTGCAACCCAATCGGATCACTTTGCACATACCTACCTAGACTTGGATCATAATCCCTGAAGTAATTGTAGTGTAGTTGTGTTTCGTTGTCATAATATTGACCAGGAAGGCGAGTGGGATTCTCTTGTGATGAGACGCTAGTGCTCACCTCACCAAAAGGTTGCTGCTCCCCCTGCCACACCACTGTCTGGTTTTCATCGGTGATGACTTGCGCCGTGCCCAGGTGCTCGTTATCAAAAATAACAGATCCCCTGCCTGTGCCTGACAGCAGGAAAAAAGTAATTTTACGGGCTTATACCTCTTTTCTTCCTAGATTCAATAAATTTTTTATACACACCCTTAGACACGTCATTTTCGTCCAAGAATGTATATGCTAGTGCTCTTTCGAAGTCACGATTTTTTTCCGCATAGAGAATTATACGATCAATATATTCCTCGCCATGGTATAGAATTAAGTCTTCAATCAATCCAGCTCCTAAAGCCCCTAATATTTGATCTGAAGAATCTTGATTTATGATATCTGGGATCAATCTCCATAACTCCTCTGGCCACTCATAAACCATATCTATTAGTTTAGAAGAGGCCCAACTATATTTATCATATTCTGGAGTTAATGGATCAATTCCCTGAGCTTTTATCCATGAATTAATCAGTTCGGCTTTGTTTGTCATTTACTTCCATATTCGATCGTTGCCCATGTCCAAGCATCATTTCTATGATTCAAACATCCCCTAGTATCTGCATCAATTAGGAGCTTTCTTAGGTTGGCTTGCCTTTCACGAAATTGTTGTATATGTGTAGTTTGATCTATGCTTCCATCTTCTTTGAAGACCATTGATTGCAATATTTATCTTTTTATAGAGATCATCTTCGCAATTCTTTAACCGGTCGGCTAGTTTGCTAGCTCCGAGAATAATTGCAGATCAACAAGCTGGATTCTCTAGACAGGATCCAAGTGCCCTAGCTAGGTAATATATAAATGCTATCTCACCGGTTGGATCAGTATAATTTAATGGATTACCCACTGCATAGGCATAGGTATTCGATCCTCCCTGCAACCCAATGGGATCCAATTGAAGGTAGTGTTCATAATTCTACTTTTCAGGGGGTACCGGATAAACTCTGATTTTAATCGAAAAACCGAGTTGAGATATCCTATTAATCATTTCTGGATTAATAGCTACATCCACAGGGTTTCCGACATCCCCACTCTCAAACCCAATGTCAAAAACTCTTTCTTGGCATTTATTTATCGCTTCGAGCAAAAAAGGTGTTTCAAATAGACGCTTAAATTCACTTATTTCTTCCCCCGGTCCATTTGTATTTACTAGATTTGTTTCAAACCCGACAAAGCTTCCATTTTTATTTGGCTCATTCCATAAAATAAATATATCGTCTTCCAACAGCGATAAAAAGTCAGATAAGCTATTCTCAGAACGCAAGATGCAATCCACATTCAAATATCTAACTGAGCTCATATTTATTTAACCTTTTTACACTGTGGCCTAATGTGTCTTGCTGTATAGCCTCGTGGTGAAGCAGCCTGCACTTTTTTCTTCTAGTTGAGGGTAGCAATAGCTTCACTTTTACATATGCAACAAAATGACCGCATCGTACTCATAGAGCAAGGCACCGTAACCGCCCGCTGCTGCAGTGAGTCGGTTTAGTGCGTCATAGCCAAAGCTTTGCGACTGACTGGGATCCAGATTATTGGCGATAGCAGTGATATTATTGAGTGTGTCGTAGTTGTAAACCAGTTGTTGTAGGTTCAATACACCCTGACCGGTGTTGAGATTGGTGAGACGAAAATCTTGGTCATAGACAAAACTGGTCTCCAGAACTCGTAGGTATCAATCCCTTGCGGCTGTTACTCCCTACGAACGATCCTGAATCATAAAATCGTGCTGCTCTTGGAAAGAGCCCCGGATTTCGCTTTGCTTCATCCAGGCTACTTGCTGGCTTAGGAGCGACCCCTTATCTACCTTTTGACAGACGACTGTCTTAGGGTTGACCCCTTTCCTCTGTTTTTCTTACTACAACTAGCAAGCTTTTTCTAATAATTTTGTAACTTTTGTCCTAGTCGCATCACTCATTTTCTTAGTAACATAATCTGTAGAACGAATACCCCCGTAATTATCAACATAGGTAACAATATTAGTCGGTAAAATTATTTTTACTCGAATTTTTTGTTCATCAAATATACCATCCGATGAAGAGTCGGATAATAGTCGGAGCACTTTGCGAACAGTTCGATCTTCATAATCCAAAACACAAGTCTTTTGAGCATAATTTTCTATATTGTCGATAGTAATAGGCACATAGGTTTCCGCCCCAATTGGAATATAGTAAATTTTAACTTGGTCAGACATCCCCGCTCCTGAACAACTGGTAAATACTAATATTGATAATAAAATAATTAACCGTTGCATGTATTAATACCTAAGTCCACTTGGTTCGCCTAGCGAATTCATAATTGGATTATCATTTTGAAGTACATTATTCATTCTATCTGGACCGTCGTCCGCCGTTCCAAATACTGCATGCCCCAATTCATGAGCTATGATTCTTCTTGTAGTGGCCGGAATTTCTCCAGCGGTAGTAAGAATTGTAGGATGAAAACTAGGATCCACGTATATGGCGTCTCTTCCAAGAAAAGCAAATGCGTTATTTTTAACATTTAAATCTACAATAAAGTTCTTAGGAGCAAAACCTAAATGTCGACGGGATTCAAGTTCAGTTAGCATTTGTGCCCCTCAAGGTGTGGAAAAAATGTCTTCCATACTATATTGAGCAGCAGTTCTATCTGCTATTGTACCTCCAACTACTAAAAATCCTTTACTGCCAATTTGGAATGCGGAGCAATCTGCAAAGCCTACTGAAGAAGTCTCGCAACCACCTTTAAAACAAGCGCTGGTTGATAAGTATGAAAAATCATAAAGCGTCGTTAATAAACTCAATAACACAAATTTACCGGTTACATCTATTAGTATTATAGGATTGTTGTGTACATAGATGTAGGTATTTAGCCCTCCTTGCAACCCAATCGGATCACTCTGCACATACCTACCTAAACTTGGATCATAATCCCTGAAGTAGTTGTAATGTAAGCCACTCTCCCCGTCGTAATATTGGCCCGGAAGGCGAGTGGGATTCTCTTGTGATGAGACGCTAGTGGTCACCTCACCAAAGGGTTGCTGCTCCCCCTGCCACACCACCGTCTGACTTTCATCGGTGATGACTTGCGCCGTGCCCTGGTGATCGTTATGAAAAAATAACAGATCCCCTGTCTGCGCCTGACTACTTGCAAAAAGGGCACTTGCCAGCGCTAATTCAGCGATGGCCAACAGGCCCCGTACCAGATTGATGGACCAGAGCCAACTGCCCACACCCAGTTTAAACGCCATCGTTAGCCCGGCGGCAGAAACGCCCACCGCTAGTTGTACTTTCCAAGACGCTTGAATCAACCAGGCAACGCCAATAGCCAGCCATAACAGCAATCGTGCCGGCACTTTCAGCCAGGGATGGGCCTCGAACCAAGCCACCACTGTGGGCGAGGCTTTGTAATAAGCCCGAGTCAACCAACGCCCTACCTCATAAGGCATCATGTAACCATCACGGAACGTGCGCAGGATGTCTAAATAGGGCGCTTACATAGTGCCCGTCGCAGCACTACAGGCGGTACAAGGGGGATTGTCCTTCCAAGAATCACTGTTATTGCTGTTTACCGGATCTAAGGTGTCACTGCTCACACCCACCTGCAGAATGTCAGCTCGTAGGGCGCCATGCCTTACAGTTATTGCACCCTAGGGTCCCGAATCATAAAATCTTACTTCTCTTAGAAAGAGCCCCGGATTTCGCTATGCTTCATCCAGGCTGCTTGCTGCTGCCCTAATTGACAGTCAGTGTGCACAACTGACTCTCTCCCAATGTCTCCCATCTTTGCTCGACAATATAATTCCCTTTGATTTTGATGAAAGAGTTTTTTGACTATAGTCGTTTTCAATAAAATCTCCACCGACAGCGATATACGAGTTATGTGCCCAAATAATATCCAGTAAATGTAAGCTTGTTCCTGATTCTACTTCTTCCCAATTATCCCCTTTCAGACTATGATATATTTTACCCTTCATACCTACGGCGATATAACCTGGTTCACCCCAAACAACCGATTGCAACGTAGACCAATCTCTTACACTTCTCCCAGTCCAATGTGCACCATCTTCACTTTTGCCTATAAAGCCATGCAGGCCCAGTAAAAGAAATTCTGCTCCATCACTTGTTATTGACTTAAATGGGGGGAAATAGGACTCTACTCTTCCATCATTGTGATCTAATATTTTAAATTGTTCTGGACCGTTGATAAGGATAACCTGACTAAATCCTTGACTGGAAATGTATAACAGATCACCCTTAGACCAATTAGAGCTTCCATTCAATAACAAGCTTTCGTTTATAGAAATTTCTTGCCAATGAGCTAAATCTTGAGAATAGTAAATAAATCCTTCGCCATCTACACCTGGAATATTTTGCACCACAGCGTTGTATCCAACCGCATAATATATGCCTTTGTGAAACATAATTTCTTGAAAAAACCGCACATTAGATGTAATATTTGTTTCGATGATTTGCCAACTATTAGAATCATCTTTAACCATAATTGTACCGCCTGCGCTAATTGCAACGAATCTTAACCCATCCCAAATCACATCTGTTATTCCTTCATTTAGATGTTGAATGGACTCAATATAAGTTCTTTCTTTTATAGATAGGGTTATCAATGCATCTATACTTACGGCAACAGCTTGATGTTTCGAAAATGCCAATCTAGTTATAAACTCGAGCTTTTCGATGACAGAATTACTCTGGCATGATTCCATCTCAAGCAATTCAGTAGGCATGTCTTGGTAAATATCAACGCTCGAAGGTAACGCATTCGCCACCAGTGGCAATAGCGAGACAAATAGAAGAACTCGAGCAACCACAACATGAAAGATTTCGTGAGTTATGGGGTCAGACTCCTTTTTTACTTCGGTCCTTGGAACATTAAGCCTGGATAGAGCGTCCTATTGGAAACGCTTACAGAAGAATAATAGATCTGCAGTTCGGGCGTAGTATTTATTGGGCCCTACGGTCCTTTATCGATTCACCTTCTGTACCTATAAGATCATAGACGTCTATATCAACACTCGCTTTTAGTTTTGAAAAAAAAGATACTGTATCCGATGAAAAACTTATAGAGGGCATATACTTAAAAGCTCGAACGATGCAAGATAACTCGGTTCCTGCCTCTTCCGGCAACTTCAAAAAGTTATCTATAATTGGTAGTATAATTTTAGATAATGCTCTAACTTGTTCGTCCACACTACTGTTAGCTTCCTCGCATGGAGAAATAAGAAGCCAACCATTTTCTTTATGTTCATTAGTTGCTTTTGGGTGAACCTTATCTCCTCGGTGCCATACCTTGGTTGGATTAATACCAATAGCACTAGTTATATAATCAGTAGAACACTCAAATTCAGAGATCACAATCCTGGCTTTAATTGTATACGAAATATCTTGACTACTCATAACATTACCTAAAGATCATTAATATTTATACCAGTACGATTGTAATCCCCCCATTTTCGTAGCCGCTATAAGTAGACTTTTAAGCCACTTTCAGCACACTTCTTGGCGGCAGTCCACCGTTGGCTGAATGAAATCGTTCGTTATTGTATTTCCAAAGCCATTGTGTCGCTAGTAATTGCGCATGCTCGATGGATTCAAACAAATGCATATCCAGCCATTCATGTCTCACTGTACGATTAAATCGTTCCACATAGGCATTCTGAGTCGGCTTACCCGGCTGGATATACAGTAGCGTTATTTGCTCCCTGTTCGCCCAATCCACCAAGGCTTGGGAGATATATTCCGGACGGTTGTCGCAACGAATTGCCAAAGGTTTGCCGCGCCATTCCATAACCTGTTTTAGCGAACGGATAACCCTTTGCGCAGGCAATGACAAATCAACATCGATATTCAAGCCTTCACGGTTGTAATCGTCAATCACATTGAAGGTTCGAAGCGACCGACCATCAACCAGCGAATCACTCATGAAATCCATTGACCACACCTGATTAATCGCAGTGGGTACACTAAAAGCATCTGGCTTGTCTCGCTTTATTCGCCTTCTTGGCTTGATTCGTAGTTTCAACTCCAGCTCCCTGTAGATGCGATAAACGCGTTTGTGATTCCACTCAAAGCCTTTGACATTGCGCAGATACATAAAGCACAATCCAAATCCCCATCGCTTATTAACCGTGGTGAGACGAAGTAGCCAATCGGCAATTGCTGCATTCTCTCCCGAAAGCACCGCCGTATAATGATACGTACTTGGGCTGATCGAAAACACCTCACACGCCAATCGAATGCTAACGTCAAACTGCTCACATGCGCGTTGCGCCATCTCCTTACGCCGAGATGGCTTTACCACTTTTTTCGATCGCTTCCCGTGCAATCTCACCTTTGAGCTTTTCTTCGGCGTACATCTTATTTAACCGACGGTTTTCTTCCTCTAGCTCCTTCATCCGTTTGACCATGGAAGCATCCATACCACCGTATTTAGCGCGCCATTTATAAAAGCTACCCTGGCTCATACCGTGCTCTCGGCAAAGGTCCGCCACCGGGATGCCTTCCTCATTTTGCTTCAAGATCGCCATGAACTGACTTTCTGTTAACCGTGGTTTTTTCATAGAAAACTCCTTTATCTGAATAATAGAATTTTCTACTTATAATTGCTCCGATTTTTTGGGGGGATTACATGGGAATTTAATGTAGAAATGTTCACTTGTATTTTAGTTTTTGTTCGAATGAGAATAATCTATATAGAAATAAATAATAGCGATTATTCCTAACATCGCTATATGTAGCTCATGAACTCCAAACTCCCTATGTCCAGGCAATATTCTTTCTAGAGAAAAACCATTTTGTGCCCAATGTGCAATTGAAAAATAGATTGCTAATACTGACACCAAAACACCGATTATACGAAAACAGTTTTTAACCATGATTTCCAATAGGTTTCATTTTGTAAAATTATTGTACATCATCAGGTGGATATAGGGGTTTCTTCGACCACGGCAGTTTCGGTTTGGGTCTTAAATCTATCGCACATGAAAGAACACACCCAGCTCTGGCTCAATTCTTCGTGGCTTCATCAGGCATACCACACTCAGGAGCATCTGGAAATGGAAAACTTGTCGTGCAATCATGGTAACAAATCCAGAAAAATCCCGCACGAACGAGCCAAATGAGAAACGGATTATCTCCCTTTGGATCTACATTTATCGTGGGTTGATTTGCCGCGTATACATAACTATTCAACCCTCCATTCAACCCAATAGGATCACGCTGCACATACCTACCTAGACTTGGATCATAATCCCTGAAGTAGTTGTAATGTAAGCCACTCTCCCCGTCGTAATATTGGCCCGGAAGGCGAGTGGGATTCTCTTGAGAAGAGACGCTAGTGCTCACTTCAACAAAAGGTTGCTACTCGGCCTGCCACACCACCGTCTGGTTTTCATCGGTGATGACTTGCGCCGTGCCCAGGTGATCGTTATGAAAAAATAACAGATCCCTAACCTGTACCTGATGACTTGAAAAGATAAGACAAGCATATGGAGTCAGGACTATTATTCACGCTTTATACGCTCAACCTTTCTCAGCAAAACTGGGGCATCTTCACATTTATTCAATAGTTTTCTAATTGTACCCGGTATTATTTCCGACCTCTTTCAACCACACGCTTGCGCGATTTCTTTCAGCTTACAATTCCCTACCTCCTGGGCCAGGTACATAGCCCAAACCGTCAACATTATACTTGACCCCCTCTTTTTACATTTCGTTCTACACCCAAGCCAAGTTGATACATCACGCCAATACTAGCTTGGGCTTCCAAATTCCCATTATTTGCACATGGCAAAAGTATTTTAAATGCATGCTCGTAGTCTTCTTTATCAAGATGAGAAAGACCGCGTTTAACATCTTCATCGGTAGCATCCATTCTGCATTCCTAGTAACGAGCTGGTGGCACTATATAACTTGTATCGACAAGACATCTCTTACGGTCAAAATGAAAAGACACAGAATTTATAACACTTCCTTTCGCACGCTGCATCCAGGCCATTTGCTATCTCTTCTTTTCTATAGAAGTTATCTGATATCGAGTCTTAACAAGCGATTCGATATGATCGTTAAATAGAAACCCTGACCCATAATAATTAATCAATTCTTCTAGCTGCTCAAATGACAATCCATAAACATCGTCTAGTTGAGGCATATTTTCAATATTATCTGGTGATTTTTCTAAAATGTGTCTATTGCTCTCTTTAAATTCATCAAGGGAAATAGGAACACCTCTTTCTTTGTATTCTTTTACTAATTCAACTTTTAGATTCATAGCCGTTTTTCTATCAATTATTAAAATCGATTAACTCTACCACATAGATACCCGCAATCTGGATCATTGCAGAAAACATCAACCGATCGATTGTGCTGTAGTTCTAAAAATCGTGTATCTTTACCATTTCTTTTCATACTACTTATTTGTGCGTATTCCATATTTAATACCTTCATCCATTCAAAACAATCTACTTCTTCTTCACAAACCTCATCGCCTTCAAAGGACATATTATATGTCAGTAATGCCAATGCAACCCAATAAAACATAGGATCCACAGATATCGCAGGATTACTATTAACCGCAGTCACAAAGTCCATGTAACCTTGCATCAACACGACAAAGCCAGTCAACCCCACCATAGTATAGGGATTTAGTAGAGCAAAAAATTCACCCGTAGGATCCGCATAAGTTATCGGATTGCCCACTGCATAGGCATACGTATTTACCCCTCCTTGTAATCCAATCGGATCACTCTGCACATAGCGCCCAAGAGTGGGATCATAGTCCCGCATCATGTTGTAATGTAAGCCACTCTCCCCGTCATAATATTGGCCCGGAAGGCGAGTGGGATTCTCTTGTGATGAGACGCTAGTGGTTACTTCACCAAAGGGTTGCTGCTCCGCCTGCCACACCACCGTCTGACTTGCATCGGTGATGACTTGTGCCGTGCCCAGGTGATCGTTATGAAAAAATAACAGATCCCCTGCCTGTGCCTGACTACTTGCAAAAAGGGCACTTGCCAGCGCCAATCCAGCAATAGCCAACAGGCCCCGTACCAGATTGATGGACCAGAGCCAACTGCCCATACCCAGTTTAAATGCCATAGTCAGCCCGGCGGCAGAAACGCACACCGCTAGTTGTACTTTCCAAGACGCTTGAATCAACCACGCAACGCCAATGGCCAGCCATAACAGCAATCGTGCCGGCACCTTCAGCCAGGGATGGGCCTCGAACCAAGCCACCACTGTGGGTGAGGCATCGTAATATGCCCGAGTCAACCAACGCCCTACCTCATAAGGCATCATGTAACCATCACGGAACGTGCGCATAATATCCAGGTAGGCCATTTGCGGTGTATCCAGCGCCGCGGCCGATGCGCCACAACCGCCACCCCCGCCACCGGTGCCTTCCTGCCAGGAATCACTGTTATTGCTGTTCACCGGATCTAATGTGTCACTGCTCACATCCACTTGCAGAATGTCAGTCACATCCACATCCGCATTGGAGAGAAGCGCCACCACCGATATGGTCACTGTGGCGGCATTGGCCAGGGTGCCTAAGTCGCAATCCAGTTGTTGTGGCGTAACCAAGCTACAACTGCCGGCGGAGGCGCTGAAGGATTGTATAGACAACTCCCCTCCGGTTGTGTGATTCAACACCACATTGGCGGCATTGTCCGGCCCGGTGTTGGCGACTTCTATATCATAGGTCACATCCACACCGCTGTGGGTGACAGCCAGACTCACCCCCACATCTGCTTGGTCGGGGGCTGGACCGGTGGAGGAAACCATAGCCAAGCGCAAGCCATCCAGATAGATATAATCCCGCACCGGGGAGCCATCATCCTGACTCTCCGCTAACAGTTGACCATTCTGACCATAGACAAAATGCAGTGGCTGCCCTGCCGCCGTCTTGCGCACCCGCTGACCCAGGGCGTTGTAGAGATACTCGCCAATGGTGCTGCCGCCTTCGCTTACTGTGCGCAGCCGATTCGTGTCGTCGTAATCCAAATTCAATGAACGACTGCTGTTGGCATCCGACGCCAGGTTGCCCGCAGCGGTATAGCTCAGGGCCCGGCTGTCGGCCACGCCGTCCAGGGTTTGGTCGACACCGAGCAGGCGATTGCTGTCCCCCGCATAGTGGTAGGTTTCACTTAGCGCAATGGTGCCGTTCACCCGACTGGTGCGATTACCTACCGCATCGTACTCATAGAGCAAGGCACCGTAACCGCCTGCTGCCGCACTGAGTCGGTTGAGCGCGTCATAGCTAAAGCTTTGCGACTGACTGGGATCCAGATTATTGGCGATGGCAGTGATGTTGTTGAGTGTGTCGTAGTTGTAAACCAGTTGTTGTAGGTTTAGCGCGCCCTGACCAGTATGGAGATTGGTGAGACGAAAATCTTGGTCATAGACAAAACTGGTCTCCAGACCGTTTCCGTAAGTGAGGCTACTAACGGGTCCAAAAGGTAGATAGGCGATATTCTCCGCCACCGTTTGCCAACTCGCTAACAGACTGTCTTTGGTGCGCACCGAAGTCACTCGGCCCAGAGCATCACGGCTGTATTCTACGATGCGGCCACTCGGGTAGGTGATTTCCACCAGATTATCCGCAGCATCATAGTCGTATTGCGTAATATAGTTGTGGCCTTCCACCAGCCGCACTTCACGCACCAAGTTGCCACGGGCATCATATTCGTAACTGCTGCTGCCGCTGTTGTCCTGCACTTGGGTCAAGCGGCCAATGCCGTAGTTCCCCCCGGCAGTGTCATCATAACTATAGGTCACATCCAAAGCCGGGCTGGCCGGATAAGTTTTGGTCAACAAGCGATTGAGTGCATCGTAGCTGTAGTCGGTGACCACGCCGCGGGCATCGGTCTGACGGACCAAATTACCCGTCGCATCATATTCATTCACCGTGGTGCCTGTATCCGGCGATTCCACCTGAATCAGATTACCCAAACCATCGTAGGTGTAGTTGGTGGTGAGATTGCGCGGATCATTCACTGAGGTGAGGTTGTCCTGACCATCATAGCTGTAGGCAGTGGTACCCCCGGCGGGATCGACGGTGAGGATTAAACGATTGAGACCATCAAAGGCTTGGGTAGTCGCGGGATGCACGCCATCATTGATGGCGGTGCGATTGCCTTCCGCGTCTAAGGTGTAGGACATCACCTGGCCATTGGCGCCCAAATCCTGTATCAATCGACCTAAATCATCAAACACCCGTGACTGCGTGCGCACAATGCTGTTGGTGTCGGAGTAGATAGTTTCGGCGACACGCCCGCCCAGGGCGTCCAATTGGTATTCGATGCGCTCACCCAATTGATTGCTGATTTCTGTGAGTCGGTGAGCCCCATCGTAGCTGTAGTCAAGCGTGCTGCCATTGGGCAATGTGATTTGTGTCACCTGACCCGCTGCGTCGTAAACAAATTGGGTGGTGGCGCTACCGTCCACCGTGCGACTGGCCAACCAACCTCGAGGGGTATAACTCAGCGCAGTCTGCACACCGTTTGCATCTTCAGTGAGTGTGGGCAACCCTTGCGCATCTCGGTTTAATACCAAGGTTTCGTGGCCCAGGGCATTGATCACCTTGGTGACATTACCTAAGGCATCATATTCGAACGTAGTGGTATCGGTGACATCCGTGCGCGGCCCGTCTACTTCTTCTAATAACTCATTTGCGCCGTAGCTATAACTCCAACTGCGATTGTTACCATTGGTGCTGTACGGTGTCGTGGCACTGCGCGTATCCGTCTCGGTACGTGTCAACATACGACCTCGACTATCGTATGTCATGTCGGTGGTTTTATTGGGCTCTACAATTTGCGTGGGTTTATAATGACTGGTGTGCCAGCTAGTACTAATACTACGCTCTGCAGGTGTGCCCACTGCCTCGGTGCGGAAGATTTCCTGTCCCAAACTGTTATGACTATAGGTGGTGAGCATACCGTTCCAGTCGGTACTAGAAGCCAGATGGCTATTGCTGTCATAGGTGCGATACTTAGTGCCACCTACACAGTTTTCAGTGGGGACGCCATCTACGGAGACTAATCGGCGCACTAGACCATCGTCTGGTCCTACCGTTTCGAAGTGGTACACGGTTTCCTTGCCCTTGGCGTTGATGGTACGGGTCATGGATAGTCTTGAATCAGTTTCGTCGGCGGCCATCTCAACAATTTCCAGACGATCGGCGCCACCATCGTGTTCGCTGAGTATCGCCCGACCACCACTGTCATAATCATAAGTGGCAAAACGATCACCGTTTTCGTCTGTGATTCCAGTTAACAGATAGCTGAAATGTGGGCTTTCGTAGTGGTATTGTTTACGGGGATTATCGCTGGGATCAGGTGTCTCGTCGGGATAGACGACCGCGACCAGATTGTGATCGGCATCATATTCGTAGCGAAAGGTCTGTCCCCCATCCACATCGATTTGAGTGATTAAATTCAGCCCGTCCGTGCTGTAGGTATAATTGATGCCAGTACCATAAGCATCTTCGATGCGTTGTACTCTGTCTTCTGCGTCATAGGTGTAGTACTGACGCAAGCCCTGTGGATTCTGGATCCACAGTATTGTCGAACGATAAAATAGAGTAGCACTGAATTCGTCAATATCTAGCTCATAAATTTCAATTCCGCCATCTGCTAACTTTAACTCCCATATATTTCCATCCCCATAATTAAAGGCGGTTAACACTTCTTTGGTATTACTTTTGAGTGGTGTCGTCTGACCAGCAGTGGTGGGTTTAAATTTTATTCGACGACCATCGGGACGGATCACTGTAAAAATATCGTATGCCGGCTGACCTTCTGGTTGATAACGCCTCGACTCCACCGTGGCCACATCTGCACCACGCCAATGACTACCAAAGTTTCCCTCCGGTGTCGCCATCGCACTGCTGTAGTAGCGCGTAATATGAAGTGGAAAAGCACTCTCCTGCTGATAATCCACTTCAGTCATGTATTTAGTCCCATCAGCCAAATCTATAGGATTACCTTCTGGGCAGGTCTTTTCATTGGTATTACCGCACGCTGCTTCACAACGTGACTGAATTTCATTTTGAAAATAGCATGCAAAAGTTGATGGAAAGGTGACAACACAAATCAGAGCGCAAACGGGATCATTCGGATCCACAAGCATGGAACCCCACCGACAACCTGAAAAATCGGTAGAAGAAACGGGCGTGCTCACAGACAGAATCATTAAAAGCCCGAAATACCATTTTTTCGGAAAGTCGTGCTTTAAACACAACAGAACTAACAACAGACTAGACCACTTTCTATTTTTTTTGTCATCCATCAGTAGTGTCTCCCTGAAGACAGGATTCCTCTACCACGACCCCCTTTTAGTAGTGAATTGTGACAATCTCGATTGCCCAGATCTAAGCGGGGGCAAGTTTTTACACTAACGACAAACAACAAACTAATAGTGCAGACTAACTATTTATATGACCAACTAATTATTTTTTTTAATCATCTAACACTTTTACTTTTTCTTGAACCAAATATCAAGTTAACTTTTGGCTAAACATACCCACGAATCAATTTAGTTGGTGCCAATCCGACAAAGTGCACAGAGAGATAATTCGAACGCTGAGCTGATGAACCAAATGTGGCACAAAAAATGTCGAACAAATTTAGAATCAGGAGTCAATCAGTTGCACGAGGGTAGCGACAGCCACAAGTGAATAATGTGACGCTATCGAGCACCACAACTATTTATTTGATTTCAGTTATATAAACTCAATCCACTTAGTGGTAATTTAGCGTCTCCTCGCTCACAAGAATTTAATTAATTTGATCCGATGATTGACCCCTCCCAATTCGCTGCCCTGGATTTGGGCTCAAACAGTTTTCACTTACTGGTCGCAAAAGAGACGGAACATGGTTTCTCCACTCTGGATAGAGTAAAAGACATGGTGCGTCTGGCAGAAGGACTCAACGAAGAAGGTGAGTTGTCTTCTGCTGCCTGTGAGCGAGCACTTCAAAGTTTAGCAAAATTCCAGCAACGTCTACGTAGTGTACCGGCACTGCATACTCGGGTGGTGGGTACCAGTGCGCTGCGACGTACCCTTGGGCCCAAGTCTTTTTTTGAACAAGCAGAACGCACTCTGGATCACAAAATTGAAATTATCTCCGGTCGGGAAGAAGCACGCCTCATTTACTTGGGTGCCCGCCACACGCTCGCCCCAACTGATACCCAAAGGTTAATCATTGATGTGGGTGGGGGTAGCTCCGAGCTGATTTTGGGAAACCAGTCGGAACCTCTGTTATTAGAAAGTCTGGATATTGGCTGCGTGGACATCATGCAACGCTGTTTTGCAGACAATAAGATTTCAGAAAAAAACTTAAAAGCGGCGCAATTGGCCGTTGGTTTGGAAATAGAACCCTACCTGGCCCAGTATGCGCGTTTAGGATGGGATCAGGCAGTGGGCACTTCGGGTACTTTGAGCGCAATCGACCAAGTACTTAACTTCGGTGACACACCTAGTGGAAACATTCAGCGCCAGGCACTGCATGATCTTGTGATGTCTCTTAAACAGAATCAGGTCGCCAACAAGATCCAGTTGGCGGGCTTGAGCGCCAGACGATCTCCGGTATTCCTGGGGGGATGCGTCATTGTGCTCAATCTCATGACCCTGATGGAGATAGATTCCATCGAAGTCACTGACGGTGCCCTTAGAGAGGGCATACTGATTGATTTACTGGGTCGTCATCATCATCATGATGTGCGAAATCTCAGCGTCAAATCCATTGGCAAACGATTTCAAGTAGATGAACTCCATGCGGAAGCGGTCACCACCTGTGCGTTTAAACTCTTTGACGCTTGTGCACACTCTTGGAATATCGACACAGAAGAGTCTAAAAAACTGCTATGCTGGGCCTGCCAAACTCATGAACTTGGCTTGGCCATCTCCCATAGCCAGCACCATCATCACGGTGCAAATATACTCGCAGTGGCAGACTTGCCGGGTTTTTCAAAAAACGATCAGCATCTATTGGCCACCCTGGTGCGACAGCACCGACGCACCATCAAGTCAGAATTTTGCTCTAGCATACAAGATCCTCTCGTTGCGCCGATATTGCCGCTAATCGCATTATTGCGCATCAGTGTTCAATTGAACCGCAGCCGCAGTTTTCGAGATCTGCTACTGTTTCGTGTTAAAGCGAAAACAGGCAAGATATCGATTCAATTTAAACGTGGCTGGTTGCAGGATCACCCTCTCACTCACGAAGATTTAAAACAAGAGAGAGAAGAGCTAAAAAAAATCGGAATAGAATTCACAATCAGTGAATACTAGATTCTGTTTTCTGCCCAACTCATCAATTGTTCTTGGGCAGATATCGCTGGCTGTTCAGGATCTATCTCGCGCACATAAATCCCATCACTATTGAGGTGCCAACAGTTTTTCGTATCTTGCAGATAGAGTTCCAAATCCCCCAAAATTTGATCTTTCAATTTCTTTGAATGGATCGGAAAAGCCAACTCGACTCGGCGAACAAAGTTTCTGGGCATCCAGTCTGCACTGGCACAAAAAAGCTCATCGTTCTCACCATTTTTAAAATAGTACACACGAGTGTGTTCTAAAAATCGACCCAAAATGGATCGCACACGAATATTGTCGGATACACCTGGCACTGCTGGGCGTAATGCACAGATCCCACGAATAATCAGATCAATTTGTACGCCTGCTTGGGATGCTTTATACAGTGCGCGAATAATTTCAGGATCGATGATTGAATTCATTTTAGCAATGATGCGTGCCGGTTTGCCCGCCAGTGAATTTTCTGCTTCTCGCTCTATCCGATCTATCAATTCAGAATGTAAATTAAATGGCGCCTGTAGCAGATAATGTAGTTTTTGTACTTTGCCTAAACTCGTTAACTGCATAAAAATGTTATGCACGTCTTCACCTATTTTTTTGTCTGAAGTAAAGAGTCCATAGTCTGTATACAGTCGTGCAGTATTGGGATGATAATTGCCCGTACTTAAATGCACATAACGCATCAGTGCTTTCTCTTCGCGACGAACCACCAACGCCATCTTCACATGGGTTTTGTAGCCCACGACGCCATACACCACCTGCGCACCAGCCTTTTGTAAGCGATTTGCCAGCTTGATGTTGGCCGCTTCATCAAAACGAGCCTTGAGTTCAATGACCACGGTGACTTCCTTACCGTTTTGGGCAGCGTTAACCAATGCGTCCACCACAGCGGATTTAGCAGAGGTTCGGTAAAGCGTTTGTTTGATTGCCAACACCGAGGGATCGTTTGCCGCCTGACGTAGAAAATCGATAAAGGGTAGAAAAGAGTCAAACGGATGATGCGTCAACTCATCCTTTTTACGCAATACGGAAAAGATTTCCGGGTTACCTTCCAAGTTTTTCGGTAAGGCTGGCGTAAAAGTTGGATAGCGTAAATGGTTTTTATCTTCTAAATCACACAGTGAAATCAACCGATGCAAGTTGACTGGCCCCGCCACTTTATAAAGATCTTGTGAGGACAGTTTTAGTGTAGCCAATAAAAACTCAACAATGGAGTCTGGGCAAGATTGATCGATCTCCAGGCGAACCGCCTCACCATGCCGCCTTGCGGCTAACTCGCCTTGCACGGCACGCAATAAGTCATCGATCTCTTCTTCGTCTACAAACAGATCACTATTACGAGTGACTCGAAACTGATACATGCCTTCCACGCTGACGCCATGGAAGAGTTCATCACCAAATTCTTGAATAATGGAGGACAACAAAACAAACTGATGGTTTTGTTGTGCTTCTTCCGTGGGGAGGATTATCACTCTGGGCAAGGATCGGGGTGCCTGAATCACTGCCCAGCGGCTGGTGCGACCAAACGCATCCTTGCCTTTCAGAGACACAATAAACGCCAGTCCCTTGTTGATTATAGAAGGAAATGGATGCGCCGGATCCAGTCCCTGCGGACTGAGCACGGGTAGCAGGTTTTCCAAAAAATATTGATGTAACCACGCACGCTGGGACGATCGCCACTTCACACTAGGAAGATAGTGAATACCCTCAGCTTCCAAGGCGGGATAGATATCCTGATGCAAAAGTTGATATTGGTTATCCACAAGTTGTTGTACATCTTCCTTCACTCGACGCAACACTTCATGGACTGGGATCTGATCCGACTCACTGTAATTGGGTGCAATTTCAGCTTTCTCTTTTAGACCTGCAACACGGATTTCAAAAAACTCATCTAACGTGGCTGTGGAGATACACAAAAACCGCAATCGCTCTAAAAGCGGAATAGACTCATCTTCTGCGAGTTCTAAAATTCGCCGATAAAATTTAATCATCGAGAGTTCGCGATTAAAATAGAGCGCTCCAGATCTTAAATCGATCTCTGTTTCAGCGCTATTCGGTACCTCATCTTGATGTGCGGCCATATCTAAATAGTACTTACCAATTGATTTGTGCTGATCACCCGATTGTAACAAACCTATGTGTCATCATGATTACCACTCATTTATTGCAACGGCATTGTGGTATCGCTGCCATAGTATCCCTACAGTGACATTCACCATGGGGAACATTGAAGAGGATCTCGGCGTCGCGCGATACATCGTTAGATGGAGAACATATTAACGAATTATCCCGGTTTTTCAATATCTTATAGCAATTCATCATTGTATCCCGCCGCTCCAATCATAGGTGTGTGCCACGTCAACAGAAGCATCAATATTCATACCAGCTAGTCCATATACAAACAAAGATGATCCCTTCCTGGCGGAGATTCAATACTTTGGCGGAAAAAATCACCTGTCTCAGCACGAGTCAGTTCTGGTGACTGCGCTTAAATTAAAGCACCAGAAGCAGCGTCAATTTTCACCGACCATAGCTTTAAATTTGACCTCTCCTCTTATTACTATCACCATACCGCCTGCACTATAGATACGGCTTATTTTCGGTAGACAATACATGATTTTCCATACGAGGTTACTCACTTTACTGACGCTGACTGTGATTCTCAATTTAACCCCTGCCATGGCCATTAACAGCACCGCTGATCTCCATCAAGACCACTTGCCAGCAGGGCTGTCATCACAAATCGATTTTAGTCTAGCCGGTGCCCAAGGCAATGTGGATAAATACGATGCCACGTTCAGTCTCGATCTTTTTCATCAAAACCAATCTCGCACTTGGGCTATGTTACTGGTGGCAGCCAGAAGCGAAGCCGCCAACCAACTCACTACCGATAGTCTATTCAACCATATCAGACTATTCTTACCGAAAGACGTCGAATCCGACTTTGAGTTATATTTGCAATTGTCCCAAGATGAATTTGCTCGCCTGGAGTATCGGGGATTATTTGGCGGTGGCGTTCGCTGGAGACATCTGTTAAATGAAACTCAATCACACATTTTTAGCGGCAGTGGGCTGATGTATGAGCGAGAGAAAATCAGTGAACAGGATTCGCTGCCCAGTGAAATCGATGAACACCTGAGGCTCAATCTCTATGCAATCTTTCGCTACCCAATAGAGCATCACGCGCAGCTAAAAATGTATGCGTATGTACAACCCAGATTGGACGTGCCTTCTGACGTACGGGCTCAGTTGGAATCGGAAATTTCTTTTGTGCTCAGTAAGCGTACAGACGTGTCGTTAAGCATTAAGCTTAGCCACGACAGTCAACCTCCAAAAAGTGTCGATCATACCGACTTCAGCTACACCTCTGGGATAAGCATTAACTTTTAAAAATGCCCCGGTCATACATCTAAAAATTATTTAAAATCTTAAAGCTGAGAAACCAATAAAGAGGGCGTCACTGGTTTTCCGAAGAGGTTGCCTTGCAAGCACTTACATCCAAGATCTAAAAAGAAGTTGCGCTGCGCTTCTGTTTCAACGCCAGTGACGGTTAAGTCCAATCCCAATTTATCGGCAAAAAACACTACGGATTCAATGATGGCGTTATCTATGCGATTGTTGAACTGATTTTTTATCAACTCCCGGGATAGTTTTAATCTGTCAAAATGTACATTCTTAGGTAAGGTGAGACAAACCTTGTCAAAGCCAAAATCATTGATAGCGATTCGGATGTTAGAGTTACGCAGCTTTCTCAGAGAGATATTAATCTTACTATCATTCATCAAGATTACTGTCTCAGAAATCTCAACTTCTAATCCACATATGTCTTTGCCATACTTTTTCACAATTTGACAGATCTTATAGATCGATTCGTCATCCCGGAGTGTACGAATTGAGAGATTAACCGAAATCGGGATCGGTCGGCAGCCAACACTTTTCCAAACCTGTTGTTGTTTACAAACAGTTTCGACTGTCCAAATGTCAATGTCCATGATGAAACTGGTCTGCTCTGCAAGCGGTACAAATTCTGAAGGTCGAATCAACCCTTTTTCATGATGAGGCCAACGTAGCAATGCCTCTGCGGCACAAATCTCCCTATGCTCAGCGGTGACGATAGGTTGATAGTAAAGATTGAACGACTGTGCCTTGACTGCTTCTTTTAGATCCTCGGCCAGACGAATACGTTGTGAGTCATTTACGTTCATGCTGGAAAGATACAGATGGTAATGACAATCGATATTTCTCTGCGCACGATAAATAGCCGAATCAGCATTACGGCTAAGAGAAACCAGATCGGTGCCGGCTTCTGGATAGACCGCAATGCCCATATTGAATTTAATCGAAATCGTGAGCCCTTGAATTAAATACTCTTTTTCCAGTGCAGTAGATATTTTCTCTGCCAGAATAATGCAATTTTCAGCAGAATTTAGCGACTCAACCAACAAGGAAAATTCGTCAGTTCTACTTCTGGAAAAGGTATCCGTATCGCGAATGCAAGTTTTCACGCGATTGACAAACTCTACTAGCAGCCCTTCTGAAACTGAGTAACCCCAAGTTTCAGTAAAGCGTTCGAAGTTTTCTATTTTTATTTGAAACAGCGCTAATCGACCATTGGCTCGACGGGCACGATCTAACGCTTGCTGCATATGTTCTGTAAAAAGTGTGCGATTCACCAAACCAGTCAGCACATCATAATGCGCCAAAGCTTCAATGCGACACTCAGCTTGTTTAATGTCTATGGCATATCGAAGGATCCGGCTGACCAATTCTGGATGTTCGCATCCCCGAACCAAATGATCCTGCGCCCCTACTTTCACCGCTTCTTGCGCCAATCGATGTTCACTACCACTGCTTAATACCACAACCGGTAATGAGTTCTTTAACGCGTTTACTTCCTGGACAATCTTAATACCAGGCGCCCCTTCTGTGTTGAGATCGGCTACCGCCAAATCGAACTCTTTAAGTGAGATCAATTCCGTTGCCATTTTCAAATCGATGGCCTTGGTGATATCAAATCGTATGCCCGCTTCTTTGAGTTGGCCACGCAGCCATTTGGCGTCGTCTGAAGATTTACTGATCAATAGTATGTGGATTTCAGTACGAAATTGAGATTGGCTTTTAGGCTGCTTCGTCTCTAACTGTGTGGTCATTGTGTGACTTTTAGCTCAACTGTTGTGATTGCTCCCTGATCTGTTGTCGGCGGCTGAAAAGAATTCTTTTAAGATACGGGAGCGGAATCCTCATATTGAGAGATCAGAACCTGTGGCCAGTGAAACTCTGCCCAAGTTGTGGTGGATAGGGACACCCTGCGGATCAATCCGCCCGGTCCATGGAAAATTCTGGCGATTGATGGATCCAGCAAGGTTGTCTCTCCGCTTGCTGCCATTAAATCGATTTTTGACCCAGCCAAGGGTCAATATGGACAAATAATAGACAAAAAAAAGCCACCCCAGGGAAGAGTGGCTTTAAGGTGCGGTGTCTAACCTATACAGTCAGATCACGGGGTTGATTAAAACAGACCGACCATTTCTATGGTGATTAGGTCGTTATCGTTTGTCCCGTTATCGGTGTTGCTCCACTCCAAGAGGAATGCCAGATTGTCCTGAGCCTGATAAGTACCCGCGAGTGTGGTGCGCTCTAGATCATCAACACCGGATGCATCGAATGAAATATTTTCCAGTCGCAATGTACCGCCAAAGCCGGTGTCACCTACAGTCGCGTTTGCCATTAACATATAGGCTTGATCCACCACTTCGTCAGGCATTTGAATTTCCACTGCACCGGTTAATCCAAATCCAGAGATCTCTTGCGTCACTGTGGCATTGAGATTCAAGTGATTACCCATACCACAGCCGGCGAGACCCAGGGTGCCGCCACCGGGGCAAACCGTCGCATCGTCGTTATCTTGAGTGACATAACCGAGTTCTGCCTCCACACCTTCAATGGGGTTGACGCCAACCACTAAAGCAAGGCTGTTCTCTTCATCAGCGCCACCGATGTCATCGGTCAACGCCAATACGCCGGTCACCAGACCTAGATCTGCGGTCACAGCTAACCCAATCAAATTGTTACCATCTTCCCGGGTTTGATCATCTAACGCATGCCAGATCAGGCCATGAGTTGTTTGAAACAGAGCTGGCGCATCATGCCCCTCCCAACCCACCGGATTGTTAAATAAGCCACCAGTCAAGGTAATGTCATCGGTGAGACTCCAGTCAAAACGCGCCTGTTCAAGATTAGCAGACGCGGATGCGCCTCCAGGCGTATCCATTACATCAACATCGACGGTCACCGTCACTTGCTCATTAAGTTGCCCTACGAAATCCACTTCGCCTTCTGCGGTAAATTTACCCTCAGTGGTATTTTTACCTCCTGGAACATCAGATGCTTCATCAGTAGCGGTGTAAATTATATCGATAAAACCGCTCACTTCTGGTGCATCCGCCAGAACATTAATGGGGGAAACAACCGCTGCTGCCACTGCCAGACTTAATAATTTCTTTTCCATTTTTGAATCTCCAAGCAATTTCGTCGTGAAATCTTAACTCACACCGACACCATTGCCGGGCAAGAATGAGGCTATCATCCCTTGATTTTTGTATAAATGCAACATTATTTAATAATTGTTGTTTTTATGTGATTTTTATCTAATGATCCTTCAATGATATCTTTATTTTAAGTATTTATAGCTACTAATTAAAAATTATTTCGATATTTACTCTTATAGTTCGTTGTTTTTTTGATACAAATCATAGAATTTGGTGCTGATCTAGGATAATAGGACCGATTCCCATACAAACATACTGGTCTGTGTGGTTTTTTGTATACATTTTACGGAAACCTGACATGCGAAATAAAATTGTGCTGACAGCAAGCACAGAGACGGCTTATTAGTTTGAGTGCGAGCAATTCGCTTGAGTCCCAGAAGCGTATTTAAAACAAAATTTCCAGCCCTCCGCAAACGAGGCTCCTTAATCGCGTTATTCGCATCCCTTGTTTGACTCTTTCACAGTCTCTATCACGCCAATCAACAGACTGGGCGCTCTGTCATTCAGTTGTCATCAACTCAGTGCACACTCGCGTTGTTGAAATAGGTTGTGCGTACTGGCCCGATGAACAGTTCATTAGAATCCGTTGAGAATGTTAATGTGGTCTCTTTCATTCATGCACAATACCCAAAAGTGGAACAGATCCCAGCTTCATCTACCCTGCTTCGCCTGATTAAGCTTTTGTCACGTGAAGAAGAGATCAATCGATTTTTAGAAACCCACCAACATTTGCGGGGATTTGCCTTTCTCGATCAAATTCTCGAACACTTTAATTTCTCTTACCGGATCAGCGCCAAATCGATTAGCCGAATCCCTTATGAAGGAAAGGTCCTGATTGTCGCCAATCACCCCATTGGTTCGCTCGATGGATTAGCGTTGCTTAAGTTAGTGCGCTCTGTTCGCTCCGACGCCAAGATTGTCGCCAACAACCTCCTCACCCAAGTTGCCCCACTGAGATCGCTCTTTCTGCCAATTGATAATTTTCGCTCAAAAGCTCATCACAAACGGGGTTACAAATTAATTCTTGAGGCGCTGAATCACGAGGAAGCGGTGATTATTTTTCCGGCAGGGGAGGTTTCCAGAATTCGACCACATGGCGTTCGTGATGGGAAATGGAAAACTGGATTCATTCGACTGGCGCGGAAAACCGGGGCGCCGGTACTTCCCGTTCATATCAGTGCCAACAACTCTGTATTGTTTTATGCACTTTCCACCCTGTACAAACCATTAGGAACGGCGCTACTCGCGAAGGAGATGTTTAACCAAGAAGGTGAAGAGATCGAACTTCGTGTGGGAGATCCGATCCCCTGGTCTACTCTCCGCGAGCTACGCCAAGGCCATACTGATAAAATCATTGCCAAAAAAGTGCGTAAAGAAGTCATTCGCCTCGGACAACGCAAAGCGGCAAAGTTAAAAACCATCTCCACCATTAAACACCCAGCAAATGCAAAGGTTATACGTGCCGAGTTAAAAAAGAGCGAAGTATTGGGTGAAACCCAGGATGGCAAGACTATTTATCTATGTGACTACGATGCCGATTCTGCAGTGATCCAGGAATTGGGTCGATTGCGTGAACTGACTTTCCGCACCGTGGACGAAGGTACTGGCCACGCGACAGATCTGGATAAATACGACGCTTACTACCACCACCTGGTTTTATGGGACGAGAAAGAGTTGGATTTGGTTGGGGCGTATCGAATTGGCTTAGGAGATCTCATCTTAAACCAATATGGTGCTCAAGGTTTCTATTCTGCAAGTTTGTTCACTTATACTTCGCGTCTGTTAACACGACTGCCCAAATCGATTGAATTGGGACGTAGTTTTGTGCAACCAAAATATTGGAACAAACGTAGCCTGGACTACTTATGGTATGGGATCGGTGCGTACCTCAATCGGCACCCGGAAGTAGAATATCTATTCGGCCCGGTCAGTTTGAGTGCGGCTTATCCGCTTGAAGCACAAGAATTGATTGTGGCATTTTATAAACACCACTTCGGCAGCAGCCAACAATACGCATTGGCGAAGCGCCCCTTTTTACTGTCCCGCTCGGCACAAACTTTAGCACACTCTCTTTTCACCGCTGACTACAAATCAGACTTTAAAAAACTCAATGGCCTGTTAACCCAGCTTGGCGTGCGTGTGCCCACACTATATAAACAATATTCCGAACTCTGTACTGAAAATGGATGTCAGTTCCTAAGTTTTAGTTGTGATCCTGACTTTAACCACTGCATTGATGCGCTAATTTTAGTAGAGGTGAATAAAATCGCGGCTAGAAAGCGTACGCGTTATATGGGCACTCACGATTCGCAGTCGATCCAACCTTCCATCGGATCCTCACAACCGACTTAGGTGTCCCACCCTTATCACTGTTTTCGAAAAAATGAATCTTGTACTCAACACCGTCACTCTTGCTTAAAGCCAGTTTCATTAAGCTGTCACATGAGTGCCATAGGGTGTGCGCTACAGCTTTTTCTCATGGTTCATTGGAGAACAAATCATGTCTCGGCGTCTAGTCCTTAGTAAGAAACAATCCTTGTTAGCTACCTCGGTTGCTTTGGCAGTTTCTGCCCAGAGTGCTCAAGCGTTCGATCTGCTTCATGAAAGATATTTTGAACGTATCAGCTCGTTTCCAGTATTTCTAAATACAAACATCGAACTTGAAACAGCCGCTGAAATCGTCGCGTCCAGTAAGGATGGCAACACCCTAATTTACACCGACTCAGAGACTGAAAAAGTGGGCTTCGTCGATATTCAGAATCCCTATCAACCCATGCCAGCCGGAACTGTGGATCTCAACGGTGAACCCACTTCAGTGGCAGTGGCCGGTGAATACGCTTTAGTAGCAGTCAACACATCAGCAAATTTTGTGAATACCAGTGGTGAGCTTGTCGTGATTGATATTCAAACTCAAAATATTGTTGCCACCCATCCCTTAGCGGGACAACCAGACAGTATTGCGATTAGCCCCAATCATCAATATGCCGCCATTGCCATCGAGAATGAGCGCGACGAAGATCTAGGCAACGGTGAACCGCCGCAACTGCCGGCGGGATTTCTAACCATCGTCGATCTGTTGGGTTCTCCACTTACTTGGGGCCAACGCCAAGTGGATTTAACCGGTGTGCCGGATCTATTTCCTGGCGATCCCGAACCCGAGTATGTGAGCATCAATAAAAGAAACCAAGCTGTCGTGACCTTACAGGAGAACAACCACATTGTGTTAGTGGATCTCAAAACAGGCACAGTAAAAAATGAATTTAACGCCGGTGCGGTAGATCTGGACACAATCGATACAAATGAAAATGATCTCATAGAGCAAAACAGCAGTTTGCCCCAAGTCGCACGTGAACCAGATGGCGTGACCTGGCTATCCAAAGATCTGTTTGCCACTGCAGATGAAGGCGATCTTTTTGGTGGCTCCCGTGGGTTTACAATTTTTAATGATGCGGGCGAAGTCACGTTCTCTTCCGGAGTCACTCTGGAACATCAAGTGGCGCGCATGGGTCACTATCCAGAAGATCGTTCTGAGAATAAGGGCAACGAACCTGAAAACGTCGCCTATGCCAGATACCATCATAAAAAGCTGCTATTCGTCGGCTCAGAACGTTCTAATCTAACTTTTGTCTACGAACTCAAGGGCAGACATAAGCAACCGAAGTTTAAACAGGTACTGCCCACCGGAGTGGGGCCAGAGGGATTATTGCCTATTCCACAGCGAGATCTGTTAGTCGTAGCAGCTGAGGTGGATAGTCGAGATGACAAGATCCGCTCGGTGCTCAGTATCTATAAACAGGTTAAGGAAAAGCGTCCGTCCTACCCCACCATCGTCTCGAAAAATCGTGCCGATGGTACACCCATTCCTTGGGGCGCACTATCCGGCCTTGCCATCGACAAACACAATTCAAAAGTGGGTTACAGTGTCCACGACAGCTTCTATCAGAAGAGTCGTATTTTTACGATGAAAAATGGTCATCCGGTGCGCATTATCGATGAGCGACAACTCATGGACAGCATGGGAAAACTGGCTGCAATAGATGCGAGCTTGGTCAATGGTGATAGCAGCGTCAACCTGGATCTCGAAGGCGTCGCAACCACTACACCCGGACATTTCTGGGTAGTCTCAGAAGGGCGCGGAACCGTCGGTGATGCCAATCGTCCCTTTGAAACCCTCAACCTGTTAATCAAGGTCAACACAAGCGGCGTGATTGAAGAAGTGGTCACCTTGCCAGCCTCTACCAATGCTCGTCAGGTTCGCTTCGGATTAGAAGGTGTCGCCGTCGTGGAGACTGGTGCCGCCGAGGAAATTTTTGTCGCCTTCCAACGAGAATGGGCGGATGATCCGCAAGACATGGTTCGAATTGGGCGCTATAACACCCAAACCGAGGAGTGGCGCTTTTTCTATTATCCAATCGAAGCGCCTTTATCTGCCAACGGCGGTTGGGTTGGCCTCTCGGAAATCGCCGCCCTGGGTGATGAACGTTTCGCAGTCATTGAACGTGACAATCAAGGTGGTCCCGATGCAGCGATAAAAAGCATTTATGAATTCTCTGTAGCTGGTTTAACTCCACTGGCAGATCCTGCGGTAGGCACCACACCAACTTTTCCAGTCGTTTCCAAGAGCTTAGTGCGCGATCTCATGCCAGATCTCGAAGGCCTGGGTGGATTGGTACTGGAAAAAATAGAGGGCTTGGCAGTGACCCCAAGTGGGACAGCCGTTATTGTCAATGACAATGATGGCGTAGACGATTCAAATGGCGAAACCCAATTGCTGAAGTTTCCTAAACTATTCAAGTAAGCTTTTCCATCCACTACCCTTTGTAAGCCAATCTTTATAGATTGGCTTTTTTTTCTGGAGGTGACTCACTGCTGCTAGTGATATACTGCACCCCATTTAAATAAGCGTTCAGATGAGAGCGTAATGAGGTGATTATGAACATAGACTTCTCCAATGAAGAACTTGAGTTTCAGCAGCAGGTTCGAGACTGGTTTGCTCAGAATCTGCCTGGCGAACTAAAAGAAAAGAATCAGTTAGGGATTTCCCTTAGCAAAGAGGAAATTGTCGGCTGGCAAAAGAAATTAAATGAAAAAGGCTGGTTGGCGATCACCTGGCCGGAAGAGTATGGCGGGCCAGGCTGGACACCCACCCAACGTTATATTTTTGATATGGAACGTGCCCGAGCGGGTGCACCAGTGGGCATATCCATGGGAATCGTGATGCTGGGACCGGTATTGCAAGCATTTGGCACTCAAGAGCAAAAAGATCGCTATTTACCCCGCATTTTAAGCTGTGAAGATTGGTGGTGTCAGGGCTATTCAGAACCAGGTGCCGGCTCTGATCTGGCCAGTTTAAAAACCGAGATGGTGGCCGACGGTGACGAATACGTCATCAATGGTTCAAAGATCTGGACCACCTATGCACACCACGCCAACTGGTGCTTCTGCTTGGTGCGTACCGACAAAGAAGTCAAAAAGCAGGCGGGCATCTCTTTCGTTTTGATTCCGATGGATGCGCCCGGTATCACCGTGCGTCCTATTGTCAGTATTGATGGGGAACATCACCTGAATGAAGTGTTTTTCGATGACGTGCGTGTGCCAAAAGAAAATTTAGTCGGACAAGAAGGCCAAGGTTGGACGGTTGCTAAATACCTGCTCACCCACGAACGCACCACCATTGCCGGAGTGGCGGATTCAAAAGTGACTCTGGAGGGCATAAAACAGATGGCCCTGAATACGTTCGCAAATGATCGCCCGCTCAACCAACATGAAAATCTCGATCTGAAAATTGCAGAAACCGAAATTGACCTCTTGGCATTGGAATATACGAACTTTCGTACTTTGGCCGCCACGGCTTCTGGTCAGGGTCCAGGGGCTGAATCGTCTATTCTGAAAATCAACGGTACCGAGATCCAGCAAGCGCTGTCCGAACTGATGGTAGATTTGGCGGCCTATCAAGCAGCACCTTTCGACACTGAAACTGCCATGGGGCCACCAGAATTTAAGCAAGCCTTGGCGCGCTACAATTTCTTAAGAGCTTCCACCATTTACGGTGGCAGTCACGAAATTCAAAAAAATGTCATCAGCAAGATGATCCTAGGCTTAGGTTAGGAGGTTAGTACCGTGGATTTTTCTCTCTCTGACGAGCAAAGAATCATTAAAGAGGCAGCTGAAAAGTTCGTTTCTAAAGATTATACCTTTGATGCTCGCAACAAAATTATTGCCACTGATGAAGGCATGAACCAAGACATCTGGAAACTGTTTGCTGACTTCGGTTGGTTAGGCATTGCCCTACCAGAAGAGGCCGGCGGTTACGGCGGCAGCATGATTGAAACCATGATCCTCACCGAAGCCCTGGGTTCGGCGATGGTGGTGGAACCCTTTATTCCCACTGTCGTCATGTGCGGCTCGTTGCTCGATAAAGCCGGCAGCAGCGCACAACAGGAGCAACTGTTAGCCAAAATCGTGGCGGGTGATTTGCGCTTGTCACTGGCCTATGCTGAAGATCAATCTCGCTACGATTTGGCGGATGTGATCACCAGCGCAGAAAAAGCCGGTGATGGCTATGTCATTAATGGTAAAAAAGTAGTGGTACTAGGTGCACCCTGGGCAGACACACTGATCGTCTCCGCACGAACCAGTGGCGCCCAAAGAGACTCTTCAGGGATCTCTCTATTTTTAGTGGATAGAAATACCTCAGGCGTCACCTGCACTGACTACTCGCTGGCGGATGGATCCAAAGGCGCCAATATTCACCTCGAAAATGTGCAAGTCAGTGAAGAGGCATTGGTGGGTAAATTGGATCACGGATTGCCGGCCCTGGAAGAAGCCATTGATCGAGCTACCGCAGCGCTTTGTGCCGATGCCCTGGGCGCCATGGAAGCCTGTTTCAAAAAGACTCTGGAATATGTGAAAACCCGCAAACAGTTCGAAGTGGCTATCGGTTCCTTTCAGGTGATCCAACATCGGGTAGTTGATATTTTTACCGCAGTGGAGTCCAGTCGCTCCATGGCCTATATGGTCAGCATGAAAATCGATGCAGCGGATCCCGTTGAACGTAAAAAAGCGGTCTCTGCAGCCAAAGCCCATATCGGTAAACACGCACGATTTGTCTCACAACAAGCGGTGCAACTGCATGGCGGTATCGGCATGACAGAAGAGTTGGATATTGGTCACTACTTCAGACGACTCACGCTCTTTTGTCGACTATTTGGCAGTACCGAGCACCATATCGAGCGATTTGCCAAATTGAGCCAAGTCTAACTTTTCTATTTACCTTCAGATGTGAAAGCCTTCGCTGTTAACAGAGCGAGGGCTTTTTTATAACTTTAATCCGCGACTCAATCCACTTCTGGCCATCTTTAGCAATGCTGGCTAGCCAGCTGATCATCTTGTATTCATTTCCCCATCGATTTTATTTGTCACCTAAGGTAGTGATTAGCTTGTTGAACTGATGTTAAACCGAGGGTGAAAAATCGAAATTTCCGCTTGGTATCATTTTGTGATTAACTTTATCTATGCTTAATAATTGCTTTTTATGTTTAAAAACTTTGATATTTGTCATTATGTGCTATTAAATGTTTTATAAGAATGAGCCTTAAATCTAGTCAATACTAACTGCCAAAATTTGGATCGAGTGTATGAGTAATGTACGTCAGATAAATCAAGACTCCATCAATGCGTTTCCAATCATCATCATCGGTTGCGGATTCGGCGGCATCGGCATGGGCATCAAATTAAAAGAAGCCGGTATCCATAGCTTTACGATTTTTGAGCGCGCCGATGAAGTTGGCGGCACTTGGCGGGATAACACCTACCCAGGTTGCGCATGTGATGTTCCTTCTTATGTCTACTCATTTTCATTTGAACCCAATCCAAATTGGAGCAACATATTCGGCCACCAACCGGAGATCCAACAATACTTGCTCGATTGTGTGGCCAAACATCAGCTCAGATCTCATATTCGATTTAACACGGCAGTGGTGAAAGCGGAATTCGATGAAGAAAAGGGGCTTTGGACGCTCACAACCGATTCGGGCGAAACCCATCAAGCACGCATGGTTGTGTCGGCTGTAGGCGGGCTCACCGATCCGGCGCTTCCTGAGATTGAAGGCATTGAGGACTTTAAAGGAGAGATGTTTCATACGGCTCGTTGGAACAAAAACTATGATTATCATAACAAACGAGTAGCAGTGATTGGCACGGGATGCAGCGCAGTGCAGGTTATCCCCAGTATTCAGCCAAAAGTCGCACACCTAGATGTCTTTCAACGTACCGCTGCGTGGGTCATGCCACGTCACGATTTTTCCATCGGGCATCAGTTTAAATCCTATTTAGCGAGGTTTCCTCAACTGCAGAGCGCGATTCGCGGCATGCTCTATTGGGGTAGTGAGGCCTTGGCACCCTTTCTCATCCTCGACTCCAAGTGGCTATCCAAGCCCTTCGAAGCGCTGGCCTATCGAAATTTGAAAAAACATGTAAAGGATCCTGAGTTAAGAGACAAACTCACTCCTCATTTTCAGTTTGGGTGTAAGCGAATGATCGTTTCTGATGATTATTATCCCGCGTTGACCAAGGACAACGTCTCACTCATCACTTCGCCTATTGAACGGGTTACCGCAGAAGGCATCATCACTCAAGATGGAGAACATCATCAGTTGGACTGTATCATATTGGCCACGGGATTCGACCTCAGCTTGGCGGCCTCTCCATTCGAGATTTATGGTCGTCACGGTCGTGCCCTCAATGAGGACTGGGCCGCCGATGGTGCTTATGCCTACAAAGGTGTCTCAATTGCGGGCTATCCGAATTGGTTTAGCATTATGGGTCCCAATACCGGTCCCGGACACACATCGGTGCTGATATATACCGAAGCACAAATCAACTACATCATGCAAGCCATCGATTCGTTAAAAGAGCACAAGCTAAAATACGTAGACGTTCGCCAGGACGTGATGGATGAATACAATATCGGATTACAGAAACGTATGAAGCATACGGTATGGACCAGCGGTAGCTGTGTGAGTTGGTACTTAAATGCCGATGGAACCAATCACGCACTCTATCCAGGATTCGCGGCTGAATATTGTCATCGACTAAAACAGTTTAAATTGCATGAATACCAGGTAGCACTGAATGATGCTGAAGAAGACGTGCCTATCAGCGTGGCTACCGGCTAGGTGATTATCAACTAGTGACAAATAAATACATAATAAACGCGATATAAAGATGATTTAGTCTTGGATCCGCATAGAGAAGTCAGAGGGATTTCCCCACAACGACATGCAGCTGTTGAGTGACTCTAAGTCCACTTTTAAATCGGCATGATTGAACTCGCGGCAGTGTGAAATTAATCGGACAGACGTATTTTCTTCGACTGTTCCGTCATCATTTTCACCATCAGTTTTCGTGGCAACCACTTGGATGCCAAAGCCGCCATCTTTGACGAACGTCCAGGGACACAAACCAGATCACCTCGCATCACCGCCTGGTAGCCCGCTTCCGCCACCTCTTCTGCTGTGCTCCATTGACTCTTGGGTACACGATTCACCATCTTGCGAGTTCCCGTCACATCATGAAACTCCGTATAGGTTAATCCTGGACAAAGCGCGCTTACATGAACACCTTTGTTTCCGGCTTCAGCCTGTAGCGTCTGCGATAGGGCCACTACAAATGACTTGGCACCCGCATAAAGTGTCTGCCCCGGAGAGCAGGGTAGTAAGCCATTTATGGAAGAAACATTGATGATTCGTCCATACCCCTGTTCAATCATTTGTGGCAAAACTAGGTGGCATAGATGCGCCACGGCAGTCACCAACACCTGAATAAACTCTTGTTGCTGTGACCAGGGCGTAGTCGCATAATAACCAGGCACACCATAACCGGCATTATTCACCAATCCGTGTAGTTGGATCTTATCTTTTTCTAGCCGATCGAAAATTTGCTGAGGTGCGTCCGCATTCGCCAAGTCTGCCTGTATGACTGTGACCCCGCATCCATATTGTGAACTGAGTTTTTCAGCGTGTTCCTTTAGTCTATCCCCTCTTCTTGCCGTTAACACCAAATCCCACTGATTTTTAGCGAAAACTTCAGCGAAAGCGACACCTATGCCGGCTGAGGCGCCTGTAATCAATACCGTTTTATTTTTGTCTTTCATTCATTTTTACCTCATCCTGGAACAGTCAACTGGCAGTAAGATACAGTAGCAGGGTTCGTAGTACCAGCATGATGACAGGTGACTTGGAACGGGAAATCAAAGGCACTGAATAAACTAAGCTAGACTGCATGATCTGAATCACAGACACGGACCATCTCAATCTCAATAAGCCTGGATCATCTATAGCTTATACCGGCCCCACTCAAACTCTGTACTCTATATGATGCACCAGCATGGCTGCCCACTTTGCGCCATCCCTTGGCGCATCGACAGTCAAGATAGTTTTAAGAAACAAGCTTTATTTGATTCAGTTCGTTTTCATACTACACGAGTTATTTTAGAATGGTATTCACGAACAATGTCACACTTTTATTCGCCACAAAAATTGATTGAATCGAATCATGAAATTGACTAATAAAGAAGGAGGTGCACCGAATAGAATTCGACAATCCCTCTGTTCCGCCTCTGCCTATTCTCACGATGCTGATACTATCCAATGTCTGGAAACTCACATCTCTTGGATATTCTTAACCGGAAAGTTTGCCTATAAAGTCAAAAAACCGGTTGCCTTGGGATTTGTGAATTTTTCCACTCTTGCATTGCGGAAACATTTTTGCGAGGAAGAGCTCAGACTCAATCGAAGGTTTGCGCCCAATCTGTATCATGAGGTGGTGACAATCAATCAACGCCATGGTGAACTAGTGGTTGACGGTGAAGGAACGATTGTGGACTATGCGGTTAAGATGCGTCAGTTTCCTCAAGACGCGCTTTTATCACACTTATGTGAAAACAATAAACTCACCGATAACATCATCGATCAAGTGGCACAAAAAATTGCCAAGTTTCATCTTTCCATGGACGCGAGCGAGATGTCCTCTGACTCTGTTGAAGCAATCAAGCATTCCGTATTCTCCAACTTGGATGAAATTCTGAAGATACCATGCTTGCCTCAGGATAAAGAACCATTGCATCGTATCCATACACATCTACGGCAACAATTTCCCAAGTTGATTCCCTTTTTTGAACAACGACAAAAGAGCGGTTGCATTCGCGATTGCCATGGTGATTTGCATCTGGGCAACATCGCTTATATTGATGGAGAGATCACGCTGTTTGATTGTATCGAGTTTAATGCGGCGTTTCGTCATATCGACATAATCTGTGATGTTGCTTTCACCCTAATGGATCTCAATTTTCGTCAACGCACGAATCAAGCCAATCGTTTACTCAATCAATATTTGGAGTTGACAGGGGAGTACCGCGGACTACCTGTGCTGCGCTTTTATCAACTCCATCTCGCACTGGTGAGGGCGAAGGTGGCGCTCATTCAAGCCAATCAGGGCCAATCACCGCCCTCTTCACACTGTGAGCGATACCTCGAATTTCAAGCTTATTTAGATTTAGCTGACAGATTCTTACAGGCTGCCCCGCCATTTATAATACTCATGTCAGGATTATCGGGCTCTGGTAAATCCACTGTCGCCGCGCAATTAGCACATCAATCAGGTGCAATACGGATACGCTCTGATGTCGAACGCAAACGTATATTTAATCTTGGCGCCTTAGACTCTAGTTCGAATTTAACCGATATCGATATCTATTCTGACGCTGCAACCAAAGATACTTTTTCGCACTTGAAAAACCTGACCACGCTAATTATTCAGTCCGGTTATTGTTGTATTGTGGATGCTACTTTCATACATCAAGACCAACGTAGTGACTTTATTCAACTCTCTAAAAGCTTGCAATGCTCCTTGCACATTGTCTATTGTCATGCCAAACAATCGACTCTTGAAAAGAGAATAGAACAACGTGCGTTGTCCAGACGAGATCCCTCTGAGGCCGATATTTCAGTATTACACACCCAAATAGACAATCTAGATCCATTCAGCGATGAAGAGCAACAGTATCTCTATGACGTGGACACCGACACAGATGTAGACACCTCGCTTATCATGGAATATCTCGGCATGAAAGACTCAAAATGAATGTTTGAGCGAGGGACGAAAACACACGCGAAGGAGTTGCCATGAAAGTCATTCGAAGCTTATCCTCAGGTGATTTGAATCAGGTATTAGAAAAGCTATTTAAGATACGGGAAAAACCCATTTGCACAGTCACGACTAGGGTACTGAGCCTGCTATCAACAGAGCACAGAAACGGTTGAATGCAAAGCATGGTATCAACTCCATAGCCCTGGAAGAATGCGTACAACGACAGCGTTAACTTTATCTTTCGTATGAGCGGTACGGATCGCCGGTTATTGAACTCGTTGACCGAAACCCGCGTTGTCATCAATCAGCTGCTGTCAGATGACAACGCATTGAGATCGCACGGCTCATTAAATCGCATGACACCATAGAAGTTGAAACAAAAGAGGCGTGTAAAGGCACCATTAAACCAAAAAATCCCGCCAGCTTGAGTGCACCAAAAATTTTAGGTTTAGCGAGAGTTATTGACTTCTTTAACAGATCAGATGTTACCAATACCGCTCCTCTCATACGGCCATATTCTCATTCGCTACACCGGATTGGATAGGATACCTAAGATCGATCCCTAGTTAATCTCTGGTTTTAATGCAATTATCAGCTCAAGCCACTAAAAATCTTGCTCAATCAATTGTCTCCGTTGCGCTTGTCTCAATGTTAAACATTCTAAGGTCTAGTGCTTGAATCATTAACTCGATGAGCCAAACTTGGAAAAGTTGATCGTTAAACGTTTAGTCAAAATGCCTCTGTTTTCGAGCCATTAAAATTGTGATTGAAGGTTGCAAAGTCACAGAAAACCATCAAAATAAATCGCTTAAAGTCAAAGAACTTTTACCACCAGAGCGAAGAGCATCACGCCCGCAAAACGGAAGATAGAGCTTGAGATTTTTTTAAGCACTGTCATCTAGGCTGGCTATGAATGCTTCAATAAAAATAATGCGATTTCAAGTAACAAGTGCAATTAAGTAACGACGAACTCATGCAACTGGCCGTCTTTCTCAGAAAGTGCACTTATTCTCTGAATCCGCGTCATAATAAAGGACAAACATCACGTGAAATCCAATCAAGAGCAACCTCAATTCGATCCAAGAATGACTCGAGCATATGAACTCACAACCGAATTACGCATGGTACCCCACAGTGACAAACCGCTTCTAAAATTGCCAAGAGTCATCGGTGGTTATTTTGAATATCAGTTCCTACCCCACTATTTTGGTGGTGCGCCCAAGTGGCGTCAAACCTGGCGGTTTCTCACCCAAAAATCACGAGTGCTACCCGATTTTGCTTTGACCGGTCCAATAAAAAGTTGTAGCAGTGCGCTCACATTAAGTCTCAATTCCCATCGATGTGTGATACCGCCGCTTGCCAAAGAATTTACCATGTGCGGTGCCAATACTGATCTATGGAGAATCTACTATCCCACTCAAAAGGAAGTCAACGCTCATGCGGCGAGGGAAGGCATGGCACTATGTGGTTTCTTCGAACCCTTCATGAATTGGTATCGATTAATTTATAAATATCATGAAAAAAGACCGGACGCTAAAATAGTTTTACTATTACGTGATCCGGTTGCTCGTGCCTACAGCCATTGGAAATGGGACATCCTGTTGGGGGGGCCGACAATCAAAAAACTTCCTTACTATCAAACTTTCGACGAGTATGTTAGTTTGGCAATTAAACTCTTTCCTGAATCCCCAATGGATGGAGTATGCGGTGCACCCATGTTACAAACTGGCATCTATATCAAAGCGGTTCAAACATGGATGGAGATTTTCGGCCCCGATCAAGTGATGGTTTTAACATCTGAAGATTATATGCAATCACCACAGAAAGCTCTTATGGAGATCCAAACCTTCCTTGGGCTTCCTGTTGAGCCCCTACCAGAAAGCCGTTTAAATGAGAACCCGCTCGAGCTACCACGCCCGAATCAAGAGACTCTCGAATTGTTAAGTGAGTTTTATCGTCCTTATAACGAATCACTTTATTCCCTGATTGGACAGCGTTTCGAATGGACCTAGTTCTACATCTAACACAAATAAGTCGTACACAAGATAGATTCAAAAACTATGTAAACTATAATTTATCTATCTCCTATTGTTCACAGAATCGTAATCTAAGCGCCCAAGCGAAACATGATGATTAACAACAGGGAAATAACCTATGTCTAGACAGGTACTCATTACTGGGGGTAACAGAGGAATTGGATTAGAACTTGTTCGTGCCTTTTCTGCTAACGGTGATAAGGTGAGCGTATTATGTCGAACGACCTCGCCCGCACTGGAAAAATTGAATGTAAATATCATAGAAAACGTAGACGTTTCGTTAGAGAATAATATCATCGAAGCGCGGGATAAACTGCGGTCTGATAAGATTGATATTTTGATTAATAATGCGGGTATCTTGCAATTAGAATCCTTAGACGATTTGAACATCGAAAGCATCAATAGACAGTGGCAAGTCAATGCCCTCGCGCCACTCATGTTGGTAAAACATTTGCAAACATTACTTTCTCAAGAATCAAAAATCGCTCTGGTGAGTAGTCAAATGGGCAGCATCGATGACAATGGCTCAGGTGGCTATTATGGGTATCGAATGTCCAAGGCCGCACTCAATGCGGCGGGCAAGTCTCTCTCAATCGATCTTAAATCTAAAGGTATCTCAGTGGCGGTTTTACATCCAGGTTTTGTGAGAACGCAAATGACTGGTGGCCAGGGAAATATTGAGCCAGTGGAATCGGCACGTGGATTGATGCACTGTATCGAAAATTTAACTCTCGACAATACGGGTATTTTCTGGAATTACAGAGGAGAAATAATACCTTGGTAGATAATTAGCCTGTAAAATATCTATCCATTAATTACGTGAATCACCCCTAGTATTTTTCTCAAGGAGTCCACATGAGTCGCTATGAAACCATTCTGGGTACTATAGGCAATACGCCGGTTGTCAAAATTAATAAGTTAGCGCCTTCACATGTGGCATTATTCGTTAAAATCGAAGCTTTTAATCCGATGGGCTCTGTAAAAGATAGATTAGCATTAGGGATCATTGAAGATGCGGAGAAACGTGGCGAATTAAGCCCCGGACAAACAGTGGTCGAAGCCACTAGTGGTAACACCGGCATTGGTTTGGCTATGGTTTGCGCTCAAAAAGGCTACCCCCTTGTCGTCACCATGGCTGAAAGCTTCAGCGTAGAGAGACGCAAGTTAATGCGTTTTTTGGGGGCCAAAGTCGTGCTGACCCCCGCGCCGCTTAAGGGCAGTGGTATGGTTCAAAAAGCAAAGGAACTAGCAGAAAAAAATGGATGGTTTTTAACACGTCAGTTTGAAAATGAAGCCAATGCCGATTTCCACTCCGCCACCACCGCCGAAGAGATAGTGTCAGATTTTTCACAGGAACCTCTGGACTATTGGATCACCGGGTATGGTACCGGCGGCACATTAAAGGGAGTCTCCCGCGTACTTAGAAAAAAGAGTCCGAATACCAAAATAATTGTGTGTGAACCGCAGCTTGCGAACCTTCTCAGTTCGGGCATTGAACAGAAACAGAATAGTGACGGATCGCCTGCGGAGAGCCATCCGGGATTTAAGCCCCATCCCATGCAGGGATGGACACCAGACTTTATTTCCAAACTCACTCAAGATACGGTTGATGTCGATGGAATTGACAATTTGCTACAAATTGAAGGCGATAAAGCAATGAAGTGCTCTCGAGATCTCGCGCAACAGGAAGGGATCTTTGTCGGCATCTCATCTGGCGCCACCTTCGCAGGCGCGTTAGAGGTAGCGAACAATGCGCCTGAAGGTTCGCGGATCCTCTGTATGCTACCCGATACAGGTGAACGCTATTTAAGCACACCACTCTTTCAAGAGATCAGCACCGAAATGAATGATGAGGAATTGGCATTATCGCGTTCCACGCCAAGCGCACAATTCGACTGAGGCCTCACCCTTCTGATTATCTCACCTTATTTTGGTACTGGCCCGGGATCTTCTCTTTACGATTAGAATATACTGCGTCGCTTAAAATAGGATCTGCGTCTGCACCGAATAAACATGAAATAAAGCAAATAAAAATCTTTGGTTTTATCCAAGCGCCTCTAATCTGATTTCCATCATTTTCCTCATCGAAGGCATTTGAAATATCTACTGCTTGATATGCCTATTCATGGTTTATTTTTAAACTATCGAAACGCTATTTGCTGTCTAAAACTATCATTGCGCGCCTGGCTGGCATCACTGACTGACAGATAGATATTTATTGTATTGATAAATTGTTTTAAATTCCATGCGCTTGTAAACCGGCTCACCTAACTGAGAGGCCTGTAAAGAGCGGAACCGCGGAACAACTTTTAACCCTTCTGAGCAGGCGTGGAAGGTGAGTGCTTCAGCAAATCCCCGACCCCTATATTCTTTTGCAGTCGCCACCCAATAGATACCCGCGACACCATGGCTAATATATAACATTGAGGTACTCACGGGTTGCCCCAAATAATAACCCACATAAAGTTGATGCCTTTCATCCAAGCAAAAATCATCGGTGATAATGCGATCGGCTATATAATCGGGCATTTCAAATGAAGGACCAGCTATAGATCTAAATGCGTCACTCTCCGTTTTGCCAACTACTTTCTTAATTTCCATTTGACTCAATACTGTCGGCATATTGAGCCTAGACTCTTCAGAATCAAATACCATTGCCGGGATCTTGCCATCAGACTTAAGGTGTCTGTCTAAAAGATCCTTCTGGCTGGGCGGTGCAAATCTATCCGATATTACCAACTGATAATCATGGTTCTTGTCTATAAATAGTTTTATTGTCTCTGCCCAATCTTGAAACTGATCTAAGTTTGCTTGTTTTAAAAATACATTATTAAAAAAGGAAATAGATAATCCGCAGTACGTTACAATTTTATTTTCAAGATCCAGAGATCCACCCTTTTTCATGTGGTCACAGACTATTTTGCAGGACTCATAATAATTTAGGTCAAAGGAATGAAAATATTTTTCCAAAGATTGTGTAGACATAAATTGGTTGTGATATAAAACCGGCACATCTTTTTGATATGATGACAATTAGTTCATACCAGTAAGCTAGTCCTATTGTGGAGTGAGTTCGATCTCTACCTCGACAGTACCCAGAAGCGGCGCGTGTTGCCTTAAAGACTCGAAATCCAATCCAGATGCGGCATAGCTACAAATACTGTGTACGGCCCCACTAAACTCTGGAGGTTTATCCCTTGATAAATCTGCATTATCGCCAGGATATTCTTCCAATAACGACATACCAAACTGGCAGTCCTCGTTATAATAATAGTAGGTCGCAAGAACTGCCCCCCTACCAGGATGGGCCGCATGTGACGCTATTCCTGCGAGATGAGGAAGAATATCTCGATTATTCACATAGTGAACATAGTTAGGCCCATCGGGAAAAAACAGACCAAATGTTCCTAATGTTTCCACATCTATTAAATTAAGTAGCTTCTGACGATAAAAATAACGGAAAGGAAAACTGTCAATAAGGTCTTTCTTTAATAAAGTTAAACCACGCCCAATCATAAACCCCGATTGACTCACTCCAATTACGGCAAACTTTCGACCTTCTACTACTCTGCTAAATCCTTCTCTTCTCACAGTGTTGGCAGCAGCGTTATCGATGTCTACAAATTTATTTAATTCTCCCGCAATATTCGTGACCGCATTGTAGATACCTATGACAGGCCGTCTTTTAGCAGACGATAGGGCACTTAGTCTGATCTCATTTTGCACAACTGTCGCATTCGCACCGTTAACCGCGAAAAGAGGTTCTCCTCCATCTTCATATTGATTACCCACAGCCGGTACCTGATCTGAAGTAACCAAACTGGGATCATAAGCACAACTATTTAACCCTATAAAAAACCCATCCATCTCCACATCAGGTGTACCAATTGGCGCTGCTCTGGGATCGTCACAACTGGGACCACTAGCGTGGATAAACGGCACAAACACATAGCAGAGAACTAAAAAAGAAAACTGTTTTTTTATCATAGGATCCCCCCATCACTTATTTTTATAGTGATTCAATGTCGGCCACCAAAAAAGAGGCATATTATTAGTTATTCAAGGAGATAAATTTCTGTATTAGGATTATTCTAACTATTTTTTTTTGGTTATCACCTTGATGGTGTGAAGCATATTAGCATAAAAAAATAACCATTTAGAAATTTTAGATATAAACGTTTAAAAAGAAATATTTACATCTCTGCCTTGGAGTGAAATAAGTGTTTATCGGTAAACGGAAACTGCGCCAATGAGGGATAGTGAACACTATATAGGAATCGATCTAGGCGGGACTAAAATTGAGATAATCGCCTTGAATAATGAGAACCAGATCATCTCTAAAAATAGAGTGCCGACACCAAAATCCGGATACAACCATATTCTCAAAACAATCGTTGAACAAATTACTGACGTTGAATTGAAAATCGGTAACGCAGCGAGCATCGGTATAGGCACACCGGGTAGTTTGGATCCACAAACAGGTCTCGTAAAAAATGCCAACACTATCTGTCTTAACCACAAGCCACTACAACAGGACTTGCAGAACCTACTCAATAGAAAAATTATAATCGCAAATGATGCAGACTGTTTTGCCTTGTCAGAAGCTTTAGACGGCGCAGGAAAAGGCACTCAGTCCCTCTTTGCCGTCATTATCGGGACCGGAACCGGAGGCGGCATAGCCATCAACGGACAGTTACTGACAGGTCCCAACCAGATATCTGGTGAATGGGGTCACAATCCAATGCCCTACGCCACCGATGAGGATTTCGATAACAGACTCTGCTACTGTGGAAAACGCGCCTGTATTGAAACGTTTTTAAGTGGTCCAGGCTTGTCTTTAAGTTACAAATTGTTGAGTGGTCAACAGCTCGATCCGCGCAACATTGTACGAGCGGCAGAAGAGAATGATAAAGTGGCAAATCAAGTATTGAACAATTACGCAAAGCAACTTGCTCGTAGCACTGCAAGTGTCATCAATATTCTCGATCCAGAGATGATTGTATTAGGCGGTGGACTATCAAATCTGGAATATCTCTATAGAGCAGTACCTAAACTGTGGCCGGATACTGTTTTTTCTCGCGATGTAAAAACCAAACTGGTGCCCGCACGTTTTGGAGATTCAAGCGGCGTTCGCGGTGCAGCTTGGCTTGGCAAGAAACTATTGGTGAAATCCAATTAGAAGTTCGATTAGGTAATCAAGGCGATGTCATCTCTAAATATAGCAAGCTATCAAACTGCATGGAACATTAAAAAAACACCACACAATAACGCAAGCGAAGCAACTTATTCAGTACGTGATCACCTGCTGTGCACAGATGTAGCAATAGGCTGCGCATTATTATTTATCCACTCGGTGGGAAAATTCGACGGTTTGGTTTTTATTGGCCACATTCGACACTGACTTGGCCTATAGGTTATTCACCTACGGTCCACACCACGGTATTGTAAAGATCCAGCTTCTGCTATTGAAGCCTGCCATCACTGGGACTCCGCTTGTCGATTTACCCATTGCTTCTCTAGTAGCATTGCACGACATATCGATCACCGCTTGCTGCAGAAAGAGATTTTTGTGAGTTAGAAAAACACAAAGATGGCGCACATTTTATGGTGAGTGATATCGCCGCATCTCTTATCTATGCCATTCCAGCTCTTTGGCACAGATTGATGGCACCCAAGTGAGCTGAATGGATGCAAAAGCGGGCCTCTAAAAATAAAATCATCTGGCCCGGAGAGACACTCTAAAGAGTGGCGTACCCGTATTAGTAGCTGCAAAAGAGCAACTGGATTAGAGCGCTTCAGTCACAGCATAAGATATTTAATGACCACCCTTGCCTACAGGTGCCGAAGATAACGCACCCTAATTTGTGACGATCCTATTTCTAATTGGTGAGGACTATTCGTCGTCGGTAGAGTGATAACTGTGCAGGGTTTGCAGATAGTTTGCCCGTTCATAGGCGGCGGGATCAATGGCATGTTGGTAACTGACGCTGCCCTTGAGCTGCGCGATAGATTCATACTCGTACTCTTCCATCCATGCTGTCATTCCCTCGATTATTTCTGGTAAACGTTGTATGCCATGATGCAATAGGGCACTGCACAAATAAACCGCATCCGCTCCAGCCAACATAGCCTTCATCACATCCTGTGCATCATGAAACCCACCGGTAGCTGCGAGGTTCATCTGCAGGTGTCCTCGTAGGAGCGCGATCCAACGTATGCGCTCCAGAGATTCAATTGAGCTTGAAAGTTGGATCCTTGGCGTCACCCGCAAGTTAACAAGATCAATATCTGGTTGATAGAACCGATTGAATAACGCCACGCCCTGCGCCCCGGCCTGCTGCAACTGCCGCGTAAAGTGTGCGATGGATGAAAAACTGTGAGACATTTTTACCCCAATCGGTAAATCCATTTTCCCACACAAGGATTCCAAGATCTGCACATATCGATTTTCCACCTCATGGCCTGATTCATTGGGATTGGCCGATATATAATAGACATTCAGCTCCAATGCATCGCAACCTGCCTGCTTTAAGTCCTCCGCATGTTCTAACCACCCCGTGAGTGACACTCCATTTAAACTGCCGATTACCGGAATATCGAGCGCATTTTTTAACGTGACTATATCTTCCAAATAGTGATCCAGATGGCTTTTGTAGGTAACCGTTGAAGGCAAAAAGGAATCCGCTTCACCATGGCCAATCATTTGATGATCCATGAACTGGTGCATCTGCTGTTGATCTTCCAGCAACGCCTCTTCAAACAGGGAAGGCATCACAATTGCTGCCGCTCCGCCATCTTCCAGTTGCCGTGCATCATCCAAGTTCCCCGTTAAAGGTGATGAAGAGGGGATGAGGGGATTCTTCAATGGCAAACCTAAGTAGTGTGATTTTAAATCAACCATGTTGCGATCCTTCCTCGCTTGCGGGTTGCGACTGCACCTGCTCTGCATCATCCCAACTGAGTTCGGCCAACTGTTGGTAACGATGGAATCGTGCACTGACCTCGGCTTGCGCCTGCTGCAATAACTGCTCTGCACGCTCTGGATGCGCACGCCACAACATATTAAAGCGGGTTTCAGATTGAGCAAATTGACGATAGGGGATAGAAGGTGGCTTAGAATCCAGATGTAGAGGATTTTTACCTTCTACAGCCAGGCGCGGATCGAAACGAAATAGGGGCCAATGGCCGCTCCCCACTGCCAGTTGCTGCTGCTTATGGTTGTTCTTGAGATCGACGCCGTGGGCAATACAAGGCGCATAAGCAATAATTAAAGAGGGACCATTGAATGACTCTGCTTCTAAAAACGCATGCAAAGTCTGTACATCTTTACTCCCATAAGCCACGTGGGCCACGTAGACATTTTCGTAGTCCATCGCGATGCGTGCTAAATCTTTTTTCGCCGTCGACTTTCCTGCGGCGGAAAACTTAGCGACTGCTCCACGCGGAGTCGCTTTGGAAGTCTGGCCCCCAGTGTTGGAATAGACCTCGGTATCCAGCACCAGTATGTTTACATCTTTGCCGGATGCGAGTACATGATCCAAACCACCATAACCGATATCGTAAGCCCAACCATCGCCACCAATGATCCAGACAGATCGCTTGCAAAGAGACTCAGCGATAGCTGCCAGTCTCTCTGACTCTACAGTGGATAACTGTTTCAATCTTTGTTTTAACTGGGCAACACGCTCTCGCTGCAATTGTATGCCTGTCTCATCAGATTGATCTGCCTGAATCAAACCGTCTACTAATTTACAGTCTAAAGACTCCCTCATTCGCTTTAATAATTCCAGGGCAGATTCTCGCTGCGTGTCGATGGCCAAGCGCATGCCCATACCAAATTCAGCGTTGTCTTCAAACAGCGAGTTGTTCCAAGCAGGTCCTCTACCATCACCATTTTTTGCCCAAGGAGTTGTGGGTAGATTGCCACCATAAATAGAAGAACAGCCAGTGGCATTCGCCACCAACATGCGATCTCCAAACAGCTGGGTAGCTAATTTAATATATGGCGTCTCGCCACATCCCGAGCACGCACCGGAAAACTCAAACAGCGGCTGAAACAACATAGAGCCTTTTATGGTGTTAAGTTTAATCTCTTCTCTAGCATAGTCCGGCAGCTGTAAAAAGAAATTCCAGTTCTTTTGTTGTTCATCGAGCTTCGGCGCCAAAGGCACCATATTGATGGCCTTATAATTGGCTCGTGATTTATCACGAATTGGGCAAATATCAACACACAATGCACAGCCGGTGCAATCCTCCGCTGAGACTTGGTAGCTAATATGCATACCGGCTGGATAGTCTTTGCCCTTTATAGATACATGATCAAAACTTGAAGGCGCATTGGCTACCTGCTCTTCTGCAAACGCCTTACTGCGAATCACTCCATGGGGGCACACAAAGGCGCATTTTCCACAGTGAGTACATAGACGATAATCTACTTGCGGTATTTCATCGGTCAGTTGGCGTTTTTCATAAGCGGCAGTCCCCAACGGATAGCTGCCATCAGCCGGTAGTTTGCTCACCGGGATCTGATCTCCTCGATGCGCCATGATTTCCGCAGTTACCTGTTGCACAAATTCGGACGCCCCAGTGGTCATTGGCGGACGTGGTTGTAATAGGCTGGTGATCTTGTTCGGAGTGGTAATTTTCTGTAACGATTTGCGCGCCTCATCAATCGCCTGGTGATTCTGCCGTACAATCGCACGTCCCTTGCCACCATAACTTTTCTGCACGAACTGTTTAATGGCGGCAACCGCATCTTCAATAGTTAATACTTCAGTAATGATAAAAAAACACACCTGCATCACCGTATTGATGCGACTACCCATACCCAACTTTTTAGCTATCTCATAGGCATCTATACAATAAAACTGAATGTTTTTATCCAGCATCTGTTGTTGCATGGAGGCAGGCAAGCTATCCCACACTTCAGTTGCAGGCACACTGGTATTGAGCAAAAAAGTGGCGTCTGCTTTGGCCATTGACAACATATCGTAGCGGAACAAAAACCGTTGTTGATGACAAGCGATAAAATCCGCATCACCTTCGCCGATTAGATAACTTGAGCGGATCCGCTGATCACTAAAACGCAGATGAGAGACCGTCACTGCGCCCGACTTCTTCGAGTCATAAACAAAATAGCCCTGAACATATTGCTCGGTTTGTTCACCAATGATTTTAATCGAGTTTTTATTGGCGCTGACGGTGCCGTCGGATCCCAAGCCGTAGAACAGACACTGAACCACCTTGCCCTCATGAGCATTACGAAAACGCGTATCCCAAGCTAAATGACGTTGTTGCAGATCATCGTGAATGCCAACCGTAAAATGGTTTTTCGGTTTTTCTGTGTTCAGTTCATCAAAAATACTTTTGATCATGCCCGGATTAAACTCTTTCGAGCCCAGTCCATAGCGGCCACCAATTATTCTGGGCATGTTTTCGAAACGTGGTTGCATAGAAGACTGATCTTCAACCAACGCGCTCACCACGTCTTTGTACAGGGGCTCGCCCTGCGCACCAGGCTCTTTTGTGCGATCCAATACGGCGATGCTTTGAACCGATCGAGGCAACGCCTGTATTAACCTCGCGCCACTAAAAGGACGGAACAACCTGACTTTTAATACCCCGACTTTTTCACCACTGAGATTCAAGGTTGCTACTGTTTCCACCACTGTTTCGGCGGCTGAACCCATGAGCACCACTATACGAGTCGCTTCTTTGTCTCCTATATATTCATACAGCTGATATTGCCTTCCCGACAAGAGCGCGAATTTGTCCATTTGTTGTTGGACAATCTCTGCAAAGCGATCATAGTAGGGATTGACGGTCTCGCGCGCCTGAAAAAAAACGTCTGGATTTTGTGACGTGCCGCGAATGACGGGAGAATCCGGGTTAAGAGCCCGATGACGAAATTCAATCAGAGCGTGCTCGTCTATCATCTGTTGAATCACTTCATCTGCAAACACCTCTATTTTTGACACTTCGTGGGAGGTACGAAAACCATCAAAAAAGTGCACCATGGGGATCCGACCGAGCAAGGTTGACGCTTGGGCAATCAAAGCAAAGTCCAAGGTTTCCTGAACAGAATTGGAAACCAGCATGGCAAAACCCGTTGCTCTAGCGGCCATCACATCGCTATGGTCGCAAAAAATTGAAAGCGCCTGCGCCGCCACCGAGCGTGCGGCCACATGAAACACAGTAGGAGTCAACTCCCCGGCAATCTTGTACATATTGGGTAACATCAGCAACAAACCTTGTGATGCAGTAAAGGTAGTGGTGAGTGCCCCGGCTTGCAGCGACCCATGGATCGTGCCCGCAGCGCCACCTTCACTTTGCATCTCCACTATTTTCGGCACGGTACTCCAGATATTGGTACGCTCTTGCGCTGACCAGTGATCGGCATGCTCCCCCATGGATGATGCCGGCGTAATCGGATAGATGGCGATCACTTCATTGGTTTTGTGCGCCACATAGGCGCAAGCTTCGTTTCCGTCCAGTGTTCTATTCTGATTGACAGTCATGCCACAGCCCTTTACTGATTCAACGCAATCTTCCTATGGTGCGCTCACTAACTTATTGATCCAGGGCAAATAGAGTGGCACCAACAAGCAAACCCCGACAAAATTCGTTTTTAAACAGAGTAAGCGTGCATTAGGCTGCTTTCTCATACGAGTCTATTCAAATGGAGTCCTGAATGTAGACGAACGCCCTGTCAGTAATCAGCGTGTTGTGCGCGATTCATTTACCTCGGTTGTCTACACCACTTAGTGTATGTGTTTGCGCCCTACATCATTTTAACGGGGGCACCACCGGAATTGTCGTGACTGTCGCTGTCACACGCGCAAAATAATAGTATTGGCTACGCTCTGATCATGTGTAGTTTCTGAAACAGTATCTCAACAGCCCGAACGGACGAGACCAAAAGAGGTTAATGTCCCGATGCGTATTACAAGCACTCACCCTCAGTAACCCGACACTAACTCCCAAGCTGAGGCGTGGATGTATGTTCTCTACTTGTTTCCTCTTGAGTCGTCGCCTATCTGGTATTTACAAACTCCACTGTAGTGAGTTGAGATTTCATTGCTTGACCGCTGATATTTGCCATTCTAGAGCCCATTCAGATCCGTCGTTCTAGGGACTGCAACTTGTGAGTGCGCAACGGGCTTGTGGCCGGCATTGGTCCACATGTCGAACCAGGATGTGCCAGAGTGCGCTTTGGGTTTGCTCCCCCCTTAGCGACGGACCGCAACTCTCACGGCCTAATTAAAGAGGAAACGGTTTCACGCAACACAGACAAATGGGAAGAGATCATCGCCCCAATATTTAGTCGAAGGGAACAAAAAATATGCTTCGCCTACAGAGAAACGTGTTGCTGCGGTTGCCACTGAAAATAATGGTAATCCTGTATTAAAGGCGCATGCGAAAACGCAAAGAGCTGAAGTAGCTTGCTTCACCAGCCCATTCTAAAAGGCATAAAGTTTCCCTTGGTTAAAGAGGTGCAGGAGGGTCATTCTGAGCAACTCTTTAGCTTTCTAACGATAAATTCACGCCTGATAATTTCTATCAATATCAATATGTTAAGAGTTTTAAAAAATGTTCTTCGCGGCCCACTGCTTAGCTGCATGAGCCTCCGAATCATTTCCGAAGTCAGTTACAAATTGGCTAATTTAACCTGACTATATTGATTTAATCACAATTTATATTGACCCACTGCGAATACCACAGGGCTAGCTGTAAGCCACAGTTCCGATTAAAAGGTGCACACTTAACCACCAATAGCCTGGGCACAAACAAGGTTATTTGCCAGTAATTGGCACTCTTTCTGCGTACTTCTATTCAGACTCGAGACATTAGAGGTTTTCCTAGCCCTAGGCTATCTGTATCCGCTAAACTTTCACAAGTTTTGACAGCCCGATAGAGAAGTACAACCACTATGACCTACTGCGTCGCCATCTCAACCCACGACGGATTGGTATTCTGTTCGGATTCCAGGACCAATGCGGGCGCGGATATGCTTTACTCTCACAGCAAAATGCACATATTTAATCCTGCTCCCGGAAGACTGTTTGTGATTTTGACTGCGGGGAATTTAGCCACCACGCAATCGATAATCAACCGAGTGGAACAGGATCTAGAAGATCCCGAAGCGAAAATCAATCTGCTGACCTGCCCGAAAATGCTTGATGCAGCCAAATATATGAGCGCGGTGAGTCGCGAAGAACAAGCACACGCACAAGCTGCCACCGCCTCCGCTGGAGTTGATACTTCCGCCTCACTTATTTTAGGGGGGCAAATCAAAGGTGGAGAACCATATATCTATTTAATGTACTCTGCGGGTAACTTTATCAGTGATTCCGATCACACGCCTTTCCTTCAGATCGGCGAGAGCAAATATGGTAAACCGATTTTAGATCGCATTCTGACTCGAGAAACCTCTTTAGAAGATGCCGCCCGTTGCGCGATTGTCTCGGTGGACTCCACCATCAAATCCAACGCCACTGTCGGTCCGCCAATTGAAGTGCTGGTGTACGAGAAAGACACCTTCGAGTGCGATCACTACATTCGGTTAGATGAGGAAAACCAGTATTTAAGCGACATCCGCCAGCGCTGGAACGAAGCCATCAAACACTCCTTTGAAGCGCTTCCGAAATTTGAGTGGGAATCCAGAAGTCAATCAAGTACCAAGGTATTACCCATCCATAGCGATAGAAACAAGTCGAAAAAGAATAAATAAGAAGCTTCGTGATGTCGATACGGGTTGCAGTTCACCACCAAACTAGCTATCACTATGATCGGCCAGTTAAAGCGTCTCCTCATCTGATTCGCTTGCGACCTGCGGCCCACTGCCGTACGGACATCCAGAGCTATAGTTTAAAAGTGTTGCCTAAAGATCACTTTATTAATTGGCAACAGGACCCCTTCGGCAATTTCATTGCACGAGTGGTGTTCCCTGAGAAAATCACCAAGCTCTGCATCGATGTGGAGCTGATTGCCAATCTCACTGTGATCAATCCCTTCGATTTCTTTTTAGAAGAGTCTGCACAACATTGGCCCTTCAAATACGACGCAGAACTCAGTCAACATTTACAGCCCTACTTGGTTCGTCGTGAATCCGGGCCGCTATTACGCAAATGGGTCGCTTCCGTGGAACGACACGCCACCCCAACGGTGGAATTTCTGGTCGCGCTTAACCAACGTCTGCAGCAGCAAATCAACTATCTGATCCGCATGGAGCCTGGGGTTCAGAGTTGTGAGCAAACCTTGGAAAAAAACACTGGCTCTTGTCGTGACAGCACCTGGCTGTTAGTGCAGATTTTACGTCACTTGGGGCTTGCAGCGCGTTTTGTTTCCGGCTACTTGATCCAGTTGAAAGCAGATACCACATCCTTAGATGGACCTTCAGGTACCGATCGTGACTTCACTGATCTTCACGCCTGGGCAGAAGTCTATGTACCTGGCGCCGGCTGGTTGGGATTGGATCCCACCTCCGGTTTATTTGCTGGAGAAGGACATATTCCACTCACATGTACACCTGATCCGAGCTCGGCGGCTCCTGTCTCAGGATTAGTAGAACCCTGTGAAACTGAATTTCATTTTAACAACGAAGTGATTCGCATCCACGAGGATGCGCGGGTCACCAAGCCATACAGCGAACAGCAGTGGCAAGCCGTGATGCGGTTAGGCGCGGCGGTGGATGAGCAACTTCAACAACAGGATGTACGCCTCACTCAGGGTGGCGAACCCACCTTTGTCTCCATTGATGACAGGGATGGTGATGAATGGAACACCGCAGCACTGGGTGAGAATAAAGCGCGCTTAGCACGGGCACTACTAAAAAGATTGAGTCAGCGCTTCGCTTCTCAGGGTTTGTTACACCACGGCCAAGGAAAATGGTATCCCGGTGAACCTTTGCCCCGCTGGTCATACAACTGTTTTTTTCGCGCCGACACAGAACCCCTGTGGCACTCACCCGAACTACTTTCACCGACGACGGCACCTGAGATCAGCTTGGAAGAGTCGCATCGATTTCTGCAGACCTTGGCTGACAAGTTGGGCATCGCTGCCCGCAATATTATGCCGGCCTTTGAAGATGTCACTTATTACCTACACCAAGAATCTACCTTGCCCGTAGATTTACAACCTCAAGAGACCGATTTTAAAGCGTCTATGGAACGTCGCCGATTAATGGCACTACTTGACCAGGGCCTAGACCGCACCACCGGATTCGCCCTACCGCTAGGATGGGATTATCGTCACCAGCGTTGGTATAGCGCCCTGTGGCCACTGCGGCGAGAAAAATTAGTGCTGCTTCCTGGCGACTCGCCGATGGGCTATCGCCTACCCCTAGATTCACTTCCCTGGCAGGCACGGCGGCAACAGGTTGCACCGAGAGATAATTTCGAAGGATTTGATGCGCTCGATCCAGCCAACGAAATCGCACGCCGATTCAGCCTATTTGAACCCCCTAGCCCCGTCGGGGCTCATATCCAGCAACAACCCAGCGCCGATGCAGAGAGAGCGTATGAGTCCGTTCCCCATACTGCCCTCTGTGTCGAACCGAGGGACGGGCGCTTATGGGTGTTTCTACCGCCGCTAACTCATTTAGAACATTGGATTGAATTGATCGCCGCGCTGGAAGCAACAGCGAAAACCTGCGACCTGCCCATCGATATTGAAGGCTATGAACCGCCGGTGGATATACGCCTGAGAAAGTTAGCCGTGACACCCGATCCCGGTGTCATTGAAGTCAATATCCACCCCGCCCACGATTGGCAACAACTGACCACAAATATCGAAACGTTATACGAGGAAGCCCGGCTGACCCGGCTCGGTACTGAAAAGTTCATGCTTGATGGTCGCCACACTGGAACCGGTGGCGGCAATCATGTCACCCTGGGAGGCGCCACCCCAGCAGACAGCCCCTTGTTGCGCCGTCCCGATCTATTAGCCAGCTTGGTACTCTATTGGCAACAGCACCCTTCACTTTCTTATCTATTCTCGGGGCTCTTTATTGGCCCCACCTCCCAGGCACCGCGAGTCGATGAGGCGCGGGATGACGCCCTCTACGAGTTGGAAATCGCTCTGCAGCAGTTACCACTCGGCGAGGTCACTGAACCCTGGATGGTGGATCGCCTGTTCCGCAATTTGTTAGTGGATATTACGGGAAATACCCACCGCGCAGAATTCTGTATCGACAAACTTTATCATCCGAGTGGCGGCACGGGGCGACTGGGCTTGTTGGAATTTCGCGGTTTTGAAATGCCGCCCCACTGGCAAATGAGTTGTCTACAGATGTTGTTGCTGCGGGCATTGGTGGCCAGATTTTGGCGCAGCCCTCACCGGGGCCGACCCATCCGCTGGGGTACAGCTTTACATGATCGCTTTATGCTGCCCTACTATGTACAACAGGATTTTCACCAAGTGCTTGACGATCTCAAACATCACGGGTTTGAATTCGAACCCGCATGGTTTAATCCGTTCTTCGAGTTTCGCTTTCCGTCGTTTGGTGAAGTTCAGCATCAAGGTATGATGTTACGGATACGTGGCGCCATCGAACCCTGGCACGTACTGGGTGAAGAGATCACTTCACAGGGAACCGCACGCTTCGTCGATTCCTCAGTAGAACGGATCGAAGTACGCGTGACACACTTTGCTGTTGAACGTTATCAGTTGTTATGTAACGGTCGACCAGTGCCATTGCACTCCACCGAGACGCCAGGTGCGTACGTGGCTGGGATCCGTTTTAAAGCCTGGCAACCCACCTTTGGTCTCCATCCTCGCTTACCCAGTGATGCACCCTTGAAGTTCGATATTTATGATCGGGCGAACGAAAAAAGCATCGGTGGCTGTACCTATCATGTCGCCCACCCCAGTGGTCGTAACTATGATACCCTGCCAGTAAACGCGAATGAGGCCGAAGCCCGTCGTGTCGCACGGTTTTGGCCATATGGTCACAGCTCTGGGAAACTACAAATAGAGACAGAGCAGAACAACCCTGATTTCCCCTGCACACTCGATTTACGTTACCGACCTTAGCACAAAAACTATATTTGCTTGCAGGATAAAAGTGGGCGCAACTAACTTCGCATGGCTCGATGAATGTAATCAAGCTTGTTAGCCACTGCATCATTGACCACGAATGGATAAGCATCCGGCAAACCCAGACTGCGATTCAACTCATTTAATGTGACCGACAATTCATCCCACAACTGCAAGAGTTGTTGCAGACTCTCTTCTCCATTTAATGAATCAATCAACTGACGTGCCGCCGCAGTCTGCAGTGTATCTAACATATGTAAATAGTGGGCAAAACATTCCGCCCAATCTTCTTTGGGATGCACCGAGGCGTACGGACTAATATAGTGCTGGGACCAATCTTGCTTCACTCCTTGCAAATAGTATTCACTTAAAGCGTCATCATAGGATTGGGTGATATCTCCAAATAGGGACCGAAATCCATCTTTATCCGTGGTGAACACTTCAAAATAGAAATGACCCACTTCGTGGCGCAAATGTCCTAATAAGGTGCGGTATCGTTCTCCGCTCAGTTCCCGTTGCCACACCCGTTGCACGTCATCCGCTTCCAACACATTTATGGTAATGATCCCCTGTTGATGTCCGGTGGAAATAAATTCGTCCGGTACGCTGGGATTCGTGCGTTTATCTTCTAGAAAATCAAAACACAAAGGTCGGATGAGTCCATCCACTGGCACTTCCAAGGGCAGACCCAACTCCAACAATCCAAATAACAAACGGCGTTTCGCTTCTTCCAGTTTGCCCCAACGGGATAAATTTTTTGGATTGGTGAGATTTGGAATCGTACGGTTGAGTCGACACACAATACAATAGGTGCTGTCTTCGTGCTGATCTAATACTGCATTGCAGACCTCATACTGTTGACGATGGGCACACCATTTAACCGGCACACCTTCACCAGCCACTCGCCATTCACCTTCGACTTGCTCGACAGTCACCATGGTATTGCGAATGGGGAAATATGCCACGGGACGGTGACAATGGACGCAGATCACACTTTCTAAAAAAATCTCACAGCCGCAATCACAATAAAATCTACGCATAAAAAACACACTCAATGATAACTAAAGTAAGTATCTGCAATTGCCTCGTGTAAATTGCCCACCCCCAGTTGAAAGTCATCTATATACTGATGCAGGCCCGAACGCCTCAGTGCCTTGATATCCACCGTCTCTATCTCCTTTAACAAGGCATTCACTCGACGACGTGGTTTGTACGATTTATCCAATGATTTAAGACAGATACTCACATCTAATAAACAGTGATGCATGGAACGGGGAAATTCACGACTTTGAATTAAATATTGCAACACCGCGCTGCCACTGATACCTACCAATCCTTGCTGTCTATACGCCTGAACAGCACTCAAAGATCTCAACACCCCCATCCACCTAATGGTGGCAAAGGCTGGGTTGATATCCTCCTCTTCGGGTAACAATTGCGCGGCAGCCACATCGATTATGCGACTACTCATATCCGCACGTTCCAGATTACGACCAAAACGTAAGAATTGATAGGCTTCGTCCTGGGGCAAGGTACTCATTGTGATACCAATCATGGTTTGACAGCCCCGGATAAAATCACACAGGAATTCATGCCGTTTTCGTCGGCTCAATGAGGCCCGGGCGTGTTCAGTGGAATAATAATATAACTCATTAATCTGTTCCCACATCTCAAAAGGAAACATATCCCGGGTCACACGAGCATTTTCTCTAGCACTGCGAATACAGTTCACGATCCCGTCACGGTTGGCTTTATCGTTGATAAGAAATTTGATTACCGTGCGCTCGTCCTCTGCTTCAGGATATAACTCTTTAAACTGAATTTCCGCGCCAAACACACGAATCAGTTCATACCATCCCATCTCGGCATTTCGTGGCAAATCTAACAAAAGATTGCTGGTGCTATTGATTAATCGAGCCGTGTCTTCAGCTCGCTCCAAATAACGCGCCATCCAATAGATATTTTCCGCTACTCGCGACAGCATTATTTCCCTCCCCCTAGGTCTACCACCCAAGTATCTTTACTGCCTCCTCCTTGGGAAGAGTTAACCACCAAGGAACCCTCTGGTAGAGCGACTCGACTCAATCCGCCCATCGTTGAATAGAGTTTTTTGCTTTGTAATGTAAAGGGCCTTAGATCCACGTGCCTGGGCGCGACGCGCCCATCTTCCACCAAGGTAGGCACAGTAGATAAATTTAGCGTGGGTTGCGCAATGTAATTTCTTGGATTGTCTTGAATCAATTTTGAGAACTGCTTTAACTGCTTTTTTGTAGCATATGGCCCTAATAACATTCCATAGCCGCCGGATTCATTTGCCGGTTTGACGACTAACTCATCTAAATGAGTCAACACATAGTCACACTCTTCTTCACGCATACATAAATAGGTAGGTACGTTAGGAATAATAGGTTCTTGATTGAGATAATATCTGATGATCTCCGGTACAAACGCATACACAACTTTGTCATCCGCTACCCCAGCTCCCGGTGCATTGGCGATACCCACGTGGCCTTTGCGCCAAGCACGTAACAGACCGGACACACCTAATGCTGAGTCTTTGCGAAAAACGTCAGGATCCAAAAAATCATCATCTATACGACGATAAATGACATCGACGCGTTTGAGCCCATAAATCGTCTTCATGTAGACATAATCATCCGCATCTACTAGTAGATCGCTACCTTGCACCAACTCTGCGCCCATTTGTTGGGCCAAATAACTATGTTCAAAATACGCAGAGTTGTAGATGCCTGGGGTCAACACGACTACTTCTGGTGATTCATTTTGTTGTGGTGAAAGTGCCGCTAACATTTCAAAAAGCTGAGTGGTGTAATCATCCACGGGCATAATATCAATATCTTCAAACAGCTCGGGAAACACGCGTTTCATCACATGACGATTTTCTAACATGTAAGAGACACCAGAGGGGACGCGTAGATTGTCCTCCAACACATATTGGGTGCCATCTCCATCTCGCACCAGATCACTACCGCAGATATGTGCCCAAACACCGTATGGTGGTGTAATGCCTTCACATTGCTTACGATAATTTTTCGATCCTGATAGCACCTCTTGTGGGAAAATACCCTCTTTTATAATCTCCTGTTTGTTGTAAAGATCTCCGATAAACAAATTCAAAGCGGTTAAGCGTTGCTTCAGTCCTCGTGCAGTCACCTGCCACTCCTTGCTCGAAATCACACGTGGAATCAGATCCATTGGCCAAGCACGATCGATGTTGCTGCCTTCACTATAGACTGTGAAAGATATTCCTAGGCTTTTGATAGCCAAATCCGAAGCCTGTTTCAGCTCCGCAACCTCTTCATCGTCGAGCCCCGAAAAATAACGGCATAACTGACGCGCAATTAATCGAGGATTTCCCTTAGCTGAAATCATCTCGTCAAAACCGGTTGCTGGGCCATAGTTGCTAAAGTTAATTGGCATTTTTCTTCCTTGTAAATACTGGATCTGCGACAGGTTAGTTACCCTTGTCGAACTCGATTCTTTCAATTTTAAGAAAATTAAAACATGAACACCTAAGATTCATCTAGCTATTCTGAATAGAGTATTGATTCGATCAACTATAAAATAACATTTATAGTCTTCCATTGGACTCTAAATTCATAGTATTCTTGAATGCTCGCCTGGGCAACTCTTAGATCTCATGACGGTCATTAGTTGCAACAGTATTTCAATTTCCCTATCTTAGATACTCCATTCACAATCATCTAAGTGTCGCTAAGGTGTACCATCGAAATGGCGACAACCATCTTCACGCTAACTATTAGGTATCAGACAATCGAGCGGGCTAAACTGCGAAGAAGAAGCTTTGAGCACCCCGCATATGCGACGGTGACCGTCACATTTTATCTGTTCAATGCCGCTCCCGATTATCGTTGATGCCAGCGAATCTCACTGACCATACCCATCAACACACCCGCAACTTGCGACTGCAAACCGAGTAGCACAAGACGTTCGGCACAACCACCAAAGACGCTTGAACTTCTTAAGTCTGAGGGAACTGGGCCGCTAGATACATCGATCGCCAAGATGGCGTGGAGTGCCGACTATAAGGAGATGACCGTGACTGCTATTCTGGGGATTTCTGGCTACTATCACGACAGTGCTGCCGCAATAGTCGTAGACGGTCGCCTGGTAGCCGCCGCCCAGGAAGAACGTTTTAGTCGAAAAAAGCACGATGCTTCTTTTCCTAAAGAAGCATCCAGCTATTGTCTGTCCGCGGCGCAAATGACTTTGGACCAGCTTGATAGTGTGGTTTTCTACGATAAGCCACTGATTAAATTTGAACGCTTATTAGAAACCTACCTATCCAATGCACCGAAAGGCTTCCGGTCGTTCGTCAATGCGATGCCGATCTGGCTCAAAGAAAAACTCTATCTGAAAACGATTCTGAAGCAGGAGTTAGGTTCTCTGCAAACGCAGAGTCACCGGGACATGCCCAAACTCCTTTTCACAGAACATCATCAATCTCACGCCGCATCGGCCTTTTATCCCAGTCCGTTCCAAAAAGCAGCAGTCTTGTGCCTAGATGGAGTCGGTGAATGGGCGACCACTAGTGTCTGGCAAGGGTCAGGATCGCAACTCACTCCTTTGTGGGAATTAGACTTTCCCCATTCACTGGGATTGTTGTACTCCGCCTTCACTTACTACACCGGCTTCAAAGTAAACTCCGGAGAATACAAAGTCATGGGCTTAGCGCCTTACGGAGTACCCCGTTTTGTAGACACTATTCTCGAAAACCTGATCGATCTCAAAGAAGACGGTACCTTTCGGCTCAATATGGATTATTTTAATTTTACAACCGGGCTGACAATGGTGAATCATCGCTTTGCCGATCTGTTTGGTGCACCACCTAGACAGTCGGAATCTGAATTGACTCAAAGAGAGATGGATCTGGCTCGCTCCATTCAAGAAGTCACTGAAGAAATCGTCCTGCGCTTAGGCCGCACGATTCATCAAGAAACTGGAAATGAATACCTGTGTATGGCGGGAGGCGTCGCTCTGAACTGTGTCGCCAATGGTCGCTTATTGCGGGAAGGTCCGTTTAAAGACGTGTGGATACAACCCGCCGCCGGAGACGCAGGAGGTGCGGTGGGTGCCGCGCTATCAGCGTGGTATCAATACTATGAGCAAGAACGGCGCACAGATGGTCGATCCGACTCTATGTCAGGCGGGTATCTAGGCCCACAGTACAACAATGCAGATATTGAACAAGAACTAAACCGGCTCGGTGCGAACTACCAACAGCTCGAAGACAACGAATTGATCCCCAGGTTAGCCGAACTGTTGGCAGAGGAGAATATAGTGGGATGGTTCCAAGGGAAGATGGAATTTGGTCCCCGTGCATTGGGAGGTAGATCGATTATTGGCGATCCGCGTTCTGCTAAAATGCAAAGCATCATGAACTTGAAAATCAAGTATCGTGAATCATTTAGACCATTCGCGCCGTCCGTACTTGCAGAACGAGCTGGAGAGTATTTCGAACTTGATAGATCCAGCCCCTATATGCTTCTTGTTGCCAATGTTCAAAATGATCGTTGTCTAGAAATGTCAGAATCCGACAAGGCACGATTCGGCATCGAAAAACTGAACGTTATTCGTTCCGATGTGCCCGCCGTGACTCATGTCGACTATTCAGCGCGTATTCAAACCGTACACGAGGATACCAATCCCAGATATCATGCTCTAATTAAATCTTTTGAAGAAAAAACAAACTGTGGTGTGCTCGTCAATACCTCATTTAATGTTCGTGGCGAACCCATAGTTTGCACCCCTGAAGATGCCTACCGCTGCTTCATGCGTACCGATATGGACTATCTTGTGTTGGAAAATTGCCTGTTAAATAAAGCCGCGCAGCCATCTTGGCAAGAAACAAATAACTGGCAAGAGGAATTTGAACTGGATTAATTTAAACGTAATAGATCTAAGCATAGAAAGTGATTATGAAGATAAAATCCTCTAAACAAGAATTGAGGCAATTTGGCTATTTGATGGGCGGTATGGTTGCGTTGCTGTTCGGATTGTTCTTGCCTTGGGTACTGAAGCAGCAACTGCCCACTTGGCCATGGATCGTAACATTGATATTTTTGACGTTGGCGCTGCTGCTTCCCGTTTCATTAAAGCCAGTTTATCTGCTCTGGATGAAATTTGGACAGCTGATGGGCTGGATTAACACACGCATCATTCTCGGATTGGTGTTTGTTGTTATATTCAGTCCGGTTGGACTATTGATGCGTCTAATAAGACATGACCCATTGCAAAGACGTTTGTTACCCGAGGCAACCAGCTACCGCATAGAAGCCAAACAGTCGATATGCGGTCATCATATGGAGAACCCCTATTAATGTTTGAATTGATGCAAGATCTGTGGGGCTATATGAGGATCAGAAAAAAATTCTGGCTACTTCCAATTATTATGGTATTGGTACTACTTGGCGGACTCATTGTTCTCAGCCAGGGATCTGCGGTCGCTCCATTTATTTATACGCTATTCTAAACCGCAGAGAGACTGATGAAAAAAGACTGGATACTTGCACTTGGCATAACCACGACCACATTAGTAGTCGCCGTGGGGCTTATTCGATGGTTGGCACCTGGCCTGCTGGGCACACCTACCGATTTACAGCTCGTCCAAATCAGTAAAGAAGTGCCTCCCTTCTTCAAAGGTATCTTCCGGCACGATGATTTAGTAAGTAAAAACTACATCATTCAAGATCCTATCACAGGTACCAGAGCAAAACCCTTATTAGAAAATCTTGTTGGTATGGGACCAAATGACATATTGGGTTTCAGAAATATGGCCATCCCTAATCATGCGGACATCGTAGTCATTGGCGATAGTCAAACGTACGGGAACAATGCGCCGCTGGGAGAAACCTGGCCGATACAGATGGCCGATAACATGCCCCAGAAACCGATTAATGTTTACAACATGTCAGTCGGTGGTTGGGGTGCAGTACAGTACCTGGACATTTTTAAGTATGGCACCTATCTTAGACCAAAAACGTTTATCATTGCCTTTTACACAGGTAACGATCCATTAGACAGTTTCAACCTCACATACGGCTCAGACCATTGGGCACATCTACGCCCTGACCCAAATCTAAAAGCGACTGACATGCCTGACATCCAATTTCCACCACCTAAGTCAGATTTATGGCCAGTGACCTTTAGCGATGGTACCAGCACCATATTCACGCCCAAACTTCGAGGCGATGCGAATCGAGAGCATGATCCTGCTGTTCTTGCAGGATATAAAATCATGGCTGAAGTCGCGAGACAAATTGACGATATTTGTCAGTCAGTGAATATAGACGTTTACTTTACGATTATTCCTACTAAGGAATTTGTGTATCAAGACAAAATCCGCCAAGACAACATGCAAACACCCAATGCTTACAGTGAACTCATCACAGCAGAATCTGGACACATTATGCGTCTTGAACAGGCGCTCAGTGAAATGGGGGCAAATTATATTGATGTCGTCACCCCACTAAGAGAGGCAGCCTTAACAAAACGCCTTTACCCAAAGGACAGCAATGGTCATCCAATTGGAAGTGGCTACAAGGTGATTGGTCAGAAAATGGCCAGCGCATTAAGTGTTAATTTTCAACCTATTCCGATGGGCTTAGTGTATATCCAGATGAACAACGGCAATCGCAAACCTGTCTTAATCACAAAAGAGGGTATCTGGTACTTTTCTGATATGGCGTACATTGGCGGAAATGGTTGGACAATGAGCGAAGATATTCCTATCGTCAGAGCAGAAAAGGTAGCGTCACTACTCCCTAAAGGGGTTATCAACGCAGTAGACAAACAACGTTTTTCGCCCGATGTTATTTTTCCCAATGAATCTTAATATTTAAAATAGACATTGAGATCGGCTTTACTCCTATACTACTAGTGAATAACCTCCCAATTTTCCCTTAAGACAAACCAGCGGCAAGAAAGCCACTAAAAAACGCTCGGCTGCCCACACGTAAATTTTTAAGTGAATACCCTCCCTCCTGAACCACTAAGGTCGGTACCTTTAGGCTGGCTAATCGACGACCAATTTGTGCCACGCCTCGCTCAGAGACACTAAAGGCCCCTGTGGGATCTCCAAACATCATGTCAAATCCCAGCGATATCACTAGGTAATCTGGTTTAAAGCGTTTGAGTATCGTCACTGCTTTATCAACAACATCCAAATAGGCAACATCATCCACACCTGGATAAAGAGGGTAATTACGATTGAATCCTTTTCCATCACCCGCTCCCCTTTCGTCTGCATATCCGGCAAAGTAAGGATAAGATACCTTGGGGTGCCCATGAATCGATACAAAATAGACGTCGTTACGGGAATAAAATATTTCCTGAGAGCCGTTCCCGTGATGGTAGTCGACATCGATAAAGGCAACTTTGCCTGTTCGTGATAGAAAATGCGCTGCTACCGCTGCATTATTAAAGTAACAGAAACCGCCAAACACTCGAGATTCTGCGTGGTGACCTGGAGGTCTGCACAACACGTAACAAACAGGCAGTTCCCGTTGTACTAACTCTGCTCCCGTTAATGCCGCATTCACTGCTATGCGTGCGGCTCGGTAGGCGTTCGCGCTCACAGGGGTAAACGTATCGATACAGTAGTAACCTGCCTGCATCTCCCAGTTTTTTGGTACACGCTCCGGATGTCGGATGGGAAACACGGTCGGATAAATCAGTGCAGCCGGATCGAGCTCCTGCTCGGCGCGTTTTAGAAATCGGAGCAAGCTACTTTGATGCACGCACAAGATATGACGTTGCGGGAAATTCTTCATCGGGTATTCATGAGTTTGCAACGATTCCAAACCCTTCAGGATCGCCTGAACCCGTACCGGACGCTCCACATACCCCTTCTCTTTAAAATGATGGATTTGATGTAACTCTCCAGTCGTCACCATTGCTAAAGTGGGTAAACTGGTGTTCACCCGTACATAAGCGTCTGCCATCGGATAACGAGGTGGCCTGAACGAAACAGGATCGGTTTGAATGGAATCCAGGATTCGAATCAAGCTGGGATCCTCCGCCGACATATTACCCTTGACCTTTAACAATTGCGTTATAAACTTTCGCAGTTTTGCGGCACTGAGAGGCGTGCTGGATTTGAAGGCATCATAAACAAGCATGGTGGGATAACCTTGATTTGCAGCATGGGTCTCTCGGTCGTAGCAGGTGCCCACGATGGGGCGGGCGCCCAGATGCTCATAGAACGCCATGCGTTTTTTATTAACTGGCAACGAGGATTTTTCTTTTAATTTATCAGGTTCATCGGGTGGTACATCCATGAACAAACCGAGACAACCTAGTTGTTGTAATAACTCTCGATTGCGCTCATACAGTGCAGTACCATAACCGCGACTACTACGTTTGGGATCACTAGCCAGATAGTCAAGATAAGCGAATTTTAGGTGAGGAAAATAAAAACTTAATGAAAAGCCAAGAACACGTGCCTTACGTCCCTCGGCCACAAGTAGTACAGTGTCAAAATCATGCTCAGCGGACAATTGGAGTAGCCGCACGATCTGCTGACTATAATGAGGATAGTAGGGAAACGCCTCTTCGTAAATACGTAGAACCGCAGCCAGAGCGCTTTGATCCGTTGCGGCCTGTCTATCGTGTAGCTGACGAATCCTAAACATAGGCAGATTCAAACAATCATGAAGCGACGATTTTATACCCGGCTACAAACAAAAGATATTCATTTAATTAGCAAGATCCATTGAGGAACAAATGAAAACGAATCGCAAATCCAAAGGAACCAACTCGGCAGCACTACCGCACCCCAATCGAGTGACGGGCAAAACTGCACGCAGCTTAGGACCTGTCTCCGATCTGGAACGGCACCTGCCTAGCGACTGGTGGAGTACTTTGTTTAATTCTTTCTATCTGAAAACCGACGGTGACGTTGTAGAGAACCAGGCCAATACCTCCGCAGAAGTCGACCTGTTGATCGACGCCACCGGGATCAAACCCACAGATGCTATCCTAGATGTCTGTTGCGGCCAGGGTCGCCATGCCATCGAACTGGCGCGCAGAGGATATAAACAGGTTCAGGGCATTGATCGATCCCGCTATCTTATTCGCCTGGCTCGTCGTCGAGCCAAAGAAGAGGGGTTGAAAATTCAGTTCTCGGAAGGAGATGCACGTAATATGCGTGTCGCTGAAAGTAGCAAAGATTGCATCTATATTATGGGTAACTCTTTTGGCTATTTCGAGCGCGAAGAAGACGATGTTGCAGTGCTGGACAACATCAAAAGATTTTTAAAATCTCAAGGCAAACTGGTGCTGGATGTGGTCGACGGTAACTGGATGTCGCAAAATTTTGAAACACGCTCTTGGGAATGGATTGATCAACGTCACTTCGTCAACCGTGAACGCTCTTTAGCGGCGGACGGCAAGCGCATTATTACCCGTGAGGTAATCACTCAATCGGATCTCGGTGTTATCGCCGATCAGTTTTACGCGGAGCGGCTATATGATTACAAAGAGCTGGCACAGATCCTCGCTGAGCTAGGGTACGAAAACGTCAAAAATGTTGCCAGTATCGAAGCGCAGTCCACACGCGGTCAAGATCTAGGCATGATGGCGCACCGACTCTTTATTACTTGTGACGCACCTGAAAAGGAAATCGCCGCCAAGCCGATTCCCAAGCCACAGGCAATCACGGTATTAATGGGCGATCCCAAACTACCGGATACAGTTAAACGAAATGGACAGTTTAACCAAGAAGATATGAACACTATCCACAAACTTAAAGATGCCTTGGCAACACTGCCCCAATTCAAGACCGTATATCTTGACGATCATCGCACGCTGATGAAACAACTGATCAGCAATCCACCAGATTTTGTATTCAACCTATGTGATGAAGGATTCAAAAACAGAGCGACTCAAGAGCTTCATGTCCCAGCACTGTTGGAGATGTTGGAAATTCCCTATACCGGCGCGGCTCCAGGTTGTTTGTCTCTTTGCTACGATAAATCTAAAGTGCATGCCATCGCCGCGAGTATGGAGATCCCCGTGCCCCTGGAGACCTATTTCCATCCAGGTGATCAGGCGGCTAATATTCCCGCTATCTTTCCTGCGCTGTTGAAACCGGCGCGTGGGGACAGCTCTATCGGTATCACCCAAGGAGCGGTGGTGCACGACGCTCAAGAGCTGGTCGCTTATCTCTCCCATTTGCAGACTGAGTTCCCTGGTGTATCGATACTCGTTCAGGAATACCTGCAAGGAGCGGAATACAGTGTCACCCTGATTGGCAATCCACCGAATTTTGAGCCCTTACCCCTACTAGAGGTGGACTACAGCAAGCTCCCCGCCGATTTACCCAAGATTCTTTCATATGAATCCAAATGGATACCAGACTCCCCTTACTGGACACAAATTCAATATCGGGAAGCTACCGTTAGCGAAGAACTTCGTAACCAACTGATTAACTATTCCAAGCAGCTCTTCGAGCGTACCGAGTGTCGTGATTATGCGCGTTTCGATTTTCGTTGTGATGCTACTGGTACGCCTAAACTGTTGGAAGTGAACCCTAACCCCGGTTGGTGTTGGGATGGCAAGATGAATCTGATGGCGGGTTTCGCAGGCATGGATTATGAGGCGTTGCTTAATATGATTCTGCAGGCAGCATTAGAGCGTATCAATGACAGCACTATGATTCACGTGGCATGAGCACCGCCTACCAACAATTAACAGAGACTTTTGAAAAGGCATACTATCTAAAACGTACTCAAGCTCTATTAAACTGGGACAGTGCGGTTATGCTACCTGCTGCGGCGAGCGCGATTCGTGCGCGACAGGTGGCGATTCAAAGTGATCTCATTCACCAAACTCTATGCCATCCAGCTCTCTCCCAGTTGCTAAAAAAGGCTCACGCTCAGGCCTCAACTTTGGATCCGTGGCAACAGGCCAACTTACGCGAGATGCAACGTCTGCATCTGCAATACCAAGCGGTACCCGAAGCGTTGAACAGTCAACTGGCAGAGCAGACGGTACACTGTGAACAGGCATGGCGAGCAGCCAAAACCAATCATCATTTTAACGTTTTTGCAGAGGCATTTATGCCGGTATTGGAGTTAATTCGACAAAAATCCGAAACTGTTTCACAGGCACTGGGATTGGATCCCTATTCAGCGTTGGTTCAGGAATACGATGCCAGCGTGACCAAAGCCGATTGTGACTCCTTATTCACCTCCCTATCCAGGACATTACCCACCCTCATTCGTAAAGTGGAATCTAAACAATCTGAAATGCCAAAGTCTACGCCTTTAGATTGGAATGCAAAAACACAAATGCGCTTATGTCGCCATGTGGTTGGCGAGTTGGGATTCGATTTTCAAAAAGGCCGCTTGGATAAAAGTGCCCATCCATTCACTGAAGGTGGCGTGGACGATGTGCGTATGACGACACAACTCGAACCGCATCAGCCGTTACATAGTTTATTATCAGCCATTCATGAATGCGGCCACGCACTGTATGATCTCCATTTACCCAAAACCTGGCATACTCAACCGGTTGGTGCCGCCCAGGGCATGGCAACACATGAAGGCATCGCACTCTTTTACGAAATGTCAATTGCTCGTAGTACTCATTTTGCGCATTATCTACAGCGACAATGTGAGCGCTTAGGCCTGTCTGCTTCCGTGAATGACATCTACTTGCCTTTACTCAAAGTCAGCCCTGGTGTCATTCGGATTCAAGCAGATGAAGTGACCTACTTGGCTCATCTAATTTTACGATATGAGATCGAAACCAAACTATTAGAGGGGACATTAGAAGTCACATCCATACCGCAGTTCTGGAACGAACGGATAAGTGCACTACTTGGTGTCACACCTGCCAATCATTCCGAAGGTTGTTTACAGGACATCCATTGGGCCCTTGGCCTTTTTGGGTATTTCCCCTGCTATGCGATAGGATTTTCACACTCTTGCCAACTCTATCGTTGGTTGCAGTATGAAATAAAGCACTGTGATTTTAAAACTATTCTAAAGAAACTAGACCAACACTTATTTAGCCAGGGTACTTTTGAGACTGAATTCTTTTTACACTCTACTAATCTAGATAACACTAAACCGGCAGATCTCATGATCAATTATTTAACAGAAAAGTATCTTACGGATTTGGATAATAAGAACAATTTCTGAGAAAGACGGCCAGTCGATATGGTTCGTCATGTTACTCACCAAAAAAAAATGCATAATGAGCGACATACAGCTGATCGAAAACGAACGACAGTGATGTGATGAAAATGCTGTTCACCATCAGAATGAGCGTGCTGGCTTGCTGGGAAGCACGCCCTCAACGATTAGTCGAGAGCGTCGCCCCATCAAGGTTTACGAAGATCTCGCCCCAGACAAGCGCCGCGACGGACAGCGTGCAGACGAAGAGAAAGCCATCAAGCCATTATTACTTCAAAGCACATATATTTAGCTGGGTTCTTTGCAACCACACAAGATAAAATTAGAGACTCGTAGAACTTCAACAATTGAAATATAATAATTTACGGTTAGTATTCAAACATACGAACAACACGCCCTTTGCAATGAGTCTAATAGAATGGATACCCCCTCCTAAATGAGAAAGTTCGCACTCACACTAGGCCTGGTGGTCGCCCTATTCTCTCTGTATTTGGTGTGGCTGGAATTTGGGCCGAACGAGAACTTACCATCCTTGTCACAGTCCTCCGTATCACCCGCCACGGAGGAGCCGGCTGCCTCCAACCTGTTTCAATACGATTCATCACTAGACGAAAAAAACATTTCCGCTGACCAGACGTCCGAGCCCGCGCCAACTCAACCCCCCAGGGTACAATCGCTACCTACTTTAGATCTCAGTGATGCCGAATTTGGCTTGGCCGTAGCGGAATTGGTTGGTCATTCCTATTTTGCCCGGTATTTCGTCTCAAAATCGCTGATACGCCAATTTGTGGTGACGATTGATAATTTACCCACCGCTAAGGTCCCCTACAAACACCTATTTATTGTCCCGGCAAAGGGAAGCTTTTTAGTCTCTCCCATCGAGCAAAATCAGTTTGTCATTGATCAACGAAATAAAGATCGATATTTGCCTTATATACAACTGATCGAGTCAATAGATTTCGAAAAAATGGTCGATCTCTATGTTTTTTACTATCCACTGTTTCAAGACGCCTATGAAGAACTGGGTTATACCAACAGACAATTTCATGATCGATTACTTTCTGTACTTGAACATCTATTAGCAACGCCAAACGTAGAGGACTCTTTTAGATTCACTCAACCTAAAGTTCTGTACACATTTGCCAACAAAGAATTCGAATCGCTTTCAGCCGGTGAAAAACTTTTGCTGCGCATAGGGCAAGGTAACCGACAGAGAGTCATAGAGAATCTAAAAGAGATTGCGACTCTGCTTCGTTCTGCCGAGTTAAAAAACTGAACTCTCCCAAATGTAATTAGTGTTCAGGTTTTTGTATCCAGCCCATCTAGAAAACTGTCCAAACCTTCGTCCAACTGCACGCCTAAACTGTTCAACGCCCAGGATACAAGATTATACTGACCAATTGTAAATATGAGATCCATGCGCTGATGTTGGGAGAGTCCTTCTTTCTCCAACTCAAGCCAGGTGGCATCACTAATCATATTGGCTTCTTTCAATTCATCGGCCGCTTTAATCACAGCAGATTCCAGTGGACTCCATTGTGGTGCCGCAGCGCCCACAATGACATGATTGACCTCCTCATCGGTTAAACCCGCCAGCTGAGAAATCCAGGCATGTTGTGACAATTCGTAATCCGACTGACACAGATATCCGATGCGCATAATTGCGATTTCCCGCAAACGGGGGGAAAGCGTATTGGTGCCCATTACGTGCATCGCAAATTGATTCCAGTTTTTCGCCAATACCGGATGGTTTGCCATCGTCGCTGTCACGTTAAATACTTTCGATATCATTGCCGGCAAGTCTTCACGACTCTGCGCGTCCTTTGGAAACCACATGGTATTTTTCAATTCAGGTGACCAATCTTTTAACTCCAATGGTGCAATCCTGGGTTTATCTAAAAGTGTGCCCATCGCCGCTCTCCTATCCTATTTATTTGTTTATTGCCGAAACCATGCTTCTTATAGAACACCTCATCGGTTATTCAATATTAACCCCTGATTCAATTTTCGTGTAGACCATTCTTTTCCAGCCTGTCTCCCTTGATTAAACGGTTAGTTGAGATTGAAATTCAACGCCACCTCCTTTTAACATCTTGTTTCCAAATCTATATCTCGTTCAGTCAGTTCGACAGCTATCGAAAGAGCTAAACGAACTTACTATTCAATTAAATTTCATGCGCTTAGTTGAATTATCGATTAAAATTGCCGGTGATCTGAACGGCAAAAAAGTTCATGTATATAGATTTGTCAGTTACCTGCACGGCGAAGATTGCTTAAGAAATTCCTATGCATCATTCAAGCGATGAAATAATAAACACCACCGTCAAATACCTTGAAGCACAAGGTGTGGCTTTAATGAAACAACCATCCCGGTATCACATCAGTTATAAGTTTATGCCAGTCCCCACCTATAAGCTGGAAATGATTCTAAAAAAAGCCCATCGCACATTGAGATTAGAAGAGAAACGAGACATCAACTTCCCCCGAGAAGAAGATGGCGCTTATTATCTCTATAAAAACATTGGCCAAAATAAAATGGAGATCAGTGTACATCCTCAACAACGATACCTGTTATTTAAGCAAATCTAACTTCAAGCTCTCAGGTGTATCACTTTCAACTCTAACAAACGCGTTAGAATCATTGCTTTGATAAGATGGCATCCCTCTTCATTGATGCCGAACTGTGCTATGATTAGCATCGGCACGCAACAGTCGACATAGGATCCATGTTTTTTCTATGCACAATCATTTCTGAATCACTACTTCGAAATCGATGTTAGAGAAGCTAAGAGAACGCTTATCCACCGTCGATGCGCTGCCTCAACTCACACTCCTTGGCTTATTCACCGGTATTTTTTCCGGATTACTAATTGTTATATTTCGTTTGACCATCGAATATGGGCAATCCTTACTACTAAGTACGAACGGCGCAAGCTACGAACAGCTCAACACTTTAAAGCGACTTTTTCTCCCGCTCTTAGGCTCAGGGCTCTTTGTTGTCCTCTTTTTCGGCATCGCCGAATCAAAACGACGTACCGGCCTGTTACACGTCATTGAAAGACTGGAATACAATCAAGCACGAATGGGCATCACCAACGCGCTGGTACAATTCTTCGGCGGCGCGCTCTGCATCATCAGTGGTCATTCTGTGGGGCGCGAAGGGCCAAGCATACACCTCGGCTCTGCCGCTGGAAGCACGCTTGGCCGTGGGTTAGATTTGCCCAATAACAGTATTCGAGTATTGGTAGGATGTGGCACCGCCGCCGCTATCGCCGCGTCTTTTAACACACCCATTGCTGGCATCATTTTCGCCATGGAAGTGGTGCTTATGGAATACAGCGTGATTGGCTTTTTACCAGTCATGGTGGCATCCATCGGCGGCACCCTTGTCACTCTTTTTGTCTACGGGGATACACCCGCCTTTAGTGTTCCTTCCATGCAAATAGATTCTATCGCCCATATAGGCCCTCTATTGATAATCGGGCTCATTATAGGATTTATCGCCGCACTATTTAATTTGACTTTAAAATTTGTCGCTAGATGGGGAGTTCAATTAAGTTTTGTTCATAAAAGTTTGCTCGCAGGACTGCTTATGGGCGTGTGCGCCATGCTGTCACCGGAAGTGATGGGGATCGGTTACGATACAGTGGAGCATGCATTTAGCCAGCAGTTAGATATTTTGGATTTACTGGTAATTCTCAGCATTAAATTTATTGCCACGGCAATCGTGATCGGCCTAGGTATGCCAGGCGGCTTAATTGGTCCCGTGCTGTTTTTGGGTGCATTGTCGGGTAGCCTATTAACAATACTGTTCTCGAATTTCCTTTTTCTAGATCCACCCGTAGGCTTTTATTCAGTGGTCGCCATGGGTGCGATGATGGGCGCGACCTTGCACGCTCCATTGGCAGCATTGATGGCAATCTTAGAACTCACTGCCAACCCACATTTTCTCTTTCCTACGATGATCTGTGTGGTCACGGCACAGTTGGTAAGCGGTGGATTATTAAAGAATGAGTCCGCAATTCGACTACTGTTGCAGGCTAAAGGTCTAGATTACCGTAACGATCCAATTGTTCAGTCTCTGAGAAGGCTCGGTATTGTTACTGTTATGAAAAAAACCGATCATGTGATACCCAATAAATGTAGCAGAGAGCAATTGTTAACAGCCATAGCAATGAAAGAAGACCAAATCATCGTCACCGATTCGACAAACAGACCGGTCTGTCTGCTGCCCACACTCGATGCCACTCGCGCTTTAGAGGAAGAGGATATACCCAGATACAATCTGCTAGAAATACCTGCAAAGAGGCAAGAACTCTCTACTATTCGAGTTCGCGCCACATTGCAAGAGGCACTGGATAAGATGCACCAAGAAGGCATCGACGCATTAGCCGTGTGTCGAGAAAAACAAAATGGAAACATGAAAGTGTATGGTTATGTCACCAAATCACACATCGAAGATAAATACAAATATCGGCGCTAATACAAGATGCAGATCAGAGTACACTCGCTTTTTGCTGGAAAGATTCAACGCTTAGAGCCTGAGGGACAGCCCTCAGGCATCTATAAAAGCGCCATCAATGATGCCCAAATAAATCAGTTGGGAATCGTCGGTGACATGCAGGCAGACAGGCGTCACCACGGCGGCAGTGAAAAGGCATTGCATCAATATTCCTTGAATGCCTACTCTAAGTTAAAACTGCGATACAAGAACTTAGCGGCCCATTTCACTCCTGGCAGTATGGGTGAAAATATTTCTGCGCCCCTGATGAACGAGGAGAATGTACACCTAGGTGACGAATATCGGATTGGGCCGGTCGTTCTTCAGGTGTCACAACCGAGGACACCTTGTTGGAAGATCAACCACAAGTTTAGTGAAAATTCATTGTCCAGATATATAGAAGAAAATCAACTCAATGGTTGGTACTACCGTGTGTTAGAGAGCGGGAAAATCAAGCTGGGAGATAGGATTGAAATCATAAATCGGTATAATGACTCTCTTAGTATTCAACAATTTCTACGCATCACGCAACAACATCGACCAAAATTGACCCTATTGGAACAATGCATAAATTGTCGCGATCTGGCTCCCGAATGGCAACAAAGATTGAGTCGCCGGCTCCACTATCTGAAGCAACTGTAACTCAGAATTCTGTCTTATATCCCTGATGAAAAAGTTTTTACCTGGCAAGAGTTTTTGTGACCATTTTTAAAATCATTTCCTAAGGAGTGTTATGGCCCATCCAGCTAACCAATTACGGGTGGTGGTGCTCATCTCCGGTACTGGTAGTAACTGCCAGGCCATCATTGAGCAAAGCATCAAACCAAGTAGCTCTTATACAGTCGTAGCCGTCTTAAGCGATCGTCCTGGAGCGACTGGGTTAGCCGCTGCGGCAGCACTAGGAATACCCAGCCAATCGCTCGATTGCAAACATGACAAATCGAGAGCACATTTTGACACCGAGTTACTTCAAGCTATCGAAAACTATCAGCCAGATCTAATTGTGTTAGCAGGATTTATGCGTATTTTGAGTTCAGAATTTGTCCACCACTTTGAGGGCAAGTTAATAAATATACACCCCTCGCTACTACCCAAATACCCCGGGTTAAATACACATCGACGGGTCTTGGAAGCAGGAGATCCCATCCATGGCGCGTCGGTACATTTTGTCACCGAAGAGTTGGACGGAGGACCAGTGATTGCCCAAATCACAGTTCCGGTCAACCCCGGTGACACCGTGACCACCCTTGCCGCAAGGGTATTAGCGCGAGAACATCAACTTTATCCTCAAGTGATAGAATTATTCGCTCAAAAAAGATTGAAGCAGGTGGGCAATCGGGTTAGTCTCGATGACACACTCATCAGCCCGCTACAACTATAAGTGAAAAAACATATTCAATTTTCTACTCATTTTATCACTCGTATTAGTTACATTGGGATCAGCAGTTTCTTTCTTTACATCATCGGTTTTCCTGCTTGGTCTCTCCCTAACCCTTTACCCTACCATGCTGAGTACAGTGTCAAAATGAATGGAATGTCAGTGGGCAAGTCCCACCTGGCTTTATCTGTGAATCAATCTAACAGATATATCGGCACTTCCAGTCTGGAAACAGTTGGGTTGGCAGCTATGCTGAAAAAATATCGTCTGCAATCCTCGGCAGAGTGGCGGCTCGATAAGGACCAGATGTTCCTAATGAAGGCAGATTATCAGCTCGCGTTGGGCAATGAAAATTCTGCCGGTCAACTCCAGTTCAGCTGGTCACCACCCAGTGTGCAATCAACAAATCAGTTGGAGAACAAAACCCTTCCCATTCCTCCAGGTACCATTAGTCGTAACGTCCTGCCATTTGCACTAGCGCACGACCTAAAATCTGGTAAAGACGCCATAGAGTATGCGTTCGTCGATGCCCGCAAAGCCAACCGCGTCAGACATATTTCCTTTGTGAAAATTAGGGAAGAACCTTTGCAAACAAAAATTGGCGAATTAATGACTGTGGTATTGAAACGAAGTGATGATGAGTCCGCAAGCTACTATTGGTATGCGCCCGAGCTCGATTATGTAGTGGTCAAAATGCAGTATCCAGATGAACTATTGAATAGTGACATCATCACTGAAATCACAAGTTATCAATCCGGATCGCCTGCAACTGACTCTAAAGCTAAGCCTTCGGCAAAGTAACTCCTTGTTGGCCCTGATATTTACCACTTCTATCTGCGTAGGAGACTTCACACTCTTCGTCCGCGCCCAAAAACAAAACTTGAGCGACGCCTTCATTCGCATAGATTTTTGCCGGCAGGGGAGTGGTATTAGAAAACTCTAGCGTCACATGGCCCTCCCATTCAGGCTCCAATGGCGTGACATTGACAATGATACCGCAGCGCGCGTAGGTGGACTTTCCAAGACAAATGGTAAGTACATCGCGCGGAATACGAAAATACTCCACAGTGCGTGCCAATGCAAAAGAGTTAGGTGGAATGATGCACACATCGGCTTCCACGTTGACAAAACTTTGCTCAGAGAAATTTTTTGGATCAACCACAGCAGAATTAATATTGGTAAATATCTTAAACTCATTGGCACACCGAATATCGTATCCATAACTGGAAGTGCCATAGGAGATGACTCTCTGTAATTGATGGTCTTTAACTTGTTCCGCGACGAACGGCTCGATCATGCCATGCTCGTGAGCCATGCGCCGGATCCATTTATCAGATTTAATACTCATAATTAACTACATATAAAATTTGGGCTAAATATTATCGATTTTAATTTCCGGGAATTTAATAGCAGAACTCTTGGTTTGCATAGAGAGCTGAGCCGCCATTGAACGGGCGATCTCAACATAGAGTGCCGTTATTTTGCTATCAGGTTCAGCAACAACCGTGGGTTTGCCGCTATCGGCCTGTTGCCTAATGTGAATATCCAGAGGTAACTTCCCCAACAGTTTAATCTGATATTGTTCCACCATGGACTCTGCACCTCCATGACCAAAAATAGCCTCTTCATGACCGCATTGACTGCACACGTGCAGACTCATATTTTCTACCACGCCAATCACCGGAACAGATACCTTTTCAAACATTTTTAAGGCGCGCCTGGCATCCAATAGGGCAATATCCTGGGGAGTGGTGACAATAATGGCGCCGGTTAAAGGCACCCGCTGGCACAAAGTCAAATGGATGTCACCGGTACCTGGGGGCATATCTACCAGAAGGTAATCCAGATCTCTCCACTGGGTATCACCCAAAAGCTGTTGCAGGGCCTGAGTTGCCATGGGACCACGCCATACCATAGGGGTCTCTTGATCCACCAAAAATCCGATAGACATCACCTGCAACCCCAAGGAGACAACCGGCTCAACCGTTTTGCCATCCTTGGAGGTCGGATGTACTTCTGCGCCCACCATTTTCGGCTGGCTGGGTCCATAGATATCTGCATCCAAAATGCCCACTTTGGCGCCATCTGCCGCCAATGCCAGCGCTAGATTGACTGCTGTCGTAGATTTGCCAACTCCCCCCTTTCCAGAAGCCACAGCGATGATGTTTTTTACCCCTTTTAATCCGGTTAAATTTCTCGCCGCTTCATGACTCGCCACGCGCCAACTGGCAGCCACAGACACCGGGGTATCTGGCACCTCTTTTTGTACGTGATCTTCAATCTGTTTGATCAGATCGGGCAGCAATCCTGCTGCAGGAAACCCCAGATCCAGATGGATCTGAACCCCACCGTCTTTCTCAACACATTCAACCACTTCACTGGTAAACGGATCTAACCCTAAATAGGGCAGTCTAAAGTGACTGAGGCTTTTCTCAACACGCTCTAGATCAGACATAAATTCTAGTTAACCCCTTCCACATACTACACTGACGGGGATCCTATCAGTTTTTTGACAATCAGAGCAGACTCTCTGATAAGCAAGCGGTGAAAACAGCCCCATATACCCGTATAATTCGCAGTCGTTTCCACCTATGCTGAATAGAGTCTGATGGCCACTCAAGTCCCGAGAAAAATACTAGTGACCAGCGCACTACCCTATGCCAATGGCTCAATCCATCTGGGGCATATGGTGGAGGCCATACAAACAGACATTTGGGTACGATTTCAGAAGTTACGCGGTCACAGTTGTTTCTATGTTTGTGCTGACGACGCTCACGGTACGCCCATTATGTTGCGTGCAGAACGCGAAGGCATCACACCGGAAGCCTTGATCGAAAAATTCAAACAACAGCATCTAGATGATTTTAAAGAGTTTTTAATCCAATTCGACGAATATCACACCACTCACTCTGAGGAGAATGAAGACCTAGTTAAAGAGATCTATCAGCAACTGCACGCCAATGGACATATTGAGAGAAAAACCATCGAGCAAGCCTATGATCCGGTGAAAGAGATGTTTCTACCGGATAGATACATTAAAGGCAGCTGTCCAAAATGTGGTGCCGCAGATCAATATGGCGATAATTGTGAAAAGTGTGGCGCCACCTATAGTCCAATGGATCTGATTGATGCCGTTTCTGTGGTATCTGGACAAAAACCGATTTCTAAAGCGAGCGAACACTATTTTGTCTCCTTGGCCGAATTTGCCCCTTTCTTGGCCGATTGGACCGCTCCCAGCTCAGGTCACGTGCAAGCGGAAGTGGCAAACAAACTGCAAGAATGGCAACAGACCGGACTGCAACCCTGGGATATTTCCCGTGATGCACCCTACTTTGGATTTAAAATTCCCGAAACCGAAAATAAATATTTTTACGTTTGGTTAGACGCGCCAATAGGGTATATGGCCAGCTTTAAAAAATTCTGCGCGACACATGCGCAAGTGGCGTTCGATAGTTACTGGGGTAAAGAGAGTGATACCGAGCTATATCACTTTATCGGTAAAGACATTATCTATTTTCACGCTCTTTTCTGGCCTGCTGTATTGCAGGGTTCAGGGTTTAGAACGCCTACCGAGATCTTCGCTCACGGATTCCTAACCGTGGACGGGGAAAAAATGTCCAAAAGCAGAGGAACCTTTATTCAAGCCCGTAGTTACCTGAATCACCTGCACCCTGAATACCTGCGTTACTACTTTGCTGCTAAACTGGGCCGCGGAATAGATGATATTGATCTCAATCTAGATGATTTTGTGCAGCGGGTTAACTCTGATCTGGTGGGCAAGCTGGTGAACATTGCCTCCCGGTGCGCCGGTTTCATTGTGAAAGGCTTCGACGGCATGTTGGCTACTGAGTTGGCCGATCCAGAGCGACAGCAACAGTTCATAGACGCTGAAAAAGAGATAGCCAGTGCGTATGAAGCGCGCGAGTTTAGCAAAGCGGTGCGTCTTATCATGGCTTTAGCCGATATCGCGAACCAATATATCAATGACAAACAGCCCTGGGTAGTGGCCAAGCAAGCAGGCGCTGAAACTGAGTTACAACAGATATGTACTCAAGGACTCAACTTTTACCGCATTCTCGCTATCTATCTCGCACCGGTAGTGCCCGGTATCGCCGAACGCAGCGCGGGCTTTTTGAATGTCCCCACGTTTCAGTGGCAACAGATACACCAACCCCTGTTGAATCATCGAATCAATCAATACTCGCCCCTATTAACTCGCATTGACGCTAAAAACGTTCAATCAATGTTGGATGAAACACAAACTATCGTGGAAAAAGAGAACCAGTTGAGCACAGTAAGTGCATTTGACCCACCGTTGGCTGATGAGATCACTATTGAGGATTTTAATAAAATTGATCTCAGAGTGGCGAAAATTCTGCAAGCAGAAACCATCCCTGAAGCGGATAAATTACTCAAGCTCACTGTAGATTTGGGCGCGGAGCAACGTCAAGTTTTTGCTGGCATCAAGTCCGCATACAAACCTGAGCAGTTAATCGGAAAATTAACTGTAGTGGTTGCTAATTTGGCACCGCGCAAAATGCGATTCGGTACCTCCCAAGGCATGGTATTAGCAGCCGGTCCCGGTGGATCGGAGTTATGGATTTTAGAACCCGATCAAGGCGCCCAACCGGGTATGCGTATTAAATAGCAGTCCACACATATAGATGTGTTCGCCAAGCAGAGAGAACACGATAAAATCTTACTGTCCTCAAAAAACAATCAAGCCGTGGGGACAACTGCTTAAGCGCCAGCGGGAGCGACACCGCTACATCTGATATCGAGCCATCTAATCATACCCTTAGTTTATGGGGTTGCAGACAGTAGATCTGCCTCAGATAATAGTGGCAAAAGGTTGTTTGTTAAATAGGACACTGTCAAAGAATGATGAATGAATACGCGCTTTTATTGGTGAGCACTATTCTGGTCAACAACTTTGTGTTAGTTAAATTTCTGGGACTATGCCCTTTTATGGGTGTATCGAACAGAGTGGATACGGCTATGGGCATGTCTTTGGCCACAACTTTTGTTCTCACCCTCTCATCTGGCCTGAGCTATCTGGTCAATCATTTTTTGCTCATTCCTTTACAACTTGAGTTCTTGCAAACCTTAACATTCATTATGGTCATCGCGGTTGTGGTGCAATTTACCGAAATGGTAATTCATAAAACCAGTCCACTACTTTATCAAGTGCTAGGTATCTTTTTACCGCTCATTACTACCAATTGTGCTGTATTGGGCGTGGCGTTACTGAATGTTCGCGAAGACAACGACTTTGTGGGCTCTTTGATCTACGGTTTTGGTGCCGCAGTGGGATTTTCTCTGGTGTTGGTGACTTTTTCAGCCATGCGGGAACGAATCGCCGCGGCAGATGTTCCAGAGCCCTTCAGAGGTAGTGCGATTGCACTCATCACTGCCGGTCTGATGTCCATGGCGTTTTTAGGTTTCTCCGGCTTATTAAAAGTCTAAACTGATGATTCTTTCCATTATAGTTCTCGCCGCATTAGCCAGTGCCTTTGGTTTGTTGCTCGGATATGCTGCCGTTCGTTTTCGTGTCGAAGGCGATCCACTAGTAGACCAAATCGATGCATTGTTACCGCAAACCCAGTGTGGTCAATGCGGTTATCCAGGATGTAAACCCTATGCCACGGCCATCGCCAACGGTGAAGCAGACATTAATCAATGTCCGCCAGGTGGTGAAGCTGGCGTGCAAAAATTGGCGGATCTGCTTGGCGTGTCAGTGAAACCACTCAATCCGGAAAATGGCGAGGAAAAAGAGAAGCTGGTTGCAATCATTATTGAGCAGGATTGTATCGGCTGTACCCTATGTATCCAGGCCTGTCCAGTTGATGCAATCTTAGGCGCTGCAAAAAAAATGCATACAGTCATTGAAGCGGAATGTACCGGGTGCGAACTGTGCGTTGAACCCTGTCCGGTGGACTGCATCAAAATGGTGCCCGTTAAGACTGGATTATCTCAGTGGAAATGGCCAAAGCCACCAGTCACCGTGGAGAATCGTTTGTGAACCGTACCCTCTGGAAATTCCATGGTGGATTACGTCTCCCTGGCCATAAATCTTTATCAAACCAGATCCCCATTCGACCTGCGCCGCTACCTGAATATTTGGTGTTACCGTTACGACAACATATCGGCGAGACCGCCATACCGGTGGTTGAGGTGGGTGATAAGGTGCTGAAGGGGCAAATCATCGCTAAAGCAAAGGGGTATGTGAGTGTACCGGTGCACGCCAGCAGCTCAGGAACCGTGGTTGCTATTGAACCTCGGCCAGTACCCCACCCCTCTGGAATGTTCGCTGAGTGCATCGTGATTCAAACCGATGGCCTGGATCACTGGATAGATAGAAATCCAGTGGTCGATTATCCCTCTCTGAGTCTCAGCGCGTTAAGAAATAAATTACGGGAAGCGGGCATCGTTGGGTTAGGGGGCGCTGGATTTCCCACCTTTATCAAAGTCAATCCAGGGGCTAATTCACCCATAGAGACGCTGGTGATCAATGGCGCCGAATGCGAACCCTATATTACTTGCGACGATCTGCTGATGCGGGAACGTAGCGAGGAGATCATCCGCGGCATAGACATCCTCCAACACTTGGTGCAGGCCAAGGAGGTATTGATCGCGATTGAAGACAATAAACCTGAAGCGATCAAGATGATGCAACAGGCCGCAAGCGATAGAGATTTCATGCAGGTTGTGTGCATCCCTACCCTTTACCCCACCGGCGGAGAGAAACAACTGATTAAAGTGTTAACGGGCAAAGAGGTTGGGGGTAAAAAATTGCCGGCTGATCTGGGTGTGATCTGTAGTAATCCCGGCACAGCCTACGCAGTTCATCGCGCCATTAACCATGGCGAACCGTTGATCTCCCGCATTGTTACCTTGACCGGTCGCGCACTAACCAAACCTGGCAACATGGAAACCTTAATTGGTACACCAGCAAAAGACCTAATCGCATCAACTGGTGGTGAAACAGAACAAGTCGACCGGCTCCTTATGGGTGGCCCCATGATGGGCATTGCACTTAACACCGATAACGTTCCAGTGATCAAGACCACAAACTGTTTGTTAGCCGCTGCAGCCGACGAGTTAAACGCACCCGGCGCATCGCAACCCTGCATTCGATGCGGGGAGTGCGCGCGGGTCTGTCCGGCAGATCTCTTACCGCAACAGCTCTATTGGTTTGCACGCTCAGAAGAGATGCAGCGGGCAGAGTCCTACCACTTATTTGATTGCATCGAGTGTGGTTGTTGCGAAGCGGTGTGTCCCAGCCAAATCTCACTGGTACAATATTACCGATTTGCAAAATCTGAAATCTTAGAGGCAGAGCGGGAACGTCATCAATCAGACCAAGCGCGCTTACGCCACGAAGCTCGTGATGCCAGATTAATTCGCTTAGAAAAAGAACATAAAGCAAAGCTTGCTGAAAAAAAAGCACGCTTGGCAAAATCTAAAAATAGCGGTGATGCAAAACAAGACGAGATCGCAGCAGCGATCGCACGAGTTGAAGCCAAAAAATCCAAGCAGAAACCCTTACCCTAATGCGCCTACGTACTCTCAGCTCTCCACATCTACATCTCAATCGCTCCGTCACGCAAGTGATGCAAACAGTCATCATCGCACTGATCCCCGGCGCCTGCGCGCTAGTCTGGTTCTTTGGGGTGGGTGTCATCATCAACTGTGTGATAGCTATTTTGGTGGCAATGCTCACGGAAGCCATTTGCTTATTATTGCGTCAACGCGCTCTAACCGCCAGCTTAAGTGACGGTAGCGTGATCGTAACTGCCCTCCTATTGGGACTTGCCTTACCACCCACATCACCCTGGTGGATGACCACTATAGGAACCGCCTTCGCGGTTCTATTTGGTAAGCACCTTTATGGCGGACTAGGCTTTAATCCTTTTAATCCCGCCATGTTAGGCTACGTCTTATTACTCATTTCATTTCCAAGGGAGATGACAGCTTGGTTACCGCCGAGAGAGCTGGCTTCCGTGTCTCTCTCCCATCTCGATTTAGCTAAAGGAATAGTTACTGGAAACTTTGGCATCGCACTTGACGCCATCACCAGCGCCACACCTTTAGACAGTTATCGCGTGCAGTCGAGTTTAGAGTTGAGTGAAACTGAAATTTATCAACGCGATGAATTTGGTCGCATTGGTGGAATGGGTTGGGAATGGGTCAACTTTGGCTTTTTAGTTGGCGGACTCTGGTTAATTCAACAACGCATCATTGGTTGGCAAATACCAGTGAGCCTAATCGGTACCCTGGCAGTGTGTGGATTAATCGCCAACGCCGTGGCACCAAATCTGTATCTCGATCCGCTCACTCATCTATTTTCAGGTGCCACCATGATCGGCGCATTCTTTATCGCTACCGATCCGATCACAGCAAGCACAACGGTCAAAGGACGATTAATCTATGGTGCGGGTATCGGTCTACTGATTTTTATCATTCGTACCTGGGGCGGCTATCCGGATGCCGTAGCTTTTGCCGTGCTACTGCTTAACATTGCCGCACCCACTATTGATCACTACACGCAGCCCCGAGTATTCGGCGACTCTAGAGAGAAGACGCGATGAATATTCCCGTGATCCCAAAAAATGCATTGGTGTTAGGCCTATTTGCACTTATCAGCACTGGCATACTCGCCTCCATTCAGCAAGTGAGCAAAGAGAAAATCGCCGACAACGAGCGTCAACAACTGATCAAAAAACTCAATTCAGTCATAGCTGGCGATCAATACGACAACGACATCTACCACGATCGCATTTATCGCTCTCACCCGCTACTTGATGCAAAAAATCCGTCTGCTATATTTCGAGTCAGACATCAGAATCACCCTAAAGCATTGGTGATTTCTTTAACCGCAGCAGATGGCTATAACGGTGAGATTAAATTACTTTTATCTGTTGACGTTGATGGTGTTGTCAAAGCTGTTCGCCCGGTGCAACATAAAGAGACCCCAGGGTTAGGCGATGGCATCGAACCGAATAAGAGCGATTGGATCCATCAGTTCGCCGCAACTTCCCTATCTAAATTAGAGAACAAAGCATGGGCGGTAAAAAAAAATGGTGGGCAGTTCGATGCACTTACCGGCGCAACCGTCACCTCTCGCGCAGTGATTCGCGCGATTTATAAGGGATTAGAATACGTACAGATGGAAGCGAACAGTCTCTACACAGAGAGCGCAACAGGAGAAGGGATAGAATGAGTTCAGTCGACCATAAAAAAATCATAATAGACGGTTTGTGGCAAAATAACCCTGGACTAATACAATTACTGGGTTTATGTCCTTTGCTAGCGGTCAGCGCGACAATGGTCAATGCCATGGGTCTAGGGTTGGCAACTTTGACCACTTTGGTACTTTCTAACATGATTGTTTCAGCAATCCGTTCATTAGTTACTGAGGAAATCAGACTCCCGGTATTTATGATTGTCATTGCATCCACGGTAACTGCTATCGAGATTTTAATGAATGCCTATTTTCATGAACTTTATCTTGTACTCGGAATTTTTATTCCCTTGATTGTTACCAACTGCGTCATCATTGGTCGTGCAGAAGCTTTCGCATCTAGAAATAGCTTAGGGATCTCTGCATTGGATGGTTTAATGATGGGACTAGGGTTTACTCTTGTATTGCTGGCATTAGGTGGAATGCGCGAAATTCTCGGCCAGGGCACACTGATGGCTAACGCTGAGATTATGTTCGGGCCCCAAGCAGCTTGGTTAACGGTCACGGTGCTTCCCGAATATCGTGGTTTTCTACTGGCTCTGTTACCACCAGGCGCATTCATAGGGTTAGGTTTGCTGATCGCGATTAAGAATATAATCGACAAATGGTTGTCTAACCGAGCATCACTTTCGATCACACAAGAAGTGGTTACCACCGCATAATCGATATTGACACTTTAAACTCATGAATGCCGTGACGCGCGCAGAAATCTTTCGACGCTTTCAACAAGCGGATCCGAAACCGACCACAGAATTGGTTTACCACTCTAACTTTGAACTATTGATTGCAGTCATGTTATCGGCGCAAGCGACAGACATCAGCGTTAACAAGGCCACTGCAAAACTTTTTCAGGTAGCCAATACGCCAGAAAAAATACTGCAATTGGGTGAAAACAAACTGAAGTCCTTTATTAAAAATATTGGCTTGTTTAATACCAAAGCAAAAAACGTGTTGGCCACCTGCGATATTTTGCTCAATGAACACGACGGAGAAGTCCCACGAGATCGTGCAAGCTTGCAGGCATTGCCTGGTGTGGGCCGAAAGACTGCAAATGTGGTTTTGAACACCGCCTTTGGTGAACCGACTATCGCTGTCGATACACACATCTTTCGCGTCAGCAATCGCACTGGTGTTGCAAATGGAAGTACACCGCTTGCGGTAGAAAAAAAATTATTAAAACTTGTACCTAAGGAATATCAACTAGATGCACATCATTGGTTGATCTTGCACGGAAGGTATATTTGTCAAGCAAGAAAACCGCACTGTACTCAATGTCTGATCGTTGATCTGTGTGAGTTTAAATCTAAGGAATTACCTACTGAATAACTGCTACTTTTTGTAGTCGCTTGATTACATTAATCCCTAGGGGGGACGGTCTATGAATGGCATACCCCTGTACATAGTCCACGCCAAGTGCATCTAGTTTTTCTAGAATCACTTCATTTTCTACATATTCTGCTATGGTCTTAACGTGGATCTGATTCCCCAATTCTTGAATGGCACGTACCATAGCGTAATCAAGCTCATTGTGCGCAATGTCTCTCACCAACGAACCATCTATTTTAAGAAAATCCACATCCAATTGCTTTAAGTAAGCAAAAGAGCTGAGACCGCTGCCAAAATCATCCAGAGCGAATAGGATCCCTCTTTTCTTTAAGGTCGTCATAAACTGTATAGCTGGATTGATATTCTCAATTACTGCTGTCTCTGTGATTTCAAAGCAAATTGATTGTGGATCTATTTTAAATTCCTCAAGCTGTTCTAAAACAAAATCTAGGAAAGATTCTTCTGAAAGGGACTGGCCTGAAATGTTTATGTTTGCTAAATATTCTGGTTGATTAGAAATCTTAGGTACGCTACCGAGTATTAAGAATGCTTGACGTATTACCCAACGATCAATTGCAGGCATCAGTCGATATCTCTCCGCAGCTCGAACATAAGAAGTCGGTGCAATCACACCACCACGATCATCAATCATTCTAACTAATACCTCGAAATGAGGCAGACTATCGTTTCCTAGAGATTCAATTTTTTGGCTATATAGACAGAACTTTTCTTCTTTAATGGCTCGTTGAATACGGTTCACCCATTCTATTTCTCCATAATGTACCGCCAATACCGGATCTCCTGGACGACATTTTTGAATTCTATTGCGCCCCGATTCTTTTGCCACGAAACATGCCGTGTCTGCGGTACTGAAAATTTCAGCCAAGCTATTAGTCGACTCATCAATCATGACCACGCCGATACTGACACCCACTTCAAATTTCTGCCCCATCCACTCAAAATTCAGATTAACAATGGCTTGCCTAATTTGTTCCGAAATCTGATCGACCTGTTCGCTGGTGACGTTCCACAACAACACGCCAAACTCATCACCTCCGAATCGACATAGAAGATTCGGATTCTTAACCAATTGCTGTAAATGACGAGATATTTGACGAATTAATTCATCCCCAGCGGCATGGCCGCAGGTATCATTAATGACTTTAAACTGATCCAGATCCAGATAACATACAGCGTGGGTATGACCATGAAGTACAGCGTCATCGATTGCGGACTGAACATTTTCTTCAAAATATTTTCTGTTTTTCAATCCGGTCAGATCATCATGAACCGCCTGGTAAGCCACAACCTTTTGCACACCTCGTAACTCGGTTAGATTCTGCATCACAATCACAGAACCCCCCTCTTGTCCTGAGGTATCCAACAATGGCGTCACCTCGCAACGCACGGCATATTCACTGCCAGATTGGGAGATTAGTATGTCATGTTCATCTTGATCATACCTATTTTCTAACTCCAAACTCAGTTCAATGGGCTCACGAGATTCTCCATCGATCAGTTTGAATATCTCCTTAAATGATTGACCAATTGCCTGATGTGACGCCCACCCACACAATTTTTCAGCCACCGGATTCATATACTCGATTTGCCCAGAGATATCAGTCGTGACTACCGCGTCAGCGATACTGTTTAATGTTGCTAATGCTCTTTCTCTCTCTTTTTTAAATGCACTTTCAGCTTGTTTTTGTGCACTCAGATTTTCAAACAAACAAATACCAGCAACGACCTCACCGTGCCTATCTCTAATAGGAGACATTCTTAAAGATACCCACAAGCGAGCAGAAACGATATTGCTTTGCAACACACCCTGATAAACGTGTTTGCGCCCAGACAGGACTTTATCCAATACTTTGAGCACGTCCCCCTTAACTATCTTGCCAATATCAACACCGATAACCGTTTTGATTGGTAAAGCGATCATATCTGAGAAACTTTGGTTACAAGACTGAACCTTATAGTTTTTGCCAAAGACTAACGCACCTACTGGGGATTGCTCAAACAGCGCTCGATGGCGTGCTTCACTATCCATTAACGCACTGTTTGTGGTTTCAATTTCATTCAGCAATCGATTGAAGGCGCTCGCCCATGAACGCATTTCAAACATACCAATCTCTGGTACACGCAAGCTGAAGTCATGGGTATCTGTAATTGCCTTTATGGAATCACTCAAACGATTGATTGGACGAATGAACAAAATCATCGCCAACACAGCCATGCAAGAACAGATAAGCAAGGTTAAGATGGCCAAGTTGCGAATCAGTGTATTGCGCAAATCATGCTGGCCGTTCTTCCAGGCATCACTCACTGTTAGCGCCGCACTAAACTGAGCTTCCCCCGTCTGCGATTTAAAGTAAACTTGAGTGGGCGCATCTGTGGCTACTTGTAAGGACTGCATATCCGGTTTAGTGCCCCATAGATTGATTAAACCCGCATTGGGTACCGCAAACAGGCGAATGGATTCGAACGCTCGAACGCCTATGGAATGACTCCACTGCAGTAACTCAGGCGTTAAAGGCGTGATCGCAATCAAAGTATGGCGCGACTCTTTACCCGCTAATATTACCGGCCTCAACGCCACTAACATTGGCATGTTCGCCACAAACAGCACCCCTGAACGCACCCCTCTTACTTCATTCGGTTTTAGGTGGTTCAATAATTCATCAGTAGAAGTTGAGATCCAGTTTCGTTGTGCCTCGTTGAGCTGCCAACGTTGATTCAGAAGTTCGCCCTGATCGTTCATCAGCAACAAAGCATGATTTGCATACAATGGTATGCCATGGGCTGCATCGAGCGTACTGCTACGGAGCCTGGGTAAGGGCGATTTCTCTTGGTGGTAGTCTCGTAGCCAGAAATCGAGAGCAGTATCAAAATCCTTTCTGGCTGCCAGCATCAGGGTCACCACATCTTCTGACGCTTGCGCGATACTTTTTAGCTGGTGCTGCGACACCTGCTCTTGAACCGTTCTAGACAATAAACCATAAACTAAAATCAGCGCCACAATTGCACAGCCAATATTTGATAGGATCAAATGCGTCCTTACAGACATTCGCATGGATCATCCTTAGTTATTGTCTATAAAAGAAATTTCTATAAATTCCCCTATATGCTGTGTCGTCCAAGAAGTATTAATAATTAGCGGCGCGCACCGATTTTCAGACGAAGGGCGTTTAGTTGAATAAATCCGTCCGCATCTTGCTGATTGTAAGCCCCAGCATCATCTTCAAATGTCGCCACCTGTTCGCTGAACAGACTGTCTTTTTCTGAAGTACGGCCCACGATAGACACCAGACCCTTATATAGTTTTAGACGCACGACTCCATTCACATGTTGCTGACTGGCATCGATCATTCGCTGTAACATTTCACGCTCCGGTGACCACCAATAGCCGTTGTAGATGAGACTCGCATAGCGAGGCATCAATTCGTCTTTTAAATGAGCCACTTCCCGATCTAAAGTCAAAGACTCCATCGCCCGATGCGCTTTCAATAAGATTGTTCCCCCTGGGGTTTCATAGCATCCTCGAGATTTCATACCCACATACCGGTTCTCCACAATATCGGCCCGACCAACACCATGGGCACCACCGACGCGATTCAGCTCAGCCAACAAAGCTCCAGGAGAATACGTTTTTCCGTTCAGTGCCACAGGATCCCCCTGTCGGAACTCAATTTCTAAATACGCCACAGAGTCGGGTGCCTGCTCCGGCGACACACTCCATCGCCACATGGACTCTTCTGGCTCAGACCATGGATCCTCCAAAATACCCCCTTCATAGGAAATATGCAGTAAATTGGCATCCATAGAGTAAGGAGATTTCTTGCCCGCCCTTTCCACCGGGATATTATGATTGTCTGCATATTCTAAAAGCTTCTCACGGGAATTGAGGTTCCACTCCCGCCAAGGTGCAATCACTTTGATATTCGGATTTAAAGCATATGCACCTAATTCAAATCTCACTTGGTCATTTCCCTTACCCGTTGCACCATGGGCAATGGCGTCCGCACCAGTTTCCTCGGCGATTTCCACCAACCGTTTGGCGATCAGGGGTCGCGCGATAGAGGTCCCCAATAGGTATTCGCCTTCGTATAGGGTGTTGGCGCGGAACATCGGGAAAACGTAGTGTGACACGAACTCCTCGGTTAATTCCTCGATAAAAATCTCTTTCACTCCCAGCGCTTTCGCCTTTGCGCGAGCAGGCTCTACCTCTTCCCCCTGGCCGATATCTGCGGTAAATGTCACCACCTCGCACTGGTACTCCTCGGCCAACCAGCGCAAAATGATGGAAGTGTCTAAGCCACCGGAATAGGCCAGTACAACTTTGTTAATTTTCGACATGCTTTACTCCAACCTGCTTCGCCATACAAGGAAACAAATTATACCCCGAGGGCAGCATTTACGCCGAACCTTGATTAGAATACACATCCCCTAAACAATAAATTCGGAGCGCCGGGTATAGCCAGCGTGGGAAACTCATATGCAAGAATTGGCCATTTTTGACCTAGACGATACCCTATTACGAGGAGACAGCGATGTGCTGTGGGGGGAATATTTAGTTGATGAAGCCATATTAGACGATAGCCACCGCCGACGGCACCAAGAATACTATCAACAATATGAAGAAGGATCGTTAGATATTATGGCGTTTCTAGAATTTCAGTTGGCAATTCTAGCTGATTACCCTATGGAGCAATTAGATAATTGGCGCGAAGACTATCTCAATAAAAAAATAAAACCGCGCCTATTATCGAAAGCACACGATCTCATCGACCACCACCGGCAGCAGGGGCGGACATTAATCATCGTTACCGCCACGAATAATTTTGTCACTGGGCCAATCGCAAAACTATTTGATATAGATAATCTAATCGCCACGGAGGCTGAATTCACTGAGGGCCGGTATAGCGGAAAAGTCAGTGGTATCCCCAGCTTCCAAGCAGGGAAAGTGACCCGCTTGAAAGCATGGTTGGAAAAAAATGATATTGAACCCGGCGAAAGCTGGTTCTATTCCGATTCACATAATGATCTACCCTTATTGGAATGGGCGACTAATCCAGTAGCCGTGGACCCCGACGATCGTTTACGTGATGTGGCAGAAACACGAGATTGGCCCATTATTAGCCTTAGATAAATTAGATTGGCGACACACATTGAACGCCTACCCGATTCGCCTGCTCTCATTCATACTGATTCTGCTTATCGGCACACCCGTTATTTTGCTGCTTTGTTTAAGCCTTGGAGATGAATGGGTATCCATAGCAAACTGGTCTAGATTGCTACTTGGCGATGGCGATAGTTTGCAGCAGCAAATTATTCTAAAACTTCGACTACCTAGACTGCTGAATGCATTGGGCGTCGGCGCACTTCTGGCATTGTCGGGCACATTAATGCAAGTACTGTTACGCAATCCACTGGCCGACCCCTATGTGTTAGGAGTCTCAGGAGGGGCGACGTTAGGTAGTCTACTCGCATTTTTGTTAGGATTTTCCGGCTTGTGGTTTCATCTGAGCACCGCTGTGGGTGCTATCATTTCTATCTCGATTCTTTTTCTACTAGCGAGCACAAGTACGCACTACTCTACAGAAAGATTGTTGCTAACGGGTATCGTGTTGGCTGCGGGATGGAGTGCGCTAACCAGCTTTATTTTAGTCCTGGCTCCTGCCACGCAAACAAAGGGCATGTTGTATTGGCTAATGGGCGATCTAAGTTACAGCAATAATAGTGGTTACGTGCTGCTAATCGCTATTGCTGCATTGATTGTCTGCCTTCCGTACTTAAAAATACTAAATCTATTGGTTAACGGAGAATTAACGGCCAGCGCACTTGGCGTGTCGGTCACTGGCATTCGTGTTCAGCTTTATTTTTTTACCTCTATTTTAACAGCCGTCGCAGTGATTATCGCTGGGCCCATCGGCTTTATCGGACTAGTAGTGCCGCACATGACACGGCTGATCGTGGGAGGAAATCATCGATTCTTGGTGCCCACTGCCATGTGGTTTGGTGCGCTCTATCTAGGCTTAGCCGATAGCTTGGCGCGTTCTCTATTGAGTCCACAACAATTGCCTTCTGGAGTGGTGACTGCGTTACTGGGGATCCCCATTTTTCTTTTTTTATTGATCCGAAGTCAAAGATGATATCCACCCAACACCTGACTCTGATGATGAAGAAGCAATATCTGTGCAGAGACTTGAATCTTCAAGTACAACCTGGAGAGATGTGGGCAATTCTTGGAAAAAACGGTGTCGGCAAAACCACACTATTGCATACATTGGCAGGCCTGAGACATCCAGAATCAGGAAAGGTATTGATTGACGACACACCAATCGAAACTTTAAAGGCAAAAATAAGAGCGCAAAAGATTGCGATCTTGCTGCAAGAAAACAGTTATCAGTTCCCCTTTACTGTAAAAGAGCTTGTGTCACAAGCACGGTTTCCTTATCAACCACCCTGGATTGGCACTAACCAAACGGATAAAGGTATTGTTAATCAGGCATTGCTGGATCTAGATTTAACAGAGCTTGTGAATAGAACAATAACGGAGCTATCTGGGGGAGAACAACAACGAGTGCGAATCGCATGCTTGTTGGCTCAAACACCTGAAATATATTTATTGGATGAACCAACAACCTATTTAGATTTTAAAATTCAAATCAAGCTATTAAAAAAACTAAATCGAATAGCAAAACAAGAAAAGAAGATTGTGATACAAGTCTTGCACGATCCCAACCTTGCCATAGGACATTGTGACAAATTACTTTTACTATTTGATGATGGTCGGATCTTGGCGACTACTAGCGAAGAAATGAATGCGCATACTCTAGAAGAGCTTTATCAGATCCCTTTTTCCCCCGTATCGACCGACAATAGAATCTATTGGCTACCCACCTGAAGGCGAGTTCATAAATCACCATACGTCAAAGAAAATTTTCATGTGAGCGGACTGTTAAACCAGTCCACCAAAAACAGAGTCAAATTCACATCTGGTGCTGACCTCGAATAGTCGGGTACACTAAGCGTCATGGGAAACCGCTTAACTAAAATATATACTCGCACTGGCGACCAAGGCATGACTGGTTTGGCAACCGGTGAACGTGTTGCGAAGAACCATCAGCGGATTGAAGCCGGTGGATGTATCGATGAGCTGAACAGTCAGATCGGTGTTATGTTATCGACCGATCTGCCTGCTACCATTGCCCTCGAATTGCGTGAAATCCAACATCAGCTTTTTAATATTGGTGGTCAAATCAGTCAACCGGATTATCAAACAGTGCAAGCTGAAGAAGTGGAAAGATTGGAACAAAACTTAGATCGTCTCAACGATGAATTACCGGCACTAAAAGAATTTATCCTTCCCGGCGGCAACCAAGCTGGCGCGCTATGCCACCTGGCTCGCGCAATGTGCCGACGTTCTGAACGTCGCCTCTATCCTCTGTTTATAGAGGATACCGATTTAAAGTACCCACTGATTTATCTCAACCGGTTGTCAGATTATCTGTTTGTCTGTGCTCGCACGTTGAATCGACTCAATGGTAATGAGGAGGTGTATTGGCAGAAACATCTCCCTGATAACTCAAATTAACTGAATACAACCTAAATGAAGATAAACTGGAAGAGTGGTGGTTTTCAAACAGGCCGCACTTACCACTCGCTTTCAGCTATCATGACTGGTGTGTTATTCATTTTATTTGGCTCGATTATGGTGAGCGTTCCTCTGTCTCAGCTCACGCGCTATGTGCTTACCCAACAGGGACAGACCTCTGCTGAAATTGAACTTTATTTTCAGCGCCAATTTAGTCATCCGGAATTCGTATTAATCGGTCTATCTTTAAACTCGATAGTATTGTTTTTCGCTGGCTGGCTCACCGGAAAATTATCACCCCACATTCCTGTGTGGCACGGACTAGTGGTCGCTGTCCTCGCGTCACTCTTTTTTGTATTGCCGACGATCGATCAAGTACCGAACTGGTATCGCCTACTATTACTAACTACCACCATCGGCTTCTGTTGTGTTGGTGCTTTTTTCAGTAAACATGCTCGATCTGGTACTGCTAAAAATTAACAGCCTCTTTTACTACTTCTAGACCACACTGTGCCGCATAAGGCTTAATCGCTTGCTCTAATCCACCAATGAGAAATTGCGCGCTGATTGGTTGCTTAGGTCGATTTAATTTTAAAATAAATCGTTCATGAATAAACAGGTGCTTGGTTAAATTCGTTGTCGACGGGCTCATTAAAACCGCACCCTTGCCTTTATCTATCGCAAAGGCACGCTGCTCTACTGGGTTGCGACTATCATGTTGTGCCTCGAAAATGAGCTCGCCTTTGCCTAAATCTATAGGTGAACGAAAAATAACACTGGGGATCCCTGCCAAACATTGCACTTCTAAGCGAGACTGACAAGCCGCACAAGTTTCACCAATCCACATCATGGCCGGCGTGGAGATGACCACCACTTCCTCTTCTTTGTCATCTTTCTTAAGCACCTCTACGGTCCAACGATGATTGTCTTCCGTTGGAGGTATTTCTTCCACAGTCTCGATGTCTACTTTTTTAGGTGACACCCCTACCAGACGATCGTAGCATTGCAATCTTGCCAAGGAGTCGTCAACATTGGCGCACTCTTCCAATGTATTTGGCTGATCGGTACCTTCTGCAGACAGAGGTGCTGCCGTACACAATGCAAATATGAGAACGGCACCATATCGCCAGTTGCACACCATTTCCAATCTGATTGTTCTTTCTTTGTTCAACTGATTCTATTCCGCAAAATAACAGACAAAAAACCCGCCTTTTGGCGGGTTATGATGTGTGAGTGTGTTCGCTACTCTTCGGCACCGGGCCTATCGACTAGTTCCACATAGGCCATTTGCGCTTTATCACCGGCACGTAACCCGCATTTTATAATTCGCAGATAGCCCCCTGGACGGTCTGCGTATCTTGGCCCCAACTCGTTAAACAATTTTGTCACCGCGGTTCGTTCGCGAAGTCTGTCGAATACTAACCGTCGATTTGCCAGCGAATCCGTTTTCGCTCGAGTGATGAGAGGCTCGATCACCCGTCGCAGTTCCTTTGCTTTAGGCAAAGTGGTACGTATCAATTCATGCTCCACCAACGAAGCAGACATATTGCGATACATCGCTCTACGGTGACTACTGTTCCGGTTCAACTGCCTGCCGGATTTCCTATGTCGCATGATTCTTATCCTATGGATTCAATCTGAAGTTAAACTTAAGCAGATTCCTGCTCTGGATCTTTTTTATCGTACAATCCCGGAGGCGGCCAATTTTCCAAGCGCATACCTAAGGATAAACCCTTCGAAGCCAATACATCTTTAATCTCAGTCAAAGACTTTTTACCCAGATTAGGGGTTTTTAATAATTCCACCTCGGTACGCTGAATTAAATCGCCCACGTAATAGACATTTTCAGCTTTCAAACAGTTTGCAGATCTGACCGTGAGTTCTAAATCATCTACAGGACGCAACAGAATTGGATCCATTTCTGATTCCTGCTTTTGCGGTTGTGGTTGTTCATCCGCCTTTAGAATCACAAATGATGAAAGCTGATCTTGCAACATCGTTGCGGCCTCACGAATAGCCTCTTCGGGATCCAAGGTACCGTTTGTTTCCAACTCTAGTACTAATTTATCCAGATCGGTTCTTTGCTCGACGCGAGCACTCTCAACCACGTAAGTCACTCTTTGTACAGGGCTATAGGTGGCATCCAGTTGAAGACGGCCAATCACCGCCTCCTCTTCTTCACTGCCTCGGGCAGTTGCCGGTACATAGCCACGGCCTCGTTCAATTTTGAGTTGTGCAGTCAGCGATCCCGCTTTAGTTAAATGGGCGATCACATGATCCGGATTGACTATCTGTACACTGTCATCATGAACAATATCACCCGCTGTCACTACTCCTGGCCCTGCTTTTGAAAGGTTAACGGTGACTTCGTCCTTGCCGTGTAACATCACGGCAATGCCTTTCAGATTAAGCAGTATTTCAATCACATCTTCTTGAACACCTTCGATTGAAGTGTATTCATGCAAGACGCCATCAAACTGCGCTTCCACCACCGCACATCCGGGCATGGAAGAGAGTAAAATTCTTCTGAGCGCATGTCCCAGGGTATAACCAAAACCTCTCTCCAAAGGCTCAAGAGTAATTTTTGACACATTCTGGTTGAGATTTTGTACATCCACCAGACGTGGTTTAAGCAGCTCTGTTACATATCCTTGCATGTATTAGTCTCTCACTTATTTGGAGTAAAGTTCGACTACTAGATTTTCGTTGATGTTTGGAGATAACTCACTGCGCTCTGGATGCGCTTTATAAACACCACGACATTTCTCTGTATCCACATCCAACCACTCTGGAAAACCACGCTGTTTGGCCAACTGCACTGCGGCTTTGACTCGGAGTTGTTCTCGCGCCGCTTCATTAACAGTGATTTCATCATTTGCGCGAAGCTTATAAGAAGGAATATTCACTCGTTTACCGTTCACCAAAATTGCTTTATGGCGAATCAATTGACGGGCTTCAGCTCGGGATGCACCAAATCCCATTCTAAATACAACGTTGTCTAGACGAGACTCTAATAGTTGCAGCAGGTTTTCACCGGTTGAACCCTTAATGCGTTCCGCTTCTTTGTAATAAAGACGGAATTGATCTTCTAATATACCGTAGGTCTTACGCAATTTTTGTTTTTCACGTAACTGCACAGCATAATCTGTCATTCTTGGTCTCTTTTGACCATGTTGTCCTGGTGGAAAGGGGCGCTTTTCGATACCACATTTGCTAGAAAAGCACTTTTCACCTTTTAAGTAGAGCTTTTCGCCCTCTCGTCTACAAATTCGACATTTCGCGCCAATATATCTTGCCAAAATAGAATCTCCTAACTACACACGACGCTTTTTCGGGGGTCGACAACCGTTATGGGGAATAGGGGTTACATCATTAATATTGGTAATTTTATACCCTATTGAATTTAATGCTCTTAACGCAGATTCTCTACCAGGTCCCGGTCCCTTAACCTTGACATCAAGATTTTTCAGTCCATATTCTTTAGCCGCTGTTCCAGCGCGCTCTGCTGCGACTTGAGCGGCGAAGGGCGTGCTTTTTCGTGAGCCCCGAAAACCCGAACCACCCGCTGTGGCCCACGACAAGGTATTACCTTGCCTGTCGGTGATGGTGATGATGGTATTATTAAATGAAGCGTGCACGTGAGCGATACCGTCGGACACATCCCGTAGAATTTTTTTGCGACCTTTGCCAGTTACCTTAGCCATATACTCAATTACTCACTTTGCTCGATTATCGTTTAATGGGTCGACGCGGACCTTTACGGGTTCTGGCATTTGTCTGCGTTTGTTGACCTCGTACTGGCAATCCTCTTCGATGACGAATGCCTCGGTAGCAGCCAAGATCCATTAAACGCTTAATATTCATAGAAATTTCACGTCGCAAATCACCTTCTACGCTAAGTTTGCCGACCTCATTTCTAAGTGATTCCAATTGACCCTCGTCTAAATCTTTCACCTTGATTTCAGGTGCGACGTTGGCCGCGTCACATATCTCTTTTGCACGAGTGTTGCCAATTCCATAAATAGACGTCAATGCAATGACGATATGTTTATGAACTGGAACATTAATGCCCGCTATCCGAGCCATATTTCATTGTCTCCCAGGGACTTCTTCAGACAATTCCGCCGAATCAGCGAAAACGCGAAAGACTAGCCCACTAAGCCATTAAAATCAATAGATAAGTTAAATCTAATTACCTACCCCTGGCGCTGTTTATGGCGACCATCTTTACAAATCACACGCACCACACCGTTTCGTCTAACGACTTTACAGTTTCGGCACATACGCTTAACAGAAGCTCTTACTTTCACTTTGCTACTCCAACCAGGACGCCGAAACGCTACCGGACGCCTTTCAATTTGCTCTTTTTCATCAGCCCCTCATACTGCTGAGACAGCAGATGTGACTGCACTTGAGCCATGAGATCCATCACCACTACCACAATAATCAGTAAAGAGGTGCCACCAAAATAGAACGGAACGTTTGCATACAGAATTAAAAACTCAGGCAGCAGACAGACCAAGGTCACATAGACCGCACCGACTAACGTCAACCTGGACATAATCTTGTCCATGTATTTAATGGTTTGCTCTCCAGGCCTGATCCCAGGGATAAAAGCGCCAGAACGTTTTAAGTTATCCGCAGTATCTTTGGGATCAAAAACTAAAGCGGTGTAAAAAAAACAGAAAAACACAATAGCCACAGCGTAAGCGATCACATAGACCGGTTGTCCTGGAGAAAAGGCCGCTGCCAACGACTTTAACCATGCAAAGCCCGCTGCATCTGACACCCATCCACCCAAGGTGGCCGGAAAAAGAATAATACTAGAAGCAAAAATGGGTGGAATCACCCCGGCCATATTCACCTTGAGAGGTAAATGACTTGTCTGCCCGCCGTACATTTTTCTACCCACCTGCCGTTTCGCATAATTGATGGTGATGCGTCTTTGACCACGCTCTACAAAAACCACAAATGCTGTGACTGCCACCACAGCCGCCAAAATAATGGCCACTACTAAGAAATTTAATTCCCCCGTTCGCGCCAACTCTAAGGTGCCGCCAACGGCACTAGGTAACCCTGCAACGATACCGGCAAAAATGATAAGCGATATGCCATTGCCGATGCCCCGCTCCGTCACCTGCTCACCTAACCACATTAAAAATAGTGTACCCGTCACCAAAGTCACCGTTGTGGTCAGTCTAAACATCCATCCCGCTTCCAATACAACCGGCTGGGCTTCCAGCGCAATAGACGCACTCATACCCTGAAAGGTGGCCAGCGCCACCGTGCCATAGCGGGTGTACTGAGTCAGTTTCCGACGCCCTTGCTCACCCTCTTTTTTGAGTTGCTCCAGGGTGGGCACCACAGAACTCAAAAGTTGCATGATGATAGACGCGGAAATATAGGGCATCACGCCCAATGCAAATACCGCTAACCGCTCAAGAGAACCACCGGAAAACATATTAAACACAGCCAGGATCGTGCCTTGCTGTTGATCCATCAGCTTACGCAGCTCTTCGGGATCAATACCTGGAACTGGAATATGGGCACCAATGCGAAAAACGACCAATGCGCCCAATAAGAACAGAATGCGTTGCCGCAGTTCCTGCATGTTACTGCCAGATGTCGCTGCGCCGCCTGCCTTTGGACTCGTCATGCTTACTAGGCCACCGAACCACCGGCGGCTTCAATGGCGGTTTTGGCACCAGCGGTGACACGCAAATCAGTTAAGCGAACCGCCTTTGAAATTTCTCCAGACAAAATTACCTTGGCTGACTTGGTTTCCTGCGGCACTACCTTGGCTTGCTTCAATAGATCCAAATCTATTTCTGAAGCATCTAATTTGTCGATTTCGCTGAGTCTCACTTCTGCAACGAAGCGACTCTTGCGCGAACGAAATCCGAATTTAGGCACTCGTCTTTGCAACGGCATCTGACCACCTTCGAACCCTACCTTGTGATAACCACCCGAGCGAGACCGCTGTCCCTTGTGTCCACGACCACAGGTTTTGCCTGAGCCCGATCCCATTCCACGACCGACTCTTTTCTTCTCCTGGCGAGCACCCTCAGCAGGTTTTATCGTATTCAGTTTCATGATTAAAGTTCCTCGACCTTAAGCATGTAGGAAACCTTATTGATCATGCCGCGGTTTTCAGGTGTATCTATCACTTCCACGCGATGATGCATACGTCTTAGACCCAAACCCCTCACACAATCTTGGTGTTTTTTAATTCGGCCATGCTGGCTGCGTACCAGCGTTACCGCCAATTTCTTCTCTTTTGCACTCATGAAGTGATCTCTTCCACACTTTTACCCCGTTTTGCTGCAACATCTTCGGGGGAAGACATGCTGCTCAAGGCGTTAACTGTGGCTCTGACCACATTGATTGGATTTGTGGTTCCAATACATTTGGACAATACATTTTGCACACCCACTACTTCGAATACTGCCCGCATCGCACCACCGGCAATAACGCCGGTACCATCTGAAGCAGGTTTCATAAACACTTTTGCCGCACCGTGACGTCCAACTGTTGCATATTGCAAAGTATTGCCATCCAGATGCACCCTAACCATGTTTTTTCTTGCGGATTCCATTGCTTTCTGAATAGCCAGAGGAACCTCACGTGCCTTACCTTGGCCAAAACCTACCCGGCCTTCACCATCGCCCACAACGGTGAGCGCAGAAAATCCAAATTGACGCCCACCTCGTACTACCTTGGCAACACGTTTTACGGAGACCAGTTTTTCTTGAAAACCATCGTTTGGTTTAGAGTCTGCTGACACTGCCATAATGCACCTTTAAAATTCGAGTCCTGATTCTCTTGCTGCATCTGCCAATGCTTTGATGCGACCGTGATATTTAAAACCAGAACGATCAAAAGCCACTTGGGAGACACCCGCTTCTTTGGCTCGTTCTGCAATGGTTTTACCTATAATCTTTGCTGCTTCTACATTGCCACCAAACTTACATTGCTCACGCAACGCTTTTTCAGTACTGGCGGCGCTGACTAAAACTTGTGATCCATCCGCTGAAAAAATCTGCGCATAGGTATGCTTCGGCGTACGATACACGCCAAGTCGTGCTATGCGCTGCTCGCGAATTTTTGCTCTGGTTTTAACGGAACGACGTAATCGAGCGTTCTGTTTATTCATGATTGATACCTTATTTCTTCTTCGCTTCTTTACGCACTACATGTTCGTCTGAATACCGGATCCCCTTACCTTTGTAGGGTTCCGGTGGACGAACAGATCGAATATTGGCGCTAATTTGCCCCACCAACTGTTTGTCCAAACCTTTGACAATGATTTCAGTCTGGCTAGGCGTTTCAAATGTAATGCCTTCGGGTGCATCGATATCAACAGGATGAGAATAACCGGCATTGATGTTGAGCGTGGAGCCCTTTGCCTGAGCCCGATACCCCACACCCACCAGCTCTAGTTTACGCTCAAATCCTTCATGAGTGCCTATCACCATATTATTGATCAAGGCCCGAGTGGTGCCCGCTAAAGCCACAGAACTTTGTGCTTCGATGGCAGGTTCAGTGGTGATCTGCTCCTCACTCAGATTGACCTTCACCTCTTCGTGAACATCCATCTCCAATTGACCCTTTGAGCCTTTTACGGTGAGGTGATTACCTTCTAACTTCACCTCCACGCCTTTTGGCACCGGGATAGGATTTTTCGCGACCCTAGACATAAAACCCTCTTAAAATACTTGGCAGATGACTTCACCGCCCTGGCCCACTTTACGAGCTTTGCGATCAGTCATTAAACCCTTGGAGGTAGAGATAATAGCGATACCTAAACCACCACGAACCTGCGGTAAGTCGTTATTCGCTTTAAAAACTCGTCTACCCGGACGACTCACTCTTGAAATCGACTCGATCACCGGTTTGCCCAGATGATATTTCAAATCGATACACAAGGTTTGTTTGCCTTCTATTTCAGCAGTGTCAAATCCTTCAATATAACCCTCGTCAGTGAGCACCTGTGCGAGCGCCGATTTAAGTTTCGACTGCGGCATGGTGACCGCTTTTTTACCCACCGCTTGCGCATTGCGAATGCGGGTAAACATATCTGCTAAAGGATCGGACATACTCATTGATTACTGTTCCTTTTGGTGTACCTACCAGCTGGCGCGTATCAGGCCTGGAATATCACCGCGCATCGCAGCTTCGCGAAGCTTGGTCTTCGACAAACCAAATTTTCGGTAATAGCCGTGTGGACGACCGGATTCACGACACCTATTACGTTGCCGACTGGGTGACGCATCTCTAGGTAACCCTTGCAATTTATGTTGCGCTTCCAGTCGCTCTTCATAGGACGCGCTGGCGGAGTGGATTACCGCTTTTAAGGCCGTTCGCTTTGCCGCATATCTTTCTGCGGTACGCAGTCGCTTTTTCTCTCTGGCAATCATAGATTTTTTTGCCATATCGCTTAACCTTTCAAAGGAAATGAAAAAGCTTTGAGCAATGCCCGCGCTTCTTCATCCGTATTGGCTGTCGTGGTGATACAAATATCCAGACCTCTAATTTTATCAATTTTGTCGTAATCCACTTCCGGGAAAATAATCTGTTCCCGAATGCCCATGGAGTAGTTACCGCGACCGTCGAATGATTTTCCATTGAGGCCACGAAAATCACGGATACGAGGGATCGCCACATCAATTAACCGCTCAAAAAATTCATACATTCGTGCGCGACGCAAAGTCACTTTGCACCCAATTGGATAGCCATCACGAATTTTAAATCCTGCTATCGACTTTCGCGCTAAGGTAACAATGGGTTTTTGTCCCGAAATCACAGTCATATCTTCCACCGCACGCTCGAGAACCTTTTTATCTCCCACCGCTTCACCGACACCCATATTCAGCGTAATCTTAGAAATTTTTGGCACCGCCATCACACTCGAATATTTAAACTCTTGCTTCAACTGCGGAGCGATAGTCTCGTGATAATAGGATTCTAAGTTAGGTTTCATCGATTCAGCTCCTAGCTATCCACTACTTCATTGTTGGATTTAAAGAAGCGTACTTTACGACCGTCTTCTAAAGTTTTGATGCCCACTCGATCTGCTTTTTCCGTTTGTGGATTATATAGCGCCACATTGGAAATATGGATGGGCATCTCCTTGTCCACAATGCCTCCGGTGATTCCAGCATTTGGATTAGGTTTTTGATGCTTACGAACCATATTCACGTTGGTTACCAATACCCTATCCCTATCGTTCAATACAGCGGTCACGGTGCCGCGTTTGCCTCTATCTTTACCGGCAATCACGACCACCTCATCACCTTTGCGAATCTTTTTCATTCTCTTCTATAACCTATAGCACTTCGGGCGCGAGTGAAATAATTTTCATAAACTGTGCGGTACGCAACTCGCGTGTCACCGGACCAAAAATTCGGGTGCCAATCGGCTCCAATTTCGCATTTAACAACACTGCTGCATTGGAATCAAAGCGAATAAGAGATCCATCGGGCCGCCGTACACCTTTGCTGGTACGCACGACTACAGCGTTGTAAACATCCCCCTTTTTCACTTTGCCACGAGGGATCGCTTCTTTAATCGACACCTTGATGACATCACCAATATTGGCATACCGACGATGCGAACCACCAAGGACTTTAATACACATCACCTGCCGAGCGCCGCTATTATCGGCAACCTGGAGCTTAGACTGCATTTGAATCATAATTCTACTCCGTGACTAACTCTCGGCAAAAATGAGGGCGGATCATACACTTGACGCGCCATAGTTTCCACTGATCACGACGCCTCATAGTGCTGCTTTTTCAACAATTTCCACTAACTTCCAACTTTTGTCTTTGGAGATGGGGCGGCACTCCTGGATTTTCACCCGATCCCCTACTCGGCATTCGTTGGCTTCATCATGGATCTTTAATTTGGTACTGCGTTTAATAAACTTTCCATACAGAGGGTGACGCATTTTACGCTCGATCAAAACCACCGCGCTCTTGTTCATTTTATCTTTGATGACCCGAGCACCTACGGTGCGAATTTTCTTTTCTGCATCATCGCTCATGCAGCACCTCTTCTTTTCTCATTCATAATAGTATTGATTCTCGCCACTTCTCGACGGATCTGTTTAAAGCGATGAGTTTGATTCAGCTGTCCAGTGGCCCGCTGCATGCGCAAATTAAACTGCTCACGCAGAAGGGATTGTTTTTCAGTCTGTAAATCTGTAATAGATTTTTCTCTCAATTCTTTCGCATCCATTAATGAACCGTCCTCGATACAAAAGTGGTATTGACAGGTAATTTCGCAGCAGCTAAACGGAAGGCTTCACGGGCCACTTCTTCTGGCACACCTTCCATTTCATATAGCATTCTTCCGGGTTGAATTTGCGCCACCCAATATTCCACGCCGCCTTTACCTTTACCCATACGAACCTCTAACGGCTTCTTGGAAATCGGCTTATCAGGAAATACGCGAATCCAGATTTTTCCGCCCCGTTTCACGTGCCGGGTCATGGCGCGTCTTGCCGCCTCAATTTGGCGAGCGGTGATACGGCCTCTGCCCGTCGCTTTTAAACCATATTCTCCAAAGCTCACTTTGTTACCACGGTTAGCAAGGCCGCGATTGCGACCTTTTTGCTGTTTCCTAAATTTAGTTTTCTTCGGCTGTAACATGTGTCAATACTCTCTGGTTATCCTGCGCTCGCTGATTGCCGTTCCGTAGTCGTACCGGACTCTTCATCACCAAAGACTTCGCCCTTAAATATCCAGACCTTAACGCCTATGATGCCATAGGTGGTTTGGGCTTCAGCCACACCATAATCGATATCTGCACGCAAGGTATGCAAAGGCACTCGACCTTCTCGATACCATTCTGTGCGCGCAATTTCGGCACCCCCCAAACGACCAGCGACACAAATTCGAATGCCCTTGGCCCCCACTCGCATGGAATTGCTCACCGCTCGTTTCATGGCACGGCGAAACATAATTCGACGCTCTAATTGCTGTGCCACATTTTCTGCCACCAACTTTGCGTCTAGCTCAGGTCTGCGGATCTCCTCGATCTTGATCTGTACTGGCACACCCATCATCGCGGAAAGCTTGCCACGTAGGTGTTCAATATCCTCACCTTTACGCCCAATCACAATTCCGGGACGGGCGGTATGGATCACTACTCGTGCATTCTTCGCGGGGCGCTCTATCTGAATGCGGCTCACAGAAGCATTCGCCAACTCCTTGCGTAGAAAACGGCGCACGTCCAGATCTGTATTCAAATAATCTGCAAAATTGTGTGAATCGGCGTACCAGGTGGATGTCCAGTCTTTAATCACACCTAGTCGAAAACCAATTGGATGAACTTTTTGACCCATACTTTTCTCTCGATTCCTAGCTAGTCGTCTGACACCGTCACTGTGATATGACTGGTACGCTTTAAAATTCGATTACCTCGCCCTTTGGCTCGCGCCTGAAAGCGTTTAAACGTCGGGCCTTCGTCCACACAGATACGACTCACAGAGAGTTCATCGATATCTGCACCCTCGTTATTTTCCGCATTGGCCACCGCAGAGTCCAACACCTTCTTGATAATATGTGCCGCCTTTTTAGAACTAAATTGCAATGTGTTAAGAGCACGCTCGACACTTTGCCCACGGATTTGATCGGCTACCAATCGGCCTTTTTGGGCCGATATACGCGCATATTTTAATTTAGCAGAAGTTTGCATATTGATTCTCGTTTAACGCTTGGCCTTTTTATCAGCCGCATGGCCACGATATGTGCGAGTTGCGGAAAACTCGCCCAATTTATGGCCAACCATATTTTCAGAAATAAATACCGGCACATGCTGGCGACCGTTGTGCACCGCAAATGTCAGTCCTACCATTTCAGGTGTGACCATTGAACGCCGGGACCAGGTTTTAATCGGTTTTTTGCTACCTGACTCCAACGCCTCATCTACCTTTTTTTGCAAATGCAAATCGACAAATGGACCTTTTTTTACTGAACGTGGCACCTTATGCTCCTGACACTTTCATTAAAACTACTTCTTCTTGCTACGATGACGCACAATGTACTGATCTGTGCGCTTGTTGGATCGAGTTTTATAACCTTTAGTAGGCATGCCCCAAGGAGACACTGGATGACGACCGCCAGAAGTGCGTCCCTCACCTCCACCATGAGGATGGTCCACGGGATTCATAGCAACGCCGCGAACAGTGGGACGTACGCCGCGCCATCTTTTAGCACCTGCTTTACCTAGAGAACGTAGATTATGCTCCGAATTACTCACTTCACCTAACGTCGCGCGGCAATCCACGTGCACCTTACGGGTTTCACCAGAACGTAACCTTAAAGTAGCATAAATGCCTTCCCGCGCCACAAGCTGTGCTGACGTACCGGCGCTGCGAATCATTTGCGCACCCTTACCTGGCTTTAACTCCACACAGTGAACCAAACTACCCAGTGGAATATTTCTCAAATTCATGCTGTTACCGGCACGAATAGGGGTTTCGCTTCCGGACTGAACCTGATCGCCAACTTTCAATTTTTTTGGAGCGATAATATAACGCCGTTCACCATCCTGATAACAGAGTAATGCGATATGCGCACTGCGGTTGGGATCGTATTCAATTCGCTCAACCTCAGCAGGGATTTCATCTTTATTGCGCTTAAAGTCAATCACCCGGTAATGATGCTTGTGACCACCCCCACGATGACGGACGGTAATTCTGCCACTATTATTGCGTCCACCGCTGGAAGATTTTTTCTCTAAAAGCGGCGCATGGGGTTTCCCTTTATGTAACTCTGGGGAAACGACCTTAATAACGTGTCTTCGACCTGGAGAAGTTGGCCTTGCTTTTACTAATGCCATTATGTTTGCCTAATCCAATTCCCGTTCAAACAAAGTCAATGTCGTGGCCTTCGGCCAATTTCACGTACGCTTTTCGCCAGCCTTTTCGTTGGCCGTAACTGGTTCCAAAACGTTTCGGTTTTGGTTTCATATTCGCCACGTTTACCTTTTCCACCTTGACATCAAACATCAACTCGACCGCTTGCTTGATCTCACTTTTGCTCGCATCACTCAGCACTCGAAATACATACTGAGAGGCACTGTCTGCCGCCAACGTGCTTTTCTCAGAGATCACGGGTGCCTGAATCAAAGTCATTAATCTGTCTGTATTCATTCGAAGCGATCCTCAAGTCTTGGTAACGCAGATTTAGTCACCAAAACAGTATCGAAACCCACTAATTCTACGGCATCCAAGTCCTCAGCCAAGCCCACAGCAAGGTGCGGAATGTTTCTCGCTGAAAGTTCTACATTTTCATCAGGTTCAGCAAGCACCAACAGCACCTGATCACACTGAAACTGTTTCAGCTGCTGGGCTAAATCTTTGGTCTTTGGAGCCGCCATTTGAAAATCGTCAGTGATTTTTAAGCGCTGTTGTCGAACCAACTCTGATAGTATGGAACACATCGCACCGCGATACATCTTTCTGTTCAATTTTTGCGAAAAATCTCGAGGTTTAGCAGCAAACGCACGACCGCCACTACGCCAGATTGGGCTACGTATGGTGCCGGCTCGAGCTCGGCCGGTACCTTTTTGACGCCAAGGCTTAGCGCCGCCGCCTCTCACTTCACTGCGACTTTTTTGCGCTTTAGAACCGGCCCTTAAGCCCGCTAAGGATCTCACCACAGCCTGATGAATTAACGCTTCGTTATAGCTCTGCCCAAAAACAGATTCGCTCGCTTCCACCGAACCACTGCCACTAACATGAGCGATTTCTATAGCCATTTTTAACTATCCTTTCACCGCTGTAGAGATAATGACATCACCACCCTTGGCGCCGGGCACCGCACCTTTTACTAACAACAGATGACGCGCCTCATCCACGGCAACAAGTAATAAATTTTGTGCAGTGGTTTTCTTCGCGCCCATGTGGCCAGCCATTTTCTTGCCTTTAAACACACGGCCAGGCGTTTGACATTGACCAATCGAACCGGCACTGCGATGGGATAAAGAGTTTCCGTGAGTCGCGTCACCCATACCAAAATTATGGCGTTTAATCGCGCCCGCGAACCCTTTACCGATGCTGGTCCCGCAAACATCCACTTTCTGCCCCGCTTCAAACTGAGAGACTGTGAGTTCCGCACCCACTTCAGGGACTTCACTGGTATCAGTGATACGAAATTCCCACAAACTTCTACCGGCTTCCACGCCAGTTTTGGCGAACTCCCCGGCACGGGATTTATTGACCCTTGAAGGTTTGATGGAGCCAGCAGTCACCTGAACGGCGCCATAGCCATCAGATTCATTCGTTTTGACGCGGCAAACCCGATTCGGCAACACCTCTATTACTGTCACCGGAGTTGACTCACCATCTTCCTGGAAGACTCGAGTCATACCACATTTTCGTCCCACTAAACCAATAGCCATGTTGTTCCCAACCAAAATTAAGCTGTTGTCTTCAAGACAAAAAAGTCCAGGATGTTCCCGGACCTTTTTTAAATACTCTGTTGTGTATACAACCCTTACACAACGGGTTAAAAGTCCAATATTTTGTTTAAGTTAAGCGAATTTGTACATCCACTCCGGCAGCCAAATCTAATTTCATCAACGCATCCACAGTCTTTTCTGTTGGTTCCACAATATCCATCAGCCGTTTGTGGGTGCGAATCTCATATTGATCTCGCGCATCTTTGTTGACGTGGGGAGAAATCAATACGGTAAACCTCTCCTTACGAGTAGGCAACGGGATCGGACCCTTCACTCGTGCGCCTGTTCTTTTAGCCGTTTCCACGATTTCCTTAGCCGATTGATCAATCAACTTGTGATCGAAGGCCTTAAGTTGAATTCGAATTGATTGATCAGACATCGGTGCTACTCAACAATCTTGCTGACTACGCCAGCACCGACAGTTCGGCCACCCTCTCGGATAGCAAATCTTAATCCCTCTTCCATCGCAATCGGGGCGATCAATTCTACATTAATCGAAATATTGTCCCCTGGCATCACCATCTCCGTATCCGCAGGCAACTCTATCGCTCCCGTCACGTCCGTGGTGCGGAAATAAAACTGCGGGCGATATCCTTTGAAAAATGGCGTATGACGGCCTCCCTCTTCTTTCGACAAAATATACACCTCCGCACTAAATTTCGTATGCGGGGTGATCGTACCTGGCTGCGCCAATACCTGTCCTCGCTCCACTTCTTCTCGCTTCGTGCCTCGCAATAACACCCCTACGTTGTCTCCTGCCTGACCTTCGTCCAACAACTTGCGGAACATCTCTACTCCCGTACAAGTCGTCTTCTCCGTCGCCTTGATGCCAACGATTTCTATCTCTTCTCCTACCTTCACTATTCCTCGCTCGATTCGGCCCGTTACCACCGTGCCCCGGCCCGATATCGAAAATACATCCTCTATCGGCATCAAAAACGGCTGGTCTACCGGACGCTCCGGCACCGGAAAATAATTGTCCATCTCCTCCACTAACTTCAGGATAGAAGGTATCCCTATATCTGAACTGTCTCCCTCCAAAGCCTTCAACGCACTACCCGTCACTATCGGTGTGTCGTCTCCGGGAAACTGATACTGGTCCAATAGCTCACGTACTTCCATCTCCACCAGCTCTAACAGCTCTTCATCGTCCACCATGTCCGCTTTGTTCAAATACACCACTATGAACGGCACTCCCACCTGACGCGCCAACAGAATATGTTCTCGTGTCTGAGGCATCGGACCATCCGCTGCAGATACCACCAGTATCGCGCCATCCATCTGCGCTGCACCAGTGATCATGTTCTTCACATAGTCCGCGTGTCCAGGACAGTCCACGTGCGCATAGTGACGATCATCTGATTCATATTCCACGTGCGCGGTGGCAATAGTGATGCCTCGGGCTCGCTCTTCAGGGGCACCGTCAATCTCATCATAGGCTTTAAACTCACCCCCATGTTTCTCCGCCAAAACCTTCGTTAAGGCCGCCGTCAGGGTCGTCTTTCCATGGTCCACGTGGCCTATGGTGCCCACATTCACATGGGGTTTCGT
>JBGTSY010000004.1:67877-227730 GCA_041940025.1 Thiotrichaceae bacterium | reverse complement strand
CCTGAGCACCCAATTGGCGTATGTCGATGACCGGATATCCCGCAGTACCAGATAAAATGGGTAGCTCGAGTTCTCTATTTTCTTCTTCAATAATCAGGCGAGCAACTTTGTCGACCATGATGATCCCTTCACTTTCATTTTGTATTTTAAGGTGTGCACAGGCGCCAGTTATATGATATCCAATCGAAGAATGCTGGATCCCATACTGTTACAGGATTTTTAAGTCACCTATCTGCAACGTTGTCCGTACAGATGAGCACACACATGATTGCCACAACGGGCTATTTTAGCCGATCCTTTGCTCTGAGCACGAACAATCAATAATATTTACTAACCAATAGGCCTATTTTATTGAATTTAATTAAAACACAACATACAATCCAACTCACTGTTTGTTGCCAGCTTATTTTACTGGCATTTGGTTTTCTGTTTCATGTATCGATTCTGCTGAATTTGTGAATGCAAGGGCGGTCGAATCACTCCGTTTGGAAACTGGATCTTAAATATTATCGTGAAAAATGAGTCACGGCCGGTTTATCTCGAATTAACGAAATTCCGGTGGCCAATTACAGCAATCGTCTCTATCCTGCACCGGATAAGTGGAGTGGCCCTTTTTGTGGCAATTCCCTTGGTGTTGGCGTTGACGGATTACTCTTTGCGATCTCCGGTGCACTTCCAACATCTCCAGGAAACGTTAACTCGTCCGTTGGCGAAGATAGTTCTGTTTGCGATAATCGCCGGCCTTTGCTACCACCTGATTGCCGGGATCAGACATCTGATTATGGATTTTAATGTTGGTGAAAATCTCGCCGCCGCCCGTACCAGCTCTCGCTTGGCTATCGGCATGAGCGTTGTGCTCTCAGTGATTGTGGGTTGGGGAGTATTAATGTGAGTAGTTATGCGCTGGGATTGAGTCATTCAGGCCTACGTAACTTTTTGGTGCAGCGGGTGACTGCGGTCATTTTGGCATGCTATTGCATTTTTATATTCGGTTTTTTCTTTGGCCGGGTTGGGCTGGGTTACACGGAGTGGTTGAACCTGTTTGGTGCAACCTGGTTCAAGCTATTTAGTTTGTTGGCTTTTCTCAGCTTAGGATTACATGCCTGGATCGGTATTTGGGTGGTGACCACGGATTATCTAAAAGTGTTTCATATTCGCTTAGTGACACAATTAGGCTGTTTGATTTTATTAGTCATGTGCACTTTGTGGGCGATTCAAATTTTATGGGGGCAATGAGTTAGTGGCCATCACCCAAAGAAGTTTTGATGCCGTGATTATCGGGGGAGGTGGTGCAGGCCTGAGGGCGGCAGTACAACTTGCCGAGTCCGAATATTCCGTCGCGGTGATCTCAAAGGTATTTCCAACGCGATCCCATACGGTATCTGCGCAGGGCGGTATCAATGCAGCTTTAGCCAATGTGGATGCTGACAATTGGCATTGGCATATGTTCGACACTGTGAAGGGATCAGATTACCTGGGTGATCAGGATGCCATAGAATACATGTGTCGTAACGCGCCCGAGGTCGTGATCGAGTTAGAGCATTATGGGCTACCTTTTTCCCGATTGGATGACGGTCGAATTTATCAGCGTCCATTCGGTGGCCAATCCAAGGAATTTGGCAGCGGAGGGCAAGCGACGCGTACTTGCGCAGCAGCAGACAGGACCGGTCATACCATGCTGCACACACTCTATCAACGCTGCCTCAAGTGCGACACCACATTCCTAAACGAATGGTACGCAGTGGACTTGGTAAAAGGCGCCAAGGGTAATGTTGTGGGTGTCATCGCCATTTGCATCGAAACGGGCGAAACGGTTTTTATTCAAACCAAGGCCGCTGTGTTAGCCACCGGGGGTGCGGGACGTATTTATGAATCCACAACCAATGCCCTAATTAATACTGGAGACGGTCTGGGCATGGCGATGCGTGCCGGATTGCCGGTGATGGACATGGAGTTCTGGCAATTTCATCCCACCGGGATTTCAGGTGCGGGTGTGTTGGTTACCGAAGGTTGCCGCGGCGAAGGCGGCTACTTGGTGAACAACGAGGGTGAACGCTTCATGGAGCGATATGCGCCCAATGCGAAAGATTTAGCCAGCCGAGATGTGGTGGCGCGGGCGATGGCAGTAGAAATTCGTGAAGGCCGAGGGTGTGGCAAAGATGCGAATCATGTGTTGCTCAAATTAGATCATTTGGGTGATGACATCATTAAGCAAAGGTTGCCGGGGATCCGCGAACTCGCGATTACCTTCGCTCATGTGGATCCGATTAAGACGCCCATACCCGTGGTGCCCACGGTACACTATATGATGGGTGGGATCCCCACCAATTATCACGGCCAAGTCACTACAGTTCATGACGACGGAAGCACCGAAATCATTTCTGGGCTCTATGCAGTGGGTGAGTGTGCTTGTGTCTCTGTTCATGGTGCCAACCGTTTGGGTGGGAACTCCTTGTTGGATTTGGTGGTATTTGGTAGAGCCGCAGGAGATCATGTGGTTAACGCACTGCGTGCGGGTGAGATTGACGATCACTCCGGAAGCTTTGAACTAGAGCCGGCGCTGGAGCGTTTAAATCGTTGGGACAGTACCAAGTCCGGTGAAAAAGTAGATGACATTCGGCAAGAGATGGGTAAAACCATGCAGAACAATTGCTCGGTCTTTAGGACCGAAGAGGTGATGCAAGAAGGAATTGAAAAAATCAGTGCATTACAGGAGCGATTAAAGCATGCCGCATTGCAGGATCACAGCCGCGCCTATAATACTGCACGAATTGAGGCATTGGAGTTGGAAAATCTAATGGCAGTGGCGAAAGCGAGCGTGCTCTCAGCTGCGACAAGAAAAGAGAGTCGGGGCGCCCATTCCAGAGTTGATTTTCCTGACAGAAATGACGGTGAATGGTTAAAACACACGGTCTGTTTTGCGGACGACCGAGTGATTTACAAGCCCGTTAATTTGCAACCTATTTCAGTGGAGAGCTTTCCTCCGAAAGCGCGAACCTATTAGACATGCGTTTTTCAATCTATCGATTTAATCCCGAAACCGACAGCAAACCTTATCTACAGGACTACGATCTGGAAATTGGTCCTGACGAAGACATGATGCTGCTGGATGCCCTGTTACTTCTTAAAGCACAAGATGAAACTTTAAGTTTTAGGCGTTCCTGTCGCGAGGGCGTCTGTGGTTCAGATGGGATGAATATCAATGGTAAAAATGGATTGGCCTGTATTACCCCGTTGTCTTCATTAAAAGAGCCCATAAAAATTCGTCCATTGCCGGGTATGCCGGTTGTTCGCGATCTGATCGTAGATTTGGATCAGTTCTATAAAAACTATGAACGAATTGATCCTTATTTAATTAGTGATGAGCTGCCCAGTGATTCAGAACGATTGCAGTCACCAGAGGACAGGGAAAAATTAGACGGCCTGTATGAGTGTATTCTATGCGCATGCTGCTCCACCTCGTGTCCTTCTTTTTGGTGGGCTCCCGATAAGTTTGTTGGACCGGCGGGTTTGCTCCAAGCCTATCGTTTCATCGCCGATAGTCGAGACACACACACCGAGGAGCGCTTGAGCAAACTGGATGATCCCGATAGTGTGTTTCGCTGTCATAGTATTATGAATTGTGTGGATGCGTGCCCCAAAGGACTAAATCCTACCGAGGCAATTGGTCAGGTTCGGTCGCTGATTTTAAAAAAGAGTATCTGAACCTAATTAGGTGTCGTCCTCGATAGCTGAGGTGCCGATGTAACTTAAAAGGATCTCCTTGGGCGGCCACCCACCAGAGATTTTGTTACATCACGCCTTTAGTCTTTCAGGGTTATGGGCTTATTCGCAAGGGAACAATGCGATCTCATGTCTGATCCACAATTTGAAAAATTTAGATCCAGTTCATTTCTGAACGATGTCAATGCTTCCTTCATCGAGGCACTCTACGAAACCTATTTAACTCAACCGGCGGCAATCCCGGAAAATTGGCGTCATCTCTTTGAGCAGTTTGATGCCGAAGTGGGGCGCAGTGGCGGCGCGGTGTCCCACGCCCACGTGCGTGAGAAATTTAAAGCATTAGCAAAGCTAAATGGGCAGAACAAAGCCCTGTCCGGAGAATTGTTTGATCGGGTTACTAACCAAGAAAAACAACAGCTTGCTGTCCTTTCGTTGATTAATTCTTATAGACAGCGAGGCCACCAGCAAGCCGATATTGAGCCGTTACATTTAACGGATCGAGTTCAAGTACCCGATCTACAGCTTGAGTACCATGGTCTCAGCGAGACCGATCTAGATAAAGTTTTCCACGGTGGCAGCCTGCACGGTGGAAAAAAAGCAACGCTTCGGGAAATTTATCAAATAGTCCGGCAGACCTATTGTGGTCCAGTGGGAATCGAATACCGCCATATCACGGACACTGAGCAGCGGCGGTGGATCCAGTCTCGTATCGAGGAATTTGCCGGTACCCCGAACTACACGCCGGAGAGACGTCGCCTGATCTGGCAACAGGTGATGGCAGCGGAAGGCTTAGAGCACTATTTGCATACCCGTTATGTGGGCCAAAAACGCTTTTCATTGGAAGGCGGAGAAAGTTTGATTCCAATGATGCACAACCTTATCCAGTCCGCCGGTAGCGTGGGCGTGAAAGAGATAGTGGTAGGCATGGCGCACCGAGGACGGTTAAATGTGCTCGTGAATGTGGTGGGCAAGAAACCCGAAGGCCTCTTCTCTGAGTTTGACGATAAACACACACACACGGGCGCAGGTGATGTGAAGTATCACATGGGATTTTCATCCGATATCAACACTCCGGGCGGATTGGTTCATGTCGCCTTGGCGTTTAATCCCTCACACTTGGAAATCATTAATCCGGTAGTGGAAGGCTCGGTGCGTGCGCGCCAGGAGCGTCGTCAGGACAGCAAGAGAAATCAGGTGATCCCCATCCTGTTGCATGGTGATGCTGCATTTGCCGGTCAGGGTGTGGTGATGGAAACATTGAATTTGGCGCACACTCGTGGTTTCTCCACTGGTGGTACCATCCACATCGTGGTGAATAATCAAATTGGTTTTACCACCAGTGATCCTCTTGATACGCGGTCAACGCTATATTGCACTGACGTGGCAAAGATGGTGCAAGCGCCCATTATTCATGTGAATGGTGATCGCCCAGAGGCGGTGGTTTGGGCATCGCAGATGGCATTGGACTATCGTATGCGTTTCGGACGGGACGTGGTGATTGACATGGTGTGTTATCGACGCCATGGCCACAATGAAGCGGATGAGCCCTCTATGACGCAACCCGTGATGTATCAGCACATTCGAGCCATTGAGACCACTGCACAGAAATATTCAAATCAGTTGATTGATGAACAGGTGATACAGTCGGAAGACGTAGAGCAAGAAGTGAAGAGTTATCAGGCCAAGTTGGATGAAGGGATCTGCGTGGCGCCGAACGTGTTGGATGGCTTTGTCTCACCGAAGATGATTGATTGGACTCCGTATCTGGACGCCACTTGGGATACCGTTGTAGAGACGGCTATCTCCGAACAACGTCTGAGTCGATTGGCCGCCAGTTTGTCGCACATTCCTGAAGATTTGAATCTTCATCCCAGGATTGTCAAGTTACTCAAGACTCGAGAGGAGATGGGCAAGGGTAATCAACCTATGGATTGGGGATATGCAGAAACCCTAGCCTATGCCAGTTTGCTTGAGGACGGATATCCGGTGCGACTGTCCGGTCAGGATTGCGGTCGCGGTACGTTTTCTCATCGGCATTCAGTGTTACATGATCAAACCACTGGCGAACGGTATCTGCCGTTGCAACATATCGAAGGGGTCGATGCACATTTTTTGGTGATTGACTCCTTGTTATCTGAAGAGGCGGTATTGGGGTTTGAATTTGGATACTCTTCCACAGATCCGCAATCCTTGGTGATATGGGAGGCTCAATTTGGTGATTTTGCGAATGGCGCTCAGGTGGTGATAGATCAATTTATCAGCTCTTCGGAATCGAAGTGGGAGAGATTGTCGGCTCTAACACTTTTCTTACCCCATGGCTTCGAAGGACAAGGGCCCGAACATTCATCTGCACGGCTGGAAAGGTTTCTACAACTTTGTGCGGAAAACAACATGCATGTGGTGGTCCCCAGCACACCAGCCCAGCTATTTCACATGTTACGCAGACAGATGATACGCAAATTGCGTAATCCGTTAATTGTGATGATGCCGAAAAGTTTATTACGTCACAAAGCTTCCACCTCTACCCTTGAGGATTTGACTTCAGGAGGATTCCAGTTGGTGATTCCTGAAGAAAAGGATTTAGAGCGGGAGCAAGTACAAAAGGTCATTTTGTGTAGCGGGAAAATTTATTATGAGTTAGTCGCCGCTCGAGAGGAGCGCAACCTGGATAAGGAAGTAGCCATTGTCAGAGTGGAGCAGCTTTATCCTGTCCCCGCAGAAGCGTTGGCAGAGGTGGTTCACCAATACCCCAATGCGGAAACTTTAGTTTGGTGCCAGGAGGAGCCTAAAAACATGGGCGCATGGCATCGACTGAGACACCACTTTGAACGTGCGGCACTGCCCAATCAGCGAGTGGCGTACGCTGGGCGTATGGCCAGTGCGTCTCCTGCGGTGGGATCTTATCGTAAACATATGGAGCAACAGAGAGCCGTGATAGACATGGCGTTTTTAGTGTAAGACAAGCCATCAAGGGAATTAAACTGTAGTGGCGAAAGGACACACAACATGATAGTGGAGATTAAAGTACCCGTATTTTCTGAGTCAGTGTCAGAAGGCACTCTGTTGGATTGGCAGGTGAAAGAAGGGGATGCGGTATCCAGGGGCCAGAATTTGATCGATATCGAGACCGACAAAGTCGTACTAGAGGTGCCGGCCATCCAAGAGGGTGTGATCAATAAAATCGTCAAGTCTGGTGGAGAGGTGGTCACAAGCGAAGAGATCTTAGGCTACATAGACACAGAAGGTGTCGCTTCAGAAGCCCCGACTGAACGTGCATCGGCCGCAACTTCAGATACGCCAGAGACTCATACAAGCAGGACACAGGAAGGCGAGCCGAAGACACAAGAGGTCAAACTCAGTCCCGCTGCCAGACGGCTGGCGAGTGAAACAGAATTAGACGTCACTGCGCTCACAGGTACCGCTAAAGATAATCGAGTGAGCAAACAGGATGTGGCGTCACATTTGGCCGAAGCCAGGGGCGATGTCGCGCAACCCGATGCTGAGCCCAGTGCGACGGTGTCGGCTCCCAGTGAGAAAGATATTGTCTCTGTGGGGGAATCGGGCCGTCCCGAGGAACGGGTGCCCATGTCTCGTTTGCGCCAACGTATCGCGGAACGATTGGTGCAATCACAGCAGACAGCTGCGATATTGACCACGTTTAACGAAGTGGATATGCAAGCGGTCATCAACATGCGCAAAAAATATCAAGATCAGTTCGTTAAAGAGCACGATGTGAAGCTTGGATTCATGTCTCTGTTTACCAAAGCGACTGTCGAGGCGTTAAAGAAATTTCCCGCAGTGAATGCCTCAATTGATGGTAAAGATGTGGTCTATCATGGGTATTACGACATTGGCGTGGCAGTGGGCTCGCCCCGGGGGCTGGTGGTGCCCATTCTGCGTGATGCAGACAAAATGTCGCTCGCTGAAATCGAGTTATCGATAAAAGAGATGGGTGTCAAAGCGCAAGAGGGTAAGTTGACCATTGAAGAGCTAACAGGTGGCACTTTTACTATTTCTAATGGTGGTGTGTTTGGTTCTATGTTGTCTACTCCCATCTTAAATCCCCCACAAACAGGGATATTAGGCTTGCACAATATTACACAACGACCTGTGGTGGTAGAGGGGGAAATAGTCATTCGTCCGATGATGTATTTAGCACTGTCTTATGATCATCGTTTAATTGATGGTCGCGAAGCGGTACAGTTTCTACTCACTATTAAAAATGCGATTGAAGATCCGGCTCGCTTAATCTTACAGATTTAACAGAGCAGTCATTCTCTAAAAATCGTATCAATCAACAGAAAGGATTTGCTGTCAATGAGCGATGAAAACTATCAGGTAGCAGTCATCGGTGCAGGTCCTGGGGGATATGTGGCGGCGATTCGTGCCGCACAATTAGGACTCAAAACAGTCTGTATCGAAAAATGGGTTACAGGGGATAAAATTCAACTCGGTGGTACCTGTTCCAATGTGGGTTGTATCCCTTCAAAAGCATTGTTGGATTCGTCTGAACACTACTATCGGCTCGCGTCAGGCGAACTGGGGCTGCATGGCGTAGACGCAGGTGAGGTGACACTCGATGTAGAAAAAATGATGGCGCGCAAAAATAAGATAGTGCGCAGCAATACAATGGGCATTGCCAGCCTATTTAAAAAACATCACATTGAACTGATTTCTGGTCAGGTTTCCTTCGCCTCTGCGAATGATCTAGAAATCACTGGTCAAGATGGCAAAATCAGCTCTCTTCGAGCGGACAATATTATTATCGCTACTGGATCGGTCCCTGTCGAACTTCCGATGGCGTCATTTGATTATCCACAAATCGTAGAGAACAGTGGTGCATTGGCTTTTGATCGCGTGCCCGAACGATTGGGTGTCATTGGTGCAGGTGTCATCGGTCTGGAGCTGGGTAGTGTGTGGCGTCGATTGGGCAGTGAAGTGGTGTTGTTTGAAGCACTGGCGGAATTTTTACCGGCAGCGGATCGTCAAATTGCCAAGGCAGTAGAAAAATCACTGCGCAAGCAGGGAATGGATATTCGCTTAAACACAAAAGTCACGGCAACAGAAATAGAAAATAATCAGGTCAAGGTGAGTTATGAAGATCAACAGGGAACCCATGAAGCGATCTTTGACAAATTGATCGTTGCCGTAGGGCGTCGTCCACTCACCGAAGAACTCAACTTAGGTGCCGCAGGTGTGCAGCATGATGATCGCGGCTATATATTAGTGGATGATCAGTGTCACACCAACGTCAGTAATATCTATGCAATCGGGGACGTGGTGCGTGGACCCATGTTAGCACACAAGGCTTCAGAAGAAGGTGTGATGGCGGCGGAATGTATTGCCGGTTTAAAAGGACACCTCAATTACGCTTTGATTCCCAACGTGATCTATACCTGGCCCGAAGTGGCATGGGTGGGTAAATCTGAGGCCGCATTAAAAGATGAAGGTCGCAACATCAAAACGGCTCAATTTCCGTTTATGGCCAGCGGTCGTGCGAAGGCGATGGAATCCACCGAAGGTATGGTGAAACTGATCGCCGATGCGCAATCGGATGAAATTTTAGGTGCGCATATATTTGGGCCAAACGCCTCTGAATTGATTGCGGAGTTGGTGTTGGCGATGGAATATCGCGCCACTGCAGAAGACATCGCCTTAACCATGCATGCTCATCCTACATTAGCAGAAGCTATTCACGAAGCAGCATTAGGACTCAATGATCGAATGATTCATATGTAAAACCGAGTAGGTGTCATCGCATGCACCCTCGGCTAGGAGACTCCATCAGTGAACTTACATGAATATCAAGCAAAAGCCCTTTTTGCACAATATCAGATCCCCGTGCCTAAAGGTGAGGTGGCCACAACTGCAGAAGAAGCCGTAGAGGCCGTGAATGCACTGGCCGGATCAAAATGGGCCGCGAAAGCGCAGGTTCATGCGGGCGGCCGCGGTAAAGCGGGTGGCGTAAAATTAGTGGCTAGTGCGGATGAGGCCCGTGTCTTCGCAGAGGAAAAATTGGGGACTCGTCTTGTGACCTATCAGACAGATGCGAGCGGGCAGCCAGTCAATGCACTGTTGATTGAAGAAGTGTGTGATATAGATAGGGAGCTTTACCTCGGCGCTGTCGTAGATAGAGCGAGCCAACGTATCGTGATAATGGCTTCCACCGAAGGCGGCGTGGAAATAGAAAAAGTCGCTGCCGACACACCCGAGAAGATTATCAAAGTCACAGTGGATCCTATGGTGGGATTGATGCCTTATCAAACCCGTGAGGTGGCCTTTGCCTTAGGTTTAACAGGAGATCAAATCAAGCAGTGTGCAAAACTGATGCAGGGGTTGGCCACTATGTTTACCAGTTGTGACTTAAGCTTGGTAGAAGTCAATCCACTGGTGGTGACACAACAGGGCGATCTGCTGTGTCTTGATGGGAAGGTGAGTCTTGATGACAATGCGTTGTTTCGCCATCCTAAGCTAACCGAACTAAATGATGCGTCCCAGGAAGATGAGAAGGAACATCGTGCCAAAGAATTTGATCTGAATTACATCTCTTTGGATGGCGACATCGGCTGTATGGTTAACGGTGCAGGACTGGCAATGGCGACAATGGATGTGATTAAACTCCACGGCGGTGAACCGGCTAATTTTCTCGACGTGGGCGGGGGTGCCACCAAAGAGCGTGTGGCAGAAGCCTTTAAAATTATTCTCTCTGACGACAAAGTCAAAGGTGTGTTGGTGAACATTTTTGGGGGTATTGTGCGTTGCGATTTAATCGCTGAGGGTATTATCGATGCGGTGCAAGAGGTGGGTGTTACCGTACCGGTTGTGGTGAGATTAGAAGGCAACAATGCGCCGTTGGGTTCACAAAAATTGGCTGACAGTGGGTTAAATTTACAGCCCGCAAATGGTTTGACAGATGCGGCTGAGAAAATTGTACAAGCGGTTGGAGAAACAAAATGAGTGTATTGGTGAATGCAAACAGCAAAGTGCTCTGTCAAGGCTTAACCGGAAAACAAGGCACCTTTCATACCGAGCAGGCGTTGGCGTATGGGACCCAAGTAGTGGGGGGAGTGACGCCAGGTAAGGGTGGCCAAACACATTTGGATTTGCCTATATTTAATACCATGAAAGAAGCCGTGCAAGAAACCGGCGCGGATGTCAGCGTGATCTATATACCTGCACCGTTTTGTCTGGACGCCATTCTCGAGGCAGCGGATTCTGGCGTGAAGTTAATCGTCACCATAACCGAAGGCATTCCTACTTTAGACATGCTGCAAGCTAAGATCTATTTAGATTCCTGTGGTGTACGCATGATTGGTCCCAATTGTCCCGGCATTATTACACCTGGCGAGTGCAAAATTGGCATTATGCCAGGGGAGATCCACCAAGCTGGACGTGTGGGGATTGTGTCTCGATCCGGCACTTTAACTTATGAGGCGGTGCATCAAACCACGTTGGTGGGACTCGGTCAGAGTACCTGTATCGGCATTGGTGGTGATCCGATTCCGGGGACTTCTTTCATTGATTGCCTGAGTGTGTTTGAAGCCGACCCAAAAACCGAAGCGATCATATTAGTGGGAGAAATCGGTGGCAGTGCAGAAGAGGAAGCCGCCGAGTATATTCAGTCAAATGTGAGCAAACCAGTGATTTCCTATATCGCCGGTGTCACTGCGCCTAAAGGCAAACGAATGGGCCATGCGGGCGCCATTATTTCTGGGGGTAAAGGCACGGCGGCAGAAAAATATGCGGCATTAGAGCAAGCGGGCGTACATACGGTTAAGTCCCCTGCTGATCTTGGAGAAGCGGTGAGACAGACTCTAAATGCTTAATTGAAAATAAAGTTCTCTTGTCAAAATAGTCACTCAGTTATGCTGATAAAGTGGTTAGGTCGCTTATTCATTGCTATCGCTCTATTTTTCGTCGTCTCGCTTAGCGGCCTGCATAACCTATTCATTGTCCTACCGGATGGGATCTCTGTGGAGAGTGACTGGTTACCGGTCACCGATGTTCAACTGATTTCTGATCTGACCTTCGAGGATAAGAATGGTCAGCGTCAGATTGAGCATCAGATCTTCGACGCCACACTGGAGATGATTCAGCAGGCCAATCAAACTCTGTTGTTAGACATGTTCTTATTTAATGATTTTGCCGGGGAGACGTTGCCAGGAGGCAGAACGCTTGCGGATGATCTGACGAACGCCCTACTGGAAAAAAAGCAACGCCACCCTGAGATCAAGATACACTTGATTACTGATCCTATTAATACCCTATATGGAGGCTATCGTTCTCCCTATTTACAACGTTTAATGGATGCGGACATATCAGTGGTGATAACTGATTTGCTGGTATTGAAAGACAGTAATCCTGGCTATTCGCTATTCTGGCGTCTGTTTGTCAGGCCCTGGGGTAACGAAGCGGGAGTGTCCACTATTAAGAATCCACTGGGCTCAGGCGAGGTGTCTCTTAGAAGTGTACTGAGCATGCTTAACTTTAAGGCCAATCATCGTAAATTAATAGTGGCAGATGTGGCAGAAGACTATCGTGCCTTAGTGAGCTCAGCGAACCCTCATGACGGCAGCAGTTTGCATAGTAACTTAGGGATCCAGTTTAGTGGTCCGGCTGCTAGGAAACTGTATGAGATAGAAGCAAAGCTGATCACTTTCAGCTCTGGTGTTGTTTTACCGTCGTTAGCAGAGAAAGAATACGCACCTACCAAAGGTCAGATTAAAGTGCTCACAGAAGGTCGCATTCGAGCTGCTGTGTTGCGTGAGTTGGCGCAGGCTCAGGATAAAGATCAAATTGATATCTCGGTTTTTTATCTTTCCGAAAGGGCGGTCATTCGTGCCCTTAAAGAAGCGCGTCAACGGGGCGCCCGGATACGCGTGTTATTGGATCCGAATAAAGATGCTTTTGGCCGTAAAAAAAGTGGTGTGCCGAATCGTCCTGTTGCCAAAGAGCTGAAAGAAGCGGGTATCGAGGTGCGTTGGTGTGCGACAAACGGTGAGCAGTGTCATAGTAAATGGTTATTGAGTCGTCCAAGGGCAGGGGAGTCAACGTTAATCTTGGGTTCGGCAAACTTTACCCGTCGCAATCTCAATGATTTTAATCTGGAAACGAATGTCGCCTACCGCGCAGCTGCCGACGATAAAATTATTGTGGAAGCAGGTGATCTGTTTGCCAGACTTTGGAACAATGAAGGGGGGGAGCAACATAGTTATGACTATGGTGTAATGCCACCGCTCGGTCCTTGGCACACACTAAAATATCGCATCATGGAGATGACAGGAATGAGCACTTTTTGATGTCTCAAGAGCAAGTGATCCTGCTTTTTGATGGACAGTGTTCCTTATGTCATTGGGCCGTTAAGTTTTTACTTAAATATGAACATTCCCCCATCATTAAATTTGCGCCGCTGCAATCAGAAGTTGGGAAAATACTGGCACCCGCGTATCAGGATCTGCATACAGTGGTGGTGTATCTATCGCCTGGATACCTAGAACGCAGTGATGCGCTCGTCTTCTTAGCAAGCTATTTAAGAATGCCTTGGAATTTATTGCGGTTCATGGGTTTTCTGCCTCAAGTCGTGAGGAATGCACTATATTGTCTGGTGGATTGCCTTCGATACCCACTTTTCGGAAAAGAACAAATCTGTTCTGTGCCTTCAATGGTTGACGACAATCGATTGGTAAGATTAGAGGATTTGCCTAGCCCACCAGATCGATTGGCTTAGTTAAAATTCAAAAATTTAAAAATAGCCTTTTGCACTGCGATATCATCAAACAAACTTCCATGTTCGTATTGGGTAGATAGGTGTCGCTTATTGAATGTGGATGACCAACTGTGAGGAAGTTGGGCGGAAGCAACAGTGACATTGCCATCGCCATCTTCATGAATAAAGGGCCGAAGTTCTGGAGAGACTGTTTGATATGCATCTTTCGTTTTTAACAATGTACTACCCTGGTTTGTTTCATCATCTTGCCAATAGATACGGGCTAAAGTGGGGTGTGCCTCACCCACGACATTCAGAATAGATAGCCTAGGGATCTCACCGGTGTGATTCTCGGCTGGCTCGATGGGTTGGTGACGAAGTTCATGGAGCCGTTTTGCGCGTTGCAGTTTAGAATGTAGCAACTCTCGAGATTGGGGGTGGTTTTTGATGGCATCAAACTGGAATAGACCCCAATTGTATTGAGACCAAGTATCGCTATCAAACATATCTTCTTCAATAGGTGTGCCATCTAAACGGTAGACGTACCGAGCGGGTTCGAAGGGTAACAGTTGAAAAGCGGAATCAAAAGAGCCGATGGCACGGGCACTCAATAAAGATTGGTTCCAAGCAGTTTTGGAGCCGGTTTGCATACGCCGAAACATGGGCACAGTACCGCGAAAAGGTACGCCCGCAAAGACCACTTTATCGACACGCTGTGCGCCTAGCCAATTGTCTCCATCTCCATTCAACTCTCGTTCACCGTAGCGTAAATAGTGACTGGCAATCAGTCCCCCCATACTGTGGGCAATGAGCGACACTGGTCCCGAAGAGGCTTCCTGTTCGATCATGTCTGCTAATTGCTTGATAGCCAGAAAATTATCCTGCCGCCAGTCGTAATGGAATACCAATAATTTGTCGCCTGCTGGTAAGTGACGCCGCAAACTCTGAAGCCATGTGTGGTAGATATTGACCGCGTAAAGTCCAGGTATAATTTGAATTTGCTCTAAAACACCATGTGCGCAGAGTGTGGCACCAGAGTGCTGAATGGGTAGGGCATCATTTAGCTGCAGAGAACGGCGTTTAAATAAGAGTTCAGACAAGCTTAACCAAACGACCTTCTTGGAGTCACATTCTTTGAGCACACTGCCTTTATATCCTGGAATGAAAATAACAGTCTGTGACATAGAGCGGCTTTCAGTGATGGGAATTAACCACAATAATAGGATGCCAAACATCAGGCAATGTTTTGTCAGAGTCGTATCAAAGAGGAAAAATGTTATTTTGCTGAACACGAATCGTTTTGAAATTATTCGTTTCGATTGAACTGATGATCCATATTTAAAGCGGGTTGTTCACTTGCAGGTTTGCCCACTACCTTTGCAGGCACGCCCGCCACAGTGGTATGTGCGGGCACAGCACTGAGTACCACACTTCCGGCGCCAATTTTAGCGCCCACACCTATTTCAACATTGCCCAACACGATAGCGCCGGCACCCACAAGTACACCATGTCGTACTTTCGGATGACGATCTCCTTCTTCGTTGCCAGTGCCACCCAGGGTGACGTTTTGCATTAAGGAGACGTTGTCTTCTACCACAGCGGTTTCGCCGACTACCAGGCCAGTGGCGTGATCAATTAGAATACCGGAGCCGATTTCAGCTGCCGGATGAATGTCCACCCCCAGCGCGACGGAAATTTGATTCTGTAGAAATACAGCGAGCGTGCGACGATCTTGGTGCCACAGCCAATGAGTCACGCGGTATGCCTGCAGTGCATGGAAGCCTTTAAAGTAGAGCAGCGGCATGCTGATTAGATGGCATGCTGGATCCCGCGATTTTACCGCTACAATGTCTTCACACACTGCTTTGATAATAGCGTCATCCGCTTCAATAGCGTGCTCAATGATCTCGCGGATGGCCATTGCCGGTACCGTGGGACTATCTAACTTATTCGCCAAGTGGAAACTGAGTGCGCCCACCAGACTTTCGTGATTTAAAATTGTCGCATGGTAAAAGCTGGCCAGCATGGGCTCACCTTTTGCCAAGTCCATCACTTCAGCGTGGATCTGTTGCCACAATTTATGTTCTAAGTCTGATTGCTGCGCACCCATTGTTGTCCTTATCACGGCACTGAATGCGGGCAGTTGTCCCTACTCTTCAGCGCTGACGTCTTCCGCCTGCCAACCTTTATCGCCTTTGGTCACAGAGAAGGAGACTTTTTGTCCCTCGACCAAGGAGCGAAATCCGTCTCCTTGAATACTGCGATAATGTACAAAGACATCTTCGCCTTGTTCTCTTGTGATAAAACCGTATCCCTTAGAATTATTGAACCACTTAACTACGCCTTTTTCACGCACTGACATATGTAAATCCTACAATAACAATATGCGATAAAGGCCATGATTCTACACGAATGCATTCTAGGTACAACCAAAATTAAGTAAAAATTCAGGCTGCAAAAGCTATTAGATGCATGATTCACTAAGTTCGGCGATTCAATATGGTGTTGCCTGTCATTAAATGGCAATATTCGTTACTCAGGATTATTCGTCATACAGAGTTGCAGGACAAAGCCATGCCCAACCTAAAACATTTCTCTCCATTATTTTTAGTCATTTTATTGTGCGGATGTAGTCAAGCGGTCAACATGATGATACGCAGCGGTGTCATTGAGCGCCCAGAAGTAACGGTATTGGATGCACAAGTGATGGGTCTGGGTGTTGAGGGATTGAAGATGGAATTCAAGCTCGATATCTACAATCCCAATCAGATTGCTATCGATCTTGAAGGGATGAGTTATGAATTTGAAATTAACAAAGAGTTAATTTTATCTGGCACCCATGTGGATCCCTTAAAAATTCCAGCCAAGGCAACCGCTCAGGTGGTGTTACCGATGACGGTGAATATCAAGCAGGTGTTGAATACAGTTTCGGCGCTAAATTTAGGACAAGAAACTTTTTATCGTTTGCAGGCTAGAATGCAGATGCGATTACCTGTGGTTGGGGCGGCGACGGTGCCGGTGGTGCATAAAGGGGAGTTGGAAATTCCCAAAATTTTAACCTCGCCACTATTTCGGCAATAATGAATGGTGTCATCGCCTAGTGTAAAAAGGTGTTCGCATGTTCGATTGTGAAACTAGAAATTTTGAAATTCAGTATTAGTGAACGATAACATTCTAATTCAGAAAGCTGGCTCAAAGAGTGAGCCGTTTCTAATATGGGATGCTCACTATATGGTAAGAATCATTCTTTTTCAGGGGACTCACCCTCGTCAATCCAATTTTGTAATGTCTCAATAATCTTTTTTGCCTGGTCGGCACTCGATATGTTGAACTTGGATTTTTGCCAATATTCATCGTTTCTTTTCTGATAGCGACGAATGGAAAATTTCACCGGCCCGTATTCGTTTTTCTTCCTATCTAGATCTTGATATTTGTACATGATAGTGGTCCAAGCACCGCGCGATAAGACAACCTTGTCTAACTCTTTAGTGGTGATTTGACCCGCGTCGCTGTATTCAATGGTCAGGTCGTCGATGGTAGCGGCCATAGTGCTTATTTTTCCTATCTATCTAGAACTGGTTTAAACGATTGCCAAAGAGTATACCCAGAAGTGAGGATGCTGTCATGAGGTTAAACGTGTCTGCTTACGTGGCCAATTCAAAGGTGGATTGGTACGATTATCCCTGAACTTGTGAATAAGTTGGAAAAGTTCAATAGCGCAACATGCGATGTTCGATGATGTGCAGCGGCTGGTAAGCAAACAGTGCATTGAGGTGGTGAAGTAGGGCGTGCTGTCCCTGTTCTTGCCAGAGCAGAGTGATCTGATCATGTTGTTGTTTGTAATAATCAGCCAAATCTGACAAATCTTTCGCTTCAGTAAGAGGTGAGTGCTGTGTCTGTCTATGGATAAGATCTAACCAAAATGCGCTGACCCCCATAATATAGTGCGGCCAAGCCTGTTGTATGATTGGCGGCCAACTGCGGTCGCTAGTCGCCGCGATGGAGTGTCGCGGTTCGGTAGAATCCGCAGTTTCGGCAATGTCTGCCCACTTAGATGCAATCAATTGAGCCAACACCGGATTGGTGACTAACTGCTCTTTAATCCATTTAGCATGCTGACTGTCAGTGTAAAAGATAAAACTAAATTGGTGCCCGGTAGCATCTTTCGAGGCTCGTCGGTGGAAACGCCATAAGGGAATTGATGCCTGATGTACTTGCAGTATCGGGGCAATGATTTGATGGGCGATTAATGCATCCAGATGCCATCTGGGTGGGTCGTCTTTTGACCATGCGATTTTAAACCTGATGTCATGCCACTGATTTTTTTGCGAATGCAGCCAAGGGGAAACCGAAGTGGACTCGATCAGCGGCGGTGTGGTGAACGGGGCGCATCCTGAAATAATGACACAACTCCATGTGAACACCAGTAGGCGCAGACATCCTTGTCTAAGATCCATAATGAGATCCACTACTAATCTAATTGACGCCAGGATTGACGGCCACTGTCGTTGTCGCCAGCGTTTTCGTCAAAGGTTTCGATAGTGCCACTAGAGGTACTGATATATTTTACTTCCTCATCTTCAGTGGCCAGTACGCCAGGGGTGGTGGGAATGCCATCTCCTGGTTTGGTGCCACCGGCTGGCATTGGCGCATTCGCGTCAGTTTGGCCATCTTCATCATCATCGAATTGCGTAGAACTATCGGGAGTGATTTTGTCATCGTCATCAAAATCACCATCCTTATCCACGTCGAACGGGCTTTCCTCTAGACGACCTCCGTTGCCATAGGCGAGTTCCATGATCCATCCATCTCCACCAAATTCACAAGAGGCGGTAGAGGGGATCAACGTAGTGAAGATGATGCGATCGTTGCGCAGGAATGCCTGGCTGACCACTCTTTCTCCTTCATGGTAGGCAGTATCCGGATCGATCAGATCCATGTACCACCCCACTTGAGTGGTGGCATTATTTACGTTGGGCAGACCATTGCCTGTGTGCCAGTTGATGGCGACACCGGTTACCAGTCGATACCAAGTATTGTTTACTTCTACTTCTTCTTTGATTATTTGTGGTTTGAGCTGTGCGCGCTCAATTTCAATTGCATTATTATCTTGCTTGTCCCAAATTCCGTACAACGATTGTACCCCTTGCGAAGACGCAGAATTGTCACCTGTTTCAAAATACTTGCCGGTACCGAAGTAGACCATCAGACCAGATTCAGAGGGATGATAGGCAACTTCAGGTCGTGTGGTAATGGGTTGTCGAGTAAACGTCGAAGGATTCGTACTGGTGTCCTCATACTGATCGGAGTAGAGAGGGGCAGGGGAATTGCCTTGCTTGATTGGTCCCCACTGGTTGGTGTTAGTAGCAGTGACATCGAACTTCCATAAGTTTCCGTATAAGTCTCCTGCATAGATATAATCTATGATATTGTCACCATCAATGTCGACTGGTGCCGGAGTGGAGAGTCCATTGGGATCGCTCGTACTACCCGCTTCAGTGGCAAATTTTTTGAACACCGTACCATCATCTACGTCCAGAAGATAAAGATAAGCTTTACCGTCCCCTACGTTGCCATCTGATGCCGTATTGTTGTAGCCATTGCCGAGCACCACGTACCAGTTTCCATCTTTGAATTTGGCGATGGGAGCAATGCCGAATGTGTTGCCGAGATCATTGTCATCGGCATCCGTAAACTCCCATAAAGAGATCGCTTCTGCATTGGTGCTGCTTTCAGAAAAGCTGCTGGGATCGGTTATATCCAGGGCGTAAATGCCTTGGCCGCCCCCGCGTAGCCCGCCAATCAGTACTGTTCGCCAAGCGGCTTTTGAGTCTAACCAGGCATCACTGAAGTTAATGGTGCCATCCACATAATATTGGTGGGAATAGTTAAGGGACGCTAAGTCCGGTAGTTTTTCATATAAACTACCGGGTACGTAAGCGATCAACTCTTGCCCGAATGTGCTGGAGCCAGGATCGGCGTCAAAACCGTGCATCATGCCGTCATTGGCCCCCACATAGAGTACGGGTTTGCGATTAACATTATTGGTGACAAAGCTTTGATAGCCGGTGAAGGTAAATCGGCGAGAGGGTGGTCCCACATAGATGGGATCGCTATGAATAATGTCGCCTAATTTTCCACCAGTCGCAGCTCGGGCCCGGAATTGGCTGCCTTCGTTGGTGTCATCCCCGCGAAGGTAATCTAGTAGTTTATCTCCATAAATTTGATTGGCGTTTATTTCTGAACTATCAGTCGTGTTATAGGCATAAGGCGCATCTCTGAGTAAAAACTCGATTTGTGACGCACTAATGTCGTTGACACCTGGTGCCTTGTAATTGGCAGGAAAACGGAACGCCACGCCCTTGTCGTCAGCGGTATCGTAAGTCAATATAATTCGTCCGGTATCGTAATTTTGGCTGTCTAATTTGGCGCCTGCTTCCCAAACGGAGTTTCCTATCGCACCTGTGCTCGATACTGGATAGGCCAGCAGTTGTCCAGACCAATTACCAGGATCAAATTTGGCTTGAAAAATATGGGTATCGGTATTCCAGGAACCTGAGCTCAATGCGACGGCGGATGCTGAACTGACGCGATTGGTAATCGCCGCAATAGCACTTTGCAATGCCTGGATTAACAATGACGGTGATTTTGCGCTAATGAACTCTCCACGGGAGTTGTAAGCGGCATGCCAAAGATCGTCGATTTTTGCGGGTGTACTAGTAAAAGGATCTCCCCAGTTGCTGCTTTCTATCAACGGGGTACCACCACTGTCGGGCCAACCATCGTTGTCTGAGTCTGTCAAATTCCCTTCCACACCAAAGGCAACAGTGAATGTCACCATATGCTGTTGGTCCTGAGTATCGAAGGTGCTGGTGGGCACGTCATTAGCAAGAGTGCTTAAATCAGTGTCATAAAAATATTTGGCGACATCTGCAACAGTATCATGGTGGCCATCTCCGTCATTGTCACCGATGCCAGAAGTACCCGGAGCACTCCCATTCCAATAGCCATCAGTCATTAATATAGAAAAATTGTGTTGACAGGAAGAGATAATGGGATCTGTTTTTCCGCTTATTGTATTGTCAAAGTATTTGCCAGTACGCTCTAAACCGTGACGCAACGGGGTACCTTTTGCCGGCCAATTATAGGAATAAAAAGTGTCTAATAGATTACTATTATGGGTGGTGTAATCTGTTCCGGTTGGCACTTCCACAAATATGCCAGAATAACTGCTGTAGTTGTCATTGATGACACTTAACCCGTAGCGATAATTTGGGCTATTCGATACAACCTGTCCTACGGCAGCTTTGGCGACGAATGAGCGGCGTCGATAGTATTGATACCAATTGGCAATGTTCTGTTGTATTTCCGCTGGAGTACGTCCATATTCATCTGTATCTGTTGCTGCGAGGGTAGTGGTACTACTGGTGGTTTGATAACAGGAAGAATAATGCGGTGTTTGCTGTGCGGCGGCTAGATCACATTCCGTTGCGGTGCTTGTAATTGGGAAGCTGTAGCTAGTCTGGGAAAGTGTGGTTGCATTCACTACAGTGGTTTTATGATCATCCCATAGATCCACCCATCCATTAGCGCCACTAGTTGCAGTTGCCGGACCGTTTGGATTGCTTCCAGAATAGCCTCGAGTATCAGTCCATTGTTCGTAGATAAATCCTGTGAGATTACGTGTCACAGTGTAACCAGAGGTACCTAATTGCGGATCACTGCGTACCGCTGTGAACGTGGCATTTGGGTATCCAGGCCACGGACTATAAGTTTTTGAAGGATCATAATACATGACATTAAAATCTGAGGATCGCACTCGCCAATCCCGAACGAAGGTTTCAGTATTTTGTTCCGCAGTGGGGTAACTACAGCTATTGTAGGCATCATCAGAGTTATCAAAGAAATAAACATAATTTATCCGACCACTACAGGAACCGCTACTAGAGTAGGCACGCCATCGTCCATGGGTGACCAGTTCATGATTCCCACTATGCCAATAACTTGTATAGTAATGGTATTGCACCGTGAGGATATCCCAATCCATGGAACCTGAGTCATCAATTTGAAAAAACACGTTGGCGGGTGTGTCAGTGGCCAAGTACAAGGGTGAATCGGCCATGTTTAAGGTGGCTGCGTGTACATGCACACAAAAGAACAGGCCCACAGCGGTGCCATATGAAATTCCTAGTCGTTGTGTTATTTGTCTCATAACTATACCTCGCGATCAGTTCGCTGAGCGTTAGCGTCTGCTCACATAGTGGGATTGCACCATCGCTTTAGTTTTATCACTTCCACCCCATCCTCTTGCGGTGACGCGGTGAAAATATCTGCCGGGAGGGTTGTTAACACCTTGCACCAAACTGTCGGGTACAAAATCAATTTCTTCCACCACATAGCGAGGGCCTTCTGCCACACCTACTAAAGTGGTGAGTTCCGTACTGTTGTTCTGCCACCAACTGGCATGACGAGCGGATTCATTCCACCACCCGATGCTATTGCCAGTGTCGGGATCCACACTGTTATAGTCCCAGACACCTGACGATCCATCAGTCGTCGGCACGGGAAATATGGTTTGCGTAGCGACCCAGTTTTCGCCAGCAATCAATCCAGATTCAGCCGCATTAAAAGCCACATTCAGATCACGTACGCTTCCAGACATCTTTTCTTGTATGGTTGTATTCTTAGCCCCACTGACGGCGAGCACGGTCAGCACCATTAGAAATAGCAATGTCATGATTAGTGCGGCGCCTCGTTGCGCATTAGATACAGATTTGTTCAGGTGTGTGGTTAAATGTGTCATGATTCAGCCTAATTGCGTAGATTGACAGTGGCCGAAAATACTCGGCGTAGTCTTTTATCTGTAGCCGTAATATTGGTGCCGTTAACAGAATAGGTTTGGTAGTCCGAAGTCACATTGTTTTCCGCTGTGCGCGCGACTACAAAAATTCGTGTGCTCACTACGTTGTTCCAATCACCCACTAAATCAGCGGTGAGATAGCGATTTGCCGCATTATCGTTATTGGTATCTTCACCGAATAACAGTTGCAGCGACTCCACGCCCTCTACCATTTCCACGCCCCCGGCATCATTGGATTCAAGGAATAGAGCGGGCTCTCCACTGGCACCAGTCCCCACATACCAGGATCGATTTTCAACTTCCATAATTTCTGATTCCGGGCCATAAGCACGCCCCAGGTTGACAGCGGCATTTCCTGGAGTCACCGTGCCACCTATGTTGTGGACTAGTGCATTGGTACCGTTGTTGATGTTGGTACGTTGAGCAATGGAACAACTCGAACGACAATCGCACACCATAAAGATGTCGCCTTGATCGATACCCGAGGCCGCAGAGATTTGTAGCGCCGCCGCAGTATTGGGCATAGTGGCGGTCAAATAGATACCGCTGGAAACTGAGCTGCGAATCATGATCACATCACTATCGGCCACGGCCCCTGTAATTGACGCATCTAGATTCGGTGTCCATGCAGAGGCGGCACTGCTTCCGGCTGTTTTGTGGTCGAAGCCTTCTAATGGCGTGTTGTCAATTAAACTCGATAGCGTGCCGGCATTCAGTGTGTTGGTAATGGTTGCTGATAGACCGGCACAACCCTGATAACCAGCACTACGTAAATCACGGGTTAACAGGTGCATGGCATAACGACCGGTTTCCTGTACCCGAGAGGCGGCATCAATCGCGCGAAAGGTTTGTTTGTTACTGATTAAAACGGATCCAAAAGAGGCGGTTAACAGCAATCCGAGGGTGAGCGCAATCAATAACTCTACTAGAGTGAAACCGGATGTTTTTCTTATTGATATTGAATTTATCATGAGGTTATGGCTGAAAGTTTAGATAAAAATAGTATTCATCTTGAGGTGAGCCGGAAGGTCCCGAGGGCACACCGGTAACACCGCTACCCAGCTCATCGGTCCACCAAAGTTTAATGGCATAAACATTACCATTTCCGTCGCAGGCGGGCGCACTAGAGGTACCGTCATTGGGAGTGGAATCGATACATACTTCACCGACGCCATTAGGCAGTAAGGAGTTGATCGTATTATTCCATTCATAAAAATCGGTCTTGGCCAATTGTTCGTCAGTGCAACCGGTGGTGGTGTAGCAAGCCGCAGTGTAGCTGCCGGTGGGATTGTCATAGTCACCATCATTCACTGCAGGATTGTTGGCTCGCATACGGTCGCTCATGTCATAGGCCAGATAGGTGGCCTGAGTACGCCAGTACGCGGATTGGTTATTTTGCATGCCTAGCGCATTGAGTTTGGCTAAACCCAGAAGTCCAATCGAACCCACTAAAACAGTGATCAAGGTTTCTACTAATGTAAAACCATAAATGCGCTTATTCGCATTGGCTTGTTTAGTGTGGCGTCGATTGATTCGTTTCATAGCTACAGTATTCATGCTAGTGGCCAGGGTAAATTATGGGTGCCTTTTTCTCGTTTAAATTATTTTCCCGGCATTTATGTTACGGCTACAAAAAAGGGTCTCTAAACCCAGCTTGCCACCTCTTGTGCACCTAATCACATGGCATTAGACGGGCGCATTGGCTGTTGGGATGAGCGGTCTATTTCAGTTGATTAATTGAAAGGTTGGGCTGTCATACCAGCCGGTTAGTCTGTTCAAATAGCGGCAAAAAAACTTCAATGAAAGCCAGACACATCCTCGTCACAGGGTTGTGACCTGCTACGCAGAATCACCGCTGCAATTTTGCCTTCACAGGCCGATTGAATATAGTGAGCCAGGTTCATTTGAGTTGGAGTTAAGTTGAAAGCACTACAGCATCGGTCATTCGGATTCACGTTAATTGAAGTGCTGGTGACGATATTTATCGCCGGGATTATTACTGCGGTGGCGATACCGAGTATTAGAGGGGTTTTACAGAATAATCGCATCACCTCTATCGCCAATGACTTTGTGGCGGATGTGAATTTAGCCCGCACCTTGGCAGTGAGTCAAGGCGCCACCGCCACGCTATGCGTGAGCGCCAATCAAACCAGTTGCACGGGCACTAGCTGGGCTCAAGGCTGGTTAGTGTGGGTAGATGAAGATGGGGACAGCGCCTTGGACGCAACTGAAATAGCCCGTACGCATGCTGCCGTCACTAGTGTCACCTTCACCAGCATCGACAGCGATATTCTCTATCTAAGTACTGGTTTCGGTGAGACGGGCTTCACTGGTGCCACATTCACTCTAGTCCATGATAACTGTACCAACTCTGCCAATCGCACATTAACTCTTTCCGCTGCCGGATCGCCGAGAGTGACCAAAGTAGCCTGTCCTTAAATTTTAGAGCCTTCTCTCCATTCTGATTCCACTGTAGTGTTAAACTGCGACTATCGTTGGTATATTTTTCACTTTTACAGGGAGGTCAGTTTATGGGCGAGAGGATTGAGTACGTTTGTGCCAATGGAGAACATGTACAGGGATATCTGGCGAACGCGGATCACGTTGGCCCCGCGCTGGTAGTGCTATCAGAATGGTGGGGCCTCCAGGATCAGATTAAGGGGATTTGCGATCGATTTGCCCAGGAAGGTGTCACCGCATTAGCACCAGACCTGTTTGCTGGTAAAGTCGTTGCCTATCACGACATGTCTGCAGCAAATAAATTGATGGGTTCCCTCGATTTTATACAAGCGACCGATGAGAAAATAGCGGGCGCGGTGACATATTTAAAATCTGCGTCACATCGGGTGGGTTTAACAGGATTTTGCATGGGCGGCGCCTTGACCATACTGGGGGCGATGCGGCTGTCAGACATTGACGCCGCAATTTGTTTTTATGGATTGCCAGCTGAAGAGGCTGGGGATGTCAGCCAAATTAAGGTGCCCCTGCAAGGTCATTTTGCCACCGAAGATTTTTGGTGTACGCCTCCAGTGGTGGCGGCTTGTGAACAAAAATTAAAACAGGGTCAAGTCAATTATCAATTCTATAGTTATTCAGCTCAGCATGCGTTTATGAACGAACAGCGTCAAGACGTTTATGATGCAGCGGCTGCGGAGCAAGCTTGGCAGAGGTGTATTGAGTTTTGTCGTCAGCACCTGACAGCATGATGCAATAATTGCTCGTGTATCCTCATGGCACAGCGATTCGTACTACGTCCCAATCAGTCTGCTGACTGGCGTCTTAATCTTATATTAGCAGGTTTGTTGGCGCTGTTGTCTGGGGCCATAGCTGCATTTTTTTATACGTTGGGATTGTGGCTAGTGGCGCCCTTTTGCGGTTTGGAAGTGTTGATGGTGTGTGTTGTTTTGTTCTGGGTGCAGCGACAAGGAGATCGGCGTCAGGTCATCAGCCTGCAGGGTAAGTGCGTTGAGGTAGAAGAGGGCTTGTTTCATGCTCGTACTCGACATCAGTTTGATCGCCCTTGGGTACAGGTGCAGTGGCGACCCTGCGGTTCGAGCAAGCAGCCTCGACTGTATCTATGTCAGCAAGGTCGGCAGGTGGAAATTGGCTCTTTCTTAACGCTTCAGGAACGTCGCACCTTGGCGCATAGGCTGCGTCATGCCTTATTAAACTCGCACGAACAGAAGAGTCCTGGTTGAATATAAATTAGACTAGGCCGCCACTTCTTTTGTATCTGTTGAACTGAGTGCCGCATCCTCGCTCACCGGCACCGGATCTGCAATCGGCATCCCCGGCTCCAAGGTGGGTGTTGTCACCGAGCGTTCGATTTCAACACTCAATTCAGTAAATGTACTGGAGAGGACTTGCGGTAGATTGGTGAAACGCTGCAAATTCTCAGATGGGGCCTCGGCTTCTGCCATCAATGCTTGGGCGGCAGGTTGAGATTCAATAGTGGGTGGCGCGCCAGTGCCGTCATTTGCCACAAGCCCAGGTGATGCGACTGGGGGGAGAGAACCCTCTGGCGTGGCGGCGTAATTAAATTCCGTTTGGCGGCTAATGGTCTGACTCAAATCTAAAGAAAATGACGCAAAGTCACCGCCAGCGATAACGAGCGTATCGACACCCTGTTGCATAGAGCGACCGAATTGATCCGCAAAGAATTGTTCGCTGAAATGCTGGACTTTACCGAGAAATTTATCCAAGGCTTCGTATTCCTGCGCATTCAATTCACCCTCAATGGAGAAACTCACTGCGGCGTTGACAGATCGATCGCTTTGCTTGCTATAGGTGAATGAGCCGTCGTTCGCCGCCAATTGAGTGGTACGCTGTGCAAAGTGGTCAATATCAATTTCAATTTTGACATTGTCCCCTTCGGCAGTTTCCAGCTCTAAAGAAAGAGTGTGTGACTGTTCAACGGTTTTCGTCAAATTACCGCTGACGTGGTTCACCTGCTCTTGTTTCATCTTCGTTTGTAACGCATCTACGCCTTGAAGAAGCGTATCTTGAGTCTGTTCCAGTTGTTGTACTTGATTGTCACCGAGTGCATTTTGTTGCGCCAGTTGGGTCTTGGTCTCTTGTATTCCAGTTTCAATGCCCTCTTTCACGGCTGCCACACTTGTGTCGACTGCTTCTGGTGTCTCCGCTTGTTGAATTGGTGCTTGTACCTGCTGCATCAGCGTATCTTCAGGTTTGTCGCTTTGATTGGGCTGCGCATTCGCTTTGATATTAAAGTCAATGCCTCTGGCATCCAATGCTGCATTCACGCGATTCAAGATAGCATTTGCCAACATGCGACCAATGTTAAAGCGCGGTTGATGTGCCTGTTGATGCAGACCGTCACTGCGTTTCAGTGGACTTTGCAATGAGACATCGGCAGATAAATTTGCGTGAGCTTGGAATCCGTGGAAATTAAGCACTGGGGGCCTCCGAGATTTTTGAAATGACACCATCCTGTGTCCTTCCCTATTAGACGACCGGTTTGGGCGTATCTTTAGTAAATAACGAAATGCTTATATTGGGGGGGATTGAACAACGGGGACAGTTGGTTTATTGGGTAAATGCGCCTAAGTATCTTTAATGATATTCCGATGACTATTGAAACAATCGACTGATTGTATCAATGTAAAGGAATCACAAAATGTTACGTCCCCCCCGTGCAAGATACTTGTTTTTAAGTCTGATTTTTTTCCTTTCGCCAATACTAACAGCCGCGCCAACAGAGGATGATAGACTGCTGGCTGTTTATGACTCTCACACCGTGGAGGAGATGATTGCGAAACTGGATAAGCTGATTGCGGATTTCCCACAGTCTTACAGAGGATACGCTTTTCGCTCAATGATGTATCTCGAATCTCAAAATCCCAAATTAGCTCTCGATGACTGTCACACCGCAATCAAGTTAAATCCCTCATTTCCCTATACCTATGTAATTTGTGCCCAGGTGACGGAAGCATTGGGTGACCTATCTGCTGCACGGGCCTTCCTCCTGAAGGCGGAGGAGGTGGGTGAAAATTATTCAGAGGCGCCCAGTGAAAATCAAGCTGAGTCGCGTCCAAAGGCTAAAACTGTCACCCATGATCGCATGTGATGGCCAAATTAGCTCATTTTTTGCTCGCTAACTGTTTGGATAGGAAAGAATTCGAAGATTTCTGGGTGGCCCGTAACAGCATCGCCAGATATAATCGTCATCCTTAAAGGCGAGAGTGGCGGAATTGGTAGACGCGCTGGATTTAGGTTCCAGTGGGGCAACCCGTGAGAGTTCGAGTCTCTCCTTTCGCACCAGTCATCTCTCATCAAGGATGATGAATCTGTCCTTGGTGCAGTACTAGAAAGTTACTGTTTTTTGTCCATTTTTAGCATTCCTTGGAGTTAAATTTAAATGCAGGTATCAATTGAAGAAAGCGGTGAACTAGAGCGCATCCTGAAGGTGGCAGTACCCGCTGAGCGTATCGATGAAATTTATAAGGAACGTTTACGAAACCTGTCTAAGACGGCAAAAATTAAGGGGTTTCGTCCTGGGAAGGTGCCGGAAAGAGTAGTCAAAAAGCAGTTTGGTGAACAGATCAAACGTGAAGTAGTGAATGAGATCCTTCAGTCGAGTTTTCAAGAAGCTATCGGCGAGCAGAAACTCAAGATTGCGGGCATGCCTAATATAGAGGCCGAATCAGAGTACCAGGAAGGCAATGCGCTTGAATATAAGGCTGTGTTTGAGATTTTTCCCGAATTTGAGTTGGCTGATTTGAAAGATCAGACTCTAGAAAAATTGGAAGTTGAACTCACTGCTGAAGACGATGAAACCATTCTTGATAAGCTAAGAGAACAGCGTAAAGAGTGGGTCGAGGAGGATAAGGCGGCGGAAGAGGGCGATAGAGCAACCATCGATTTTGTCGGAAAAGTGGATGGAGAACCCTTTGAAGGTGGGGCAGCGGAAGATCATCCACTGGTGTTAGGCAGTGGAACATTTATTGAAGGATTTGAAACCGGTCTCATGGGGGTGAACGCTGGTGATAAAAGAGTACTAGATATTATTTTTCCGGACGATTACCCGAATCAGGAACTCGCCGGAAAACCAGCGCAATTTGATGTCACAGTCAAAAAAGTGGAGATCGCTAAATACCCGGAAGTGGATGAAGAGTTCGCAAAGTCCTTCGGAATTGAAGGCGGAATTGATGAATTAATGAACAACATGCGCGAGCGTATGCAAGAGGAAGTGAAGCGTATTGTGAAAGATAAAATGAAGACTGCGGTGATGGATCTGGTTCTCGAAAAAAACCCCATCACCTTACCTAAGTCAATGGTTTCTCAAGAAATAATTAGATTGAAATCGCAAATGATGCAGCAAATGCAGGGCACAGGGCAGCTAGAAAATTTCGATTTAGATGACCAGATTTTTGCGGAAGAAGCGAATCGTCGAGTGGCGCTGGGCCTGATTGTTGCAGAGATAATAGAAACTCAAAAGTTACAGGCCGAGCCAACGAAGGTGAGACAAACCATCGAACAGTTAGCTGCCAGTTATGAACAGCCAGAACATGTGGTCAATTGGTACTATAGCCAGCCCGAGCGTCTAGCCGAGGTGGAGGGCATGGTGCTTGAAGAGACTGTGGTGGATTGGGTGCTCGATCAGGTCCAGTTGGAAACCAAACCGGTCTCCTTTGATGAGCTTGTTAATGCTGCCAATTGATAGGTTGCGGTAATCGATTGAAAGTTGTCTAATTTAGTGGACAAGTTCGTGCCAAAAGCTGACGAAATGAAGTGGTACCAAAGGGAATTCTGCGAGGTAAATGATAAAGGAAATCATGCATATGACCGATAAAAACAATGAGATAGGCAATGGCACACCCCATGCTCAGGGCTTGGTGCCAATGGTGGTGGAGTATACTGCGCGGGGTGAAAGAGCTTTTGATATTTACTCCAGATTACTCAAGGAGAGAGTCATCTTTTTGGTAGGCCAGGTGGAAGATCATATGGCTAATTTAGTGGTGGCTCAGCTGTTGTTTTTAGAAGCGGAAAATCCAAATAAAGATATCGCGCTGTACATCAATTCACCGGGTGGTTCCGTCACCGCAGGATTGGCTATTTACGATACCATGCAGTTTATCAGACCGAATGTGAGCACGGTTTGTATCGGTCAAGCGGCAAGTATGGGTGCCTTATTGTTAACGGCTGGTGCGAAAGGTAAACGCTACGCATTACCTCATTCCCGTATCATGATTCATCAGCCTTTGGGAGGTGTGCAAGGTCAAGTGACTGATATTCAAATACATGCCCAGGAATTGTTGACAGTGAAAGCGAGATTGAATGAAATCATGGTGAAACATACTGGGCAGTCCATGGCGCGTATTGAGCAGGATACAGAACGCGACAATTTTCTCAGCGCAGAAGCTTCAAAAGAGTATGGATTAATTGATAAAGTGATGTCTGCAAGAGAAGAAGTCGAAGAGGATTAGTAAGTTACCGGGCATAATCTGTGCATGGTATGTGAGTAATCAACAGTCAAGGTGGATGTAACTGAAATGAGTTTGATGGGGATTAATGTAGAAGAGGTAATTGAAAAACAGCGGAAGGGGGCTATTTTATAAATCATGCGGTGCGACCCATTCAAATGAAAGAGGTGTTGCGATGAGCGACGATAGAATTGGTAGAGGTGGTAAAGACGATGGTAAATTACTTTACTGTTCGTTTTGTGGCAAAAGCCAACATGAAGTCAGGAAATTAATTGCTGGACCGTCTGTTTTTGTCTGCGACGAATGTGTAGATTTGTGTAACGACATCATTCGTGAGGAGATCCAGGAAGCGGCTGACAGCGAAAAAAGGACAAGCTTGCCCTCCCCACAGGAAATTCACGCCATTCTGGATGAGTATGTCATTGGCCAAGCCCGTGCCAAGAAAATATTGTCAGTAGCCGTTTACAATCACTATAAGCGATTGTTGCGAGATAAAGGCAAGGATGAAGTAGAGCTTTCGAAAAGTAATATCTTGCTAATTGGCCCTACCGGAAGCGGTAAGACTCTGCTTGCCGAAACGTTGGCTCGGTTCTTAAATGTACCATTTACCATTGCCGACGCCACCACTTTAACCGAAGCCGGTTATGTGGGTGAAGACGTTGAAAATATCATCCAGAAGTTGTTGCAAAAGTGTGATTACGATGTTGAAAAAGCGCAAACCGGTATAGTCTATATTGATGAAATAGATAAGATTTCACGTAAATCAGATAATCCGTCCATTACCCGAGATGTGTCTGGTGAAGGCGTGCAACAGGCTTTGCTGAAGTTGATTGAGGGGACGGTGGCTTCGGTACCCCCACAGGGAGGCCGTAAACATCCGCAACAGGAATTTTTGCAAGTGGATACCTCCAACATCCTGTTTATTTGTGGCGGTGCTTTCGCGGGCTTGGAGCGAGTCATTCGAGAACGCTCTGAAAAAACAGGTATCGGATTTGGTGCTGAAGTGAAGGGTGAAGAGGACTTTGAATCCTCAGCCGAATTGGTGAGTCAAGTTGAGCCGGAAGACTTAACCCGTTATGGCTTAATCCCAGAATTTGTCGGTCGTTTGCCTGTGATCGCGACCCTTGAGGAGTTGGATGAACACTCCTTAGTGCAAATTCTTAAAGAGCCGAAAAATGCACTGACCAAGCAATATGCAAAATTGTTTGAAATGGAAGATTGCGAACTTGAACTTCGCGATGATGCCCTCATAGCTATAGCTAGAAAAGCAATGGAGCGGAAAACAGGGGCCCGCGGATTACGTTCTATTATGGAGCATGTATTGTTGGATACTATGTATGAATTACCAGCGATGGAACACGTCAGCAAAGTAGTCATTGATGAAGGCGTTGTGCGTGGAGAATCTGAACCAATTATGCTCTATGAAAATTCAGATGCGCCCGCTGCTGCTTCTGAATAGAACATTTTAACTGTACCGGAACGGAAAAATACTTTTCCTTGGGCACCTCATACTCTGCAACTATTTATTGTGTCTCTGCCGATCATGGCGATACATATTGATTGACCATTTTTCACTGAAAAAAAGGTCTAACTAAGGAACACGGCATGGAATCTACAGATACAGCTTCGACATCGGATAGCGATGTGATCACTATTCCAGTATTACCGCTACGGGATGTAGTGGTCTATCCCTATATGGTTATTCCTTTGTTTGTCGGCAGGGAAAAATCGATCAAAGCTTTGGAAAGCGCCATGGCAGGGGATAAACAGATCTTGCTGTTAGCACAGAAGAGTGCGGACGTAGATAATCCCGATACCACTGATCTTTATGAGGTCGGTACCCTGTCCAACATCTTACAGCTACTAAAGTTGCCCGACGGAACCGTGAAGGTATTAGTAGAAGGTAATGAGCGTGCCAAAGTAGTGAACTTTCTTGAGAATGAGGAATTTTTCTTAGCGAATGGCACCGTATTGGCTGCTCCAGAAATAGATGAAAAAGAGAGTGAGGTGTTAACCCGCTCGCTATTCAATCAATTTGACCAATATGTGAAATTGAATAAAAAAGTACCGCCGGAGATCTTAACCTCTTTGTCTGGAATTGATGAAGCTGGCCGTTTGGCTGATACCATCGCCGCGCATATGTCTCTTAAATTAGACGAAAAACAGCGGATCCTAGAGATAGAAGATCTGAATGAGAGATTAGAACATTTGATGTCATTGATGGAGTCCGAAATTGATCTGTTGCAGGTTGAGAAACGGATACGTGGACGCGTGAAGCGACAGATGGAAAAAAGTCAGCGCGAGTATTATCTCAATGAGCAGATGAAAGCAATTCAAAAAGAGTTGGGTGAGATGGATGAAGCGCCCAATGAACTAGAAGAACTGAGTAAAAAAGTTGAAGCGTCGGGCATGCCAAAGGGTGCGCGGGAAAAGGCAGATTCTGAACTCAAAAAGTTAAAGATGATGTCACCTATGTCCGCTGAAGCAGCGGTGGTGCGCAGTTACATCGAGTGGATGGTGAATGTCCCTTGGAAGAAACGCTCCAAGGTCTCAAAAGATCTGGCCAAAGCGAGTGAAATTTTGAATGAAGATCACTACGGGTTAGAAGAGGTTAAAGAACGCATTCTAGAATTTCTCGCCGTTCAGCAGAGAGTGAAAAATCCGAAAGGTCCGATTCTATGTTTGGTGGGTCCACCTGGGGTGGGCAAGACATCTTTGGGACAGTCCATTGCGCGTGCGACCAATCGGAAATTCGTACGCATGTCTTTGGGTGGCGTTAGAGACGAAGCAGAAATACGTGGCCATCGTCGCACCTATATAGGATCAATGCCCGGTAAAATCATTCAAAAGATGTCCAATGCGGGCACCAAAAATCCATTTTTCCTGCTGGACGAAATAGACAAAATGTCGATGGATTTTCGCGGCGATCCCTCTTCCGCTCTGTTGGAGGTGTTAGATCCGGAACAGAATAATAGCTTTAACGATCACTACCTGGAGGTGGATTACGATCTTTCTGATGTGATGTTTGTGGCCACGTCTAATTCTATGAATATACCCGGTCCATTATTGGATCGTATGGAAGTGATTCGCATCCCGGGCTATACAGAGGATGAAAAACTGGCTATCGCGAGTAAATATCTGGTACCGAAGCAGATGAAGAATAATGGGCTGAAAAGCGAAGAGCTGACCATCTCAGACTCTGCCTTGCGGGAAATCATTCGCACCTATACCAGAGAAGCAGGCGTGCGTGCACTTGAGAGGGAAATTTCGAAAATTTGCCGTAAGGTGGTGAAGAATATTCTGCTGAAAAAGTCTGGTGACAAAACCGTGATCAATGCTCGGGGACTGGAAAAATATCTAGGTGTGCCTCGATTCCGCTACGGTCTTGCCGAAGAGCAAAACTGGGTAGGTCAAGTGACGGGATTGGCTTGGACAGAAGTGGGCGGTGAGCTGCTGAATATCGAGGCCACTGTAGTGGAAGGTAAAGGCAAATTCACTTCTACCGGTCAGTTGGGCGATGTGATGCAGGAATCGATACAAGCAGCGATGACAGTGGTTCGTAGCCGTGCTGAGGTGTTGGGTATCAGCTCTGAGTTTTATGAAAAGAGAGATGTGCATATCCATGTACCGGAGGGCGCGACGCCTAAGGATGGTCCCAGCGCGGGCTGTGCTATGTGTACCGCACTTGTCTCTGCACTCACGGGCATACCGGTTCATGCGGGAGTCGCCATGACCGGAGAGATCACTTTAAGAGGTAAGGTACTGCCAATCGGCGGTTTGAAAGAAAAACTATTGGCAGCGCATCGCGGTGGTATAAAAACCGTTCTCATACCAGAAGAAAACAAGCGGGACCTGAAAGAAATTCCCAAAAACTTATTACAAGATCTTGATATTCGTCCAGTTCAGTGGATAGACCAAGTGTTTGAGGTCGCTTTAACGAGGCTACCTGAACCTTTGTCCAGTTCGTCTGAAGCTGATAATCTACAGGATTCTTCCGACCAGGAAGGCAATCCATCCAAAGTTGGCTCAGTAAGTACGCACTAACCAATTGATTCCTTGACGCCTTTCAGGCCAACTGGTATAAAGTGCGCCTTCCGCGGGGTTAGGCTTTTCTTCATTTGAAGGGGTTTTTTTTGTGAATAAATCCGAATTGATCGATTCCATGGCGGAATCAGCAAATATACCTAAAGCAGACGCCGCGAAAGCGCTGGATGCGTTTATTTCCACTATTTCAGATGTATTGAAATCAGGGGAGCAAATAGCGATTGCGGGTTTCGGAACCTACAAGGTCTCTGAGCGGGCGGCGCGCAAGGGACGTAATCCGCAGACCGGTGCTGAGATAGATATTCCTGCGGCGAAGGTACCTTCGTTTAAAGCAGGAAAGGCTCTGAAAGACGCCGTCAACTAGCGTAAACTGGGTGCTTAGCTCAGCTGGGAGAGCATCGCCCTTACAAGGCGAGGGTCGGGGGTTCGATCCCCTCAGCACCCACCAAGTAAAATAGGGAACGTCGGAGTGGTAGTTCAGTTGGTTAGAATACCGGCCTGTCACGCCGGTGGTCGCGGGTTCGAGTCCCGTCCACTCCGCCATCTGTCCTTTAGAATAAAAAAATCGCACTCCCAGGGGTGCGTTTTTTTTATCTTATGGAGAAGAGTCTAGATGCTGGGAACGATTCGCGAAAAACTAAAAGGTATTCTCGCCACGGTGATTGTCGCAATTTTGATTGTGCCATTTGCTTTGTGGGGAGTAAGCAACTACTTTTCTGGTGGTGGCAACGAAGGTTTCGCTCAAGTGAATGGTGAGCCCATTTCGGCGCAGGAGTATAGACGACTCTATTTCATCAAGCGTGAAAGACTGAAACAACTGTTGGGTGACCAAGTAGATTTTTCGGCACCTACTGTTGAGGGCAGAAGTATCGATGAGCTGCTAAGGCAGGAGGCGATAGATGAAGTGATTCGCACCTCCGTATTGCGCCAACATGGCTATCAATCCGGCTATCGCGTGTCGACGGCAGAAGTTCAACAGACCATCAGTGCTGATGACGCATTTCAAGTGGAGGGCACATTCAACCAGAACCAATATGAAGAGTTGCTAAGAGTGAACAATCTCACGCCGCAACAGTACGAAGCTGCCATCATGCGGGATTTACTTGTTAGACAAATAGAGCAGGGCGTGATTCAAACGGCATTCGTCACTTCGCCACAGGTGGCGCAAAAGGTGGCCCGGGACAAGCAGAGTCGCAGCTACGACTATATTGAACTGGATACCACAAAATTTAGCGGTGCGCCGGAACCTAACGACGCACAATTAAAAGAATTTTATCAAAACAATCCACAAGAATTCGTGTCAGAAGCGCGAGCGAAAGTGGAATATCTGGAACTACATGCATCCGCACTACCTGAATCACAACAACTTAACCGCGAAGATCTGATTTTCTATTATGAAGAAAATCTAGCAGATTACACGCGACCTGAGCGGCGCAAAGCTGCACATATTTTGCTGACATTAGAGCCGGACGCAGACTCGACGGCGGTAGACGCTGTGCTGGAGCGGGCAACCGCGTTACGTGAGCAAATAGAACAAGGCAAATCCTTTGCAGAGGTGGCGCGCGAGTTTTCAGAAGATCCAGGCTCTGCTGAAGCGGGTGGAGAGTTAGGTTGGGTGATTCGTGGACAGTTTGATCCGGCCGTAGAAGCGGCCGTTTACGCGTTAAATGTTAACGAAGTGTCAGAACCTATTCAAAGTACATTTGGCGTGCATTTGGTTCAAACAACTTTGATTGAACCGGTACAAATAAAACCCTTTGAAGAGGTCAAAGAGGAGATTGCGCAACTGTTAACGAGTCAATGGCAGGAAGAACAATTTTACGAGTTATCCGAAACCCTGGCGAGCATGGCATTTGAATATCCTGATAGTTTAGAGCCTGCTGCGGATATGTTGGGTCTACAGGTGCAGCAACTCGGTTGGCTCACGGAGGCAGGAACAACGTCAGGATTAGGTGCCAATCGCAATATTGTGAATCAGGTTTTTAGTGAAGACCTACTGCAATCCGGATTAAACAGCGAACCTATCGAACTGTCTCCGGATCACTTGATCGTGCTACGAGTCGCAGAATATCAACCCAGTCATCAAAAAGAGTACCAGCAGGTGGCTGACGAAGTGAAACAGGCTTGGATGTCTGATCAAGCCAAGCAACAGGCCCAACAACAGATGGATTTGGTCCTGAAAGGTTTGACAGCGGGGGAAGATGCCGAATTTTTTGCACGGGAATTTAACCTCAAACTAGAATCTGTTGACGGACAAACCCGTAGCCCCCCAGGCACAAGTATGAGTGCCAGAATTAGCAAAGTGTTCTCAATGCCCAAACCCGTTGATGGCAAGCCCGTGGTGGATTCTGTGGAGGATGATCAGGGGAACCTGATAGCCATCAGACTGCATTCTGTAGAAGATGGCACGTTGGCAGCATTGAGTGACTCCACCCAACAGGTGCAGAGGACTGAGTTGAACCGGACGCTGGCATTAGAACAGTTCGACGCTTATGTCTCCTCGCTTAAACAGAGCATGGATATTGAAATTCAGGATATCTCTGAGCTGAATTAAGAGCAATCAGTCAGGTGCCATCACTGTGCGTGTGAACTGGGTAACCAGGATTCTTATCTCGTTGTCAATGAAACAGCGGACAACGCCACTATTTTTCTAACGGGGTCGCACCCATAATATTAATACCGTTGTCCACGTACATAATTTCACCGGTCACCGCTGAGGCTAAATCAGAACAGAGGAATGCAGCAACGTTTCCGACTTCTTCTATGGTCACATTGCGACGCATGGGTGCCATGGTTTCCGCCACGGACAAAAGCTTGCGAAAATCTCCGATACCAGAAGCAGCCAAGGTACGAATCGGTCCCGCAGAGATGGCATTGACTCTAATGTTGTCTGGTCCCAAGGCGGCGGCCATGTAGCGCACATTGGCCTCCAGACTTGCCTTGGCCACCCCCATCACATTGTAATTGGGCAGGACGCGTTGGGAGCCGAGATAAGTGAGGGTGAGTAGGGCACTTTGCCGGTCACGCATCATTGGACGAGCGGCTTTTGCCAACGCGGCAAAACTGTAGGCGCTGATGTCTTGGGACAGTTTAAACCCGTCTCGGGTGAGGTTTTCCAGGTAATCCCCCTCCAAATGGTCACCGGGAGCAAAGGCCACTGAGTGCACAATGCCATCGATCCCGTCCCAGGTGTTCCCTAGCGTCTTGAACACCTCCTCAATTTCTTGGTCATTGGTCACATCACAGGGCGCGAGTAAATTAGAGCCGCACGCCTCGGCGATCTTTTCAACGCGGGACTTGAGTTTGTCGTTCTGATAGGTGAAGGCCAGTTCAGCGCCCTCTCGATGCATGGCATTGGCTATCCCTGAGGCGATGGAGCGATTGCTTGCAATCCCGACAATTAAAATTCTTTTCCCCGCTAACATACCCATATTGACATCCTCACTGTTTCTAATCTTATTTTCATGTTGCCGCAGAATCTGCATTGTAAATCAATTGGCCACGAAGAGTGAAACAGAGTTGTCATAACCGGTAGCTTGGCCGACAATGTCAACATGAGTAGGCGCAAAGGGATGTGGGCGGTACTGATCATAGGGCTATTAGCTGGCTGTGGCGATAGACCCTGGAACTATCCATACGAAGCAGATTTACAAGAGGAAAATCTGTTTTACGGATCCTTTTCTGAACGTCCAAAACATCTGGATCCTGCGGTGTCTTATAGTGCTTCTGAGGTCGTGTTTACCGGGCAAATATATGAGCCGCCGCTACAATACCACTATTTAAAACGACCATACGAATTAGAAGCGCTGACCGCAGAGGCGTTGCCTCAACCAACTTGGTATGATTCTGCAGGGGTTGAATTAGATAGTGATGCCTCTCCCAGTCTGGTGACGAAGTCTGTTTATCAAATCAAAATCAAACCTGGGATAGTTTATCAACCCCATCCTGCATTTGCCAAAGATGCATCCGGCGAATACCTATATCACCAACTGACAGATGACGAATTAGAAAACATTTACGCTATTGGTGATTTCGCAGTTACGGGTACCCGTGAATTAGTGGCGGCGGACTATGTGTATCAGATCAAACGGCTTGCGCATCCGAAGTTGCATTCGCCCATCCTCGGATTAATGAGTGCCTACATCGAAGGATTAGCCGAGTTGTCCGAAGAATTAAACAGACTGCATCAGCAAGGGGAAGAGATAGATTTGACGCAGATCCAACTCAGCGGGGTGCGGGAACTCGATCGCTACACCTACGAAATCACCATTAAAGGGAAGTACCCCCAGTTTGCCTATTGGTTGGCCATGCCCTTTTTTGCACCGATGCCACCGGAGGCAGATCGATTTTATAATCAGCCGGGATTAACAGAAAAAAATGTCAGCTTGGACTGGTATCCGATTGGTACGGGTCCCTATATGTTGGTGGAGAATAATCCCAATCGACGTATGGTGATGCTTAAAAATCCCAACTACAGACAAGATGATTTTTATCCAGTGGAGGGGCTGTTAGAAGATAAAGAGAATGGATTGCTCCAGGATGCGGGCAAGCCGATGCCCTTTATCGAGAAGGCGATTTATTCGAGAGAGGTGGAAGCGATCCCCACTTGGAACAAGTTTCTACAAGGTTATTATGATACCTCTGGCGTGAGTTCGGAAAGTTTTGATCAAGTCGTGCAGTTTGGCAGTACGGGTGATGCAGTGTTGACAGAAGAGATCCAAGACAAAGGGATCCGCTTAGTCACCAGTGTGGCGGCCACCAGTTTTTACACCGGTTTTAATATGCTCGATCCTGTTATCGGTGGTTATAGCGAACAGGCAAAAAAATTGCGTCGCGCCATCTCCATTGCGATGGACTATGAAGAGTATATTTCTATTTTTCGTAACGGTCGTGGGATCCCCTCTCATGGACCGATTCCGCCGGGCATATTCGGATATCTGCCTGAACGTCTAGGCATCAATCCTTTGGTCTATAGTTGGCAGCAGGGTGAAGCGGTGCGTCACTCTTTAGATGAGGCAAAGCAGCTGTTAGCCGAAGCGGGGTACCCCGACGGCAGAAGCAGGGAGACAGGCAAACCGTTGATACTCTACTTTGATGTCACCGCTACGGGACCGGACGCGAAAGCCTGGCTAGATTGGCTACGTAAACAATTTAAAAAGATTAATATACAGTTAGTGACTCGTACCACTGATTACAATCGATTCCAAGATAAAATGCGCAAAGGCACCGCGCAGATTTTTCAGTGGGGATGGAATGCGGACTATCCCGATCCGGAAAATTTCCTGTTTTTGCTTTATGGCCCGAATGGCAAAGCCCAGTATCAAGGTGAAAACGCCGCGAACTACGCCAACGCAGAATTTGATCGATTGTTTGAACAGATGCGGTATATGGAGAATGGGCCAGAACGCCAGCAGATCATTAATAAAATGGTTCAGGTCGCACGGGAGGATGCGCCTTGGGTTTGGGGATTTCACCCAACCGATTTCGGCCTATATCACCAATGGTACCAAAATGCCAAACCCAATCTGATGGCGAATAATACGCTGAAATATAAACGCATAGATGCCGAGCGACGCAGGCAACTGCAAGCTGAATGGAATCGTCCCAAGGTGTGGCCAGTGGTATTTGTGCTTCTTGTGTTGTTGTCCGCTGTCGTTGCAGTGATGTGGATCTACCGCCAACGTGAGCATCGAAAGATTGAGCCGCAGTTACCTATATGATCCAATACATCATCCGTAGAGTGTTCTATTCCATTCCGATTTTAATTGGCGTGAATCTGATCACATTTGCCATCTTTTTTTTAGTCAATTCTCCTGATGATGTGGCGAGGATGCATTTGGGTACAAAATATGTCACCCCAGAAGCAGTGGAGCGATGGAAGCAAGATCATGGTTATCATCTACCGATGATCTACAATGAATCGGCTTCCGGAGTGAAGCGCGTCACAGAGACCATCTTTTATCACAAATCGTTCCGTCTATTTTTATTCGATTTTGGTCGTTCTGATAGTGGCCGAGATATTGGTCATGATGTGCGTCAACGTATGTGGCCAAGTTTGGCTATCATGATCCCCATGTTTTTAGGAGGCTTGATAGTGAATATCGCCTTCGCTCTATTTATGGTGTTTTTCCGTGGCACTAAAATTGATTTCTATGCAGTGGTGTTCTGTATTTTAATAATGTCCATATCCACACTGTTTTTCGTTATTTTCGCGCAATATCTGTTTGGCAAACTTTTTCAGATGGTTCCCATATCGGGATTCGTCTCGGGATGGTCCATGTGGAAATTTCTGTTATTGCCTGTAATCGTAGGCATTGTCGCCGGCATGGGTGGAACGTCCCGGTGGTACCGCACGCTGTTTTTAGAAGAGGTCAATAAAGACTATGTGCGAACTGCTCGCGCAAAAGGTATGTCTGAAGGTGGGGTTCTATTTGGCCATGTTTTCCGCAATGCACTGATCCCGATTTTAACTGGAACCGTTGTCGTCATTCCCCTACTGTTCATGGGCAGTCTCATATTCGAATCATTTTTCGCCATACCAGGATTGGGTAGCTATACCATTGAGGCGATTCAACGGCAGGATTTTGCCATTGTGCGTTCCATGGTCTTTTTAGGATCGGTGATTTATATCGTCGCGTTATTAGTCACTGATATTACCTATACCTGGGCGGATCCTCGTATCCGTTTGAGTTAACAAGCTGCTAATCACAGAAAAGGACGCCATCATTTTTTTTGATCGGATACAGTTTGCACCCCTCACCACTGACTGGTTGATTTACCTATTGTTACTGTCGGGTGGTATGGTGATACGTCAAGCGTTAAAGAATCCCCATACTCGAGCTAAGTGGCGGCTAGTGTTTGCCCGTCCTATCGCAATGGCAAGTGCGACACTATTGATAGTATTTGTCACAGTGGCGTTATTTGATTCAATCCATTTTAGGCTCGCAGTTCCCTCTCAGCATAATGGGGAGACTGAGTTCCAAAATGAAATCAATAGCGTATTGGATGTAGCATTATTGCGTTTGTTACCAGCGGCGGAAACCACTTACTCTGCGCCCTTGGCGTTATATAGCTTTTCTAAAGAGACCGTTCGGCAGCAAGATGGATCCACAGTAAGGACTTTTCCTCGATTACAACATGGGGGAAGCCATCTCATAGGCGTGGGTCATTCTAGAGCAGAAGATATCACTCAACGCTTACTACTCAGTATGTTCGAAGCCATTATTTGTACTGGGCTCTTGTTGCTATTGTTGGCTTCGCTAATCAATACCGAATCGAATGAGTCCATCTTAAAGAGGGCGAAAAATATCCTGATGGGTACCACGGCGCTTCCTTGGCGCGCCTCTTTAATCGTCGTGTTATTCATTGCATTGCTGATCTGTGCCATCATCAATCTGGGTTCCGTTTATCATCTATTCGGTACAGATAAAGTGGGCGCGGATGTGCTGTATCAAGCCATAAAGAGCATTCGCACAGGCATCACCATTGGCACAGTCACTACTCTGATAATGTTGCCGGTCGCGTTGGTTTTGGGCATGTCGGCAGGTTATTTTGGTGGTCGCACGGATGACATCATTCAGTATCTTTATACCACTCTAAGTTCAATACCAGGAGTATTGTTGATCGCTTCTGCGAGCCTAATGTTAGATCTCTACATGGATCAGTATGAAGAGTTGTTTCGCTCCATCGCCCAAAGACAGGACGTGAGATTGTTGGCACTATGTTTTATCTTAGGGATCACCAGTTGGACTGGGTTATGTCGACTACTCCGAGCAGAAGTCCTCAAGCTCAAAGAGATGGATTATGTGCAAGCCGCACATGCCTTTGGTGTCTCCCAAGTGTTAATTTTATTGCGTCATCTGTTGCCCAATATTATGCATATCGTGCTCATCACCATTGTGTTGGACTTTAGTGGCCTGGTGTTGGCCGAGGCCGTGTTGTCTTATATTGGCATTGGTGTGGATCCGACCATGGAAAGCTGGGGCAACATGATCAATAGAGCACGTTTGGAAATGGCTCGTGATCCCATGGTGTGGTGGTCTTTGGTCACAGCTTTTTTCTTTATGTTAATGCTGGTTTTGTCGGCCAATCTATTTGCAGATGCGGTACGAGACGCCTTCGATCCCAGGTCCCATTGAGACAGTGACTATGAATAATCCGTTACTCACCATTAATCATCTTTCCACTTGGTTTAAGACTAACGAAGGCGAAGCACGGGCAGTGGATGGTGTCTCTTTTTCCCTACAGCGAGGAGAAACCTTTGCATTGTTGGGCGAGTCTGGGTGTGGTAAGTCCATGACTGCCCTATCGGTGATGCGGCTGGTGCCAGAGCCTGCCGGCAGAATTGTCAGCGGTGAGGTGTTATTGCATGGACAAAATCTATTGTCTCTCACTGAGCGTGAAATGCAGTCGATTCGTGGCCGCAAGATTGGCATGATTTTCCAGGAACCGCAGTCGTCTCTTAATCCCGTCATGAGTGTGGGAAAACAGATCAAGGAAGTATTGGACTTACACTTTTCCCTGTCAAAAGATCAGGCCAAGCGTCGTACCATTGAGTTGTTAGAGTTGGTTCGTATTCCGGATCCGGCACGACGGTATGGCGAGTATCCTCATCAACTTTCCGGCGGCATGAAACAGCGCATTATGATTGCGATGGCGTTAGCGGGAGAGCCGGAAATCCTCATTGCAGACGAACCCACCACAGCTCTGGATGTGACAACACAGGCGCAGATCTTAAGTCTATTGAAGCAGCTGCAACAGGACACCGGCATGGCAATGCTGTTGATTACCCATGACTTGGGTGTGGTGGCACAAATTGCCGATAGGGTGGCAGTTATGTATGCAGGGCATTTGGTGGAACTGGCCACACAGCAAGAATTTTTCACTCAGGTAGCGCATCCGTATGCAAAAAAATTGTTTGCCTCTTTACCCACCGATGTTAAGCGCGACCGGCCGCTGGAAATCATTCGAGGCAGTGTACCTAAATTAACCCAAGATTTTGTGGGTTGCCGCTTTGCTAATCGTTGTGATTTTGTACAAGCGGAATGCGAATCGTCTGCTCCCCCTTGGCAGCAGTTGGGTGAAGAGCATCATGCGCGCTGTTTTTTTCCTGGACACATGCAATCGGGTGTAGAACAGGATGCTTTAAGCATAGTGAGTGCGGATCCGGCTGCGGAAGGGGTTAAACTAGAGATCAAAAACTTGCAAGTGCATTTTCCAATCCATAAAGGATTAATGAAACGCACGGCGGGGTATGTGTATGCGGTGGATGGAATTGATCTCACTTTAGATGCCGGTAAAACATTGGCGCTGGTAGGTGAGTCGGGGTGCGGCAAAACCACGGTGGGCAAAGCCATTCTACAACTGATACGACCCACTGCTGGGGAGGTAAACTTTAATGGGCAGGACTTGACGAAGTTGTCAGAGAGTCAATTGCGCCCCATGCGTCGAGACTTTCAATTTATTTTTCAAGATCCCTATTCCTCAATGAATCCGCGCATGTTGGTAGAAGATATCTTGTTGGAAGGCATGTTGGCGCAGAACATAGGGGAGACGCCTCAACAGCGTGCCGAGCGGGTAAAAACCTTATTGGAAAGAGTAGGCTTACCGCCTCAAGTGGGGGCTCGTTATCCTCATGAATTTTCCGGCGGTCAGCGTCAACGCATCTGTATTGCACGGGCTTTGGCGGTAGAGCCTAAACTGATTGTGTGTGACGAACCCACAAGCGCGCTGGATGTCTCCGTACAAGCGCAAATTTTAAATCTGCTAAAAGAATTACAAGTAGAGCATCATTTAAGCTATCTCTTTATCACCCACAATCTTTCTGTGGTGGAATACCTGGCAGATGAAGTCGCAGTGATGTACCTGGGAAGAATTGTGGAGCAGGGTAAAGTACACGAACTTTTAGATTCGCCGAAACATCCTTATACTATCGCGCTTTTGGCGGCCGTGCCGAAGATTGAGGAGGAGCGATCGATGATGAAACTGCAACTGGGTGGGGAGATCCCGTCTCCTTCCAATCCACCGCAAGGATGTCATTTTCATCCCCGTTGTGCACATGCCACTGAGCAGTGTCGTCAATCTTATCCAACCACTTCTAAAATCAGCAATAGCCACGTGGTTCGCTGTCATCTTTTTGGTTAACTAATACACGTTTTTTGGAGTTACTTATGAGTCAGTTTGCGCCCTTTTATCCGCCACAACGTACCCTAATGGGGCCTGGTCCCTCAGACGTCAGTGCGCGCGTGCTCGGTGCGCTGTCTCGTCCCACTATCGGTCACCTGGATCCGAAGTTCACGCAACTGATGGAAGAAATTAAAGAGTTACTGCGATTCGCTTTTCAAACCAGTCATGCGATGACCTTCCCGGTTTCCGCGCCGGGCTCCTCGGGTATGGAGATGTGTTTCGTCAATTTGGTAGAGCCGGGGGATAAGATCCTGGTTTGCCGCAACGGTGTGTTCGGAGAGCGGATGCGGCAAAACGTGCTACGGGCAGGCGGAGAAGCGATCCTGGTGGACAATGCCTGGGGCGCGCCCATCTCTATCGAGCAGGTTGAAGAGACTCTGAAAAATCATTCGGGCATTAAAGCCGTTGCCATGGTGCATGCGGAGACCTCAACTGGGGTCCGATCAGATGTCGCGAAATTGTCCCAGTTGGCACACCAACACCAGGCACTCTCCATAGTCGATACCGTCACCTCATTGGGTGGGATCCCGCTCAAAGTGGATGAATGGGAGTTAGACGCTGTCTATTCGGGGACTCAGAAATGTCTCTCCTGTATTCCTGGGTTGTCTCCTGTGACCTTCAGTGAGCGAGCTTTGAAAGCCATAGAGGCACGGGAAACAGAGGTACAGAGTTGGTTTTTGGATATCAATTTGGTGCGTGCGTACTGGGATGGACAAGGAGGGAGAACCTATCACCATACTGCGCCCGTCAATCAAATGTATGCACTTCATGAAGCCCTATTGATGCTACATGAAGAGGGGTTACAGCAGGCGTGGGATCGGCACCAAACTCACCATCGTGCATTAGGCGCCGGTTTACAAGCATTGGGATTGAAGTTCGTGGTCGATGAAGCTTATCGCTTGCCACAACTCAATAGTATTTGGGCACCCGAAGGGGTGGACGAAGCGAAAGTCCGTCAGCAGGTGTTGAACCAATATGATTTGGAAATCGGTGCAGGTTTGGGAGACTTTGCGGGTCGGGCTTGGCGTATAGGATTAATGGGCAATGGTTGTCATGAACGCAATGTTCGATTGTGTGTGACCGCATTAGAGGATGGATTGCGCCATCAAGGCGTGAAGGTGGGATCTGGAGTAGCGAAACAGGCCCTCGATAGTCAGTATGAGAGCAAAAATTAGGGTGACAATTGCTCCTCGAAACGACAACTCAGTTTCGATTTTTGTCCCGACATTCGGCTCACTAATCGTTAATAGTGGCTAAGGTTTCCAGCAGCTCATGGGTTTGACGCCAACCCTGTCTTCCCAATCGCTCTACCATATCAGACTGTGCCAGATCCCAAAGCGGACGGCACTGTTTGATCAAATCAGCGCCCGGATCGGAAATTTTCACAGTCCTCTCTCTCTTGTCGCTTCCCTGCTCAATGGATATCAACTTTCTCAGTTCCAGTGGTTTCAGGTGACGGGCTAAGGTTTTCCGTGGCATAGCAATAATTTCTGCTAACTGACACACACTGCTACCGTCAATAATGTCTAAAACCGTTAAAATGGAGTATTGAGTTGAGTTGATGTTGAGGGGGGCGAGATAAGATTCAAAATGGTCTGTTAGAGCGAGAGCAGCCTTACGAACCCGCAAACAAGTGCAATTCACACTGATTGGGGCCCAATGTCGCAAGTCCTTTTCAACATGATAGGCCATACGATCATATTGTATAAACTTTAATCAATTCTATGTCAACGATTAATTAATCGAGCCTCATTCTACAGACGCAATGGTGATCTAGTGCACATTTACTATATCTGAAGCGAAAGGATCCTCGATTTTTGTCGCTGGTGTGTATATCAAATTGGTTTAAGCGGTCATGAATGATAGTCGTGGATTACTAGTCATTACTGGTGTGTTGTTTTTGGCATGTGGATTAGTCACATATTTGCAGCCACATTATGCGCTATATTTGGCACCCTTTTTACTAGCGGACGTATTCCACGTATCGGCGAATTTATATTCTAACGCCTACTTTCAAGGGCTGATGGGATGCTTTTTTCTTCTTTGTGCTACTATTGAGCGTGCACATATAGTGGGGTTGGTAGCTCTTTTGCCGATACTGCTGGCTCTCAGTCTCAGTCGATTGGGCCAATTATTGCTCCTCGATTTGCATTCGAATTCGAATTTACTGGCTCTTGCATATAGCTCCACGGCTTTTATCATGGCACTATTTGCATTGTGGTCAATCCGAGCCAAAGCCTATCGTCAACGTGCGCTGCGTCAGAAATGGAATAAAACACTTAGCAGTGAGATGTGAGAATTGTGGACTATTTCTCTGTTGATTCATCTCACAGGTTCGATACAGACACAAGTAGACTGTAATAGAAATCTAGTGATATGAATAGATATACTCTGATCCTATGTGGCCTGTTATTGGTAGTAGTACAGGGGTGTTCGACAATGAAAACTCTGTCTAAAAATGGACAGATGGAACTGCGATCCCCCGGATTCAACACGCCCACCTATTGCGATTCCGTACCGCGAGTGTTCAGCGGTCTTTCCCTTGGTTTCTGTACGACCTTTGTCGGTCCTCCTGCTAATCTGTCGACGAAAACAGACGATCTGCTTCTGTTTGCGATCTTCGATATGGGATCCAGTGCGGCAGTGGATTTAATCGTGTTGCCCTATACAAGCGTGATGCAGTTGCGTCATGGAAATTTGCCGGTTAATCGCTTGCCTGACAGACTGCAATTCTACAGAGGCGCTTTGTCGACCCCGTTTTCAGAGGGGGACTGAATGCACATTAATTAGCGCGATTACAAAGTAACATGAATCCGTCCGCTGATTTGGCTATACTCTCCCTACATCTGAACAGTGTTTTCTGACCTAAGCCGGGAATGAACTCACACTCAAATCATGGAGCAACGGTCCTTATGATTACTGCGGAAATTGCAACCAACAAAGGGAGTATCCACCTGGATCTGTTCGCTGAACAGGCCCCGGTAACGGTGGCCAATTTTGTCAATTTAGCTCAGCGAGGGTACTACGATGGTCTGAGTTTTCATCGAGTGATTGATGATTTTATGGTGCAGGCAGGATGTCCATCCGGAACCGGCGCCGGGGGGCCAGGTTATCGATTTGAAGATGAGTGTTCTCAGGAGTTAAAACATGATGGGGCGGGTATGCTGTCGATGGCAAATGCGGGCCCCGGCACGAATGGCAGTCAATTTTTTATTACCCATTTAGAAACCCCTTGGCTCGATGGCAAACATACAGTGTTTGGTCGCGCAAAATCACCTTCTGATATAGAGGTGGTAAATGCGATAAAACAGGGGGACACCATTACTCAGGTGACAATTACGGGTGATATAGAACCATTGCTTTCCAAGATGGCAAATCGTCTGGCGGAATGGGATGAAATTTTGAACCAGAATTTCCCGGAACTTAAATAAAAAAAATCCGCTTTTCAGCGGATTTAAATTGGTAATTGAGCAGTATCACTTTTGGTTTAAGCCATCCAATAATATCAGGCGTTGGCTAAATAATTGAATAGGAGATCCGGTCCATTGTCTTGGGTGACCGGTTTTAACACATATCCGGAGATCCCCAGTCGTTGACATTTGTCCATGAGAGTCTTATCGGCGACTGACGTCAACATCACAATGGGGACGTTTGCATCTGCCTCTCGAATGAGTTCGAGTGCTTCATCACCAGTCATTTTCGGCATCACCACATCCAGAAATATCATGCCTGGTTTTTCTTCTTTATGTTTGCTCACAGCCTGTTCACCGTTCTCAGCGAAAATGACATTGTCGTAGCCAATTTCCCCCAAGATTTTTGTGATTGACTTGCGAATCATGCGCATGTCATCAACAATCAGAATTTTTTCTTCTTTAGACAGCATTGCTCAATTCTCCGTGAGATCTTCTAGTAAAAAATTGAAATAGAAACGCCCAACATTATTGACATGAATTGGGATCGAGATAATTTCTTTCACATCTGTTAAGAGTTGTTCTAATTCATCAACTTTTAAGATAAAGAAAGGCGGTTCAAATCGAATTCCTAACTTCGATTCTTCCAAGCCTCTGGTGGCAAGTCCAATCGCCGTATTACCAAATTCTTCCAACGCTTCGGAAATTTTCTCGGTGACCTCATAATGTTCTTCGGTATCTCCGAGTACCAAGGCGTTGACTTTATTCCCAATCTCTAACGCTGTTTCGAGATACAAGTGCATCAACAACTTGCCTTTCAAATTTCCCGAGGTATTGGCAGCTACTGCATAACCCTTGAATCGAAATTGTTCAACGGAATCTTGAAAGCCATCTCCGGAGGTAGCGTCCAGTCCCGCCATGTCCTTCAGTGCGTGAATGGTTTCTTCTATGAATGGTTTTAATATTTTTGTTTGTGTTTCATTAAGTGACACGGATTTTGCTCTCCACAGTCGATTTTTACCTTTGGCACTTACACGTAGCGAGAGTTCAGTTTGGACTGAACATTTTCTCCTTCAATGTATTCAATCCATTTGAACCGGCCTTGGTTGAACAATGCAATGGTCGTCAGACAGTTCGCCTATTGCTAATCGTCCTGTTAACCAGATTATCGGAGCATTGGCATTTTTCTGGAGTCCTATTTCGTGAGGCTGATGGCGGGGTGGATTCATGCTGCACACCGGACAGCTAATCTATTCTCGCTACGAGCGGAAAATACAATTAGAAACAGCAGGTTGAGACAAGATATCTATAAATAATTGAGAGTATAGACAGGTTTAAAAACACACGCTAAAGGAAGGAGTGTGTAGTCTGTTTAATTCTCTGCCCAGAATAGAGCGGTGTTAATGGCCTTTTTCCATTGTTGAAGCAGGGAGTGTCGTTGTTGACTTTCCATCGATGGCAGGAACTCTCGTCCAGTTCGGCAAATTGATAGGATTTCCTTTTCGTTGCTCCATAGGTTTGCAGCGAGCCCAGCCAGAAAAGCGGCACCTAAGGCCGTCGCTTCATGCATCACAAATCGTTGTACTGGTAGTTGTGCCAAGTCGGCCTGAATTTGCATTAACAGATCATTTTCACTGGCGCCGCCATCCACACACAATCGGCTAAACGGTTGGTCGCAAACCCGCTGCATGGTGTTTAAAACGTCAGTTGATTGTAGCGCGATAGCCTCTAGGGCCGCGCGTGCGATATGCGCACGGTTGCTTCCCCGGGTGAGTCCCGTTATGACGCCTCGAGCGCCACTGTTCCAGTAGGGAGCGCCTAGTCCAGCGAAAGCTGGCACCAAAGCGATGCCTTCGCTGCTGGAGACACTGGCGGCCAGCGCCTCGATTTCTGCCGCAGATTGGAAAAATCCCAATTCATCGCGCAACCACTGCACTAACGCACCGGCGATAAAAACACTGCCTTCTAAAATATAGGTTGGCGAGTGATTTGCCCGTTGCCACCCCACAGAGGCAAGCAATCCCTGCGTATTAATTTTCGGTTGATTTCCGGTGTTTGCTACCAGAAAACATCCTGTGCCATAAGTGTTTTTTACTTGTCCCGGTTCGAAGCAAGCTTGTGCGAATGTGGCTGCTTGCTGATCTCCAATCATGCTGGAGATGGGGATTGCTTTGGAAAAGAGTGTGCATTCGCCATAAATTTCACTGGAATATCGCACCTGTGGGAGCATGATTTCAGGTATGTTGAAACATTTTAAAAGCTCAGCATCCCACTCTAAACTATGTATATTAAACAACATGGTACGAGACGCATTGGAGACATCTGTGTAGTGACATTTACCTTGAGTCAAATTCCACAGTAGCCAGCTATCGACAGTTCCAAAAGCAAGTTCACCCGCTTCTGCTTTTTTTCTTGCGCCTGCAACGTTTTCTAGGATCCAAGCAATTTTAGTTGCTGAGAAGTAGGGATCCAAAACGAGACCGGTCTTATTTAAAATTTGTTCCTCTTTTCCCTGTTGCCTTAATGAATCACACAGAGAAGCGGTGCGGCGACATTGCCAGACAATGGCGTTGTAGATGGGGCTGCCACTATGTTTATCCCAAATGAGAGTGGTTTCCCGCTGGTTTGTGATACCAATAGTAGCGATAGAGTCAAGATAAGTGGGATCGGATCCGACAACGGTTTTTGCCACTTCCCACTGGCTTTGCCAAATCTCCTCTGCATCATGTTCCACCCAGCCGGGCTGTGGATATATTTGATTCAATTCTTTTTGTGCACTGCAGAGTACCTCTCCCTTGCTATCGAACAGAATAGCTCTTGAGCTAGTGGTACCTTGATCCAGTGAGAGTATTGTGGCGGCCATGCAATTCTCGCTTAGTCGACAGGATTCAGCGGTAGCACCGCTGTATCAGCACGATTTTGACGGGGAGGCAAAGAGCTTTGAATTGTGTTCATCACTTTTTGTGCTGTCGCACGATAGGCAGTCAATTTTCCTCCAAAAATACTTAACAATCTGGGTGACTGCAAGTCGTCTACCACTAGTCGGGTTTCTCTTGGTTTGTTAAATGCGCGTGCTGCGGAATCTTCTTTGCCCGGTAACACTCGTAAGCCAGCAAAGGCATCTAGTATGTCTGGTGCATGTCCATAGCGTGGAAAATAATAGTGCAGTACGTCGCTTAGATACTGGATCTCTGATGGCAACGGCTCACAGGCATCCGGGAGTTTTGAGATTTCGGTTTCGGTGGTGCCCACCAGAGTATTGCCTTGCCATGGCATCACAAAGACCGCGCGTTTGTCCTCTGGTGCTTCAACGTAATAGAGTCCCTGAGAGAGGTTTCCAGAGACGATAATGTGCGTGCCCTGTACCAGTTGATGGTCGGGTATCTGTTGTGTCGGTAAAATTCGCGACAGGATTTCAGCGGCCCAGGGTCCCGCTGCGTTTATCAACACTTTGGTGTCGAATTCAAGCTCTCGCCCCTCGTTGATGATGATTAAGCGGTACCCATCACCGGTTTTAGTTGCTGATCGTAACTCGAAAGGCAGACGGAGTTCGGCACCAAATTTTTCTGCCGAAGCCATCACTGCGCGTGTTAACGCCGCATCATCAGTTTGCGCATCCCAATATTGAAATACAGCTTTCAAGCCGTCGGTACGCAGGCCATCTAATGCATCCGCCCAACTGGCTTTGGGGATGCGATTGAACTGGGTCTGTTTCGATAAGCCGCCCAACACTGAGTACAGGCTTAAACCAATTCTGATTTGGTACGGTCGACGTACACTCTGATGATAAATTGGCAAATAAAATGGTTTTAGCTTTACCAATTCGGGCGCGATTTGGAGCAAGATCTTTCTTTCATTCAGACACTCTTTGACCAGCCCGAATTGCAGACTTTCTAAATAGCGTAGTCCACCATGAATCAATTTACTGGAGCGCCGAGAAGTACCGAATGCCAGATCTTTTTGTTCCACTACTAAGGTTTTGTACCCGCGTGCAGCCGCCGCCTGCGCCACACCCACTCCATGGATACCGGCGCCGATAATGGTGACATCGAACTGTTCCACTCTAGGTATCTCCGCCATCTTGAACCTTTGGGTTAAACCTCGCATCTTGCATGAAATAGCCGATTCGTTTGGTTTCGATGTACTCTGCGCCTAAATTAAACAGTTGCCAGCCGAGTTTGGGTTCGGTCACTTCATATAGAGCCCATTGCCACTCTCCTGGCCATAGATCCCTGGTGACATCTGGAATGCTTAAATAGTCGCAATATAAAAACTCTACCGCCAACTCTTCCATCGTGCGCCTGCCTTCTGCGCGCCAACGATGCATGACCCAACCGCAACGGAAATCGCTGACACTTTTTGCATAACGTACGGCCTCCGCATCCATGGAGATAATAACGGCCTGATTTGAAACCTTATCTAGTCCTTTCAATATGCGATCAACGACACTTTTTAGGCCGAATCGTTGAATCGATTCCGGCTTGATTTCGGCAAATAGTTCGCAGTCCGGATGGTGCTGCATAATTTGCCCAAACTCTTCTACAGTCAGTAGGGGTTCAAAATAAAAGGTGTCTTGAAATCGATTGGATTCGTGAGCAGAACAGGATTTGAGATCTGATAAATTATGATCAAATATCGAACCTGAACAATTTGTAGTGCGTTCTAGGGTGTCATCGTGAATCACCATTGGGTGTTTGTCTTTGGTCAATTGAATATCAAATTCTATTGCAGTCGCACCCACCTGTAGGGCATCTAGGAACGCGCTTTTGGAGTTTTCTGGACACCGTTCAGCATGTCCGCGGTGAGCGACCAATTTGGGGCGTCTCAAAAGAGCCATCTGTGGGGTTTCCTTATCCTTGAGAGGTTGATCGTCCATTTACACAATGTAGATATCATAACGAGTGTTTTGATTATAGATAGCGGTAGTGGGTGATAGATCCGTGAGTGGTTCTGCCCATCGAGGTCTTTTCACTACGACTCGTTTTGTTGCCAGGGAGCAGGCCCATTCCAATAGTTCTACTTGTTCATATTCGTTTTCCCTGCCTTCGGTTAATAGTTGCAATACCTGAGACTCTTTCTTTACTTTTAGTTGTTTTTTCCGTTTTGGATACATGGGATCCAAATAGATCACCTCCACCGGTTTATGCCCTATCAGTGCGTATTGCTGGGCCTCGGAATGAATTAATTCTGGTTGATACGGGATAAGTTTGCAGAAATTTTCTTGTGCAAATGCACGGTTGATCCCGTCGGCCAAGAGGGCATGGATCACGGGATGTTTTTCAATCATTGTAATTTTTTGTCCATACCGAGCGATTAACATTGCGTCTCTGCCAAATCCAGCAGTCCCATCGAGAATGTGATTTGATTGGTGTGGACTGATAGCGAGTGCTTTAGCTAAAGGGTCTCTTTTGTTTAACCCCAGGGAGATTCTGGCTGCCACGGTACCACTAAGAAAATCAACTCGAAACGGGATCTCAAAGCTAGGGTGTTGATAGCGGATGTCATCTGAACTCACCAATAAGGAAACTGCTGAATAGTGCGTATCGTATGCAAATGGTAACTCTAGCTGAGTAGCCAGTCGCTGAGCTTTATCAACGGCCTCTGGCGTGACCGCACAAACTTCGAGGGTTTCTTTCATGTGAGAGATAAAAAACAACCACTTAACACCATAGGATTATATAACTTCTCTAGTGGATGACACACACTTGCAATTATCAGTATCTCTCTAGATACTGGGAAACAATTTTTAGTGAGAGGACGAGGCATGACTGCATCTATATATGAATATTCCCACGAGAATATCTTGGGAGAAAGTCAGAGCTTATCAGAATTTGAGGGTAAGGTATTATTAATTGTCAATACCGCCAGCCAGTGTGGGCTCACCCCGCACTACAAAGGGTTACAAAGGCTATATGACACCTACGGTGAGAAGGGCTTGGTGGTGTTAGGTTTTCCCTGTAATCAGTTTGGAGGCCAAGAGCCAGGCACAGAGGAAGAGATAAAGGAATTTTGTGACACTAAGTTTCAAGTGACTTTTCCTATGTTCAGTAAGTTAGAGGTGAATGGCGCCAATGCCCATCCGTTATATCAATATTTAAAGAAAGAGTTAGGGGGAAGTGAAGACGCCAATTTAGTGACTTGGAACTTTACCAAGTTTTTGGTTGATCGAAATGGTCACCCAAACAAACATTTTGAACCCACTACTTCCCCTAAAGATCTGGCTGAAGATATCGAGGCGCTACTATAGAATATGGGTGATTTGATGCTTCTTCCTTCCTCGGAGAATTACTTCTTTTAGTTTGTTCCGACTGAGTCTCTATTTTTGCTGGCCGACGAGATCCGAGCACGGTGCCTTGTGGGCGATTGCCTGGCCAATGATGGTTTCCAATCTATCGGTCCCACTATTGGGTTTGGTAGACACGGTCGTCATGGCCTATTTGCCTTCCCCCAGTTATCTGGCGGCGGTTTCGCTAGGGAGTTTGATTTTCGGATTTCTTTTCTGGGGATTCGGATTTTTAAAGATGTCCACCTCTGGACTGACCGCTCAGAGCGTCGGATCCAACAATCACTCTGAAATTCGTTTTTTGTTGCTGCGTAGTATCACCATGGCTTTGGGGTTGAGTCTGGTGATTTGGCTATCTCACTCCTTTCTAGGTGCATGGGCAGTGATGCTGCTTGATCCCAGTGCGGAGGTGGCGACGTTTACATTAGAATATTTTCGTATACGTATCTGGAGTGCGCCTGCCGTGTTGGTGACCTACGCCTGTGTCGGCTGGTGCATCGGTTTGCAAAATTCCCGTGCAGCAATGCGAATTCTGATACTCACCAACCTGGCTAATATTTTATTTGATCTGTTTTTTGTCTATGTTTTGGGATGGCAAATTAAAGGCGTCGCCTGGGCCTCAGTGATAGCGGAATATTTTGGTCTTCTTGTGTCGCTGATTTCAGTCAGAGCGCTCAGTACCACTTTACCGGGTGTATGGCAGTTTGAGCGATTGTTTCAATTGACGCCTTTTCTCGCTCTGTTACGCATCAACTTTTTCCTATTGGTGCGCACCTTAGCGCTTCTCAGTGCTTTTGCCTACTTTGCCCGTCACGGCGCCCAGATGGGGGACCTGGTATTAGCGGCAAATGCATTGTTACTAAACTTTCAAAACATCATGGCTTATGCCTTAGATGGTTTTGCTCATGGCGCTGAAGCGAGAGTTGGGCGGGCAGTCGGTAGAATGGACGAGGAGGCGTCGCGTCAGGCTCTTTCAGCGGCATTCATTTGGTCTCTACTAGCGGCGTTAGGGTTTAGCCTTATATATTTGGTTTTAGGGGCGCAATTTATCAACTGGATGACGGACCAAGCAACACTTCAAGAGACAGCGAACGAGTATCGATTCTGGATAGTCGCCTTACCATTAGCCTCCTTTGTTGCATTTTTATTGGATGGTGTTTTTACTGGACTGGCGCGAGCACGCGAAATGGCATTCTCGATGTTGGCTGCATTAGCGCTGTTTTACCTGTCGACAGAGATATTTGTACCAATTTGGTCAAATCACGGATTGTGGTTCGCTTTCTTAATATTTACTGCTGTCCGCGGTGTGTTGCTGGCGGCTGCACTGGTATCTCGTGCCGACTTTGTACACCTTAGAAATTAAACTAATCAAGATTGACAGTCAGCACCACCTTCACAAGGCTGTCATCTACCAACCTTTTAGGCAGATAGCCAATACCGCCATCATTAGCTGCAACCATTTCCAACATGGTTTCATAGGATGCGACTCTTTGCGGTGGCTCACCTTCACCGGAAAAAATCAAATACGCCCAGTAACTTTCTAGCTGTTTTGGTGTTTTGTTTGTAGCCATTGTCAGAAAATCGTTTTGATGGTGAGCGTCATCAACTAAAGTGAATGGTTCAGCCTTAATCTGGGTACCAAAAGTCTTATGCCGCCCTAAATAAAGATTTTTAACATCTTTAAGAGTCAATTCTCCTACGCCATTATTCGGATTCACAATCACAGCCATTTCTTCCGCCCATGCCACCATGGAGGCTAATAAAATTGTTGTGATAAGGAAAAATCTAATCCCAAAGACGAAGTTAAATAGATTCGTATCCGTGCTGATTTTCGCCATTAATGTTCTCTCCTAAAATTTAGCGTTAACAGCGATACCGACTGCTGTGATGTCCCCTTCACCACCAAGTGAACTGTCCACCAGTAGTCCTGCAGTGCCATTTCTTGGATGTATATTTGTTATTTCTGTTTTCACAACTATAGAGTTGTCTAGTCTATGTTGAATGCCCACTGTGACCGAATCTTGTTCTTGCGGTGGTGTCACTGAACCAGACGCCATGTGATCGTCCCGACGCGCGAAAGTGAGGCTGGGTTGGTATTTGTCACTGTCCCATACCAGAGTGACGTAATAACCACGGGTTTTCGAGATGCCACCCCCGGAAAAGGAAATTCGACGATTAGCTGCTTCCCAAAGAAGTTCAACTTTGTCCAGAATGTAGTGTCCACCCACCGTGTGGAAGGTTGTGTCCGCCGTGATGGGCGAATTCAGTCCTAACAACTGGGGTGCGAGACTGGGTGGGGCTAACTGTCCGAGTAGAGACACCGAGTCTCCGAATGAGGGATTAACTTCCAAATGAACGTCAGCATTCATATAGCTGATACGTGTTTCGCCATATTGGCTTCGAACTCTGGTTTCAACGCCCCACAGCTCGTCACTGGTTATCTGTGCATCGCCACCAGGCAGCACACTGGTTGCCAAATCTTCACTGATCTCACCGGCAAATGGGTGGAGTAGTACTTGTTTACCGAATATAGACGTTTTCAGTAACACATCGACACCCCCCATACCTTTGAATAGACCCAACTCATAGACCTCTGAGGGGGGACGAATCCAGGGATAAGAGAGGCCGACATCAATCGTACTGGAACGCGAAAAGAGGGGGAGCAGAATACGGCCTCCACGGAGTTTAGTGGTACTATTGAGTTCATGGGTAAGATAGAGCCAGTCCATACTCACATCAAAGTGGTCATTGGTATCTCTGGCCACTGCCTGCATAGTGATTTTTGATTTTTCAGACACCTCAAAATCGAATTGTAACCCTGCCACCGAATCCGAAAGATAGGAGACCTCGTTGTCAATCAATTGAAAACGGTATAATTCGTTTTCGTTATCGGAGACTGTTATGCCAGTGGTAAAAAAACCTCTAAGGTCGAAGGCGTGGAGAGCTAACGGCATCATGCCCAATAGCAAGAGCAAAAGTTTTCGATTCACAGAAGGATCCTTCCCTATGAAAAATGAGAATTTGTCTGTTTTCATAGTTATCGAGCGTTTAAATTGGTTCTTTACATGATTTTCATATTAAATTTAGTCGCTTACTTAGATCGGGCATTCTCTACTTTCGCCACATTCTATGGGGGAATCACTCGATTTCGCGGCCTGTTTCAAGGGACCGAAGCACCATGTTGATTGATAGCCAATCCGGAAAACTAGAGATAAAACTATCGCTGCCTGAAGTATCCGCCCAAGAGGGACATGAACACATTCGATCCGTTGTGTTGTGTCACCCACATCCACTATTTGGTGGCTCCATGCAGAACAAGGTGGTGCACACTTTGGCAAAAACCACTGCCACACTGGGTCATCGTGCCATCCGATTTAATTTTCGCGGTGTGGGTTTGAGCGAAGGACAATTCGATAATGGTGTGGGTGAAAGAGAAGATCTGTCTTCGGTGATTCAGTATATCCTGGCACGGTTTCCTGCTGATCCTATTGTGTTAGCCGGATTCTCTTTCGGTGCTTTTGTGGCTGCGGAACTCTGTATTCAAAGAGGGAATGAGTGGCCAATTGAGGCACTCTGTCTTGTGGCACCGCCAATCGGACGCCTGTCCTTTTCTTCTTTTGCTGCGCTTGAGATTCCCTTGACGGTTATCGCTGCTGAAAATGATGAGTTAGTCCCACTAGATAGTATTCAACGTTGGCGTACAGATATTGCTGTATTACAGCAGTTTTCCGTGATTCAGGGCGCCAGTCATTTCTTCCATGGAAAATTGCGGCAGTTGTCTGCTGCATTCGAGCCCTTCGTTCTGCGTTAATTCGATTTTTATTAATTTGTTGATACTACTTTAGTCGCACACCTATAGGTCGATCTAGTGATTAGAGAAAATGCTATCCTTGCGTAGAAGAATTAAATTTGCCTTTGAAAAAGTTACTACTTGGATCATTCATAGCGGCCAAACCGGGAGGCACGCTGACCAAAGGGGTGTTGTACACTCTTTTATCGGGCTTTGCTTTGTTAGTGGCGGTGATGTGGGGTGCCATAGCGGGTATCGCTATAGATGAGTATCAAAAGAAGCAAGATAAAAAGTACTTAACCGATCAATCGATGCAGATAGTACATGACACATGGGAAGCTACTTTTGTCAGTAAGGAATATGAAGAGGTCGAAAATCTCACTATTTTTACTTATTACCTCTATTCGAAAAAAGATCTACCCATTGAGAATTTTACAGTCTCAGTGCCCATGGGTGCTGAGTTAGGTGAATTAAGATCGCAGCAAGGCACTCCGGGTTTAGGGGTGGATTTTAAGAGTATGGTTTATGGTGTTCGATTTAGTGAACATATTGCTAACGGGCAGGGCAAAATGTATCGATTTGCGTTAAAAGGGAAATTTGATGTCGAGCCTGTTGTTGTCAGTCTCCATTCTGGAATTCATTTAATGCGCTTGAAGCGTCCAGGACCGGTGCCTTGGGCACTTCAAGCCCACTATGAAAAGCTGCAAACGGAAATGCAACAAGAAAGAGACGATGCGTCTGGCGATATGCGGACCTTAAGATTAAAGCCTTACGGACAGAAATAATCCATTTGCTCTTTTGGTGTCAAAGCGTCCTTCGATCTGATAGATTCAGTTTCGTTGTTGGACGGTTCCTACCCCACTGTATTGCACTGAGTGACGACCTAGATGATACAAGGACGCACCAATTAAATTTCGCTGTATGCGTCACGCTCTGATTGTAAGCGAACGCCTTCCATGAAGTGAGACCTAGTGATCGTCAATCCGTTTAGAGTGTCATGCTCAGATAAAGAATGGCTGGGCTCTTTGAATCAAGCAGAATGAGGGTGTCGCCAGATGATGAGAACGCGTGATGGAGAATTGAGCGAGTGAATCGATTTGGATTTCCACGTCACAGTGGAGCAGCTCTTTCAAGCCGAGTGTATCAGGCTTGAAAGAGCTCCAGTCGAATGCAACTCAAAACCTTTGCATGTAGGTCCTATAAAATTTGCTACTCATGAGTGCCGGATTTAGCAATGGATGAATTGTTGTCTGATTCATTTTTGAAGTCCGGTTGTTGCTGTTCCTGCTGCGTATTGTTTCCCGATTCTGTTGCAGAACTATTTTTCGTATTCTTTGCTTCTGCCCCATCATTATTGCGCCGTCTATGGTTTCTTTGCGGGTGTCTTCTTTTTGGGGCATTCGAGCGTGACGATCGCTCCTGATTACTTCTATCCTCTTTACCTTGGGAGCGATTAGCTTGGTGCTGCGGATTTTTCGGCTTCTTATTGTTATTCGATCTATTTTTTGTGCGAGTGCGTTTGGGAGCATTGCCCGTAGACTCTGCGTTCCTATTTTTATTCTGCGGTGGTCTTGAATTCGTTCTCTTGTTTGCGCTGGGAGTAGAGGGTTTAGGCGGTTCCACACTCTCATTTTGGCCAAAAATCTGTCCAAACAATTTACGAATGAAGCCTTTTTGTTCCGATTTCTCTTCATCTGCCACTGGGCGGGTAGTGGCGGGCGTAAAATCCCTGATAGCGGGGATCTCTTTTTCGTTATCGCTAATTTGTGCCAGCATGTTCTGGCGCTCTTTATCCGCATGAGACGTGACTAACTCATAACTTCGTTGGTTTTTGCCCAGTTCTGTGCCACGCCTGAGTCTTTCAATAGTGTAGTGGGGAGTTTCCAATTCTGGATTGGGGACCAAAATAATTTTCACACTATGTTCTGACTCCACTTTCTCCAAGTCACTTCTTTTTTCATTCAATAAATAGGTCGCCACTGTGACGGGTACTTGAGCTACCAGTTGAGACGTTTTCTCTTTCATGGCTTCTTCGCGCAAGATACGTAATATTGCTAGTGATAGTGACTCGACACCGCGAATGCTGCCTTGTCCAGAACAGCGAGGACAGAGATCGAGGCTGGATTCTCCTAATGAGCCACGTAAGCGCTGGCGAGACATCTCAAGCAAACCAAATTTGCTTATCCTGCCTACCTGTACCCGTGCACGATCTTCCTTTAATACGTCGCGTAATTTGGTTTCTACCTCTCTGCGGTTACGCGCCGGAGTCATGTCGATAAAATCCACCACCAACAAACCACCCATATCACGTAAACGCAATTGCCTGGCGATCTCCTCGGCAGCTTCAAGATTGGTCATTAATGCCGTCTCTTCAATGTCCGCTCCCTTTGTGGATCGCGAAGAATTGACATCGATAGAAACCAAAGCTTCAGTGTGATCCAGGACAATTGCACCTCCTGAAGGCAGACGCACCTCCCGCATGAACGCCGTTTCGATCTGGGTCTCAATTTGATAGCGGGAAAAAAGAGGAATCGTTTCGTCATAATATTTCACCAGATCTGCCTGACGAGGCATGACCTGGCGCATGAATTCTTTGGTACGCGCGTACATATCTGGGTCGTCAATAACGATTTCATTGATGTCCGCCCTGAGATAATCACGAACCGCACGAATAATGATGTTGCTTTCTTGGTAGATTAAATAGGGGGCAGGGCCAGCAGCGGCAGCACGTTGAATGGAGTCCCACAGTTGTAGCAGATAATCCAGATCCCATTGTAGTTCTTCGCTTGATTTGCCGATACCTGCGGTGCGCAAGATGACACCCATACTTTCGGGAATGTCCAGTGTGCTGAGAATTTCTCGCGCTTCACTCCGGGAATCTCCCTCGATGCGGCGGGACACTCCGCCAGCACGGGGGTTATTTGGCATGAGTACTAAATGGCGTCCGGGCAAGCTAATAAACGTGGTGAGTGCGGCACCTTTGGAGCCTCGCTCCTCTTTTTCCACTTGGATGATGAGCTCCTGGCCTTCCTTAATTGCATCCTTGATGTTAATGCGTTGACCAGTGAAGGTGACGTCGTCGGCGAAATACTCCCGCGAAATCTCCTTCATGGGTAAGAACCCATGTCTTTCAGAGCCATAATTAACGAAAGCAGCGTCCAAGCTGGGCTCAATTCGTGTCACCACAGCTTTATAGATGTTCGCTTTTTTCTGTTCTTTACCCGGTGTTTCTATGTCAAGATCGTATAACTTTTGACCATCTACTAACGCAACGCGGATCTCTTCCCTCTGCGTAGCATTGATTAGCATTCTTTTCATTGTTGTGTATTTTCACCTATATGCGGAACGTTCTTATGTCCTCCCTAATAGCAAGAACGCAGGTAGGTAGCGTCATCAGCGCTCACTCTTACTGTAGCAACAATAATTTGGAGCATTCACGTAACTTGAGAACAGATTATTCATATTGTTTAAAATGACTAACGTTCCATGCGTGAATAGACGGTAACCCATGACAGTTTAAGGTGCATAAAATCCTACGGAGGACTGGAAAAATTAACCAGCGATACGACATGCAAACGCTTCCTGGTAGCACCCTCTTAGTGTCTGTGTTGTTCGCACAGTACACTTAAATACTCTTTGATTAACAATATCTTAATTTCGATCTAAGCGAAAAATTAAGATAATATAAAAAGTGGGTCAAATATAGCATCGTTGAACTGGCCCGGCAAATAATCGACCACTATTTAGCAACTTGTGCTGATACAATAGCACCAAATGAGCGCAGACGAGCAATTTACAAGAGGTGTCTATTGGATCGAGGTTTCCCATGAGTTCGCCGATCAGAGAATCGATAATTTTCTCATTCGGGAGCTAAAAGGCGTACCAAAATCTCGAGTGTACAGAATCCTCCGTAAAGGCGAAGTTCGTGTCAATAAGGGGCGAGTCACCCCCAATTACCGGCTACAGGCAGGAGATAAGGTACGTATTCCTCCTGTCAAACTAGCGCAACAAAAACAGATTTGCCTGCCCGCACAGGGCCTTCGTCAACGTTTACAGCAGAGAATTCTCTACGAGGATGAGTCGCTAATAGTGCTCAATAAGCCTAGTGGTATTGCCGTACATGGGGGTAGTGGACTCTCCTTCGGCATCATTGAAACTCTGCGGGTGATGCGGCCTGAAGCGAAGGAGCTGGAATTGGTTCATCGATTAGATAGGGAGACCTCTGGTTGTTTAATGTTATGTAAGCGTCGCAGCCTATTACGAGAACTCCACAGCGCACTGCGCCATCAGAGAATCGAAAAGTATTACTCGGCGCTATTACAGGGGAAACTTGCGGCACATTGGAAAGAGCAGGCGCCCTTAAAAAAAAATGTATTGACTAGCGGCGAGCGCTTAGTCAGGGTGGATAAAGAGGGAAAATCCGCTGTGACTCTATTTAAACGTATTGAACAATACTCCCAGTGTGGGTTGGCGGAGATCCTATTAAAGAGTGGACGAACTCATCAAATTCGCGTACATGCAGCCCATGGAGGGCATGTTTTGGCTGGGGATGAAAAGTATGGTGATCGGCACTTTAATGCGTCACTTAGACAAAAAGGGTTAAAGCGATTATTTCTTCACGCCCATCGATTGCAGTTACCGGAGATGGAAAAGTTGCAACAGAGAGAGTTTGTGGCGCCGTTAGATGAAGAGTTGCTTGCAGTATTGGAAAGGATTTAAGTGAACAGGTTCCAACTACTAATTTTTGATTGGGATGGTACTTTGATGGATTCTGCGGCGAAAATAGTTTCCTGCATGCAGGCGGCGGCGCGGGATGTGGAGGTGGAAGAGCCCACACCAGATGCAGTTCGCGATATCATTGGACTAGGCTTAAGGCAGGCAATGGAAAAGCTTTTCCCTGGCTACGACGAATCGCTGTTTGATTCGCTTACCGAACAGTATAGGTATCATTTCGTGGAGGCGAATCAAACGCCAGAGCAGTTATTTACCGGTGCGACTGAAACATTAGAACAACTGGAACAGGCGGGTTATTTGCTCGCAATCGCCACCGGAAAATCGCGGATGGGGTTAAATAGAAGTTTAGTTCACACTGGCCTAAGGGAAAGATTTCATGTGACTCGATGCGCCGACGAGACAAGGGGTAAACCTCATCCGCAGATGTTGGAGGAGATTTTGGATATATCCGGATTAAACCCACATCAAGCTTTAATGATTGGCGACACCGAATATGATTTAAAAATGGCGGCGAGTATTGGCATGCCTGGAGTGGGCGTCACCTATGGTGTGCACAGCAGTGATCGTTTATTGGCGCAAAAACCACTGTCGTTGATGCATGAGATCACACAGTTACCCAGATGGTTGGAAAATCGAAACTAAACAGTGGTTGATTAATCGAAACAGGGTATCATTGGATGGTTATTAGCAGGGAACTAAAATAACTATGTTTGGAAAGAATTCGAAAATGGGTACAAATCAATCGAATAATGGCGAGTGGGAACAGGATCTCATTCAGAAGATGCTGTTGCAAGGACTCAAGGAGCAAAGGCGCGCACGGCGTTGGAGCGTGTTCTTCAAGCTTTTCTTTGTTGGTTACCTGATAGCTATCCTGTTTGTCGCATCACCTCCAGAGCAATTACAAAAAAACTATGGGCAGACTCATACTGCCTTAGTGGATATCAATGGTGTGATAGCCGCGCAAGAGGAAGCCAGTGCAGACAACATCGTGACTGGGCTAAGAGCCGCATTTAAAGCGAAAAACTCCGCCGGCGTGTTAGTTAGAATTAATAGCCCAGGCGGTTCGCCGGTACAATCTGGTTATGTGTATGATGAGATTGTGCGCTTGCGCAAACTCTATCCAGAAAAACCTGTTTATGCGGTGATGCAGGATATTTGTGCGTCTGGTGGCTATTATATCGCCAGTGCAGCGGATGTGATTTATGCCAATAAAGCCAGTTTAGTGGGCTCCATTGGCGTCATTTCTCCCGGTTTCGGTTTCGTTGACGCAATGGAGAAACTTGGCGTGGAGCGCCGCCTGTTGACTGCAGGTAGTCATAAGGGATTCATGGATCCGTTTTCCCCTCGGGATCCTATTGTGGAAAACCACATGCAGTCCATATTAGACAACGCACATCAACAGTTTAAAAATAGTGTACGCGCCGGTCGCGGCGAGCGGCTGGTTGATTCACCAGAGATATTTAGTGGATTGATCTGGACCGGCGAACAGGCATTGGAAAATGGTTTGGTGGATGCTCTTGGCAGTACGAGCTACGTGGCAAGGGAGATCATTGGCGCTGAAAACATAGTGGACTACACCGTCAGACTGGACTACTTAACTGTATTGGCAGAGCAGTTCGGTGTCGCGGTGGGTAAGGGCTTAGCATTGGTGTTGGGCACAGATGGCTTGCAACCCTTGATCAGTATGACAACACATTAGGGGATCTGAAATCCCTCTTCGTTCAGTGTGTCAATTAATCTCAACAGGGGCAGACCGAGAAGTGTATTGGGATCTTCGCCCCACATGCGGCTGAACAAGGCGACGCCCAAGCTTTCTGAACGGAAACTTCCGGCGCAGTTAAATGGCTTATCGGTATCCACGTAACGTTCTATTTGTTGTTTGCTCAAGTTTTTAAATAGCACTGAATAGGTTTCCAGCCATAAATGTTGCCGTTGCAGTCCCCGGTGCATGAGACAGACGCCCACGAAGAAGTCCAGCTGTCTCCCACTACTCGCTTCGAGTTGCGCGATGGCGGCGTCGCGAGTTCCTGGTTTGCCAATCAGCCGCTGATCCAGGCTCGCCACCTGATCGGATCCGATTACCCAGGCGTTTTCATGGGTATGGGCGACAGCAGCGGCTTTTTGTTGGGCCAAACGGGATGCAAGTTGATCCGCTGTTTCAGCGGGTAAGGGGGACTCGTCTATCTCTGGGGCCGAACAAGAGAAGGACAACGCCAATCTCTCGAGTTGGGCTTTGCGGTAAGGGGAGCTTGAGGCAAGAATAAGTTTCATTTAAATTAACAATTGCTTACAATACTAATGTGATATTTTACTCGAAACTTGAAGTGCTCGCACTATAACCCAATTAATGATTCAAGTTAAGTTGCCTCCCAGGGATGTGAGCCTATGAAAGCGAAAAATGTCCACAATATGAAGTGGTATTTCCAGTTTTCAGCTTAGCTCTATTTTGACAGTTTTATGGGACAAATATATTATCCCGCCCTTATGTCGAATCAGCTGCCTAAATGGGTGAATTATGTCGCCCTGGCGAAGTCTGGTGCAGAACTTCAGGCGACGCTCCCTGTCGCGGAATTTGCTAGATTTTCCGAACTGTTAGTTCATGACGTTGGTTGGGTGGCGGTGGACATTCAGTTTGGTCGCGATGCATCTGGATTTCACACATTATCAGGTTTTCTGAACGCGGAGGTGTCTCTAAATTGTCAGCGCTGTCTGCAAACGATGAACAGTCACATCAGGGCGCCGGTGCACATCGCTCTAGTTGCCTCGGAAGGGCTGGTAGACCGGGTGTCAGAATCTCTCGATGTTGAGATTGTGCAGTCAGAAGTGATCGATTTGCGTGAGATATTGGAGAATGAACTCATTCTATTCATGCCGATCTCGCCAATGCATGAAGAAGGGTGCGAGTTTCCTATTGGGGATGAAAAATTAGCAGAGATGTCTACGGATGAACCGGAAGAGTCTATTACTCGACCGAATCCATTCCTGACGCTATCTTCGCTGAAACAAAAGTTATCTAAGAAGGAGTAAATAAAATGGCGGTGCAACAGAACCGTAAAACCAGATCCAAACGTGGTATGCGTAGATCACACGACAAATTAAAAGGTCCAGCTCTTTCCGAAGAGCCCACAACAGGTGAGACCCATCTGCGTCACAACATGAGTCCAGATGGATTTTATCGGGGTCGTCAAATTATTGTTGAAAATGAAGAGCTAGAAGATTGACCGTCACCATCGCCCTTGATGTGATGGGGGGCGATCACGGGGCGAAAACGTTGGTTCCCGCTGCGTTGGAGTCTGTGGCTCTAGATCCTAATTTGGAAATTATCCTCGTTGGCGATGAGCTCCAAATCAACGAGCAGCTGAGCCGATTTAAAGAACGCCATAACCCGGCCATTAAGCTCCGGGCCACATCACAGATTGTGACTATGGACGAGTCAGCGGCGCATGCATTACGCAATAAAAAAGACTCTTCCATGCGAGTGGCGATTAATCTGGTTCAGCAGGGTTCCGCGCAAGCTTGTGTGAGCGCCGGTAATACCGGCGCATTAATGGCCACAGGCAGATTTGTCCTGAAAATGATCCAGGGCATCGATCGCCCTGCTATTGTCACAAGTGTCCCCACCCAGCACAACTTTACTCATATACTCGATCTCGGTGCCAATGTAGACTGTTCTCCTGAGCATCTGGTGCAATTTGGCTTGATGGGAAGTGTGTTAATTAAGAGCTTGTATGGCATATCAAGACCCAAAGTGGCACTGCTGAATATTGGTTCAGAGGAGATCAAGGGCAATGAACAGGTTCGGTTGGCTTCAGATCTTTTAGCGGAAATTCAAGCGATAAATTATGTTGGTTTTATTGAAGGAAACACGCTATTTTTTGACCCGGTAGATGTGGTAGTGTGTGACGGATTTGCCGGTAACATTGCACTCAAAACAATGGAAGGCACTTCAAAATTAATTGGGGGCTTTATTAAAACTGAGTTTGAGTCTACGCTTGCCAGCAAGTTAGCTGGATTCGCCTCGAAGCAGGTATTAGATCGAGTTCGTAGACGTATCGATCCAAGAGAATATAATGGTGCGACACTCATCGGTTTAAATGGCATTGTTTTGAAAAGCCACGGTGATTCAGATGAAATGGCCACTGTTGTGGCACTGAAAAAGGCGACTCAAGAGGTCAACAATGACGTGTTAAGTCGTATTCGTCATGAGGTTTATTCCATCATTATGCACGAGGCCGGGTAGTTGAGATATTCAAAAATTTTAGGCACCGGGGGCTATTTACCGGACACAATAAGAACCAATGCCGACTTAGAAAAAATCATTGATACTAGTGACGAATGGATTGTGGAGCGTACTGGCATTTCGCAACGTCGAATTGCAAGTGAGGGCGAAACCGCTTCCCAGATGGGTTCGTTGGCCGCGCAACAGGCGCTCCTAGCTGCACAAGTTGACGCCCATCAGATCGACTTAATTGTTGTCGCCACCAGCTCTCCAGATAGGGTTTTCCCCAGCACGGCTTGCTTAATTCAGCATCAATTGGGTATCGCCGGTTGTGGTGCCATGGATGTGCAAGCTGCTTGTGCTGGATTCGCATATGCGCTAAGTGTCGCGGATCAATATGTGAAATCAGGCGCCGCCAATCATGTCCTGGTAATCGGTACAGAGTGTAATTCCCGCATTATCGATTGGACTGATCGATCCACCGCCATTATTTTTGGTGATGGTGCAGGTGCGGTGGTGTTAGGTTATTCAGAAGAGGCGGGCATCCTCTCCACCCATATCCACGCAGATGGACAATATCAGGATTTACTATATGTGCCCAATCCGCTTAAAGGACAGGAGAGAACACCCAATGAACGCTCTTATATGGTGATGAAAGGCAATGAAGTGTTCAAAGTGGCAGTGAAAACCTTGGGCCAAATCGTAGACGAGACATTGGACGCTCATGGATTATCAAGAGCAGATGTGGATTGGCTGGTGCCCCATCAGGCAAACATCAGGATTATTCAGGCCACCGCAAAAAAATTAAAAATGCCTATGGAGCGAGTAGTGGTCACCGTGGATAGACATGGCAACACTTCTGGCGCCTCCATTCCCTTAGCGTTAGACGAAGCGGTACGGGATGGTCGTATTCAAGCGGGTAATTTGGTGTTGCTAGAAGCCTTTGGCGGCGGGTTCGCTTGGGGTTCCGCTTTGGTCAGAATGTAACAAGGAAGAGGATAGAGGATGAGTGCTTTTCTGTTTCCAGGTCAAGGATCACAATCGGTAGGCATGTTATCGGAGTTGGCTGAGGTGTATCCCTCAGTGACTGAGATATTTGCCCAGGCAAGTGACGTGCTCGGATTTGATCTGTTTGCATTGGTCAGGCAAGGACCGGAAGAAAAACTGAATCAAACTGCCGTTACCCAACCTGCGATGTTAACTGCAGGTTATGCGGTATGGTCCGTTTGGCGTGAAGAGGGAGGCGCCAATCCGCTGTTTATGGCGGGTCATAGTTTAGGTGAATACACGGCTTATGTGTGTGCCGAAGCGATCCCCTTTCAAGACGCTGTGAAGTTAGTGGCCACTCGAGGTGAATTGATGCAAGCTGCGGTGCCGGTGGGCGAGGGAGCCATGGCCGCCATCTTGGGACTGGACAACGAATTGCTGGCAAAATTGTGTCTACAGGGCGCGCAGCAAGAGGTGGTAGAGCCGGTAAACTTTAATGCACCCGGTCAGACTGTGATTGCCGGTCATGCGGCTGCTATCGAACGCGTTCTCGAGTTGGCCGCTGCCGAAGGTGCTAAGCGAGCAATTAAGCTACCTGTGAGTGTGCCGTCACATTGTGCCTTAATGAAACCAGCGGCCGCAAAGTTAGCTGAACACTTAGCTCAGGTGACTATCACTAAACCTAAAATCCCGGTGATTAACAACGTTGATGTAGAAATATACGATGATCCTGCAGCGATTCGTGATTCCTTAGTGAGACAGCTTCACTCACCAGTACGTTGGGTAAACATAGTGGAACGGTTGGCAGACGAAGGCGTCTCTGAATGCATTGAATGTGGTCCGGGAAAGGTATTAGCAGGATTGGTTAAAAGAATCGATAAATCCCTATCGGCCACTCCAATTTTCGATTCAGCTAGTGTTGCTAAAGCGTTAGGATAGCGAACAGATGGAAATTAGATTAAACGATTACGTGGCATTGGTTACTGGCGCCAGTCGTGGCATTGGCCGTGGCATTGCAAAATCTCTAGGTGAAGCGGGGGCAACGGTGATCGGCACAGCCACCACTCAGCAGGGTGCAGATAAAGTGAGTCAATACCTGGCAGACAATCAAATGCAAGGCGCAGGAGAAGTACTCAATGTGGCAGATGCAGACTCCATTGAATCTACACTTGGCTCCGTGCGCGAACGATATGGTGATATCTCCATTTTGGTGAACAACGCAGGTATTACTAGAGATAATCTCTTAATGCGCATGAAAGATGAGGAATGGGATGAATTGATCCAAACCAATCTCACCTCCGTGTTTAGGCTCTCGAAACAGTGTTTAAGGCCGATGATGAAAGCTCGTTGGGGGAGAATCATCAACATCACCTCAGTGGTAGGTGTCACTGGTAATGCTGGACAAGCTAATTATGCCGCCGCCAAAGCTGGAGTGATTGGATTCACTAAATCGATGGCCAAAGAAGTGGCTTCCAGAGGTATCACTGTGAACGCCATTGCGCCTGGTTTTATCGAGACGGATATGACTTCATCCTTAACTGAAGCGCAACAACAAGCTATCGCGGCGCAGATCCCAATGGCTAGAATGGGCCAGACAGAGGAGATAGGTGCGGCGGCATTGTTCCTGGCTTCTACAGGGGCCAGTTACATCACTGGCGAAACAATGCATGTAAATGGTGGCATGTTAATGGATTAATAGTTAATGAGATTTATATTCAATTTATTTAGGTAATTGATATTTTTAGGTTTTATATAAAATTCTTTTTTTTGTTTTGAAGTGGTAAGCCTGTAAGTATTTCAATACAATACGGCGCTAGCTTGTCGTGGTACTAATTCCGTGCATTTGGAGGACAACTTTGTCATGAGTGAAATTGTAGAACGTGTTAAAAAAATTATTGTCGAGCAATTAGGTCTAAAAGAAGAAGAGGTGACCGCTGAATCTTCATTCGTGGATGATCTGGGCGCTGATTCTCTAGATACAGTGGAATTGGTCATGGCTTTGGAAGAGGAATTCGAGTGTGAAATTCCTGACGAAGAAGCAGAAAAAATTGTAACTGTTCAAGACGCCATTTCTTATATTGAAAATAATTTACAATAAAAATTCATTTCGTATGAGTACTAAAAGAAGCATGTATCTCTATACGTGCTTCTTTTTACTTAGGGGACGATAAGTGAGATACCGGCGTGTAGTTGTCACTGGGCTCGGCATGGTGAGTCCTCTGGGATTGGACGTGGCCTCTTCGTGGCAAGGGATCACCCAAGGTCAAAGTGGGATAGGTCCAATTACCCATTTTGATGCCAGCGAAATCTCCTCTCGGATTGCGGGTGAAGTTAAAAATTTTGATATCACCCCTTATCTCTCTGTAAAAGAAGCACGTAAGTTTGAACTATTTATACACTATGCCTTGGCAGCGTCTTTTCAGGCCTGGGACGATGCTGGAATAGACTTCAATTCTACAAATAGCGAACGCTGTGGCGCTTATATTGGTTCTGGTATTGGTGGTTTACCGAGCATCGAGAGAGCCTATCAAGCTTACGAGCAACGTGGTCCGAGACGGATTTCTCCCTTCTTTGTGCCTGGAAGTATTATCAATATGGCAGCAGGTGCACTGTCTATCTACAAGGGGTTACGAGGGCCAAATCTAGCTGCAGTCACCGCTTGTACTACCGGTACTCATTGCATTGGTGAAGCGGCTCGTATCATCAGCTATGGTGACGCTGAAGTGATGGTGGCGGGGGGTGCCGAAATGGCGACATCAGGAACCGGTGTCGGTGGATTCGCTGCCGCTCGAGCACTTTCCACTCGAAATGACGAACCCACCAAGGCGAGCCGACCCTTTGATAGAGATAGGGATGGCTTTGTTCTTAGTGAGGGTGCCGGTGCGGTTGTCTTAGAAGAGTATGAGCATGCAAAAAAGCGCGGTGCGCAAATTTATGCAGAGTTGGCCGGATATGGTACTAGCGCGGATGCCTATCATATGACGTCTCCATCGGAAGGCGGAGAAGGTGCAGCCAGATGTATGCGTCATGCATTGAACGATGCCGAAATGAATACGGATTCGGTGCAGTACATTAATGCTCATGGTACTTCGACTCTCTTAGGGGACATCGCGGAGTGTTCGGCAGTGAAAACTACCTTCGGTGATCACGCCAAACGATTAGCCATGAGTTCTACTAAGTCTATGATTGGGCACGGTCTTGGTGCAGCGGGTAGTCTGGAAGCCATATTTACCATACTTACCCTTCGAGATGGGGTGCTGCCACCAACTATCAATGTGGAGAATCAGGATCCTCAGTGCGATCTTGATGTAGTCGCAAACGAAGCGCGCCAGCAATCCGTGCAAGTGGCCATGTCAAATTCCTTTGGATTTGGCGGTACTAATGGAACTTTGCTCTTTAAATCAATCTAATCAATCTTTCAGGGCCCTGACACGGCTTTCTAAATTAATCCACGGTTTTCACTTTTACATGCACCAAAACAGTGTAGAGTTTTGCTATTTACCAGAAGTGGTAAAATGCAAGAACTCCAGTCTGACTTGGCGACGAAACTTGCGCAAAAACCGTGTCGTGTCGCCACAAGATCAGTGATCTTTTTCTGCTCGCCAGGCAGTATGATACGCCAGTGCAAGGTAGAGTTAGACTCCCAGGCAACAACAGTGTGAGATCCGCACAGCCAGTAGAAAGATTCAGCTTTTTTAACAGACGACCAATTTATGGAATCACCTTTGCAAGTAGCCATCAACGGTGTGCCACATGTCTCCCTCAGCGTGTTCAACCGTGCGCTCCACTATGGCGATGGTCTATTCGAAACCTTACGGGTAGTAAAGGGTAAGCCGATCGCGTTGGCGTTGCACCTAAAGCGCTTGCGTCGCGGTGCAGAGCTGTTACAGTTTTCTCAACAGGCGGTATCATCACTGCCGTCAGAATTGGCGCACTTTTGTCACGGAAGAGAGACGGGTACACTAAAAATTATATTAACCCGAAATGCTGAGCAAAGAGGGTATCGAATCCCTGCGGAATTTGATTCTCAGCGACTGTTGTTTTGGTATCCTGAGAATAATAGCTTGTCAGAAGAGCACTATCGTGTCGGGGTTTCAGTCTGTCGTTGCAATACCTTGTTGCCAAACGGTGGCCAACTTGCGGGAGTGAAGTCGCTGAATCGATTGCCTCAGGTGCTGGCTCGCTCTGAGTGGAGCGATGATTCGATTTACGAAGGTATGATGTTTAATGATCAGGATGAGGTGATAGAGGGTACCCAATCGAATCTGTTCTTGGTGATTGAAGACAAGATTTTTACCCCAAAAGTGGACTGTTTCGGTATTGAGGGTCTGATGCGGCAACAGATCTTAAGTCAGTTGAAACGCTGGCAAGTGCCTGTGGTCATCGCATCACTGAAAGAGCCTGATATTCATAAAGCGACTGCTATGTTTTTGACTAATAGCTTGATAGGCATACTGCCGGTACGGCGATATCAGCAATCCTATTTTTCTTTTCATCCTGTGATGCAAAGACTACAAAGTCATTATCATCCTCAAATGGCACTGCCATGGCACGTTTGATTTTAATTGTTGCGACACTCGGAGTCATTGCGTTGCTGATTGGTGCGGGTGTGACTCTGCACTGGAACAAGCAGATGCAACAACCTTTGAATATTTCCGCGGACGCAAGTCGATATCAGCTAAAGGCCGGTACACCGGTCCGTCGTTTGGCTCGTGATCTTGCCGACAAGGGGATCATTGAGTCGGCTTGGGCCTTCGAGTGGCGAGCACGTCGTCTCCAGCTCACTGGCCAATTTCAGGCAGGAGAGTACCAATTATCCAGGACGTTGACTGGCGAACAATTGATGCAGCAGTTTGTGTTGGGGGAAGTCTATCTTAATCATTTTACTATTGTCGAAGGTTGGACCTACCTACAATTGCTTGAGCAGATCAAACAGGCGCCTGGCATCTCAGATCCCCTGCCTGAGCAACTGTCAGACGAGGAGTTAATGTCAGCTCTCGGATTCCCCGGTCTTCATCCCGAAGGTCGGTTTTTACCTGAGACCTATCGATATCCTTCGGGGACCTCTGCGGTTCAATTTTTAAAAAGAGCAGCGCACGCCCTGGCGGATGAGTTAACACTGATTTGGTCACAACGGGATGAAGATTTACCGTTAAACAGTGCGCATGAAGCCTTGGTTTTAGCCTCCATCATTGAACGAGAAACCGCTGTCGCTGAGGAGCGCACACAGATCTCAGGAGTATTAATTCGCCGATTAAAAACAGGTATGAGATTGCAGGTGGATCCGACGGTGATCTATGGTCTGGGAGACAAGTTTGATGGTAATCTCACTCGCCGTCACTTAACGACTGATACCGTTTACAACACCTACACCCGTTCCGGATTACCCCCCACACCCATTGCATTGGCAAGCCGCGCGGCCATTGAAGCCAGTGTGCACCCAGAAGCAGGGGAGACTTTTTATTATGTTTCCCGAGGCGACGGAACCCATCAGTTTTCTGTCACCTATGAACAACATTTAAACGCAGTTAAAAAATATCAACTCGTCAAGCGGCCTTAACTTTATTACCGGGAGTCAGTTTATGCGTCAGTTGGCCAACCGATTCATTACTTTTGAAGGCATTGAAGGCTCCGGTAAATCTACTCAAGTCCAGTTGGTGGGAGAATATTTAAAGAAACAGCGACAGCAGGTAGTCATCACTCGTGAACCCGGTGGCACGCCAGTCGCTGACGACATTCGTTCTCTATTGTTGAATCGTCAACAGGAAGCATTAACACATACCTCCGAACTATTGTTGATGTTCGCTGCCCGCTCACAACACCTTTCACAGATCATTCTTCCGGCATTAAAACAGGGCGCGTGGGTATTATGTGATCGATTTACCGATTCTACTATCGCCTATCAAGGATTTGGGCGTGGAATAGAGCAAGCGATCATTTCACAGTTGAAAGAGTGGGTGCAAGGCGATTTAAATCCTGGTCTGACTTTTTTATTCGATATGCCGGTACAACTTGCCTTAGAGCGTGTCAGGCAACGGGGCGAAAAAGATCGTTTCGAAGTGGAGGCTGTTGAATTCCATAGCCGTGTGAAACAGGGTTTCCTCAATCTATATCAGCAGCATCCGGAAAGAATCGTGCTGATAGATGCCACACAATCAATTGAGGCGATCGAAGCAAACCTGATATCACATTTAACCCCAATGGATTGACTTCAAATGTTCGATGGGCAGAAAGTCTAATTCAGATTTACTAAAACGGTTTGTGAATGAATCAATCAAATGAGTTCTTTAAGTGGCAACGGGGCACATGGGAACTGTTGTCAAAGGCGCACGCGACTCACAGCTTACCCCATGCACTTTTATTATCTGGTACAGAGCACAGAAGCTTATATTATTTTGCAAAGTTTTGGTCACAAACACTCATTTGTGCCGCTAACAAAAACGATGTTCAAACCGGGCCATGTTTTAAGTGTGCCGCCTGCCAATGGTTTCTTGCAGCGACTCACCCTGATTATCTCGAACTCACTTCAGAAGGAAACAGTCAATGGATCCAGGTGGATCAGGTGCGTGCTTTGGTGGAGTTTGTCCAGCAGACCGCAGCCGCCAGTGGTCCCAAAGTAGTCGTGGTTCATCCGGCGGAAAAGTTAAATGCCAATGCTGCTAACGCACTGCTGAAGACGTTGGAGGAGCCACCTGCACATACCTATCTTATGTTACTCACAACTCAGCCTGATCGATTAGTGGCTACGGTACGCAGCCGATGTCAGCATCAAAAACTAAGGCAACCGACAGATAGTGAGCTGATCGACTGGTTAAAACAGAGCGGATCTAACGACGATGATATTAGCTTGGCCATTAGTTTGGCCCCAGGAGCGCCATTTACAGCACTGCAATTGATTGAATCTAATTTTTCTGAGTTGGATCCCTTGGCTAAGGGGCTGGAGCACCTTGTGGTTCAGAGTGCCTCCGTATCCGCCTTGGCAAATTCCTTTAGCAAAGATCACAGTATTCACCTAAGTTGGTTTTCTAAATTGATTAGCATATTGATTCTGAAACGAATGGATCCGAGGAAGGAGGTACCAGAAAAATTACGGTTATTGAGCGAACATTCAGAAAAGGTGTCTGTTGGTCGATTAATAGAGTACCTGGATAGGATCGCGCAACAGCACCGGCTGTTACAGACTCATTCCGGATTAAACCGACAACTGGCCTGGGAGGCTTTGTTGTTAGAGTGGCAAGCGATGTTTCGCTTAGATGTTTCTAGTCAGAGGTAACCTATGGCACGCAGAGGTATTTTATCGGTCAATATCAGAGATAAAGCGGTATTGCATGCATCCTATCTCTCTTTTGTTCCCAATGGCGGATTGTTTGTGCCCACCGCGAAGCATTATGAATTGGGTGAAGACGTATTTATTTTGTTAAACCTGTTAGAAGAATCTGACAAGATACCATTGGCAGGTAAAATCATTTGGATCACACCTCCTGGTGCAGGTAACAATCGCTCACCGGGAATCGGTATTGAGTTTAGCGAAAACGACTCCGAAATGATTCGATCTAAAATCGAAACTCACCTTGCAGGTATGTTAACATCAGAGCGCCCCACCCATACGCTCTGAGATTATGTATTTTGATTCCCATTGCCATTTAGATAAGCTCGATTATTCACAATTAGGCCCACTAGATTCCATCTTATCGGAAGCCAGGCAAGCCGGTGTCACTGGTTTAGTATGCGTCTCCGTCGATCCAGGAAATTGGTCTCAGGTCATCGATATTTGCCGTTCCAATCCGGATGTCCATGGTAGTATAGGCATTCATCCATTAGCGAACGAAGCGCCGTCGTTTGAGTGGCCGGAGTTTCTTCACGCTGCACAGCAACCTCAGATAGTGGCCATCGGAGAAACAGGATTAGATTACTACTATAGTGCCGATTCTCGCGAGCGACAGATCGCACTGTTTGAAACTCACATAGAATTGGCTACAGAGTTGAACAAGCCTCTGATTGTGCATTCCCGTGAGGCAAAACAAGATACATTAGATATTCTATTTGCACATGCGTCTGCTGGCATAGAAGGCGTGTTGCACTGTTTTACAGAAGACTGGGAAATGGCGGAGCAGATATTGAATTTGGGTTGGTACATTTCTTTTTCAGGTATCATTACTTTTAAAAGTGCGGATGCGCTTCGAGAAGTTGTGAAGCGAGTGCCGTTGTCTCAACTGCTGATAGAAACAGATGCACCTTATCTCACTCCGGTACCCTACCGGGGGCAGGCCAATCACCCGAAGCATGTCATTGAAGTGGCAAAAAAGATTGCGGAACTGAAGCAACAGTCTATTGAGACTATCGCAACTAAAACCACTGAGAATTGTCAGCGCTTATTTCGCCCAGTTGTCTGAGACAGATCTACGTTTTTTCGTGGGGCAAGTGCACTTCCTGATCCAGTACGACATTTGGATTTTGGTAGATCTCTAAATCCAGTGCTTGCTCAGATTTGGCCACCACGCAAGTGACCGTGGCGTCGCCGGTGATGTTGACTGCGGTGCGTAACATATCCAATAAACGGTCCACCCCGATAATCAGTGCGATGCCTTCTACAGGTAGGTTCACTTGATTGAGTACCATTGCCAACATAATGAGTCCCACTCCCGGTACGCCTGCGGTGCCAATAGAGGCCAGTACCGCCATACCGACGATAGTGATATAAGCCGACAAGCTTAAATCGATTCCGTAAACATTGGCGATAAAAACTGCAGCGACACCCTGCATAATTGCAGTGCCATCCATGTTGATAGTTGCGCCTAAAGGGACGGTAAAAGAGGCAATTGAATTGCGCACCCCGAGGCGATATTCGGTAGTGCGTAGAGTGATGGGAATGGTTGCATTGGAGCTGGCCGTACTAAAGGCAAATAGTTGGGCGTTTCTAATTTTGCGATAAAAAAGCGCAGGATTCAGTTGACCAAGTATTAATAATAGACCGCTGTAGCTAACAGAGGCATGTATGAAAAGCGCCGCAATGACAGTTCCAAAGTAACCAATCATCGGCACAATAAGCTCTAGTCCTTGTTGGTAGAACGTTCTGGCAATCAAACAAAATACCCCAATAGGTGCGAGACTCATAATCATCAGCACCATGCGCATCATCACTTCATTCAGTCTTTCTATGGTGTCGATTAGGGGTTTTCCTATTTCGCCAGCCATGAGTATGGATATGCCGAATAGAATGCTAAAGAGAATAATTTGTAACATCTCGCCTTGAGCAAAAGCGGCTACCGGGTTGCTTGGCACTAATCCGATTAGCACATCACTAAAGGAGGGCGGTGTTTTAGGCTGGAATGTCGCTATCTGTTGCAAATCCATTACAAACCCCGTCCCCGGCTGTATGACTGAGGCTAGAAATAGGGCTAAGGTAATGGCGATAGCTGTGGTAAGCAGATATAACACCAAGGCTTTAATGCCCACTCGACCAAGTGTATTCACATCTGCGATGTTGCACACGCCTGCTATTAAGGAGAACGTCACTAGAGGCACCACTATCATTTTTAGACTGGCGATAAAGAGTCCGCCAATAATTTTAAACAGACCCTCCACCAGGTAGGTTTCAATCAGTGGCAGATCCGCCATCCAGGCATTCATCGCGGCGCCAAGTAATCCACCAATGAGCATGCCCAATAAAATATTGCGGGTTAGGTGTGCTTGTGTCATGGGCTATCCTTAGCAGGGGAGTGGATCAGTGGGGCTAACTCGGCACTGAATAGCGGTTTCTTTTGGCAACTATTTTCGCTCTGAGGTGAGGCTCAATGCGCGCTTTCTTAACCATGTTGTCTTTAGTGTGTAATATTTCCACTGGATAACCATCAATTAATACACTGACATTGGCTTCGGGGATGGTTTCTAGTATTTCAATAATGAGTCCGCTCAAGGTTCGAGGACCGTCAGTGGGCAAGCCCACCTCTAATCGTCGATTGAGATCTTTAATGTCCACGCCGCCATCCACTAAGTAGGAGCCATCCTTTTGCGGGAAGATTTCATCCAGCTTATCCGCTTTATCGGTGGTGAATTCGCCAACGATTTCTTCTAATAAATCTTCTAAGGTGGCGAGCCCTAAAATATCACCGTATTCATCAATCACTAGACCCATACGTCTTTTGCGCCGTTGAAAATGGAGTAACTGAACATTTAAGGGGGTGCCTTCAGGAATAAAATAGGCTTCTCTCGCCACTGCGAGAATGGCGTTTCTGCCTTCTTCTGCAGTAAGCTTTTCCAATTGATGCAATATATTACGTATATGAACAACGCCGATTATGGCATCTAGATTGTCTCTATAAAGAGGTAATCGAGTGTGTTCGCTGGCAGTCAACAAGCTTAAAATATCTTCCCACTCGTCATTGATATCGATTCCGATGACATCGCTACGGGGAATCATGATGTCTTCAACTTTTACTTTTTCAAGATCGAGGATGCTCAATAGCATCTGTTGGTGACGATCTGATATGAGTGATCCAGCTTCATTTAAAACGGTGCGTAGCTCATCGGTGCTGAGGTCGATTGCGCCACGTTCATCTTGACTATGTCCCAGTAGTATCAGGACCTTATTAGCAATAAGGTTGACCGTATAAACAATCGGATAGAGCAAAACTAGCAGTTTTTTTAGTATCCCGGAGACTGCGAAAGCGAACGGTTCAGGATTGAGTGCCGCAAGGGTTTTTGGTGCCACCTCACAAAAGATAAGTACCACGAAGGTGAGTAGTCCGGCACCAATGGCCACGCCCGCATCACCATAGAGACGCAAAGCTATTAGAGTGGTGACCGAAGAAGCGAGGATATTGGCTAAATTATTACCAATCAAGATCACCCCGATGAGTCGATCGGGTGTTTCAAGTAATTGTTGTGCTCGAATGGCTTTGCGATTTTTCTGCTCTACCAGGTGCCTGAGTCGATAGCGATTCAGGCTCATCATCGACGTTTCCGAACCTGAAAAGAAGGCAGATATCACGAGTAGAACAAGAAGAAATAGAAACAGGTAGAGTAAAGGTATGTCGTGTAACAAAAAAGAATGAGCCTCAGTGTGGGAAGGGGTACCGTTCTACGAATTAATTGCCAGGCTGTCAAGTGTTGCGCGCATGGTTTTAACGATGCAGAATCCATTCCAATACAAATTTCGAACCGAAGTAGGCTAGCATCAATGAAAAATACGCGCCCAGTGTCCAGCGAACGGCAATTTTTCCCCGCCAGCCATAGCGTGTGTGACCCCAAATTAAAATGGCAAATAGGCACCAGGCTAATAAGGACAGAACCGTTTTATGTGCTAGGTGCTGTGCAAGAAGATCCTCTACGAAAAAAGCGCCACTGAGCAGAGACAGACTGAGAAAGACAAATCCGGTTACAATCACTTTAAATAGCAGGTTTTCCATCGATTGCAATGGAGGCAATGCGCGTAACAGTATGCTAGTGGGATTGTGGTGCAGTTGTGCATTTTGTAGTGCCAACAATAACGCTTGAAGCGCTGCTAAATTGAGCAAGCTGTAGGCAGATATCGACAGCATAATGTGGATCCATTGCAAACTGGAGGTGGGATTAGAGATCAATTTTTCACCTGGGAAAAAGTACGCCAGTACAACGGTAATCGCAGCCAGGGGGAATACGGTCACTAACAGGCCCTCTACCCGCTCATTTTGGGACTCAATCACCACCAAAACGGCCACAATCCAACTCACCAGTGAAGCCATATTATTGAGGCTGACATTGGTGCCCATTGAGGTAAAAAGCGTTGAGATGAGGCTGAGTCCATGGGCCACCAGGGCGATTGTGGCAATGGTGAGGATCCAACTTTTCAGGCGTAGTTTAGAGGCTCGTAGCTGAGTTCCGATTAAGGCTGTACCCGCCAAATAGGCGCCGACTGTGCTCATGGTAAGTATTGAGGAATCCATCATGTCGATTATCATCTCATATGTTGGTGGTACCTTGAAGTCTGATTGGGGGCAGTCAACAGTTTTATTTTTGCCTATAATGAGGCCAATATCGGATCACACATGAATAACAAGAGAATAGAAATTTATGTTTGAAAGCTTGTCGGAACGCCTTGGTTCAACGCTGAAAAATCTGCGAGGACAAGGCCGAATTACAGAACAAAATATTAAAGACGCGCTACGGGAAGTGCGCATGGCGCTACTTGAGGCGGATGTGGCGCTCTCGGTGGTGGAAGAGTTTGTTGAGACTGTTCGGGAAAAAGCCGTTGGACAGGAAGTTCTCGGTAGTCTGACACCAGGACAGGCATTCATTGGTGTGGTGCAAAAGGAACTCGAGCACGTGATGGGAGACGCCAATGAAGGGCTGAATTTGCGTGCTCAGCCTCCTGTGACGATTTTAATGGCCGGACTTCAAGGTTCCGGTAAAACCACTACCGTGGCCAAATTGGCCCGTTTACTGAAAGAACAGAAAAAAAGTGTTCTGGTGGCGAGCGCAGACGTGTATCGGCCTGCAGCCATCGATCAGCTTGAAACCCTTGCCAAAGAAGTTGGCGTGGAGTTTTTTCCCACCAGCACCGCGCAAGCGCCAGTACGAATTGCTCATGCGGTATTGGAGGCGGCTAAAAAGCAGTTTGTTGATGTGGTTATCCTCGATACCGCTGGTCGGCTTCATATCGATGAACAGATGATGTCGGAAATTAAGCAACTCCATGCGGTCGTGAAGCCCACTGAAACGCTCTTTGTGGTCGATAGTATGACTGGCCAGGATGCGGCCAATACGGCGCGAGCATTTAATGATGCGTTACCCTTAACCGGCGTCGTGCTCACAAAAATCGATGGTGACGCCAGAGGTGGGGCAGCGCTGTCGATTCGTGCCATTACGGGTAAGCCCATTAAGTTCCTCGGCGTGGGCGAAAAAGCAGAAGCATTAGAGCCATTCTATCCAGATCGAATCGCCTCCCGCATTTTAGGCATGGGTGATGTGCTGTCTCTAATCGAGGAGGTGGAACGCACTGCGGATAAGAAAAAATCTGAAAAACTTGCGAAAAAATTACAACGTGGCAAAGGGTTTAATCTGGAAGATTTCCGCGACCAATTGGTTCAGATGCGCAATATGGGGGGACTCACTTCGCTGATGGATAAAATGCCTGGTATGGGAGAGTTACCTGCACACGCGAAAAAGGATGTCGACGACTCAGAGTTGGTGAGGATGGAGGCCATCATCAACTCCATGACCCCCCAGGAGCGAACGTTTCCCAAAATGATAAAAGGGTCGAGGAAAAAACGTATTGCCTCTGGTTCTGGTACTCAAGTTCAGGACGTGAATAAGTTATTAAAACAGTTTGATCAAATGCAACGAATGATGAAACGTATGAATAAAAAGGGCGCGATGAAAAAAATGTTAAGAGGAATGCCTGGTGGCGGTATGCCACCTGGAATGCCGCCTATGTAAGGAGAGATGTGAATGGCGCTTCAAGAGATCGGCCATGTCTATTAATAAGCGTATTCAAAGCAAGTTCACTCAAGTTCTTCTGTCTTCTACTGGTATTCGCCTGATTCGGGCAACCCATCATCGCCACTATAAAAACATTCATCATTCTGCAAGTCTTGCCCTGTTTCTGGATGTGTCCGATCCCGCTTCTCACTTTGCAATTAGAGTGCTGCCGCTGATCATGGAAAAGATCTCGTTGCCAATTCATGTCTATTTGGTGCCCCCTGCCAAACCGGACGTGGTCAATGATTTATCTCTTTACCGGCAACATAAGCTGAGGGACGTGAGAATGATGGCGGCTTATTATGGCATAACGGACTGGCCATCCAGTGCTCAGCTGGACGTGACGCAGTTTTTAAATTTTTATCAGGCATTGATTGAGTGTCACGAAGGTCATCAGTTCCTGGAGCAGGCATTGCCACTGAGTCGAAGCATGTGGCGGGAAAACCTGCCGCGAGACAGTGACACCATAGCTGCCGTTTCCGATACCCACATTGCCAATCAATTGGCAGAAAATGCTCAATTTCAGCGACGACTGGGACACTACTTGGGCGGCATGTTCTATTTCGAAGGTGAATGGTTCAGCGTGTTAGATCGCTTGCAGCATTTGCACCGCCGGTTGGTGAGTCGAGGTCATACACAGCAGGATTCGTTATTCTTAACAGCGGCAACGGCCCCATCCGTGCCCAAAGTAGACACGAATGAACTGGATTTTTTCTTTAGTTTTCGTAGTCCATACTCTTATTTGGCAGTGTCGCAGATTATTGATCTGAAAAAGCGATACGAATTGAAAATTCGTGTTCGTCCGGTATTGCCGATGGTGATGCGTGGCGTGCCACTACCACGTGTGAAGCAACTCTACATCATCACCGATTGTCACCGGGAAGCCGTATCGAAAAAGATTCCATTTGCACCATTTTGTGATCCCTTGGGCAGAGGAGTAGAGCGATGTTTGAAGATCTTTCAGTTTGCAGAGCAGCAACAACGGCCACTCGAATTCATTAAAGAAATTTCGCAAGGAATTTGGAGCCAAGGTCTTGATGTGTCGAACGATCGGGGCCTGAAAATATTGCTAATGCGCGCAGGACTAAATTGGCAGCAAGCTTTCGACTTTGAGGCGAATGCCGATCTGCTCTCTCTGACAAACGCCAATGGTGATGCGCTCAATCGTCTGGGTTTGTGGGGCGTGCCCTCTTTTAGGTTGGGCGACGTTGCCCTTTGGGGACAGGATCGAATCGCGCTTCTGGAGGCAATCATGCGGCATTCCAAGTTGCCAAAAACTGCCGCATAGAACACCCACGCAGGTCAATGGGGGCAAAAAGTGTGAGCCAGTTATTATTTTTGCACATTCGAGTGGAAGGATTTGCGCCCCTTCGTATAGAAAACCAACTGCTTGCCGTTATTCAAAAAAGGAGAAGATTGTAACCGACAGTCTCAATAATCATAAAATAATAGTTAGAAAGTCTTTAAGTAGAGATGATTGGTCGAAAACGCAAACCCGATTTATTTATTGCTTTAGGATTGGTTGTCGTCGTAGGCGTTCTGGTGTCAACAACTGCACAATGGATGGATTTTTTACCTAAAAGCAAAATCTCTACTCCTACTCATCAGCTTTGGCAAACTCAATATGATTCAAGCTATAATCGAATCAGATAACGTTTAAGCGCTTAGCCCTAGAGAGTACATCCTGCCGTCAATTATCACTACGGTTGACCCCCATAGCTGTTATAGTTAACCGATTTGTCATCATCAGAATTATTTAATCTATGGCTATGTATAGTAATGTTCTGTTTAGATTAAGACTGTGTTATCGACAAAATTCAGGTGAACCGTTGAGAACAATAGTACTATTGACAGCGATGTCCGTATGGATGGGATGGCATGGCCTCCTATTCGCTGACACAATACCCAGTTCGGCTGAGGGAACCTCCATGCCATGCGTTGAAAAAGAGGCGACCCAAGATCAGAAGAATCCCGTCGCAGCGACGCAGCATTTAGATAGTTTTGCCCAGATGCTGCCTATCGTCATTAAAGGTGGTGAGTGGCCTTTAGGGATTGGAGAGGCGATTGGGGATTTTACCGTTTTCGCAGTCAAGGGAAATCAACTGGTACCGATTCCATTTCAGATTGATGAATATGATGAAACTGGATTGGTGTATGTGCCAGGAGTAACCCGCTACGCACCCGCCGGACGTCTCGGCTATTTAGATAGTACTGATGAGTTGATCTTTATGTATCGTGATGCCGGGACGGTTAAGTTTAATCAAGACACACATAAAACACCCAAAGGCGTCGAACTTTGGTTTGAGATTGAGGTGACTCTACCGCAGCACGAGGTGAGATATGTCTATATAGCGCGAGGGAAAACATGTAGAAGTCGTCTGGACTATGTCTCAATAGATGCTGAAGCGGCTAGGTTTCGATCCGCTCATTATGAAATCACCGCTGATCCGAAAAATCTGTTTAATATTCAATCTATCCATGCCAAATGGAATGGCAATGTTTCAGATAACATTTGGGACAGTTTGTATGTGAAATTGGATTCGGGATTTGTACATCAAAACTTTCGAGCTGCCTTAGATACTGCCAACAACATAGAAGCAACAGTTGTGGGTGTGGTCGATGGGCCTGTTCGTGCGACAGCATTGGTAGAAACGACAATTAAGGTTGCGAATTTACCTTTGCTATCGATGCAGCTCAATTTAGCACTGTATGAACAAGCAATGAAATTTCGCAGTAGATTTTCTGGGAATAGTTTTGCAGTGGCTAAATATGTTTCGTTAGTTCTGCGGGATCCACAGTTTAGTCTATTCGTCGATTTTGTGAATTTAAATGGTGCTACGTTCGGAGTGGACAGATTGGACGCTAGAAATGCGTTGCCACTAGTGGATGGCAAGATGTCGCAAGCGGAAATTTTAATGAACACTCTGCATTTTCCTGGGCGATGGTTGTGGTTGGATAGCGGCGAGGGTTGGGGGTTTTACCTAAGCAATGTCTTACCTTTTGCAACGGATGGATTGTTCATCCATTTTGCCAAAGGAGTGGAATGGCAGCTCTATTATCGCGACGATAGAAAAAGTATCGAGTACCAGGAACGTTTTTCGGGCGCGGGTCCGCGCTTTGGTGTAGTGGGTACGGGATTGCCGCCAGTGATGCTGGAGTTAATCAGCGCACTTGCGGCTTTAGATTTTAGTCAGCTTGAAACCATTGATGATCTAATTGATGGAATGGCAGATCTTGATAAACAAGGGAAGTTAAATGAACTCAACCACATCATATCACGAGAGCTTAAAGTACTAAAACGTAGCGGTCGAATCCGGAGCAATCAAGAACTGGTGCGTGCATTTTTAAAGGATCTGGATCGAGTCGGATTGAAAGGATTGGATCGAGTACAACTCAATCGATTGGTGACCACGACGGCATTGGCCATTGAAGATTTTACACAATTCAATGCGACTGAAATTTTGCTTCAATTTAGAGAGGAGGCAAGAAAGGAGGGGGTCGATTTGCGAAAGTTACAATATGCGCCTAGAGATAACACACTTTGGATGCCTGTTTCGACTAAGCCAATCGATGCAGATGAGTTTTACCGACAAACAGTGGAAAGTCCTTTGTATCGCACACGTGAATTGCGTTGAATGGATATGATTGGGTCTACGTATCGGGTATCGACACTGGAAAACCGCGTATTTGTGACTCTTGTCGTTTTAGATAGAGGGTCAGTTAAGTGTGCAACTGTTTCAGTTGCAACGACATCACCGCCTCACGTATTATTTTTTTCTGGCTCGACGTCAAGTTGAGAAACCTGGCACCCATTTTGTAGCACTGTAGCGACGAAAGTCTTTGTAAATGCCTTATTTCTAATGTGGTCGTCACATCTACAATGCTATGACGAATATGACACCTGCTGATCTCTTCACCTCGTACAAAAGGCCAATCTTGATGTCTTTCTGAACGAACGCCGATTCCCTCCATTGAGATATCAATCAGGTAGCCTTGGTACTCACCAAAGCGTGCATCTTGGAGAAAGACATTTGGTGAAAAATCTCCAAATACCAAAGTGCGGTAAGAGTCTCGTCTTTGCAGACTATGGATAGCAGAGGCGAGTTCTACCCGGTATTGTCCATGTCCACCAAGGGTTTCAAACTCAACCAGGCGCACTGCAAATTCAATGCTGCATCCACCCAATTTGCAGGTGATCACACATTGTTTATGTGCAAGAAACTCTTTATGGGCGGATTGACTATTGATTTGATCCAAGGTGAGGACATGCTTTTTAGCGTTGGATGCAATCACAAAGGAGGAAAAAGGTCTACTCTTGTTGGGCAATTCAAGCGTGACTAGATTCCCCGCTCGAGCCAGTCGCCTCAGGATCCGGCTGATTGCCTCCTCTGAACGAATGGCTTGGCCTTTTAGTTTCCCCCGATATTGAGTCGAAGGCGAAACCGGTTTGAGTGTCATGATGTCTAATCAGATAAGTATTGGGTCTTATCCAATCAATCGGCAGAAATTAGGCAGAGGAAAGGGGGTGGGAGTCTAAAGTTTCGTTCAATTCACCCTTCGAGCCATAGAGAGTGAGGCCGGATGTATCACCACGGAGCAATTTCCTGAGTTGACCAATGGCATTTTGGCTGGCAGCAATGATTGCCCCGTTTTTTTGATTTTGAAGTTGACAAGATTTTGCTAGTTCTTGTAGTTGTTCCCACAGCTTCAGCGTGTTCGGGTCATTGTGACACAGGTTAGCAAGCTGTTCTCCTATGACTTGCCGGGACGAATGAGGCGTCAATTCCAACAGTGCAAGTCGTTGTAAAGTGATTTGTTCAATTTCGTGCATCACCTGAATTTTTTCTGCAGTTAATCTTTCGAGTAATTCCGAATCTCGAGCGATTAATAATTGATGTTCTTGCAACATCATGTGATGAATTTTATCGACAGCCTTAATTTCTAATTGGAGTAGTGACTGAATATCAGTCGGTAGTGTGTTTGCCAAGGAGAGACTCCTTTTACTTTTTTTTGTCGGTGATAGATAATTCTCCTTCTATTTGCAATAAACGTTCCGCGATACTATCGTCGTTAATCTTGATGGTGCCATTCTTAACGGCTCGTTTTACTTCAGCTACACGATTCAGATGTAAGCTGTCATGAGATCCTTCGCTGAACTGCTTCGACATGCGTTTCCCCTCTTCAGACAGACTGAGCGTATCTTTATTATGACTATTGATATCGATTATTGTTTTATTGTTGTTTTCTTGTTGTTCTGGTCGCGCCGGTGTTTTATTCAATGGAGTGGGTAGAGTAACTACATTCGGTGGAGTGATTTTATTGCCCATGGAGAACACCTTTTTATCATATCGCCACCGATTATGGTGTCGACCGATTCGTTGATTAACTTTAAATCGATTAAATCCTTGCTTTCACTGAATGAATGGCTAGGTGAACCATTGTGCGGATTTTATGAAATTCCACAAGGGGCTATTTTTCGGTGGGAAGCTATCTGTTGTTCGGGGAAATTGTCGCAATACCGCGATGGGTGACTTGTGCATTGATAATTTTACCGCTCGGCATATGTTTGATGGGTACTCTGTCTCCTAGAGCACCGTCCCTTTGCGCATAACCCTTGGACTCGATGCGAATACCCTGACGTTGATTAATGACGCGTACCAACTCCCCTCTTTTTACTAGCTTAGGCGCGCTGACACTAGATGCGGTCACTATCTGGCCGGGTCTCACACTATGGTTGAGTGTGAGATTCGATACGGACTCTATGGAAGTAAAATAGCCATTGCGCAGTCGGTTCAAGTTATGGCGTTCTAAGCGCAGATCTGAGGTCTGAACAGAAGAGCCTTTGGTGAGGGAGCGACGAAAAACCACCACTGGTCGCCACAGGTCAACTTGTGCATTGAGATAAATCTTCCATGGTTTCGGTGCAGTACAGCGTATTTGTATCGACACTCGACCAAGATGGTTAGATTGTGGGTTCACAGTCTCAGGCAAGAGGTCATGGTCACAGCGTTGTAGTTTGAGTCGCGAGTCCAGCTCACTGAAGCTAATTTCCAGCTTTCCGCCGGACTGTTGATGCAATGAGAATAAATAGCGTTCTGCAGAGTGTTTTAATTCGTCAATAGAATAATATGCCGGGACTACTGTCGGAGAAGGGTTGGCATTTAATAGATTGCTGAAAAATAAAATAAATAACAGGCCCTGGAAGGGTAGAATGATTATTTTTCTGATAAAACGAGCAGAATATTCAAACATAGGTATCACTATCGGGTTGCCTGACGGGGATTCTCTTCTCAATAAGAAAGCAAATCTTGCACCAGACTCTGGCTTCAGCTAGTGCGTTTGTCGCCGATAACAGCATAGTCCTTATGTAATTAAAAAAACCGGTAGAAGATCCATGGTAGACATGTTAGCAGATGTTGATCGCCGTACTAATCTGGTGGGTAAGAATCGGTTGGAGCTGTTGCTCTTTAAGTTGCGTTGTCCGCAAACTTTTGCCATTAACGTCTTTAAAATTCGAGAAGTGATTAACTGCCCACAAGTGAATCGATTGCCCGATGCGCATGCAAATGTGATCGGCGTTGCCCATTTGCGTGGGCAGACAATCTCCATTGTCGATCTTTCCAAGGCAGTTGGTTTACCGCCTATCGAGAATACGCAGAACGCTTATTGCATTATCGCTGAATTTAACCAGGTGACCCAGGGATTTCTGGTTTCATCAGTGGAGCATATAGTGAATGTCGATTGGCAAGACGTCACGCCACCTCCACAAGGAACCGGATCGACCACCTATCTGACTGCAGTGACGACTCAAGAGGATGAGTTAGTTGGTATCGTAGATGTCGAACGTGTGTTATCGGAGATATCACCTATCGAGATTGAAGTGAACGACTTGTCAAAACATGCGGAAATGGCTGAGCCGCTACTTACTCCGTCTGTGTTGGTGGTGGATGATTCTGCGGTCGCTCGCAAACAGATCGAAAGAACTCTAGAAAAGATAGATGTGCGGGTTGATTTTGCAGTGAATGGCGAAGAGGGTTTAAAAAAACTTTTGGAGGTTGTTGATCAAGGTGGCTGCGTGACCGAGCAATATGGTGCGGTGATATCCGATATCGAAATGCCTCTTATGGACGGTTACGCCCTGACACGAGCGATCAAGTCGAATCCACAGATGGCAGATCTATATATCATCATCCACAGTTCAATCAGTGGAAGTTTTAACGAACGGGCGGCATTGAAAACCGGTGCGGATCAATTTATTCCCAAGTTCCACCCCAAGAAATTAGGTGCCGTGTTAAGCCATCTTATTTGGGGGACACCAGAGTTGCAGGACGCATAAGTCCTTAAGAAAGCTTGTGGAAACAGGTATCTATTACATCTGCATCTATGGGAAAATTTTTCTGGGGTAGCTAGGCTACAGGTCTAAAATGTGAATATAAAGGGGTCTATGATGAATTCGTGGCGATAAAGAGCACTAGTATTGAGCACAGTAGAATTAATTGACTACCAAATAAGCGACAGTGATTTTGGTCTGTTTGCCGAGTCTCTCGAAAAATGGTCCGGTATTGTCATTTCGCCAAGCAAAAAGTATTTGGTGGCGCATCGATTAGAAGATTTGATGGAGGAAAATGGTTTCCAGTCCGTGCGGCAACTTGTGGACAAAGCGGGGGAGGTGCGTCACGCAATCCTTAGAAAAAAAATTGTCGATGCCATGACTACAAACGAAACCTCATGGTTTCGAGATACCTATCCTTTTGACACTCTTAAATGTAAACTGTTTCGCAAATATGAAGAGATCAATGGTGACGCGCCAATTCGAATTTGGTCTGCGGCCTGTTCCACTGGGCAGGAGCCTTATGGCATCAGTATCTCTTTTCAGCAGTATCTTAATCTGGAATCCAAGCATAACTCCTCTGGTATTGAAATTATAGCTACCGATATCTCACCTACTGCGTTAGCCGTGGCACGTATGGGTGTATATGATAACTTATCCATGACCCGGGGATGTAAGGCTTCCTTTCGTGAAATGTATTTCACCACCGATAGAAGTAACGTGAGCACCGTGCGCCCTGAAATAAAGAGTTTCGTTAGTTTTAAGCCCTTGAATCTGATGGACAGCTACCAATCCTTAGGTATCTTTGATGTGATCTTTTTAAGGTACGTGTTGATCTACTTCTCAGATGAAGTCAAAAAGGACATTATTCACCGAGTGGCACGACGGTTGAAACCAGGAGGGGCACTATTTCTCGGTAGCACGGAATCCTTGGTGCGCCATTCTGATGAATTCGAATTGGTAAAGGATGGTGCTGGTCTCTACTATCAACGCAAGGAATTGGTTGCCGGTTGAGCGGAAAAAGCTTGCCGTTTTTACACTAACTTCGTGGATTATCCTCACTAAGTATCGGTAAAATATAGAAAAATAAAGTTGGCATTAGCGTTGCTTTCTAGAGAACTAGAGTTTTCATAGGAGCAACCCATTTTGATTTCTTTTCACACTCTCTTTGGCGTCCACGAACAGGCACTGACGGTTTCCGCGAAACGTTTTGAACTCATTGCTGCCAATCTGGCGAATGTGGATACCCCCGGATACCGCGCGCGCGACTTAGATTTTCGTGCGGCGTTGTCCGCCGTACACAATTCAAAGGACGCGGCGTTAAAACGATCTAACGAGACACATCTAGCTGCCTCGCAATCCACTCAACAGCTCGGTGATGTCTATTATCGCGATGCGACTCAGCCTACCCTGGATGGTAATACAGTCAATGCAGACTTAGAAAAAGTGCAATTCATGGAGAATGCACTGCGCTACCAGTTTGCTTTAGACAGAATTGAAGGTGTGACTAAATCGGTGCTCTCTGCACTGAGAGGAGAATAGAGTGTCTTTTTTTAATAGCATGAATATATCAGCCTCAGCCATGTCGGCTCAGATGATTCGATTGAATACGGTATCCAGTAACTTGGCTAACGCGGAAACCGCAAGTTCAAATGAAGCCGGTGCATACCGTTCCAAACATCCAGTATTTGAAACTGTCTTATCAGCGGAAAAGGGTGATGCCACACCGGGCATGGTACGGGTTCGCAGTATTGAAGAGAGTTCTGCGCCTGCGAGACAAGTTTATTCTCCTGGGCATCCGATGGCCAATGATGAGGGCTATTTATATTTGCCCAATGTCAACAGTATCCAGGAAATGGCAGATATGATTTCCGCTTCTCGAGCCTATCAGAATAACGTGGAAATCATGCAGACCTCGCGACAGCTTATGTTGCGCACCATGCAGATTGGTCGTTAGATAAACATTTCATAGGAGAGTGCAGATGACGCCTATCGATAACAATCCACTGAGTTCATTAACCTCGAGCCAAGTTGACTCGAAAACGTCTGCAGATAAAAAAAATGAAGCGCTAGGGCAAGGTGATTTTTTGCAATTGCTGCTGACTCAGTTAAAGAATCAAGATCCGACCAGTCCGATGGAACAAACAGAATTTTTAACACAGATGGCGCAGTTTAGTACTGTGGATGGTGTGCAGGGATTGCAGAGCTCCATGAATAGTTTGGTTAACACCATGCATTCGACTCAGGCGTTACAAGCTTCATCCTTAGTGGGTCAATCGGTAATGGTGGCTGCGGATGCCACACATTTTGATGGCAGTAAATTAGTTAACGGAGAAGTGGACGTACCCCTTGGTAGCAGCGATATGAAGATAGAAATCAGCAATGCCGCAGGTCAAGTGGTGCGTACGATGAATGTGTCACAGTTAGATTCAGGTTCGTTTAAGTTCGCTTGGGATGGTTCCAACGAAGCGGGTGAGCGACAGCCTTCAGGTCTATATCAGTTCAAAGTGACCGCCTTGGTGGGCAGTTCGCGAGAACAATTAACAACATCTTTATCAGCAAATGTCGACAGCGTGAGGCTCGGCAATGGCGGCCAGAGCATGACCTTGAATTTGGCTGGTATCGGTGCACGAAGTCTTACAGAAATACAGGAAATTGGTCAGTAATTAGTGTTAAGGAGTGAAATATGTCATTTAACGCAGCATTGAGCGGGTTAAAGTCAGCCAGTTCAGATTTGGATGTGGTGAGCAATAACGTAGCCAATGCATCAACCACAGGTTTTAAAAAGTCACGAGCAGAATTTTCAGAAGTCTTTTCGTCTTCTAGTTTGGGTAGCAGCAGTCAAATCGGTAGCGGTTCGAGACTGTCGAATATTTCTCAGCAATTTGCTCAGGGTAACTTAATCAATACAGACAATCCTCTGGATTTGGCCATTAATGGTGATGGCTTTTTTCGTATGCATGCGGGCGATACCATTGTCTATAGTCGTTCAGGAGCATACAGCGTGGATCGAGAAGGATACCTCGTCAATAATCTAGGATTTCAGCTGTCCGGCTACACGACCGATGTCACCGGCAATTTATCCGGCACATTGGCACCTTTGCAAGTGGATACCGCAAACTTACCCCCGAGCGCCACCACGGCCGCGGAACTAAATTTGAATATTCCCGCGAATGATTCGGTGCCGCCAATCACTGGCGGTATCGTACCCACAAATAGTAATACCTACAATGATGCGACTTCGTTAACTGTGTATGACTCATTAGGCAATCCCCGCAATATGACTGTCTACTTTGCTAAAGATACCGTTTCCAATACCTGGAATTACAATCTGGAATTGGACGGCACCTCCTTTAACAATGTCACTATCAATGGCGGTGCAGCCGGTGCGTCTGGTCAGATCAGTTTTGACAGTAATGGCTTGGCATTGGGTGGGGTCGCCACCTCAGCGATACCAATTACAGTTGATTTAGATGGAGTAGAACAGGAGGTGACAGGTGATGCGACAGCCGTGAGTGGGGCGACCTCCCCTTTAAGTTTTGATTTGGATCTGTCCCGTTTAACACAATATGGGAATCCCTTTAGCGTGAATGGCTTGATTCAAGACGGCTTTGCTTCTGCACGATTTGTTGGTTTGGATGTGGAAAATAATGGAATGGTCGTGTCTCGCTTTTCCAACGGACAGTCCAGTGTTTTGGGACAAGTGGCATTAGCGAACTTCAGCAATCCTCAAGCTTTAAAAAACTTTGGTGAAACCTCCTGGACTGAGACTTTGACTTCCGGTGCGGCTCAAGTGGGCGCGCCTGGATCGGCTAGTCTTGGATTACTGTCCTCAGGGACCTTGGAGGAGTCCAACGTGGACATGACATCTGAATTAGTGCGCATGATTACGGCTCAAAGAAACTTTCAGGCGAATGCACAGGTGATTCGAACGACTGACCAAGTCACGCAGACCATTATCAATATTCGTTAACAATAGGAGCTAATCGATGGATCGCATGGTTTTTACTTCAATGACTGGCGCCATGCAGGCATATAAGGCGCAGTCGTTGCACGCGAATAACTTGGCGAATGCAAATACTGCTGGATTTAAAGCGGATCTGCAGGCATTTCGTTCGGCTGCTATTGAGGGGCCGGGATATCCTACCCGTAACACTGCGGTGATGCAGTCGGCGGGCACAGATTTCAGGAGCGGTCCGTTGCGGACCACCGGTCGTGACTTGGATTTGGCCGTTGAGGGTGAAGGCTGGTTTGTTGTAGAAACGCAGCAAGGCAATGAGGCCTTAACACGTTCTGGCAATTTTCATCTGGACCCATTTGGATTAATCCGCACTGCCTCTGGCGAGGCCCTAATAGGGAATAGTGGACCCATTGCGGTGCCGCCTGCTGAAAGCATGTCCATTGCCCATGATGGCACCATTTCTATCAAACCCCTGGGATCCGGTCCAGACACATCGGTCGTGTTGGACAGGATTAAATTGGTCAATCCACCTGTGGATCAGTTGCAGAAAGATGAAAATGGATTGGTTTCATTACCAGAAACAGATGAGTATGTTGCAGATGCCAGTGTGCGTGTTGCGCAGGGAATGGTAGAGATGAGTAATGTGCAGGCAGTGGAATCGATGGTCAATATGATTGCCATGCAACGACATTTTGAGATGCAGATAAAAGCAATGAGTAATGCTGAGGAGCTGGATAGAGCAAGTACGGCACTGATGAGATTTAGTTAGTGAATGGCACAGCACTAAAAGGAAGATGAAATGCAACAGGCACTGTTTATCGCTAAGACAGGTTTAGAAGCGCAACAAAATAGATTGGGGGTTATTTCCAACAATCTAGCCAACGTGAACACAAGTGGATTTAAACGGGATCGAGTAGTATTTGAAGATCTCATCTATCAAAATCTACGTCAAGTGGGTGCGAATTCCTCGCAAGATACTTTGTTACCGTCTGGAACCCAATTAGGCACAGGTGTGAGGACGGTTGCCACCGAAAAGTTATTTACTCAAGGAGGCATGATTCAAACGAATAACAATCTTGATTTGGCAATTCAGGGTCGAGGTTTTTTTCAGGTGCTCATGCCAAATGGGGATTTGACTTACACTCGTGACGGCACGTTTCAGATCAATTCTTCTGGGGAGCTGGTCACTGCGAGTGGTTATCCGGTGCAACCGACGATTACTATTCCAAATAATGCGACCTCTGTCACTGTCGGTGTGGATGGTGTCGTCACTGCCGTAGCGGGTGGCGATCCGACGCCACAGACTTTAGGTACCGTGTTGCTCGCCGATTTCATCAATCCTGCGGGCTTGCAGCAGGTGGGGCAGAATCTATTCAAGGAATCACCGTCAAGCGGCGCAGCTCAAACCGGATCACCTGGCTCGACGGGTTTTGGTTCGTTAGCGCAAGGTACATTAGAAACGTCTAACGTCAACGTTGTGGAAGAGCTGGTCAGTATGATTGAGGCGCAGAGAGCTTATGAAATGAACTCAAAAGCCATAGAGACCGCAGATTCCATGTTGCAGTTTGTAAATCAAACATTGTAAGTGAATGAATATGACTAAGCGTATTTACCTGGCCTGGATAGTCCTCTTCTTACTCAGCGCATGCGCACAGAAAATAGAGTTGCCTATAGAGGATTTTTCTTCTTCCGGTCCAGAAGAAGTGACGGCAATGACCATCAATCATGGCGCTATTTATCAGTCTGTTTCGGCGCATACTTGGTTTGAAGATAAGAAGGCACGCCGTGTTGGGGATTTGATCACGATTGTGTTCAATGAACAGACAGATGCCTCCAAAACTGCAAGCACCAGTGCATCGAAAGATTCGTTCACTAGTATGGCAAATCCGACTCTCTTCGGTAGTAGTGTGCAGTTAAACGTACCAGGAATCGTTCCGCTACAGACAAATATTGGGAATAACCTACAGACTAGCATTGATGCGTCGGCGGATTTTGCAGGAAGTGGCAGCAGCAGCCAAAGTAACAGCCTTTCTGGAAGTATCACCGTCACCGTGTCTGAAGTACTGGCGAATGGCAATCTCCGTGTTCGGGGTGAAAAGCGAGTGCGCTTGAATCAAGGTATCGAGTTGGTACAGGTCTCCGGAATAGTACGGTCACAAGATATTCGAACGGATAACAGTGTGTTGTCGAGTCAGATTGCCGATGCGCAAATCAATTACAAAGGCCAGGGTATTCTGGCGGACGCGAACGCCAATGGGTGGTTTAGCCGACTCTTTATGAGTCAGTATTGGCCGTTTTGAATAAAAGGAGAAAATGATGAATAAAAGTATAGTGATTATGTTCTCCCTTATATTCACCTTAGTATCTCACCTTGCGAATGCGGAGCGTATAAAAGACATTGCCAGTATTGCTGGCGTTAGAACAAATCAACTGATTGGTTATGGTTTGGTCGTCGGGCTCGACGGAACCGGTGACCAAACCACACAAACCCCTTTTACGACGCAAAGCCTCATCAGTATGTTGAATCAATTTGGTGTGTCGATTCCGGCTGGGACTAATCTGCAGTTGAAAAATATTGCTTCAGTTTCATTGCATGCTGAACTGCCACCATTTGCAAAGCCCGGTCAAAAGATAGATGTCACCATTTCTTCAATTGGTAACGCAAAAAGCCTTCGTGGTGGTAGTTTGTTAATGGCGCCCTTAAGAGGTGCAGATGGTGAAATTTATGCCGTTGCGCAAGGAAACTTAGTCGTCAGTGGATTCGGTGGTGCAGGCGAGGACGGTTCTAAAATCACTGTGAATGTACCTAGCGTGGGTAGAGTTCCAAATGGTGCCACCGTAGAGCGTGGCATTCCAAACAATTTTGCAACCAGCGAAGCACTGTATTTTAATTTAAATAATCCGGATTTTACCACTGCACATCGTATGGCGGATGCCATTAACAGTATGGTGGGCGAAGGTATGGCGTCTGCAATGGATGGTTCAACGGTAAGAGTACGGGCGCCAATCGGTACACCGGAACGGATTGCCTATGTTTCATTGTTGGAAAATCTGACTCTAGAGCCTGGTAACGCTGCGGCAAAAGTTATCATTAATTCAAGAACCGGAACAGTGGTCATCGGTCAAAATGTTCGCGTATCGCCTGCCGCAGTGACTCATGGAAACCTCACCGTGACAATTGGTGAGGACTTAGCGGTTAGCCAACCTCAACCCTTAGCCGCAGGTGAGACTGTGGTAACCACCTCTTCAGAAGTGGAAATCGCTCAAGAAACCAACCGCATGTTTCTTTTTGAACATAGCGTGTCATTGGGTGACATCGTTCAGTCGATTAATGAAGTGGGCGCGGCGCCTGGAGATCTTGTCGCGATCTTAGAGGCACTACGTGAGGTTGGCGCACTTCGTGCTCAACTCATAGTACTGTAGTAGTGAAAGGTCATTGTGAATAGTACTGCCTCTGCCTCTGAAGCCTATTTTGATCTCGCGAGTTTGGCTCGATTGGAAGGTCGTGCTAAGGATAGTAGCCAAAAAGCAATGAAAGAAGCGGCGCAGCAGTTTGAAGCGTTATTTATGCAAATGATGCTCAAGAGTATGCGGGACGCTACCATCAAGAGCGATCTTTTTTCCAGTGATCAACTAGATACATATAATGAGATGTATGATCAGCAAATAGCTTTACATTTATCCAAGCGTGGTAGCTTTGGCTTGGCAGATATGATGGTACGTCAGTTGGGAGGCGTACAAGGCGAAGAAAAAACAGATGCAAACGCCACTCTCAAAGAAGGACAATCTTTGCCGCAAGGCGAACAACTATTGCCGTCGGTTTATCCTCTGAGTTCCTTGTCAGCATCATCACAACTTCATCTTGCTCAGCATGAAATGAAGTCGAGCATGGACCTAAAACTGTTCGACGGGCCTAAATCTTTTGTTGAGACCCTCCATCCCTATGCGGTGGATGCTGCAGATGTGCTTGGAATCCATCCAAAATTTATAGTCGCTCAGGCAGCGTTGGAATCAGGATGGGGTGGATCAATGATCCGTAAAGCAAACGGAGAACCGAGTTTTAATTTATTTGGTATCAAGGCTGGCAATGGATGGCAAGGCGAAAAAGTCATTAAAGAAACCATCGAATACGAACAAGGAGTCGCAGTTAAAAAACAGGAGTCTTTCAGAGCATATGCGGATCTTCAGGCGGGCATGAAAGATTACGTTGACTTTCTCTCGCGTTCACCAAGATATCAAGAGGTATTGTTAAGTGGCGACAATCCACAGGCATTTGTTCTTGCGATGCAAGAAAGTGGCTATGCCACTGATCCTCACTATGCCAATAAACTACTTAATGTGTTAGAGAATGACTGGATTCGTTCGGTCACAAGAGAATCAGGCGGATAAATAGGACACCAGTATGGCAGGGGCGAGTATTTCAAGTATTGGATTAACAGGACTGTTGTCTTATCAGCAAGCGATTGCGACCACCGGGCACAATATTTCTAATTCCGGTACGGAAGGGTATTCTAGACAGCGCGTTGAGTTTTCTTCTAATGACGCAGAGTTTAATGGGTTAGGCTTCTCTGGACGAGGTGTGCAGGTTGCCGATATCAGTCGTGTATTTGATAGCTTCACTGTTCAGCAAATTCGCTCTTATACCTCTAGTAGTGAACAGTTTGCGTTTTATAGTCGTTTAGCGCAGCAGGTCGATCCGATTTTATCGGATTCCGAAAATAATATTAATGCACATTTACAGCGTTTTTTTGATTCGTTAAGCGCACTAGCCGCAGAGCCTGCCTCAATACCATTACGTAATCAGGTCATGAGTGAAGGGCGCGCACTGACCGAACGTTTTAATGACGTCACTCAGCGATTAAATGATATCCGTAGCGATCTCAATCAACAAACGGAATCACTGGTGCGCGACATTAACGGCATTACGAAACAAATATCAGATGCAAACCTATCCGTGGTAGAGGGTATTTCCATTGGTGGAAACCGCGAACCCAATGACATCATCGATCAACGGGATCGGTTGCTGAAAGATCTATCCTCATTAGTGGATATTCAGGTGGTGGAACTGGACGATGGCATGGTGAATGTGTTTTTGAGCAACGGTTCACCATTAGTTGTGGCGGGAGAAAATAAATCATTGGGCACAGAACTGAGTGCATTAGATACCCGAAATCTGGATGTGGTATTGACAAATCTTGGCGGCAATACAGTGATTACTGAACGGATAAATGGTGGCCAATTAGGCGGTCTGTTACGCTTTAGAGAAGAAGTTTTAGATACGGCCGCCCATCAGGTGGGACTGATCGCACAAGGCGTGGCGCAAACCTTCAATGCTACCCATCGATTCGGTATGGATGTGAATGGAAGTTTGGGCACCGATCTTTTTGTTGCCCCGAGCGTGGAAGTCATCGCCGCCTCGGACAATACCGGTGGACTAGGTGCCAGTGCGTCCATTAGTGATGTTTCTCAACTCATTGCCAGTTCTTACCAGCTTTTTTACGACGGTACAGATTTTCAAATTACGCGGTTGAGTGATGGCACTACCACAAATTTGGGCGCCGGTCCTGCCCCATTTAATGTCACCGTCGATGGTTTAGATATTTCTATTACCGCTAGTACCCCGGTGCAAGCTGGAGACCGCATGACTCTGTCCGCGACGCGTAATGCCGGTGCCGAAATCGCCTTAGCCTTTTCCAATTCTGCTCGTTTAGCGACGGCGGCACCGACTCGCACTCAAGCCGTCACTAGCAATGTGGGTGAGGCAGTGATTAGTGCATCGGAGATTATCGATCCCACCGATGCGAACTTATTAGATACCATGCGTATACAATTTAATGATCCGGCGACGACCTACGATCTCATAGACGTGGGAACGGGAACCACGGTCGCTGCAGGTGTGGCCTATGTAGATGGTCAGGATATCACCGTTAACGGTTCACGTTTTCAAATCAGTGGCCAACCAGTGGCGGGAGATCAGTTTCTATTGGAGCCTAATCTAACCAGTGTCGGTGACGGTCGTAATGCGCTTCGACTGTTTGATATTAAAAATCAGACACCCATGTTGAACGGTACGACCAGCCTGCAACAGGCATACACCATTGGTGTCTCAGATGTGGGGATCCAGGCACGGCAAGCCGCAATTGGCGAGGCCGCTCAAACGGCGCTGTTAGATCAAGCCGTTAGAACGAGAGAATCCTTATCGGGAGTGAATTTGGACGAAGAAGCGGCAAATCTATTGAGATACCAGCAACTCTACTCGGCGATGGCTCAGGTGATCTCGGTGGCCGATTCTTTATTTAATACTGTATTGGGTATTGTGAATAGCTAGGGGGAGGCATGCGCGTATCAAACTTTTTGTTGGCTAATTCCGGCGTGCAAAATATTCTCAAACAGCAGGCTGAGGTATTAACTACCCAAGACCAAATTTCGTCAGGTAAAAGGGTGTCGAGAGCACAAGACGATCCTGCGGGGATGAAAAAAATTCTCGATTTAGAAGCTGTCTCTTCGACTAATGATCAATACAACAAGAATATTGATACTGCCACCAATCAGCTATTTCAAGAGGAATATATACTCGATTCGATTTCAAACCTGATGCAGCGCGCGCGTGATTTAAGTATTGCGGCAGGTAATGCAGGATTGAACGCGGACGGACGTTCTGCTATTCGCTTTGAAGTAGAACAATTGTTATCTGGACTACTGGATTTAAGTAATTCAGTAGATGGCAACGGTCACTATATGTTTTCCGGGTATGCCACGGGTACCAAACCTTTTTCTATTACCAACGGTACCGTGAATTATGCGGGTGACCAGGGTCAGCGCCACGTTCAAATTGGCACAGGGTTATCCGTACCTATCAGTGATTCAGGTTATGCAGTTTTTTTAACGCCAAAAAATGGTAACGGGTCTTTCGTCACCGCTGCCGCAGCTGGTAATACGGGAAATGGGGTTGTCACCCAAGGAAGTGTTGTCGATAGTGCTGCCCTCACAGGGGATAGTTACGAGATCCGTTTTACAGCATTGGATACATACGATGTAGTGAATGTGACGACAGGTGCGACCACATTAGCTGCGCAATCATTTACGCCGGATCAATCCATTGCCTTCGACGGTATTCAAGTGGAACTATTGGGTCAACCACAGGTGGGGGATGTGTTTGAAATCGATCCGAGTCAAAGCCAATCGCCGTTAGAAACGTTGGTCAACTTCATTAGCACCCTTGGTGCCGCACAGTCCACCGATGCAGAAAAGGCCAATTATCAGATAGGTTTGGGGCGCGCGTTGACAGATATTGACAGTTCTCTTAGACAAATTTCTGATGTTCGAGCGCAGATTGGTAGCCGCTTAAATTTCTTGGAAGTACAGAAGGATACTAATGTTCAAGCCAACATTCAGATTGAAACCACCTTAAGCACCGTGCGCGATTTGGATCTGACGGAAGCCATTAGCCGCTTAAGTCTACAAACGGCGACGCTGCAAGCTGCCCAACAAGCCTATATCCGTACCACTTCGCTTACCTTGTTTAATTTTCTCCAGTAGCTCGGTGACGCGTTAGATCATTGAAGCGACTTTCCATTTATATTCGGATTCTCATTAAATAAGGCAATTGATTAAGCTTTTGCTGGCCGTTGCCGATAACCCGGATCGGAGGCGGTAAATATAGGGGTGGTCCCTGTATATCCGCGCGAAGAAGCGATGGATTATCCAGGATCCATTGCGGAGGACATGCCATGTCTTTGGTCATCAATACTAATATTGCGTCTCTTACGGCGCAGCGCAACCTGAACGGTTCGCAAAGTTCCTTACAAGTTTCCCTGCAACGTCTCTCATCTGGCCTACGTATCAACAGCGCGAAAGATGACGCTGCCGGTATGGCCATCTCCAATCGGATGACCGCGCAAATTCGTGGATTGAATCAAGCATCTCGAAATGCCAACGATGGCATATCATTGTCGCAAACTGCGGAAGGCGCGATGCAGGAAATGACTAACATCCTGCAACGAATACGTGAGTTATCAATCCAATCCGCTAACTCATCTAACTCTGCCAGTGACCGTTCTTCTTTGCAGTCGGAAGTGAATCAGCTCAAGTCTGAGTTGACCCGTGTGGCAAATACCACCACCTTTAACGGTCAAAAACTATTGGATGGTTCTCTGACCAATGCCAGTTTTCAAATTGGTTCCGAAGCCAATCAAACTATCTCAGTCTCCGTTTCTGACGTACGTTCTACCGCTTTAGGGAGTAACACGGTCACCACAGATAACACCACCAATGGTCTCGCCGTCGCAACCAGCACCACACGTGTGCAGTACGACGGTGCTGAAGTGGGTGCAGCGCAACAACTAGCCGCTTACGGCGCCACTGCCAACGGTTTGACCGGTGAAACCTTGACCGTGAAAGACGCAGATGGAAGTACTGTGAGCACCGCCACTGTCTCTGCTGGCGAGCAAGCAAGCGCAACTGCGACTGATTTAAATGCCATTGATGGGGTGACTGCGACTGCATACAATGAGTTGAAATTGCTTACCTGGACCGCAGATGCCGACGGCGCTGACTCCGGTGACGCCGTTACCTTTACAGTCAACTCTGGTGCAACATCATCCGCATTGGTGTTGAGCGGCGTCACCGCTACAAGCACGGAGTCCCAAATATTTTCCGCTTTGCGTGATGCAATCAACGCCGACTCTACTCTAAGTGGTGCCGGACTAGTGGCCTCTATAGATGGAAGTAGTGATTTAGTATTACGTAACAGTGATGGTGCTGATATCGCAGTGAGTGTCGCTACTGCCGATACAACCGGTACTGCTGATGCCGCTTTTACTGCCCAAGGTTTGGATGGGGCCACCACCATTGCGGTTACGGCTAATACTGCAACGGACACCGTACAAACAAGTGGTATCCTTAACATCTATCTGGCTGCGGGTTACACCATTGAATCCTCTGCCGCCAATCAGTTATTCACCGAAGCCGCTAATACAGCAGTGACCGTGGATGAGTCTAATGTCGCTATTGCAGACGTCACTGACAGCACCAGCAACGCTGCCAATTTTGGCAACCGAGTTGGTGCGCAAGTATTGACCATCGTCGGGCCTAATGGTTCTGGCACCGCCACTATTGGTGTGAATTCAACGGCGGCTGCTATCGCCAACGCGGTCAATGCAGAGTCTTCCACCACTGGGGTGACCGCAGAGGCCACAACCAGCGCTAGCATTGGGAGTTTGAGTACCGATGGTACAGTAACGTTTAGTCTGTTTGGTAGCAACACTACCGCTGCAAACATCAGTGCAACGGTCACTACAGGCGATTTAACCTCATTGGCTAAAGCCATTAATGATCAGACCGGTACCACAGGCATCACCGCAACGCTAACAGGCAGCAATAATGGTATTTCACTGGCTCTGACGACCGGTGAGAATATTCAAATTACAAGCTTCACTCACAGCGCTGCGGCTGGTCCCTCTAGCTCAGATATTGACGGCACCGAAACGTCGATGACTGTCACAGGTGGTGGCGGTTCTGCCATTACTCTCTACGACGGCGGTAATCTGCGTGGTGATCAGGATTCCACTGTAGTCGGCGGTACCGTGACTTTCCGTAGTTCCGGCAGTTTCAATATCACTTCAGATGCATCGTCTACCATTTCCGGTGGTAATGTAACGGTATTTGATGTGGATACTGGCCAAGCAAACACCAGTACCCTTTCGTCAATTGATAATGTCGATATCAGCAATCAGACCGGAGCCAATGACGCTATTTCAGTAGTGGACGGGGCGTTGAGTCAAATAGACGAGATCCGCAGTAGCTTGGGTGCGATTCAAAATCGGTTTGAAACTACGATTTCCAATTTGAATACAATTTCAGAAAATCTTTCCGCGGCGCGTTCGCGAATTATGGATACTGATTTTGCTTTGGAAACTGCATCGTTGACACGAGCGCAAATCGCACAACAAGCGGGTATTGCGATGTTAAGTCAGGCGAATTCGTTACCGCAGTTGGTGTTGAGTCTACTTCAGTAATGAATGGGCTTTATCATGAAGATAGTGCAAAATGAATCAGTTCAACATTTTCACTATCGAAAAATGCAATTGGTTAAAGCGGAGTGGCGGTGACCACTCCGCAATAATCGATGCAGTGGAAGGTTAAGAAACATGGCTAATGACATCAGTTCAGTGCGTGCTCTAGTCATCAGTCCACAGACGCTGGGCGCGACCGAGACCGAGAAATCGCCGGTGAGTCCAGTTGAACCCATACGTAGGGTGGCCCAGAGACAGTTTGCCGATAGCGGCAATCAATTGCCGCAGGAGAGTCACCTTCGGAATACCGGCCAAGAGAAAGCGCTAGAACGTGCCGTGGAGAGTGCAAATCAACGGTTTCAGATGCATCAACGCTCTTTACAATTCAAAGTAGATGACTCTAGCAACCATCTGGTGATAAAAGTCATTGACAAAGAGACAGATGAGGTAGTTCGACAGATCCCCTCCGAGGAATTCCTGGAGTTATCCAAACGTATGGAAGAGATGCAAGATCTCTTTTTTATGGTGGATGAACAAGTCTAAAGAGAGCAGGCATAGATTTTGCGCGCTCAATAGGTAGTCAAGCAGCAGGGGGAAGACCATGCCATCGGTTTCAGTGACTGGAATTGGATCTGGAATAGATATAGAAAGTCTGGTAACAGAGCTAGTTGGCGCACAACGTCAACCTACTGAGAACCGGTTCGATCTGAAAGAGGCCGAATATCAAGCGAAGCTGTCGGCAGTCGGATCTCTAAAAAGTGCTCTATCCAAATTTCAATCTGGTTTGTCTGGATTAAACTCTGTCAGTAGTTTTTTAAAACGCAGTGCCAGTGTGAGTGATAGCACAATACTTTCGGCAAGTACGACTACTATCGCTGAACCTGGAGACTATGAAGTCACAGTCAGCTCATTGGCGAAGGCGCATAGTTTGTCTAGCAAATCTTACAATTCAATCTCCGATACGGTTGGTGAAGGAACACTGACGATTCGTTTCGGTACAACTGTTTATGATGTGGATACTGACACCTATACAAGTTTTACACAGAATGCAGAGAAAAGTACCGCAACCATTACCATAGGCTCGGGCGATAATACCCTGCAAGGAGTGCGCGATGCGATTAATCAAGCAGACGCAGGCGTCTCGGCTAGTATCGTTTATGATGGTACCGGATATCGATTGATGTTGCGTTCGGAAAGTGGTGTCAAACAGAGTATGGAAATTACAGTTGATGATTCAGATTCCAACGATTCAGATACCAGTGGTTTGTCTGCACTTGTATTTAGCAGTGGCGCAACAAACATGACTGAAAACGTCGCCGCTGCGGATGCCGCGTTAAGCATTAATGGACTCGCGATTACCAGTGCCAACAATACATTGACAGAAGCGATAAAAGGCGTGTCTTTATCATTAACTAAAGCCGATGCCAGTAAACCAGTATCGCTGTCAATTGCTCATGATGTCGATGCCGTACAAGCCTCCATTGAAGGTTTTGTAGAGTCCTATAATGAGTTGTTGCAGACGGTGGACCAATTATCTAGTTACAACGCAGAAACGCAATCTGCGGGCCTGTTGATAGGCGATCCCATCCTACGAGGTATTGAAAATACGATCAGAACTGACATTAATCAGATGTTATCCAGTTATACAACTAATTATACTTCGTTGAGTGACATTGGTATGTCAACTCAAGCGGATGGTAGCGTCAAATTAGACAGCGAAAAACTAGCTCAATCGTTAACAGAGGATTTTGATGGTGTAGCGCAACTATTCGCAGCGATGGCTACGGCGACACACAATAGTGTCAGTTTTATCGGCGCCACCGACAATACGGAAGTAGGAAATTACAGCGTTGAGGTGACACAGCTTGCCACACGAAGCCAGTACACTGGTCATGCGATATCAGGGTACGCGGGTACCATTACCATCGATGATAACAATGATACTTTTGCCATCGCCGTGGATGGCACACAGTCGGCTCAATTAACTTTGTCTCAGGGGAGCTACTCCGGCGCGACGTTGGCGTCTGCACTGCAAAGTTTGATCAATGGAGATAGTAAATTGAAAGAGGCGGGCGCTAAGGTCACTGTATCGTTTGATACCGATCATTTCGTTCTCACCTCTGACAGATATGGCATAAAATCTTCGGTCACTATTTCCAATATAGATACGAATTTCGAGTCACAATTGGGACTGGCAGAGAAATCTGGAAGTTCTGCGGTAGATGTTCAAGGCTCCATCGGAGGTGTGGTTGCGACAGGTAATGGCCAGCAGTTGATAGGCACAGGCAATGCTAGCGGCCTTACCCTGTTGATCAGTGGGTCCACAACCGGGAACTTAGGTGGCGTGTCATTTGTCAAGGGGGTGGCGTCTCGGTTATCCACTTCTCTGGATGGTATTTTGTCGGCCTCTGCGAGCTTGGCCGCTAAAGAGAGTGGCTTGGAAAGTAATTTGAAAGATTTGGAAACGGAACGAGACAAGTTAAATACGCGTATGAGCGCATTGGAAACTCGATTAAGAACCCAGTTCGCCGTCATGGACGCGTTTGTTGCTGAAATGAAAAGTACAGGTGATTTTCTGTCGCAACAACTTGATTCTTTGGCTGAACTTTCTAAGCCGAGAAAGAGCTAGAGCAGCGACATCATGGCCAGTCAGAGCGAGTTAATGCAGCAATATATATCCAATGTCAGTGGTCTAATTGAAGCGTTGGAACAACAAAATCTGGATCTTTTTATGGAGCTAATTGTCACTCATAAGACATTCAATATGGATTTGTTCAACGAACCGCTGCCTTTCGAGAACGATCCCTCCTCCTGGCAGCAGTGGCTTCATTCTGCATTGGCACTGAATAATAAACTCATTTCACTTGTAGAAACCTATCAAGGGGGACTCGTGAAGCAACTGTACTCTTTGAAGAGTCATAAACAGGCCACTCAAAGTTACTTGTTATGTCAGTCTACTGAACCACCCAGAGCTTAAGAAATGTCATATCGTTAACGATAACATGCTAAACAACCTAGAATTAAAATTGTATTCATCACCCCCCAAGGAATATTTGATGTCTAAGTCATATCAAAAACAAGCCAGCGCCTATCGCGAGCAAACACTTCACAGCAAAATTGATGGCGCGGATCCTCATCGCTTGATCCAAATGCTATTGGAAGGCGCATTGGAAAAAATTGTGCGCGCGAAGCACTTTATTGAGCAAAAAGATTTAGCAGAAAAAGGCCGCCATATCGCCTGGGCGATGGATATCGTGGATGGTTTAAAAATAAGCCTGGATCCCGAGCAGGGTGATGAGAAATTGGTGCAGAATTTGGAAGATCTGTACAACTATGTCAACCACCTGCTACTACAGGCCAGTGCCACACTGGATATCAGTTACTTGGATCAAGCTGCACAAATTCTGACGGAAATAAAGGCTGGGTGGGATAGCATTAAACAACAAGCGACGGCCCCACGAGTGTCGGAGTGCGTCATGGAGGAAGCGCGTACCTTTGCTGAGAAAGCATAGACACCGCGCGCCACCATTTATTAATAGTGCTCCAGCTGATTCCATGCATACGCTCACTCGAATGTGCGAGCAGTGCGCACAAATCACCTAACTGATCTGGGTTAGGTCAATTAAGTATTGCCCCAATAAAACGTTTGATTAGTTAAAAACGACAATTATATGACGTTTATGCCTTTCTTAGGGGTACAACTTGAGTTACCCTTAAGGTATTAAATTTATCCACCATTCATGGGTGGTGGAGCATGTTGGTATAGAGAACAACGGAGCCCAAAACGATGTTGTCAGATCCGAGGCTATTGGCAATTGAAGATGACTCAGAGCGTCGTCACTATTTAAGTACCCTACTGGATTTCATTGATTATCCTTTTTTAATTTCTGACAGTGAACATTGGCGCGAGGTGGCTGAACAAGCCCCCGGTGAAATTACGGCGATATTAATTGGCAGTTTCGAGGGGTTAGAAAGTCTGGAGCCATTAGTTAAGTCGTTGAAAACCTGGAGTCAAGATGTGCCTGTTTTGCTGTGTTACGATTCTGAGCATCGGCAGCAGGTACACAAGGTTTCCGGAGGCGATGTCTTTGGTAACATAGAAAATCCCATTAGATTTAACACGCTGCAAGAGTTGCTGAATCGTGCAACTCTTTTTTACGAAGGCCGAAAAAACGAGGACGCTTCAGGGGGCTCGATTACCCTGTTTCGTAGCTTGGTGGGCAATAGCCGTGCAGTGAAGCAGGTCCGGCGTTTAATGGAGCAGGTGGCCGGATCGGATGCCAACGTACTTATACTGGGTGAATCCGGTACCGGCAAAGAAGTCGTGGCGAGAAATCTACACTACTACTCTCCAAGACGAGATAAGCCCTTTGTGCCCATCAATTGCGGTGCCATTCCTCCTGAGTTGTTAGAAAGTGAACTTTTTGGCCATGAAAAGGGTGCGTTTACAGGAGCCATCACCGCACGTCAAGGGCGCTTCGAACTAGCCGCAGGCGGCACCCTGTTCTTGGATGAAATTGGCGACATGCCAATGAATATGCAAGTGAAATTGTTACGTGTGTTACAAGAGCGTCAATTTGAACGGGTTGGGGGCGCGAAAACCATTAAAGCGGATGTACGGGTGATCTGTGCCACGCATCGCAATTTAGAGGAGGCGATAGAAACCGGAGATTTTAGGGAAGATCTATTTTATCGATTAAATGTCTTTCCTATTGAGATGCCCGCGTTGCGGGATCGCAAGGAAGACATTCCTTTACTTATTAATGAATTGATTACTAGGTTAGAAAAGGAAAATCGCGGTTCGACCCGTCTCACACAAGCCGCATCGATGGCGTTGATGCAGTATGAATGGCCGGGCAATGTGCGAGAGCTGGCTAACCTAATCGAACGATTAACCATCCTCTACCCCTATCAAGTGGTGGATGTACACGACTTACCGGATAAGTTTAAATCTAACATTGGCGATATCGAATCGATTGCCAATGATGAAATCATGCCTCCTGAAGACATCACCACAAAGATTGTGTCGCAGCGCTTGCCTCGAGAGGGAATCGATTTAAAAGAACATCTGGCAAATCTCGAATACAATCTGATCCGCCAAGCGTTGGATGAATCTGACGGAGTGGTGGCTCATGCAGCCAATAAGCTTAAAATGCGTCGCACGACGCTGGTGGAAAAAATCCGAAAATATGGCCTGCAACGTCAAGACGTGTCGGCGAGAATTTGACGCTCTGAAAATCCTGCATTTTAAATTATTGATAAATATATAATTGTTTCCTTAGGCACTGTTATTGCTTTTCCCATTTAGGTCGCAGTGACGCGACGGTTCATTTGAGATTTGGGAAAGAATGCAGCCTAAGAAATCTGCCGCACGTACAGACGTAGCGAGTGCTCTAGCCAACTTTAATCAATTATCCAACGAGCTTATCGATAGCTATTCTGCGTTGGAGAATCAAGTCGCGCAGTTGTCGCAGTCTCTAGCATCAGAACAACAACAAAAAGAAGAGGCGTTGTTATCGAGACTACAGGTAGCAGAGCAATTGGAAGGTTTGTTGGCGTTGCTGCCCGCAGGAGTGTTGGTCCTCAATCCACAAGGCGTGATTGAACGCAGTAATCCTGCGGCGGAAGAATTGTTACAGATCTCGCTCACCGGTAAACGTTGGACAGGGGTGATTGAACGTTGCTTGCAACCCTGCCAGATAGATGGTCATGAGATTGCCACAAAACACGGTCGCTTCGTTCAGATCGATACGCGATCCTTAAAAGACGGCGTGGGCCAACTCGTTCTACTGACTGATCTAACAGAAACCCGTGAATTGCAGGATCGCTTGAGCCAGACCAAAAGACTTTCTGCCATGGGGGAAATGACCGCTGCCCTCGCGCATCAAATTAGAACACCGGTTTCTGCCGCACTACTTTATGCCAGCCATCTTTGTCACAACAGTTTGGGCCCAGAGAAGAAGACGCGGTTTGCGAATAAGTTGTTAACGCAACTTAGGCATCTGGAGCATTTAGTCGCAGACATGCTGCTTTTCGCTAAAGGTGAGACGCTGCAAGTGGCACAGATTTCTGTAAAAGAGTTGTTGCACCAGATCACAGAGAAAAACAGAGCCTATTTTGAGCACAGCAAACAGCGGTTGCTGATACTCGATCAAAGTGAAGACGCAGTGATTGTGTGCAGTGCTGAGGCATTTACAAGTGCCATTCAAAATATTGTGGACAATGCCATTGAGGCCAGCTCTGAAGAGGGACAGATCGCCCTGATCGCTCAGAGAAGCAGAGATCATGTCCAGTTTGTGATAGCGGACAATGGCGCGGGCATGGCGCGGGAAGTACAGCAGAGACTTTTCGAGCCGTTTTTTACAACGCGAGTTCAAGGTACTGGGTTGGGTTTAGCCGTCACCAAGACGGTGATTGAAGCGCATCGCGGGGCGATTGAAGTCCATTCCGAATTGAACCAGGGCACTAGATTTTTAATTCAAGTGCCCCTGGCACACTTAAAATCAAATGAAACTAGTCAGGTGTCTAAGTGAATAACAGAACGATTTTAGTCGTAGAGGATGATTTGCAATTACGTGATGCGGTGGTGGATACCTTGCAGATAGCTGGGTATGGCACGGCAGAAGCGGCAAATGGGATTGATGCTTTGGCACAGCTCTCTAAGGAATCGATGGACTTAGTGATTACAGATCTACAGATGGACAGAATGGATGGCCAAACTTTATTGAGTCGTGTGCGTGAACTGTATCCAGACACGCCTATATTGATGATGACCGCTCACGGCAGCATAGAAAGCGCGGTTTCCGCAATGCGTGAAGGTGCGGTGGATTATCTGGTTAAACCATTTGAACCAGAAGTATTAGTCAACATAGTTGCAACCTGTTTACCGGATTCAGATCCCTTTGACGGTGAAATCATTGCGGAAGATCCGCAGTCTAAAGAGCTACTCAGATTAGTCAAGAAGGTCGCTGTGAGTGACGCATCGGTCTTTATCAATGGTGAGAGTGGTACCGGAAAAGAAGTCATCGCCCGTACCATTCATCAATTTTCAAAACGGGACAAGGCGCCATTTGTGGCAATTAATTGTGCTGCCATACCCGAAAACATGCTGGAAGCACATCTATTTGGATATGAGAAGGGTGCGTTTACAGGTGCCCATAAAGCCTGTCCTGGAAAGTTTGAACAAGCGAACGGCGGTACCCTGTTTTTAGATGAAATTTCAGAAATGGAAATTGGGTTGCAAGCGAAATTACTCAGAGTACTGCAAGAACGTGAGGTGGAACGCTTAGGTGGTCGGGAGACCATCACATTGGATGTGCGTATTTTGTCAGCAAGCAACTCGGATATCCAGGAGCGCGTGCGCCAAGGTCTTTTTCGAGAGGATCTCTACTATCGATTAAATGTATTCCCAATTTCCTTGTTGCCACTGCGAATGCGTCCACGAGATATCTTACCTTTGGCTGAAGCATTTTTGCATCGACATGCCCATGTCCAAGGCCAATGTCCACCTAAGTTAACAGAAGCAGCGGTGCAAAAATTACTCCACCATGAGTGGCCAGGAAATGTGCGAGAGCTTGAAAATGTGATGCAACGTGCATTGATATTACAAAGCAGTCAGGTCGTGGAGGAGACTGATATCTTCTTTGAAATGGGTACCAACACGCGGACAATTGCTTTACCAATGAGTCATGAGTTATCGCCGAATTCAGAGGCCTTATCAGATCAGGTAAAAAACAGAGAGTTTGCACTGATCGCAGATGCCATACAGGAATGTGACGGCAGTCGTAAGTTAGCGGCAGAAAAATTGGGTATTAGCGCTCGAACTCTGCGTTACAAAATGGCGAAGATGCGTGATGCAGGTTTGGATATACCGAGTTAATAGAAAGGATCATCAATGACTCAAGTCAGTCCAGTGGAGATTCAAAAAGTACTTTCGCAGATGCAACGCCTGCAAGCAGAGGCGGCAGGTCAGACGGGAGAGAATGAAAAAAGCAGTCAGCAGAATTTTGGTGAGGTCTTGAATGATGCCATTAATCGAGTCAATGAGGTGCAGACAGAAGCGAAGGATCTAAGCGCCGCATTTTCAAAAGGCGATCCCAATGTGACATTACCGCAGGTAACCCTGGCCTTACAAAAATCGAACATTGCCTTTAATTCACTGATGCAAGTGCGCAATCGGTTGGTGCAGAGTTATCAGGAAATCATGAATATGCAAATTTAGATCTGATGGCGATTTTAAAATCTGGAATTTTATTTACATACGGCAGCAGAAGGACGTGTATCGGTGAATGAATTAACTCAACACAATGAGATTGTCTTGAACGACAGAGCAGTCAGAAGATGGAGTTAAGTGATGGCTGAGACAGCACCTGCATCTAATATTTCATTGCAATCACTGATTGCGACGCCACTGTTTCGGCAGCTTGGCCTGCTGGTAGGCATTGCAGCCAGTATCGCTCTGGGCGTGTCAGTCGTGCTCTGGTCACAAACGCCAGAAATGTTACCTTTGTATAGCAATTTATCGTCAAAAGACACCGCTGCGGTTATCGATGCATTACAGCGTCGAGAGATTGCGTTTCGTGTGGACGACAACTCTGGCACCGTTATGGTGTCTGGTTCCGATATTCACCGTTCTCGGATCCAGTTGGCCAGTGAAGGCATTCCTTCCAGCGCGGGCTCTGGTTTCGAATGGCTATCTGAGGGATCGCCGTTTGGAACCAGCCAGTTTATGGAACGTAGTCGCTATTATCATGCGCTTGAACGTGAGTTGGCTAAATCTATTTCCAGTATGCAAAGCGTGTCCGCTGCACGTGTTCACCTGGCGGTGGTGAAGCAACAAAATTTTCTAAAAAGAGGGAATAAAAGCAGTGCGTCGGTGTTGGTAGATATTCCACCAGGGCATGGGTTGGCGCATGGTCAGGTAGCCAGTATTGTGCATCTGGTTGCATCCAGCGTACCGGGATTGAGTGAAGATCGAGTGACGGTGGTAGATGAGAAGGGCAGTTTGCTCAGCGGAGACAGAAACGGCCGCGGACTCGATTTAAGTGATCGTCAGTTTGACTATATCCAACGAATTGAAGAAGCCTATGCAAAGCGTATTGAAGAGATACTGTCTCCCATTGTGGGAAGAGACCATGTGAAAGCGCAGATAACGGCGAAAGTGGATTTTACTGCTACCGATGAAACCCAAGAACATTACAATCCGGATTTACCTGCCTTGCGTAGCGAACAAATCTATGAAGAAAAATCGTTAGGCGACAGCGAAGCGAGGGGGATCCCTGGAGCAGTTTCGAATGATCCCTCTAGTGAAGACGGAGGCGCAAATAGTGAAGAACCAAAAGCGGGCAAGAAACGTATGGAGGCGACTAGAAACTACGAATTAGATAGAACGATTAGTCACATTAGATCGATGCCAGGTCGCATAGAGCGCCTCGCTGTAGCTGTACTGGTAGATGATCATATCGAATTCGATGAAGAGGGAGAGCCGACCCGAATTCCGAGGACACAAGAAGAGTTAACGCGAATCGAACAGTTAGTTCGTGAAGCGATAGGCTATGATGGAAGACGAGGAGATACGCTAAATGTGATGAACGCGCCTTTTAAAATTAAGCCCAAAGTCGAAGAAATAGAAGAGGAGACCACCCCGCTATGGCAGGAACATTGGGTGCAAAATCTAATCAAACAAGCCCTTGGTGCACTCGTCGCATTGACAATTGTATTTTTAATTCTTCGTCCGGCATTTAGATACATCATGTCGGAGCCCCTCATGCAGGCGCCCATTGTGAAGGAGAACGTGGATTTTGGACAGAACTCTAAAGACTTGAGAGAACAAATGATGTTTGCTGAAGAGGAAAATTATGCAAGAAATCTAGGCGAGGCAACTAACCTTGCCCAAGAGGATCCCAAACGTGTTGCTAAAGTAATCAAGAACTGGGTTGCTGAAGATGAGTGATCCTGTCTATCTATCTGGTCGTGAGCGAGCTGCGGTACTGATGCTGGCGATTGGTGAAGAGGCTGCTGCTGAAGTCTTAAAGGAGTTAGGGCCACGAGAAGTCCAGACCATCGGTGCGGCGATGGCTAAAGTACAAAGCATAAATAGAAGCAGTGTGGTGTCGGTGCTAGACGATTTAAATAGTTCTATCCAAGATGAAGTCGCACTGGGGATGAATTCTGAAGAATATATTCGCACGTTACTTGTAAACGCTCTTGGGGAAGATAAAGCCAATGGTTTATTAGATCGGATTTTTGTCACCGCTGAAACTCGGGGCATGGATGCATTAAAGTGGATGGATGCGCGCATGGTGGCGGAATTGATAAAAAATGAACATCCTCAGATCATTGCTATTATTCTTTCGTTTCTAGAGGCAGATCATGCAGCAGATGTGGTTATGAATTTCAGCGACAAAGTTAGAGTGGATGTCGTCATGCGCATCGCAACTCTAGATAGAGTTCAACCGAGAGCGCTGGCTGAGCTTGATAAAGTGATTGAGAGTCAGTTCATGGGAGATGCCTCCGCGAAATCTGCAAACGTAGGTGGCGTGAAGATGGCGGCCAACATCGTCAATATGTTGGATTCGTCAGTGGAAGGTGAACTGATGGAAACTGTTCGGGAAGTGGATTCAGAAATTGGTCAACGCATGTCAGATCTGATGTTTGTCTTCGATAATCTGATTGAAGTTGATGACAGAGGTATGCAGGCATTGCTCAGAGAAGTAGAGTCCGAATCCCTGTTATTGGCACTCAAAGGTGCAGAAGGCGCCTTGCGTGAAAAAGTATTTTCCAATATGTCGCGACGCGCGGCTGAACTGTTGAAAGATGATTTGGATTCCAAAGGGCCGGTCAGAGTGAGTGAAGTGGAGGGAGCGCAGAAAGAGATCATTACCATTGCACGCCGATTGGCAGAATCAGGAGAGATTATCTTAGGCGGTAAAGGTGCCGAAGAGTTTATTTAGTTGGGGACTAGGGTGACTGCGGAAGTGGATACGAAAACAAAAAAAATCATACCGGGTGAGTCCTGCGAGACCGTCACCCTTTGGCAGGTGCCCACGGTTAAGGCGCGCAATGACCATTCTGATGTTCAATTTCAGCAATCCGTCACAACAGTAGACAACAGTCCATCCGGCTTTTTTAAGGCATTGGATCGCAATGAAGCCGGTATGCCGACAGTGATTGGCATAGAGGCTATCCAGAAGCAGGCCTATGATGAGGCCTATGAAGAAGGTCTGAATGCGGGGCGTGTTGCTGGGCAAGAAGAGTTAGCGCACTCGATCCAGCAGGCAAAGGAACAGGCGGCATTGTTGACTCGATTGATGGAGCGTTTACATCGACCCTTTCAAGAGTTAGATCAAGAAGTAGAAGAGCAGTTAGTGACGCTGGCAATAGGATTAGCGAAGCAGATAGTGAACAATGTCATCGAATCCGATCGTGACGAGACGGTTGCAGTCGTTCGTGATGCCATTAAGTTGTTACCTGTTAATGCAAGGGGTGTTAAGTTGTATTTGCATCCAGAAGAGGTGGACATGGTGAACAGCGCCCTGTCATTAGAAGAGCGTGATGCGCAAGAATGGCAATTGGTACCCGATCCCTCGTTGAGTAAAGGAGGCTGTTTGGTGAAAACCGAAAATTCAACGGTGGATGCGACCTTGGAAAGTCGATTACAAGCCGCAATTGTGCAGATGATGGGCGGCCAACGCCGTCAGGAATGATTGTATCCCTATGAAGCAAGAAGTCACATTGAATCGTAGTAAGGAGTGGATGCAGTCTTTAGCTCCCTATGAATCTCGTTTATCTCAGTCAGCGGAGTTGCGAATAGAAGGTCGTATCACCCGCATGGTGGGCATGACCTTAGAAGCCGTCGGTATCGAAGCCCCTGTGGGTAGTCGCTGTGTGGTGGAAATGGCACCGTCACAGTATGTGGAAGCCGAAGTGGTGGGGTTCGCTGAGGATAGTCTCTATTTGATGCCGACCAAAGAGATTAAGGGGCTTCGACCCGGTGCCACAGTATTCCCCACTCGTCGTACACACGAGGCACAGGTTGGACCTGAGTTGCTTGGCCGTGTGATTGATGGAGCGGGCATGCCCTTAGATAGTTTAGGTTTGCTGGATACGAAACAAAGACAATCTTTAACTGGAGAATCTATTAACCCGTTATCACGTGATCCTATCCGTCAGCCTTTGGATGTGGGCATCGCGTCAATCAATGCTTTATTAACAGTGGGTCGAGGTCAGCGCATTGGACTGTTTGCAGGTAGTGGAGTTGGAAAGAGTGTGTTGCTTGGCATGATGACGCGGTTTACCGATGCCGACGTAGTTGTCGTCGGTCTAATCGGCGAGCGGGGTCGAGAGGTGAAGGAATTTATCGAAACCAATCTGGGATCGGACGGACTGGCTAGATCGGTCATCGTGGCGTCTCCAGCAGATACGCCGCCGTTAATGCGAATGCATGGTGCCATGCTGGCAACCAGCATTGCAGAATATTTTCGTGATCAAGGAAACAATGTTTTATTACTGATGGATTCCTTGACACGATTTGCCCAAGCACAGCGTGAAATCGGTTTAGCGATTGGTGAGCCACCGGCGACAAAGGGTTATCCACCTTCCGTATTTGCAAAGTTACCGAAGCTAGTTGAACGCGCGGGAAATGGTGTCGCAGGGGGAGGATCAATTACGGCGTTTTATACGGTGTTGACAGAGGGTGACGATCAACAGGATCCCATTGCAGATGCTGCCCGAGCAATTTTGGATGGACATATTGTTCTGTCGAGACGATTAGCAGAAAGAGGGCATTATCCCGCCGTTGACGTGGAAGCATCGATTAGTCGAGCGATGAATGATATTGTGGATCCATCACATGGATCTGCAGCGAATAGATTCAGAAGGTTAAACTCAGTTTATGAAAGTAATCGCGATCTCATCAGTGTCGGTGCCTATACCTCCGGTAGCGATCTGCAGATAGATGAAGCAATTCACTTTGCGCCAATGTTACAAGAATTTCTCCAGCAAGACAGAACACACGCGATGAGCTTGCAGGAAAGTATCAATGCGTTGCAACTACTTTTTCAGACGCCAGCCGAGGCACAAGGAGGAGGTTAGTTAGGTGCGACGTTCGAAACGATTATTACCCATTCACAAAATCAATGAACATGAAGAAAAAAAGTCTGCTCAGATGCTGGCACAAGCGCATCAAATGCTGCGCGAAGAACAGTCACGCCTGGCGGAATTGGTAGCCTATAGACAGTCTTATATTGAAGAGTTTCAGTCACTGCAACAGACACAGTTAGGTGTTGACAAGCTGACACACATACAACAGTTTTTGGGTCGACTGAATGATACGATTCACGCGCAGCAAAATATCGTTCAACGTTATGTCTCTGAATTAGAAATGCAGCGCCAACGCTGGCGTGAACGCCACATTCGGACTGAGGCGCTGAATCAAGCAATTGCCCGCTTTAGTCAACAGGAGTTGGAAGTGGAGAACAGACAAAATCAAAAATTACTCGACGAAATAGGGGTTCGGAGTTCCCACTCCCGTCGACGCTGATCCTATTGTTCACTAGAAATTGGCTGGCATAGCTCTTGCGATAGAGGGGTATCTACTGAGTGATATAGGATTGAAATAATGGAATCCCAAGCAAAGGTCAGCATCCAGATGTCAACACATGTGAACGGCGTACGTGGTGGCGGAATGTCTCATGCGATGTCCGGAGAGTTCGCTGTAGAATCCGATTTTGCCAGCCTTCTGTTTCAAAGTCAGCGGTCGCAATCTTTTGATTTTTCGAATAATAGTATGACAACGTTGATGTCGACCACGGATAGTATGGTGGCTTCCACAAAAGCTCTAAAAAGCGCTGATGAGCAGAACCGGCTACACAATCAGACTGCCAGTCAGGCATCTGGTGAGGGATCTGATCAGTCCCCCGCAAGCCAAGCCCGCGATCAAGAGAGGCAAACTGAACGGCAACATCAAGCCGCCACTGGCAATCAGGTGCCCCAGACAACGAGCCAGCCGGAATCGGCTAACACCGGCGCGACAGCGCCAGTGCAGCGTGAACAGAGTGTGGAGCAAACCAGTCAAACCGAACAGTCATCGGAGGACACCGAACATGCTCAGTCCACTGAAACCGAGCAGACTGACGCGTCTAGGGCGGTTGAATCTAAGGAAGTGGAGTTGGAACCTGAAGTGGATCCCTTGCTGGTGGTAGACACCAGTGACGTGACCACTGATCCAGAAGCCGATGGATCGGCGCAGCCGCTGACCATTGCCGCAGCAACGGTGCAGAACGAGGTGGCAGCTCGGGTAACCGGGCAGAGTGTGGGTCAGCGTAAAGTGTCTATGGAAATGAATGCACACAAATCTGCGGACATTTTATCGTCTGATGTGGTTTCGGAAGTGGACGCGGAAGTGGATGCAAAATTGAGTACCGATCTGGAACTCGACTTAAAACAGGAGCATAAGTCGAAACAGTTGTTAGACGATTTAATGATGAAAATGGATCAGGTGACTCAGAGATTCACCCAAGGTTTAGGAGACATCTTGGCTAAAACACCTCAGGGTAGGGGCCAACTCTCAGCAGACGCCAGTTTCAGCGGGCAACTAAAATCTTTAGCGGTGGTTCAATCCGCACTGCACTCTAATAGTACGAGTCAAAGTCAGTTGAAAAGTGCAATATCCACTGAACAAAGCACTTTTAATGTTAGCGTAGAAAAACCCAACTGGGGGGATGCTATCCGCAATCGTGTGACCTGGATGGTGAATCAAGGTCTGCAAAAGGCACAGATCCAGCTGCATCCTGCTGAGCTGGGTGCGCTCAATGTTCGCGTAGAGGTGAATGCCGATGAAACGCATGTCACTTTTACTGCGCAAACGGCAATAGCACGCGAGGCATTGGAGACGGAAATGGGTCGGTTACGGGAATTATTTCAACAACAAGGTATTCAGTTAGGTGAAACCAGCGTCTACGACCAAAACCAGCAACAGGCAAAATCTCATTCTGAAGTGATAGAGGAGGAGACACTTCCAGGTGTGGATCAGTCGGCAGAACCGATAGTGCAAGACCATGTTTCGCACCAATCAACGGCGGCTGGATTGTTGGATCTTTATGCATAACGCCCAACCGGGTGAGAATGAAAGTCGGGAATTGAAACGGTCCCGCAGATGTCCTTTCAATCAGAGTCACCGCAGGTGTTGATGACACCTGAACCGTCTGAGATCGACCACCGGTAGGCCACGGGCTCCTACTCGGTTCTTTTCGGGGCGTGACTGTTCAGCATGTACCCGGCACTTTTTTCCTTATTATCTCCTGTGTGGTAGCGATGCCACCCCGCCTCCGACAGTTCAATACCGACTACTTGGCCTCCCGATCTACTCAGCACGAGGCAAATATTTGACGGCATCTCAGTTAGTATTTATATCTTATTGTTTAATAAGAAAAAATAGATCGAGATATTAGTGGTATGACTCTTGCTGACCCAGAAACAGGACGAGGGTGAAGGATCCCATTTATGGCAGATGATTTGGATGAACCGGTAGAAACAAAAGCCTCAGGTGGCGGCAACAGCAATCTGTTGATGATCATCATGTTGGTTTTAATGATGATTTTTGTGTTGGGTGCGGGCTTTGGTGGCTATCTTTTAATTACTCAAATGCAAAAAAGCAATCAGGAGGCGTTGGCAGTGGCGCAGGCGGTAGTGAACGCGGGAAATCCACAGAATGCTGAGGAGGGTGATGCGGAAGGAGAGGCAGGTGATGAAGAAGAAGAGGAAGACGAAGAGGGTGAGGAGCAAGAGACTCGAGAACCGATTTTTATTCCGATGCGACCCGCATTGATAGTTAATTTTCCGGATGATGGTGAAATTCGTTATCTGCAACTCACACTAGATTTTAAGGCCTATGATCCTGCCGTAGTCGCAGCTTTGGATACTTACAAACCGGTGATAAGAAACAACTTGGTCATTCTATTAAGTAACAAGGGTTATGAAGATTTGGTGACCGCGAAGGGTAAAGAAAAAATCCGTGATGAAATCACTGAAGCAGTGCAGGACATTCTGGAAGAGTCAACAGGCAATGCTGGAATCGATTCGGTGTATTTCACAGAATTTGTGATCCAATAAATTATGGCAACCAACGACCTTTTATCACAAGAAGAAATCGATGCACTACTAACCGGTATTGGTACTGGCGATGTGGAAACAGAGGCGGGTGAAGTTCCTGATGAGAGCGAAAACACCCTCTATGATTTTACCAGTCAGGATCGCATCGTACGTGGACGTATGCCGGCGTTGGAAATGGTCAATGAACGTTTCGCAAGAAATTTTCGTGTCAGCCTTTTTAATTTACTGCGTCGGAATGCTGAGATCTCCGTACAAGGCGTACAGATGATTAAGTTTGCGGAGTATATGCACACGCTTTATGTGCCCACGAGCTTAAATATGGTGCGTATTGAACCCTTACGGGGGAGTGCATTGTTTGTCTTGAGCCCGAAATTGGTCTTTATTTTAGTGGATAATTATTTTGGAGGTGACGGACGTTACCACGCGAAGATTGAAGGCCGAGACTTTACGCCTATGGAGCAAAGAATTATCGGCAGTACTCTTGACATAGTCTTTTCTGATTTACAGAAAGCCTGGGCACCTCTACTACCCATTCGTTTTGATTTACAGAGATCGGAAATGAATCCACAGTTTGCAAATGTGGTCTCCGCTTCAGAGGTAGTGGTAGTGAACAGTTTTCATGTTGAGCTTGATGGGGGGGGAGGAGAGCTGCATATCATGATGCCCTATTCCATGTTGGAGCCCATTAGAGAGTTGTTGGATGCACATCTGCAAGGTGAGCGTGGAGAGGTCGATCAGAGATGGAACAAGGCGTTACGGGATGAGGTGTTTGGTGCAAAGGTAGAAGTGGTCAGCCAGCTAACAGAAATAGATCTCACGTTGGGAGAGGTGCTGAGCTTAAAAGAAGGTGATGTTCTTCCTTTTGACATGTCTGATCATGTGATTTTGAACGCTGAAGGCATGCCGACGTATCGATGTCAATACGGTGCAGCAAATGGCAACAAAGCGTTACAAGTGGAAGAGTTAGTGACAGTGGAGTCGAAACAAACTAAATAATCGAGTAATGAATCATGAGCGATGACAAGAATCAATCGGCAGGTGACGGTACTGAACAGTTATCGAAAGAAGCGTTGGAATCCGCCCAAGAAGAGGCACTTTCAAGTGTGCAACATTCCAACAGTGTACCGGGAATCGATGATGATCGATTGAGTGTGGTGATGGAAATTCCTGTGACTTTAGGCGTGGAGATCGGGCGCTCGCGAGTCACCATTAAACAACTGCTCCAACTGACTCAAGGCTCAGTAGTGGAATTAGATCGACTGGCCGGTGAACCGATGGACGTATTGGTCAATGGCACTCTGATTGCCCATGGTGAGGTGGTCGTGGTGAATGATCGTTTTGGTATACGACTGACCGATGTCATCAGTGCCTCCGAACGATTGAAGAAACTCAACTGAAGGTACGCTCAAGTGATACGAAAATTATTTTGCTCGAGTTTATATTTGCCGCTCTTTTTATCGCTGGCATACAGCACTCAAATACAAGCTGAAGAGAAAGCTGTAGTGGGTAAATTGGCGTATCAGCCTTTAGAGTTAGCCTCTCTCGCAAATGTGGCCACAGCATTGATTCTAGTCTTAGGCGCCATAGTCGGAAGCATGTGGCTTATCAAAAGATTATCCGGTGTACGCAATCTAGCGGGCGGACGTATCAGCGTGACTTCTGGGCTTAATATTGGGCCTAAAGAAAAAATTGTATTAATAAACTGTGCCGACAAACAGATTCTAGTGGGCGTCACTGCCAATAGTATTCAAACATTGCATGTGTTTACAGAGGATGACATAGCTGTGTCAGATTTGACACAGCCAGCAGAGATACATCCTTTTGCGCAGCGATTGAGCAAGATGTTGAAACAGAGGGCGCTCAGATGAACAAGAAATCTCTCGCCGCACTGGGCTCCGGTATGGTATTGATGTCAGGTGTGGCACTTGCTCAAGATCCGGGAATACCTGCACTTACCGTTACTTCTGCTGTCGACGGAGAGCAAGAATACAGTCTGACATTACAGATCTTGATGTTCATGACTGCTCTAACTTTTTTGCCGGCGGTGGTGATGATGACCACCTCTTTTATGCGCATCGTCATCGTATTGGCAATATTGCGCCAAGCGATAGGAATGGCGCAGACTCCCTCCAGCCAAATTATAATTGGTTTAGCGCTGTTTCTCTCTTTTTTCGTAATGAAGCCAGTGTTAGAAGATATTCATGGGTTGGCCTTTGAACCCTACGCCGCTGGTGAAATCCAAATTAAAGAAGCTTTGTCACGGGCGCGAGATCCCATGCACAGCTTCATGTTGGATCAAACTAGAGAGACCGATTTGGCGATGTTTGCAGACATCGCAGGTGCGTCTGAACATAACTCCTTGGAAGAGATCCCTTTCTCTCTAGTGGTGCCAGCATTCGTCACGAGCGAACTCAAAACCGCCTATCAAATCGGATTTCTCTTATTTATTCCATTCTTAGTGATCGATCTGGTGGTCGCCAGTGTCTTGATGTCCATGGGTATGATGATGCTCTCTCCGATGATGATCTCACTACCGTTTAAAATTTTGTTATTCGTCTTAGTGGATGGTTGGTCGCTCATTATGGGCACATTGGCCTCTAGTTTTGTTATTTGAGGAGAGGAAATATGGGCCCAGATGCATTTTTTACAATCTTTCAACAAACACTTCAATTGCTGGTGATCTTGGTGAGCTTGTTGTTATTACCTGTGCTAGGAGTGGGCTTGATCATTAGTATGTTTCAAGCTGCCACACAGATTAACGAAATGACGCTTACTTTTGTGCCGAAGATTTTGATTCTATTTTTAACGTTGCTTATTGCAGGACCTTGGATAAGTCGGGTGATGGTCACTTTTTCGAGTAATCTATTCCTGCAGATCCCTGGATTAATGGAATAGAATGGAGAGACGTGCATGGATGCACAATCTTCTCTTCTGAATTTTTCACTGATCGAATTGGTGGCGCTGTGGCGGGATTTTGCCTGGGTATTGATTCGCAGTTCAGCCATGGTGTTAGCGATGCCTGCGGTCGGTTCAAGAATATTTCCAGCGAAAGGCAGAATCATCATCATTTTGGCTCTGGCATCGGTCACCTATATCAGTGGCGTTTCATTGCCTGAACAAGATCCCATCTCATTGCCTGGATTATTTATCGTGATTCAAGAATTTATAATTGGTTTGACGCTGGGATTTGTGGTGCAACTTCTTTTTAACGTGTTCATTGTTGGGGGCGAAGCGTTTGCCATGCAGATGGGGCTGGGATTCGCTTCTTTAGTAGACACAGAGCGCGGTGTGCAAGTCCCCATGGTGGCACAAATGTATGTGATTTTTACCACTCTACTGTTTTTTGCATTGGATGGCCATTTGGCCCTATTTCGATTGTTGATGACCAGCTATCTCACCTTGCCGATTGGACATAGTCTGCCCTTAGATCAATTGCAAGGCATTATTGAATTAGGGAACTGGATGTATTCCAGTGCGGTGAGAGTCGCGTTACCGGCGATGGCTGCGCTGCTAGTGGTCAACTTGGCGTTTGGAATCATGGCTCGAGCCGCGCCGCAGCTCAATATTATTGCGGTTGGTTTTCCAGTGACACTCATTCTGGGTTTTGTGGTCATGCTGTTTACCTTGCCACTATTAATACCACTCTTTTCTGAATTTTATAATGATATTTTAAACTTTAATACTCAGTTGGTAGCGCCCTAATGGCGGAACAAGATAAGAGTCAGGAACGCACAGAACAACCGACTCCGAAACGGTTACGGGAAGCGAAGGAGAAAGGTCAGGTTCCCCGATCGAAAGAGTTGGGCACGGCTGCGGTATTGCTGGCGTCAGCGGCTACCTTTTTATTTTACGGACAAATTTTGGTTTTCGGTTTGAGTGAAGTGATGCGCGAGGGCTTTAGCTTAGAACGTGCAGTTATTTTTGATACTGCCTATCTGTCTGTGGTGTTAGCTGACACCTTTGAACGTGCAATGATTCTTCTTGTGCCAATCGTATTAGTTTTGATTGCAGTGACCCTATTGGCACCGTTGTCGATTGGGGGGTGGTCGTTATCGGCGGATGCCATGTCCTGGAAAGGGGAACGCATTAATCCGTTGAGTGGTTTAAAACGTATCTTTTCAGCGCGTGGACTAATGGAGTTGGCCAAAGCGTTGGCCAAATTTGTCCTCATTACCACAGTGGCGGTGACCTGGATCTACTTGAAGAGTGCTGAATTTCTTTCCTTAGGTATCGCATCACTGGAAATCAGTTTAGCCCATGCCGCTTCACTGATAGCGTGGTCATTTTTAATCGTTTCCGCCAGTGTCATTTTGATCGCAGCAGTGGACGTGCCCTTTCAATTGTGGGAGCACACACGCCAATTAAAAATGACCTTCCAGGAAGTCAAAGATGAACTGAAAGAAACAGATGGTAATCCAGAGGTTAAAGGAAAAATTCGCCAACTTCAGCGGGAAATCGCGCAACGTCGAATGATGGAAGAAGTGCCTAAAGCGGATGTCATTGTGACTAATCCGACTCATTACTCAGTGGCGCTGAAATACGATCAATCGGGTAGTGGCGCGCCAGTTGTGATTGCCAAAGGTTTGGATTTAATTGCGTTGCGCATCAGAACCATTGCCGATGCGCACCGGGTACCGATGGTGGAAGCGCCGCCTTTAGCGCGGGCTTTGTACCACAGTGCAGAAATTGGAGATGAGGTTCCAGAAGCGTTATATGTCGCAGTTGCCCAGGTGTTGGCTTATGTCTATCAATTGAATGATTTCATGCGTCGAGGTACTGGTCAACACCCAGAATTACCTGAGGTGACTGTTCCTGATGAGTATACCTATTGAGGAAGAGATAAATGTCAGTTGTAGCAGATCAATTAAATTTACGTAGTTTACAGAGAGCGGGGCTCGGCGTACCCACACTGGTATTGATGCTGCTCGCCATGATGGTGGTGCCATTGCCGCCTATCGCTTTGGATGTGCTCTTTAGTTTCAATATTTCTCTTTCATTGATTGTCATCCTGGTGGTGGTCTATTCCCGTCGGGCCTTAGAATTTGCTGTGTTTCCATCGGTGCTGTTGGTAGCGACTTTACTGCGTTTGGCGTTGAATATCGCCTCTACTCGGGTGGTGCTGTTGGAAGGGCATACAGGCACCGGGGCAGCGGGTAAGGTGATTGAAGCTTTTGGCTCTTTTGTGATTGGGGGCAACTATGCTGTGGGTTTGGTGGTCTTCGCGATTCTCGTGATCATCAACTTTGTCGTGGTCACTAAAGGCGCTGGACGTATTTCTGAGGTGAGTGCCCGTTTTACATTAGACGCCATGCCGGGCAAACAGATGGCGATCGATGCCGATCTCAACGCCGGTCTGATTACTCAAGACGAGGCGCGCGATCGACGAGAGGAGGTGCGTTCTGAAGCGGATTTCTATGGTGCCATGGATGGTGCCAGTAAGTTTGTGCGAGGGGATGCGGTTGCCGGGATCCTAATCTTATTTATTAACATTATTGGTGGTTTGGCCATTGGTGTGTTGCAGCATCAATTGCCAGTAGGTGACGCGGCAGAAAATTATACTCTGTTGACCATTGGGGACGGACTGGTGGCACAGATCCCGTCTCTGTTACTGTCCACCGCTGCGGCCATCATGGTCACTCGAGTCTCTCGTGCTGAAGATATGAGTCAGCAGATCTTCCAGCAGCTGTTTGGTTCACCGCGAGTACTGACTACCTCTTCAGGCATCATGTTGTCGATTGGACTGATACCGGGCATGCCTAACTTGGCATTTCTCTCGCTGGCTGGGGTATTGGGTGGATTGGCTTATTTACGCCAACAGGAAACCAAGCTGACGGAAGAGGAAGAGGTGAGCGAACCGGAGCCGGTTGAGGAGGAGTCGCCCGAATCACGGGATCCCAGTTGGGAGGATGTGTCGACACTGGATATTATCGGCTTGGAGGTGGGGTATCGATTAATTCCCCTGGTGGATCGTAAACAGGGTGGGGAGCTAATGGATCGTATCAAAGGTGTACGCCGTAAGTTATCTCAAGAGTTGGGTTTCTTAATCCCCTCAGTGCACATTCGAGACAATTTGGATTTAAGTCCCAATGCCTATCGGTTGGTATTTATGGGGGTACCCGTTGGGGAGTCGGAAATTCACCTCGATCACGACTTAGCCATTAACTCTGGTCAGGTGTTTGGGGATCTCAAAGGCCTTCCTACAAAAGATCCTGCATTTGGTTTAGATGCGATCTGGATATCACCCGATCAGCGGGATCATGCGCAATCTTTGGGATATACGGTGGTCGATGCCACCACAGTGATAGCCACTCATCTGAGCGAACTCATTAAGCAGAATGCCCATGAAATTATTGGCTACGAAGAAGTGCAACAGTTATTGGATAACCTCGCTAAATCTGCGCCAAAACTGGTGGAAAATCTGGTTCCCGATACCCTTTCCCTAGGCGTTATTTTAAGGGTACTACAAAATCTATTGTGTGAGCGTATCCCCATTCGTGACATGCGTACGATTGCGGAGACGCTGGCGGAGCATGGGACTAAAAGTCAAGATCCTGACGCCCTCACTGCAGCCGTTCGTATTTCCCTAGGAAGATTAATACTACAAAATATCAATGGGATGAATAAATTAATTCCAGTGATTTCTATTAACCCTGAATTGGAACAGTTATTGCTCCAATCTACTCGAGTGGCGGGTGATTCCAGCTTTGGGCTGGAACCTAAATTGGCAGAGAAATTCTACCAATCCCTACAACAAGCTGCACAACAGCAGGAAATCGCGGGTGAGCCTTCAATACTATTGGTCAACGCAGCGATTCGAAAAATGGTTGCTCAATTTATTCGCCATTCACTGCCTGATGTACACGTCTTGGCTTATCAGGAAATACCTGACAACAAAGAAGTGAATGTCGTGGGTGTCGTAGGTTAGCGACAAAGATATGAATTAGTTTGGTCTACGGGACGTACCGAGCATGAAAATAAAAAGATTTTTTGCCAATGACATGCGCCAAGCGCTGAGACAAGTACGGGAAACCATGGGGCCCGATGCAGCAATTCTGTCCACAGATAAATTAGAAGATGGTGTGGAAATAATCGCAGCAATGGATTACGACGAGAAGATCCTTTCTTCTACTGATCGTGATCAGGCTACACCGGCGCGGCGAACAGTTGCATCGTCGCAGTCTGAGGGCGTGCAGGTGGCTGGTAACGATTCCTCTGACTCAACTAACACTGAACGGCGAGGTGCAAGACGAACTTACGAGGATCTGGCGAACAGCCTTGCAGTGAATGAAGATAATGAAGCAGAGCCAGCAGAGCGGGACGCCTCTACGCTACCGCCGGTGGTCAATGCACCCCACCGAGAGAGCACTTCGGCGATACGTCAAGCATTGTCAGGTCTGAAAATTGACTCCAACTTAGGTGACAACAAGACCATGGATCAGCTTCGTGAGGAGATGCAAGGGTTGCGTGATCTGATGGAGCAGAGGTTTGCTGGACTGGCTTGGGGAAGTTTAGAAAATAATTCGCCCTTGAGAGCAAGCCTGCTACGACGCTTGGATCTGTTAGGCTTTGAAGCCGAGGTGGCGACTCAACTAACCGATATTGAATATGCATCTAACGATTTAGAGGGTGCCTGGCAACGAGTGTTAAATCAGCTCGTGAGTCGACTCAAGGAATATCCGGAAGAACTGACCACCCATGGTGGTATTGTCGCCTTAGTCGGTCCGACAGGAGCAGGAAAAACCACGACTCTCGCCAAACTCGCCGCACGATTTTCCATGAAACATGGACCAGAGTCTGTGGCGTTAATCACCACCGATTGCTATCGCATCGCCGCCCATGAACAGCTGCGCGCCTATGGTCGCATTATGGGGATTCCGGTGCGCGTGGCGGAAGGGTTGCCAGCACTTCGGGAGCAACTGGATGACGCTGCGGACAAGCGTCTGGTGCTGATCGATACCGCAGGTATGTCACAGCGAGATAATAGATTAAGAGAACAACTGAGTATGCTCAGACAAGCTTCGGATCAGCTGCTGTCTATGTTGGTATTTCCCGCCACCAGTCAGGCATTAGTATTGGAAGAAACGATTGAGGCATTCGATGCGCTGTCGCCAGACGGCTGTATTATTACCAAAGTGGACGAATGCACCAGTCTAGGCGGTGCATTAAGTGTGGCGATTCGACATCAATTACCTCTTGCCTTTATGACCGATGGTCAACGTGTTCCGGAGGACATTCATCGCGCCGATCCAGTGGAGTCTGTCAATCGATGTATCGATGTTGCCAAACAGAGTAGCAACGAACTAAATGAGGAGGTTTTAGCCAAAACCTACGGGAGTCTAATCGCGAATGCCCATCGGTGAGGTGCAGATGATGGATCAAGCGACTGGTCTCAGAAACATGGTTCGTAAAAAACCCGTTCAGGTGATTGCGGTCACCGGCGGCAAAGGCGGCATCGGGAAAACCAATGTCTCTGTCAATTTATCTATCGCTTTGGCTGCTAAAGGGCGGCGTGTTCTATTGATGGATGCGGATTTGGGATTATCCAACGTCGATATCTTACTTGGATTACAACCCAAATATAATCTTTCTCATGTCATTGACGGTCAATGTGCCTTACAGGATATCCTCATTGACGTCAGTCCCAACCTGACCGTTATTCCTGCCTCTAGTGGCAAGGCATTCATGACTGCCCTCAGTCGCAGTGAACACGCTGGTATTATTCAAGCTTTTAGCGAATTCGAGGATCATTTAGATGTTCTAATAATCGACACGGCGGCTGGAATTTCTGAAAGTGTGACCAGTTTTACCTGTGCCGCTCAGGAGATTATCACAGTGGTATGTGATGAACCTGCCTCACTCACTGATGCGTATGCTCAAATTAAAATGTTAAGCAGAACATATGGAATACATCGCTTTAAAGTCCTGGCGAATATGGTATCAAGCGCCCAACAGGGACGTGAATTATTTTGTAAGTTGAGTCGCGCGACCGATCAATTTCTTGATGTGGCTTTGGATTATGTGGGTTCGATACCCAATGACGAGTTAGTGCGTAAAGCCATTATGAAACAGCGCGCAGTTGTAGACGCGCACCCTCGCAGTAAATCTGCAACAGCTTTTAATCTTTTGGCCGACAAGGCCATTCAATGGCCTCTGCCCTCAGTGGCTGGCGGTCATATGGAATTTTTTGTGGAACGACTGATTGAAGCCAGGGAGGCAGACCCGGAGGCCCTGTTATGAATGGATTAGCTATGTACACCAACCTACAAGATTCTCGAGAAGACGAAATTGTTAAAAAACATGCCTCGCTGGTGAAGCGCGTGGCATATCACCTTATCAGCCGCTTGCCTGCCAGCGTTCAACCGGACGATCTCATACAGGCGGGCATGATTGGTTTGCTCGAAGCGGCTAAGAATTACGATCCCAATCAGGGCGCCAGCTTTGAGACCTACGCAGGCATTCGTATTCGTGGTTCCATGCTAGATGAAATTCGTAAGGGTGATTGGGCGCCCCGATCTGTTCATCGCAATACGCGTAGAGTTGCCGAGGTGATTCGAGAAATCGAAAACAACGAAGGACGTGATGCCCGGGACAACGAGGTGGCTTCCAAACTAGAGGTGACTGTGGAGAAATATCACCAAATGTTAAAAGATGCTACCGGATGCAAGATATTGAGCTATGAGGATCTAGGCGTCACTGAAGATTCAATCGCAGATAGCTTAACCAACAATGACCCTGGCCCTCAAGACGATTTGTTGAAAGATTCTTTTCAGAAGTCGTTGGCGAAAGCGATTTCTACGCTACCTGAGCGTGAACGTTTAGTGATGGCGCTTTATTATGATGAAGAATTTAACCTACGTGAAATCGGTGAAGTATTGGGTGTCAGCGAATCTCGTGTCAGCCAGATCCACAGCAAAGCTTTGGTGCGCCTCAAAGCCCGACTCCGTGACTGGCGCGAAGAAGACTAATCCGATGCTCATGTTTTAGCATTTCGCAACGCTAATAAACTTAAGGACAAATTAAACCTTCATATAATTTAGTAAGAATGCGAAATAAATTAGGATCATGCCGTGAATAAGGATATGCGAGTGCTAGTCGTGGACGATTTTTCGACGATGCGTCGAATTATCAAAAACTTGCTACGGGACTTAGGTTTTAATAACACAGTGGAAGCGGACGATGGCTCCTCGGCACTGGCTTTATTGCAAGAAGGTCATTTTGACTTCGTGATCAGCGATTGGAACATGCCTGGCATGGAGGGCATTGAATTACTTGAAAAAGTACGCGCAGATGAACGGTTAAGTAAGTTACCGTTTTTGTTAGTGACGGCTGAATCTAAACGGGAGCAAATAGTGCAGGCTGCAGAAGCGGGGGTTAATGGGTACATTGTCAAGCCTTTTACTGCGGCCACATTACAGGAAAAAATCGAAAAAATCTTTGAACGAATTTAGTCTGACAGGATAGAAAGCTAATGAGTACTTCCGTAGTCAATAATAAATCAGAGATGTCTCGAGAAGTGCTCGCTGAAAGCCTGACTAAAATTGTTAAATTCTTCGAGCAACATGGTGAAGGTTCTGTTGAGGAGCTGGTCAACGAGCTGAAGTCGGAAACCAATAAATATCTCTTTAGTCAACTGGGAAGCCTCACAAGAGAGCTGCATGATTCTCTGGAGGGCTTCGTATTCAATGTGCATGTTGATGAAATCGCAGAAAACGAATTACCACAAATGATGGTTAGTTTGGATCAAGTGATTGATGCGACAGAAGAAGCAGTACATAAAACCCTTAATTCTTTAGAATCAAGCCGCAATGCATTAGACCAGTTGCGAGAGTCTATTGGCCCAACTTTGACTGATGAACAGCAAACACATTTGGATGCTATAGATAAGTCATTAAAAGACATTCTATTAGCACAATCGTTCCAGGATTTATCGGGCCAAACAATCCGGAAAGTGATTGATATTACCCATCGTGCACAGACACGATTGATTCGTTTGATGTGTGATCTGGGTGGCATTACGAAACTACAATCTGAATCGGTTAACGAGTCTAATGTATTCGAAAAGAATAGCATGACTCAAGATGAAATAGATGACATCCTGTCTGATCTTGGATTTGAGTAGGTGTTTCCATGGCTTTAGATGTCGATCAAGAAATTTTACAAGATTTCCTAGTAGAAGCAGGGGAGATCTTAGAAGAGTTATCGGAGCAATTGGTCGAGCTTGAACAGACGCCTGAAGATTTAGAATTACTCAATGCCGTCTTTCGCGGCTTTCATACTATTAAAGGGGGCGCGAGTTTTCTCAGTTTAAAGGCACTGGTGGACGTCTGCCACGTGGCAGAAGACGTATTTAATCGACTGCGCAATCAGGAGATTGTGGTCGATCAAAATCTGATGGATGTGGTGTTACGGGTCGTAGACTCGGTACATGACATGATTGAGGAAGTGCAGCAGGATACTGATCCCACTCCTGCGCCGTTGGACTTAATTGAGCATCTAAAGGAGCTGGCTGGCGATTCACAAGCTAACACAGTAGAAGAAGCCCCCAAAGAGGTAGACACCGTTGATTCTGCGGAACCCGATCTCAGTACCGCTTCCGGCGTAAAAATCGATGATGATGAATTTGAAAAGATTTTAGACAAATTACATGGGCCTGGTGCCGGACCCAGCAGTGGGGAGTCGCATGATTCGCCCACCCAAGCTGAAGCAGTAGAAGCGGAAGACGGCGCAGAACCACCACAAGAACCGATCAAAGGCATTTCAGATGATGAGTTTGAAAATGTTTTGGATAGTCTGTACGGGGCAGGCAAGGGCCCCTCTACCGGTGCGGAACTGGCTGATAAATCGGTAACAAGTATCTCTGCACTCAGCCAATCCAACGAGAAATCTGCAACGACAAATTTATCTGCGGAGAAGAAATCATCTTCGAAAGCGAAAGAGGGAAAACAAGCTCAGGGTGAGGGCACGGTCCGAGTGGACACCGCGCGTCTTGACGACATTATGAATATGGTGGGAGAGCTTGTTTTAGTGCGCAATCGCATCATCAATTTGGGTGAAACCATTGAAGAGCAAGCATTGTCTGAGGCGATCGGCAACTTAGACTTGGTGACCAGCAACTTGCAATCTGCGGTGATGAAGACGCGAATGCAACCCATCAAAAAAGTATTTGGTCGTTTTCCCCGAGTCGTGCGAGATCTGGCTAGAAATTTGGGCAAAGACATCCGCTTGGAATTGGAGGGTGAAGAGACAGATCTCGATAAGAATCTTGTGGAGGCGCTGGCTGATCCCTTAGTACATCTGGTGCGTAATGCTTGTGATCATGGCATTGAATCTCCAGAGCAGAGAACAACAATGGGGAAGTCGCCACATGGTACCGTTCGTCTATCCGCATCTCAAGAAGGCGATCATATTCTGTTGTCTATTCATGATGATGGTGCGGGCATGGATCCCGATTTACTACGACAAAAAGCAGTGGAGAAAGGAGTCATGGATGAGGAGGCTGCTTTACGTTTAGACGAGCGAGAATGTTTTGATTTAATTTTTCAACCCGGTTTCTCTACCAAACATATTATTTCGGATGTTTCCGGCCGCGGCGTCGGTATGGATGTGGTGAAAACTAAAATTTCCTCTTTGAATGGAACGATTGTGATCGATTCTCAAAAAGGAGTGGGCACCAATCTGATGATTAAAGTGCCACTGACGCTAGCTATTATGCCGACCTTAATGGTGATGCTTGGTGGGCAGGCATTCGCATTTCCACTCGCAAGTGTCAGTGAAATTTTCAATTTAGACTTGTCCCAAACCAATGTCGTAGACGGTCAAATGGTGGTGACCGTACGTAATAAACCCTTACCTTTATTTTATTTGAATGAATGGTTAAAGCCCAACGAAGCGCCTCTCAGTAATACCCATAACGCCCACGTAGTAGTGGTGAATCTAGCCAATCAAAAGGTAGGATTTGTGGTGAATAAGTTGTTGGGTCAGGAAGAGGTCGTGATTAAGCCATTGGGCGCTTTCCTACACGGCACTCCAGGAATGGCGGGCGCAACGATTACCGGTGACGGCCGCATTGCATTAATCTTGGATGTGCCTAGTTTAGTGCAATTCTATGCAAAAAGAGCTGCGTAACCCCGTATTTAATAATCTTTCCCGATAGGTGCATTTTGCCGATTAGAGTACTAGTTGTAGATGATTCAAAGTTATTTAGACGCTTTGTCTCGGATGCATTGTCCGTTGATCGAGATATTGAGATAGTGAGTACTGCTAGTGACGGATTAGAGGCCGTTCGCCTGGCTAAATCCTTAAAGCCGGATGTGATCACTATGGATGTAGAGATGCCACGCATGGATGGTATTCAAGCTGTGCGTAAGATCATGCAGGAAGCACCGGTGCCTATCTTGATGTTTTCGTCACTCACCCATGAGGGCGCTAAAGCTACCATGGAAGCGTTAGAGGCGGGTGCAGCCGATTTTCTTCCGAAGAAATATGGGGATCTCAGCTCAGATAAAAGTGAATCGGAATCTCAATTAAGAGATAGGGTAAAGGAATTAGCCAAGCAAGTAAAAATTCGCCCTATCATTACGTCCGAAAGCGAAGAAAAACATGAGCCTGTCAAAACGGATTTTCATCGTGTCAAACGTTTTAGATTGGTGGTGTTGGGGGCGTCTACGGGAGGTCCTGTGGCATTGCAGAAAATACTAGCGGAACTACCCGAAAATTTTCCTTGCCCTGTGTTGGTAGTGCAGCACATCCCCCCAAATTTTTCCACTGCATTTGCGGATCGTGCCGATCAGATCTGCGCCCTACGGGTGAAGGAGATCAAAGACCATGATACGTTGGAATCCGGAGTGGTGTATGTGGCGCCCGGTGGAAAACAGGTGGAACTAGAGCGAGAAGGGCGACAAGTTTATTGCCGGGTGCTCGAACCCAGATCTGGAGATGCATATAAACCCTGTATAGACGATTTGCTTTTTTCTGTTTCCGAGATTTATGGCTCTGCTACTTTAGCCGTGATCTTGACTGGCATGGGCAATGATGGCCTATCGGGTTGTAAGATACTAAAAAGAAAAGGAGGCCATGTGTGGGCTCAGGATAGAAGAACGTCGGTTGTCGATGGTATGCCAGCAGCCATTCGAGACGCCGGCTTACCTGATAAAATCTGGCCACTGTCTTTAATGGCACAAAAAATCGCTGAAGAATTTTAGCCGGCTAATGCGCACTGACCGGATCAGTCACTGGGCCATTGGAAGTGGGTTGGCCGGTTTTATGCATGATATGGACAGAAGCGTCGTTGATGCGGGCAGACAGAGTAATAAGGAACACACATGGCGGTTGACACCCTAGAACAAAATCAAGCACTGGTCCGTTGGGTGACTTTCAGATTGGCTGGAGAACTGTACGGCATCAATGTGATGCAAGTGAAAGAGGTATTAAAACAAACCGAAGTTTCTCCGGTACCTGGCGCACCAAATTATGTTTTGGGTATTATCAATTTGCGAGGCAATGTGGTCACAGTGATAGATACGCGTCGAAAGTTTGGTTTAGAACATAAGGACGCCGATGACAGTATGAGAGTAGTGATTATTGAGTCTGATCAGCAAATGGTCATTGGATTGTTGGTTGATTCCGTGGCAGAAGTTGTGAACTTAAACAGCGCGGATATTGAGGCATCCCCTAACGTAGGTACGGAAGAGTCTTCAAAGTATATCTCTGGAGTGGCGATGACCGGAGAGGATTTGTTAATACTGTGTGATGTAAATCGACTGTTGGCAGATACCGAATGGAAAGAAATTGCGCTTCTTTAACATTTCAATGACTGGTCACTTTGATTATGACGGGGTTGTTTATTAACCGAACGATAGGTTCCATACCACCTATCGCATCTCTTCGAGAGCGACAGTCGTCTCTTCGGAAGAAGCAAACACATAAGATTGATGGAACGAAAGAGTCACCCGAGTCCAAACGGGTAACGGAAAATAGATTGGACAAGTACGCATAAGCAAGAGGAAATTTAAATGTATTGGTTTATCTCGTTAATGTTTCTAGGGTTGGTGCTGTTAGGTGGCGCAAATATTTACGGTGCCTGGCTACTGATAAGGGAACGCAATAGAAATGAAATGAATGAGCAGTTGATTCATGGCTTGCGTGATAATATCGCCACTCTTTGTGCTTCAATTGGTAGTGTGGGTGAGCGAGTGATGGAAATTGAACGGCAATTTAAAAATATGGATCACCGTCAAAAGCAGATTGAGCTACGAGAGGAAGAAACCGCGAATTATACTCAGGCGGTTAATTTGGTGAGACATGGGGCGGATATCGAGGAACTGATCGCCAATTGTGGCATCACCCGTGGAGAGGCTGAGTTAATCAGTCGCATGTATGCTGTACCCCATCAAATCAATTAACTAGCCTCTAGCTCGATCCCTGCTGTTTTAATTGTTTCGCATAATCTTCTAAGCGCTTAATTAGTAAACAAGAGTAACTAACTGCTTGCTCAGTTAATTTAGTATCTGTCAAACAGCTTCGTTTGTCGGCTGTGGCTGCGGTCGTCTGTCATTTTTCCGATAGCTAACCAAGGGTCATCGTAACTCTATCAATTTTCGAATAAACGATTGCTCATCTATTTTGGTTAGGCGAATAAACGTGAAAAATAAATTAGAACTCATTCCAAAATCTATAAAGAGGATGTCAGGCTTTTCGCTAATAGAAGTGTTGGTGGCGCTGTTTGTGTTGTCAATTGGCCTATTAGGATTTGCAGGCTTACAAGCCACTACGGTGCGTAGTACCCAATACGCAGAGCTGCGTTCTCAAGCAACCGTCATGGCACAGGATATTGTCGAACGAATTCGACTCAATAGAACTCGAGCCTTGGCGGGGGATTATGATCTAACCCTAAACGAATCGACACCAACCGGTTCTACTAGCTGTATCACATCCACTGGAGGATGTACGCTTGCTGAGCTGGTAGTGGTGGATCAAATCCAGTGGAGAACACTTTTAATGGCGCTGCCAAACGGTACTGGCTCTATCGCCGTGGATACAGTTAATAACCTTGCGACAATTGTGGTGCAGTGGGACCAACAGGATTTGGTTGATAACAATGAGTCTACACTGACATTGGTGGCTGGGATATGAACAAAAGAGTCGCGAATCGTCGTTTTTCAATGGTTGGATTAACACTAATTGAATTGATGATTTCTCTCACTATTGGGCTGTTAATCACAGCAGGCGTAGGACAAATATATCTAAGCAGTAAACAGACATTTCGGCATAGTGAAGCTCAGGCAGAGTTACAGGAAAGCGGTCGTTTTGCCATGAGCTTTTTGCGTCAACACATTAGGAATGCCGACTTTTGGGGATGCAGTGGCACCCTGAGTTCTATCAATAACCATATAGATACTGCGCACACTGATTATGATGCGGATATACATGGGTTTGCCCAAGGGGTAGAAGGAATAGATGGTGCCGGTACCGATTCCGATAGCCTTTGGTTAAGACGTGCCACCGGTATCGGGGTCCAGGTGAACGCGCAATCAGTGGGTCGTTTTCTCGATCTTCCCGCCACCTCCGGATTCAGCAATGGTGATATTGGCTTTGTCAGTGACTGCGCCAATGCAGATCTTTTTTATATCTGGCGAGTGCGCAGTCGAGACTCAGGTGCAACCACTAGATTGAATCACCGTGCTAATCGCGGGGCACCAGGTAACGCTGCTGCGAATCCAAATTTGGCGAACTACAGCACAGACGCGAAGGTTTACAACACCGACGTACTCTTTCTCTCGATTGGTAATGATCCAGTCACTGGGGACTCGTCGTTGCTTCGGTCCATGGACGGTGGCACTAGTGAAGTCTATGTTGGCAATGTTGAAAACATGCAAATTCAATATGGAATTGATCAAAATTCTGATGGTGTGGCGGAACGTTATGACACCGCAACAGTGGTGACGGCAGGAGGACTTTGGGATCAAGTTATTAGTATCCGTGTGGCGCTCTTGGTCAGTTCAAGTCAAGAAGTGCGGGATGAACTCGACACCAATACCTATCAAGTGTTGGATGTCACCATAGATCCAGTCGATGATCGTCGACTGAGACAAGTGTATACCAGCACGATAGTGATCAGAAACCGTGTGAGTTAAGCCATGATTGCGATTAAGACATTTTATACGAATACACAACGGGGCTTAGCTTTGCCCGTCGGTCTGATGATGTTAGCAATGCTCACTGTACTGGGCGTCTCTTCCATGCAAACCACCAATTTACAATCACGTATGGCGAATAATGTACAGCTTCAGGATTCTGCGTTTCAGGCAGCAGAAGCCGCACTGAGGTTTGGTGAAACCCGTGTGTTAAACAGTCCAGGCACCTTTGGAAGCACGGCTGGTTGGTACAGTGAAAACTCGGGTCCAGATAACGCATTCGTGGATTTGAACTGGAACAATACGGATTCCGCAGAGTTTACCGGTTGGAGTGGTTCCGATCCAAAGCCGCGGTTTTTTGTAGAAGAGCAGCCGGACTTACCTAGTAATTCACAAAGCTCGATGAAGATAGTTGGATACGGACAATCTAAATCGACAGAAAAAACTTATCGTATTGTTTCCAGAGGCTGGAGTCAGGATGGCCAGACCTCAGTGATTCTTGAATCATATATTGCGCCTAACTAATCAAATGTATTGACTGTTTGAGCGATTAAATTGGGGGATGGGATGAAAAATCTAACAATCTGTACACGAAAACTAGACATGCACCTTGGCATTCTATTTCTTTTTCTATTTATTCAAGCTGCGAATGCGGCGCCGTTAGCTTTATCTGACCATCCTCTTGAGTCTGGTGCCGACGCCAAGCCAAATATAATGTTCTTATTGGATAACTCTGGCTCTATGGACACAAGAACAAAGGTCTGTAATCAATGGGGATGGAAAGGAATCATTTTTAAGCGTTGGCGTTGCCTGAATTGGACTTATGGGGATACGCGAATGGAAACCGCCAAGGACGTCATCGATGGCGTATTGGATGATCTTACTGACACTCGGGTAGGGTTGGCGGTTTTTTATAATCATAAAAAAAGAGTCTGTGGGCGTTTTTTTTGTTGGGACGAAAACTCTTACGATGGCGCTAACATACTTGTCGCAGTCGATGACATGACAAGCGCACATATCGCATCCTTGCGGGCGGGTGTCAGCACTGCCTCTCCTTGGGGGGGCACACCTTTGGGTGAATCGGTGCGTGACATTGGTAAATACTTTTCACAAGGTTACAGTGGACAACTGCGTTTACATGACGGCCAGGGAAGTCAAGTCGATGTCAACAAAAGTAACGTGTTTGCCCACAACTATACAGCGGCCACCACACCTGCCACGGCCCCTGTAGACCTTTGGTGCCGCACGAATAATCTAGTGATTATTACTGACGGTGAACCGAGTGCAGATGATGATGTGTCCACCTATTTAGATGATTATTTAAATGGTGGAGAAATATTTGATGACGTGACCGCAGCGATGTACGAGATAGATTTGCGCCCGGATCTGACAGAACTGAAACATAACATGAGAACTTATGTAATAGGATTCGCCGATGAGTCTGTTGCTGAAAGCACGTTGATGTATAGCGCTGCCACCAACGGGGGTGGGGAATATCTGTTTGCGGAAACATCTGAAACGCTTAGGAATAGAATACTGGACGCGACTGGCTCAATCACTCAAAAGACAGGATCAGCGGGCGGGGTATCTTTCAGTTCTCAATATTTAAAAGCGGATACCTTGGCTTTTACTATTGAGTTCACTTCCGGTTTGTGGACTGGTGATCTATTGGCCTGGGATTTGGATAATACTGATGGATCGGTAGGCGCAGAGGTTTGGCGTGCCTCGACAGCCTTGGATGACAGTTCCTTCGATTATGCGGCTCGTGTTGTGATTACGTACAATGAAACGAGCGGTAACGGTGTCGCCTTCCGCTATTCTAATCAAGAATTAAGCGCAAAGGCACTAGCCGATCTTCGATATGGTGAAGATACTCAAGCGATCGCCGAGGCGCGTATTGATTATTTGCGCGGTAGCGATGCCAATGATCCAGAACGTCACACCAATGTGGCCTATCACTTCCGCGCACGGGACAGCCATCTTGGGGATATGATTCACGGTGGTCCTATCTATGTGGGCGCACCAGAACTGGATTGGCCTCATTCAGGCTATGGTGCGTTTAAAACGGCTAATTCCGGTCGCGCGCCAATGGTATATGCTGGTGCTAACGACGGTATGTTGCACGCATTTAACATGCAAGGTGAGGAAAAATTGGCCTATATTCCTGCCGCACTATATTCTGACGAGGCAGATCGCGGATTGCACTACCTGACGGATCCAAATTACCAGCACAGATATTACGTGGATTTACCACCTGTGGTGTCCGATGCCTATGTTTTGGGTAACAGTAATACTCGATCCTGGAAAACTGTGTTATTGGGTGGGTTAGGTAATGGTGGCCGAGGATACTATGCTCTGGACGTCACCGATCCTACACAGTTTAGTGAGATGAATGCTGCATCACTTGTACTCTGGGAATTTACCGCAACCGATGATGCAGATTTAGGTTTCACACACAGCAAACCTACAATTGCGTGTTTGGGTGTGAATGCCAATAACTGTAAATGGTATGCTATTTTCGGTAATGGCTATAACAATACGGGTAGTGGTGAATCTGGTCTATTTATTCTGGATCTGGATGGGGGCATTGATGGGAGTTGGAGTGCCTCCGGTCAAGCGGATTATAAAAAATTGATGACAGGTGTGGGTAATACCAGCACACCTAATGGCATGGGCACGCCAACTGTGGTGGATCTGGACGGGGATGGGGTTGCGGATAGAGCCTATGCTGGCGATTTGTATGGAAACCTCTGGGCGTTTGATCTGAAAGGTAATATGAACAGATGGCGTATTGCTCATAGAAGCGGGAATGGTAATAATGCCACTCCGGAGCCTCTGTTCACTGCGCGAGATGCTTTGAATAATCCACAAGCGGTGCTGACACAACCTGAGGTTGTTCGACATCCCACTATTGAAACCGATAGCAGCACTCAAAGTGGCAATGAGCCAAATTTGATGGTGCTCTTTGGCAGCGGGAAGTTTTTGGAACTCTCGGATAAAAATACCATCAACACACAAAGTTTCTACGCTGTGTGGGATAAAGGTGATGCTGCTCTGTTAAGAGCTGATTTAGTGGAGCAGTTGGTGAACGACAGCAACGCGAATACTGCGGTGGACCGTAGAATTCCTACTACTAACGCAGTCAATTATGCAGGCAACTCTCATGCTTATGGCTGGTATATGGATCTTGCCGATAGCGGTGAGCGGGTATTACATCCTGCTTGGGCGCGGGACGACATTGTTTATTTCAATACCTTTATTCCTATCGGAGGATCTAGCTGCGATGGTTCTTTTGATGGATGGCTGATGGCAGTTAAGGTTGAGAACGGTCATCCTCCGCAACAACGACTATTTGACACTGATGGTGACGAGGATATTGATGAAGACGATGAAGAGATCTCCGGTGTACGCTCTGACTTGTCAGGAGACTCTAAGTTTCTAGATGACAAGCAATACACAGTCGATGACGACGGTGAATTGGAAGACAGAACCGTGAAAAATTCCTCAGGAGCAGCGGGCCGAGTCTCCTGGCAAGAGTTGCGGCAAGAATAGTCGCTCAGTAAACTTAAAATATTAGGAAAACGCCGCTTATTTAAGTGGCGTTTTTTTTTGCAGATCGGCCAGCTTATCATTCACTCTATAAGCGAATGCAATCACCTCGGCGACTGCAACATACAGGGCTTCTGGGACTTCGTCACCCAACTCGATTGTGGCGAGCAGTTGTACCAATTGCGGATCAGAATAGATAGGGATTTGGTTCGCTTCGGCCACCCGCAGGATCTCCTCGGCAATGAGATTCCGTCCTTTTGCGGTGACCTTCGGTGCTGACTCGTGGTCATACTTTAAGGCAACCACAGTTTGCTCTTCTTGTACCGATTTATCCTTTTTATCAGTCATTAAACTTGATCGTCCACCATGTGTGCATGGTGTGCTCCTGGTTGCCACGGGGGTTCGCCCAGATAGGTATTTATCTGCGTGAGTGCCAAACCCTGTTGTTCTATCTCAGATTGCAAGGACGAGAGTTCATTCTCTAATGTCACTAATGTGCTCGATTCCGTTGCCCAAAAACTGGTGCTGATTTGCGCTCCTAATATGGACACCCTCACATACACCGGGCCGGTTTGATCTAATTCAAATGCCAGTGTGATGGTCCACAGGTGCCCCTCGTGGTCTGCGTCCGAGCCTTCTTCTGCCTGTAATCTCAATTGAAATAGATCGATCTGTTCCCCATTGCGGATCGGTAGCTCCGTTTGTAAATATTGACCTCCCTGTTCGAGATGAGCCAATTGATTGACTTGAATGCGCGAGACGGCTTGTTCAACCTGACGGCTGAGATCCTGAGTTTGTTCGGTGATTGGTAACTGCATCAACTCAGGTGCCGCAGCCCGTTGCGCTTGCATCGGTGCATTTTTAGTGGGCGGCATAAGCGGGCTGTGTCCCTTTAGAGTAGATGGATGAGTGGATGCAGGGACGCGCGACAGCGTGCCCGGTTGGCTATAAGATTGGTACGTGCTTTCGACTCTACCAGTTGCTTTAGCTTGCGAGGGAGGCAGACCAAACAAACTCAACACATTCATTGCCAGGGTTCTGCTGATGTGTGGTGACAAGGGGGGCGGTACGGATCGGGATGGACTGCTCATGGACTGAGTTCGATCACTGGATTTAGGTATATGGGTGCTCACCAGAAGTTTTAATAAGTGCGCTTTAAGATCGCGTTTGGTGGCTGCGGCATCAGCTTTTAGTAGTCGTGATTCATGTAATATTCCCGAGTCCTCAATGGCTTGTTTGATTGCAGCACCATTTTGAATGTCAGATTTGCTGGGCAATTGATTGATGAGCTGTTTCGTATCAGTCACCACTTGCTTGGGTAGGTGGTCCTGGTTACTAGTAGCCTGGTTGAGTTGTAATAAGTTGGCTAACAGTGTGGTTAAACTGCCTTGTCGCGGTAGAACTTGTTTCATATTGTTTTGTACCAGCAGTTGTGACGCTGTCTCAGCCTGCAGCTTTAGGACAGGCTTTTCTCCCCCTTGCACGACCTCTAATTTTAATTTTTGACCCACTTGTAAGGGCAATTCCGTTTGCGCTTTTATCTGGCGTTGTCCCAGTTTTAGTTCCACCAATGTTTCTGACAATCGAGTCAATACCTGCGCATGAAGCAGTTCACCCGTCTGCAATCGAAGTGCAGAACCAGAGGAGACAGCTTGAAGCTGCAAGTAGGTTTTAATTTGTGGCTCTGACTGAACTTTCACAGGCAAATACTCTTAAGGCTTATTTATTCATATCGGCCGAAAACATGCTCGTGGCAGTTTTAGACGCTTGTTTCAAGCAGCTTTGTGAGTCATTTAATGCTCTGTAGTGGAACATATAGCGCCGTTTAACACCCTACTATAATCTTTGAGATCTAAGGATGGAGGCAATTCAATCAATTGAAACAGATCCAGGGGGCCAAGAGTGAGTTGCACTGGCCTGTCGCTGTTCCCGCCACAGTAAGGTGGCGCCCACAACCGCAGCGGGCAAGACCACAAAATTAGCGATGGGGATCAGAATACCGATGTTAATGCTGACACCAAAACCCAAGATTAGCCAGCGATTTTGGCTACCGAATACGCGGGTTTGTGCGAACGAAATTCCTTCGTTCTCCGCCGGAAAGGCGAGATACTCCAGCGCTAACGACCAAGCCACCACCAAAAACCAAATGGCTGGAGCGAAAAAATTGATGCCAGGAATCAGAAACAGCGGCAGACAAAGCAGACTGCGACTGAGTACATACCAGAGTTTCTTGGGTTCGTTCTTGAGTGCATAGCGTACTGAGTGCATCAGGGTTAAACTTTCACTAGGCTTGTCTCCAAGCGCCAGCAGAGTACGTTCAGCAAGTAATCCGTAAAATGGCAAGCCGATAAAGGTGGCCAGCAACGCAAAGGTATAAAAACCCAATAGCGCGATAGAGAGCGCGAACAGTGGCCATAGGATCCACTGCAACCAGTCTAGCCAGTGAGGAAGAAATCCGGTGAGCCATGCTAGGACGCTTTCGAAAAGGTTCACTGCCATGCCAATACCGATTGCAAAGAGCAGTATGTTCACCAACACCGGTGCGATGACGAATCGCCGCAGTCCGGGGCTATTGAGTAACCTGATCCCACGCAACAGATAGTTGAACCCATTGATAAAGTTATTTGGCATGTTCAGGGAAGTGTCACCGGCGTCGGTGCAACCCAGCCGGGCGCTTGTCGTTCTGCAATCACCGTGGTGTAGATGCCGCCTCGAACATTGAATTTAGCCGTGACGCGCATAAATCTTGGTGAACAGGCTGCTGCCAGATCTTCGAGGATCTCATTGGTGACAGCTTCGTGGAAGGCGCCGGTATCACGAAAGGACCAAATATAGAGCTTTAGAGATTTTAACTCTATACAGAGAGAATCTGGAATGTATTCTAGATATAGAGTCGCAAAATCGGGTTGTCCCGTTTTTGGACAGAGACAGGTAAACTCCGGCATTTCCATGCGAATGGTATAATCCTGTTGAGGATTTGGGTTGTCAAAGGTTTCTAACTGTTTGCTTGGTTGTGTGCTCATGGTATGGTTAACTATCTTCAAGTGACGGCGTTGCTAATTTACACTATATTCCCTGCCATTGACCAACGGTGTAGTAGTTCACATAGATGCGTTTAAAATCAATCAAGCTTTCTGGATTCAAATCTTTCGTCGATTCGACCACCTTACCCCTACCGACAAATTTGACCGCAGTGGTCGGTCCGAATGGGTGCGGTAAATCAAATGTGATTGACGCGGTGCGCTGGGTAATGGGCGAAACTTCCGCCAAGCATTTGCGTGGTGATTCCATGGCGGATGTCATTTTTAACGGTAGTAGCACGCGTAAGCCGGTGGGTAAAGCCTTTATCGAACTGACGTTTGATAATGGCGACGGAAGCTTGGGCGGCCAGTGGGCCAGCTATGCTGAAATCTCGGTGAAACGTGAAGTCTCCCGGGACGGTCAGTCGAAATATTTTCTTAACGGCAGTAAGTGTCGCCGTCGGGATATCACTGATATTTTTATGGGCACTGGTCTGGGACCCCGTAGCTACGCCATCATCGAGCAGGGCACGATCAGTCGCATTATCGATGCCAAACCCGAGGAGTTACGCATCTACCTAGAAGAAGTGGCCGGTATTTCCAAGTATAAGGAACGTCGGCGCGAAACCGAAACACGGATTCGGCATTCAAAGGAAAACTTAGAACGACTCAATGACTTAATGGAAGAAATTGAGAAACAACTTGAAAAGCTGGATAGACAATCAAAAGCCGCCGCCAAGTATAAATCTCTTAAAGAAGAGGAACGGCAGCTAAAAGCTGAGCTTTTCGCGCTACGCTGGCAGGAATTGCAGGACAATCTACAACAGCATCATCGCCATCTGTCTGAATTAGAGAACCAACTAGAGGCAAAGCAGGCGGAGCGTACGCGGGCGCAAACAGAATTAGAAAAACAGCGCTTGGCGCATACAGAAGCCAGTGATGAGTTTAATCAACGGCAGGGCGCTTTTTACTCTGTGGGCGCAGAGATCGCGCGCATTGAAGAGGCCATTAATAATATTCAGGAGCGGGATAAACAGCTCGCTCAAGATTTAATCAACACCAATACGCAGATCTCCCAGTCGCAAAGTCATCAACAACAGGATCAAGGCGAGTTGGCTCGCGTGGAGCAAGAATCGCAGCAACTCACACCGGAGTTGAGCGCTCGGCAAGAGGCGGCCACAGCTGCTCAGTCCGCCTTGTCAGAGGTACAGCAGGAGTGGGATGCCTTTGAATCTGACTGGCAAGTACATCAGCAAAATCAGCTTGAAAATCAAAGGCTAGTAGATAGAACAAAAAGTAATATCGAGTTTATAGACAAAAATTTAGTGCAGCAACAACTACGTATTGAACGCTTGCAAGAAGAGCTTGGTGGCTTGCACGAACAGAAAGCCCATGGTGATCGTGGTGAGTTAGTCACACAGTTGGATCTGTTGGAAGATCAGAAAAAAGTAGTTCAGGAAAACCTAAATCACTGCCAGCAAAAAATCAATCAAGCGCGAGAATCTAGAACAGATGTGTCGCGACAATTGGAGCAAGCACGTAGCCGATTGAATGAATTGCAAGGCCGCCAGCTGGCGTTGAAAGCGCTACAGGAAGCTGCATTGGGTCGTGGTGAAGCTTCATCGGAGTGGTTACAGACTCAAGGTATTCAGGATCGCACCCGTTTAGCAGAAAAAATCAAAGTTAAAAAAGGCTGGGAAGAGGCGGTGGCATTGGTATTGGGCCAAGATACTGAAGCAGTCTGTCTTGGTGATTTAAAACAGATAGTGGAAAAAATTCCCTATTATGATGTCAACGGCGGGCGTCTCTCTTTCTATTTTTCCCAAAGCGCGTCTGTGGCTCAGGTTCCCATCGAAGCCAACCAGTTATTGTCGAAAGTACAGGACTCCGCCGAGTTGGCAAGTGTATTGACTGGTATTTATGCGGTAAGCAGTCTGGATGAAGCCATCGATCTATTACCAAAACTACAGGCGGGTGAGTCGGTAGTGACTAGAGGGGGTGTTTGGCTTGGGCCCAACTGGTTAAGATTAAGTCATAAGGCCGAAGATGGACAAAACATTTTCGAGCAACAGGAGGAGCTATCCGAGCTTAATCAATTGGTTATAAAACAAATCTCGAAAGTAAAACAGTCGGAACAAACCGCTGAACATGTGCATGCAGAACTATTGGGATTTGAAACTGAGCGTGATCAGTTGGCCAACGAGTTAGATGAAATCAATCGCAGGGCCACCCAAGATCATTCTAAGTTAAGCGCGTTAGTGGCCAAGGAAGAGCAGATCCAGGCGCGTATCGATACGGTGATGAGAGAGATGTCAGACTGCAAAGAAAAACTTGCTGAGGATTCTGCTCAATTAGACGGACAGCGCCGCAACCTAGAAGCACAGATTGCTGAATTAGAGCAAGTAAATAAAGTACATGATGAATTAGTGGCAGAACGGCAAACGCTCAAGGAGCGGTTGGAAGAGAAACGTCGCATCAGCAGCGAATCGTTGGCTAGATCTCATGAACTAGAACTCAGGCTGCAATCTTTCAAGCAACGTCAAGAAGCATTAACTCAGGCGTTGACTCGTATCGCAGAACAGTTACAGGGATTGGTTCAACAAAAATCTCAGATAGAGCAGCAGATCCAGGAAAATAACTCACCGTTACCCAGTCAACGGGACAATTTACAGCAACAATTGCAAACTCGCGCAGACATAGAGACAGAGTTGTCGGCCGCCCGCACGCACATGGAGACCGTGAATCAGGAGGTGACGCGACTGACTCAACTTCAACAGGAGTTAGAGACTCAAATCCAAGTCCATCGAGAGCAATTAGAGGCTGAAAAATTGGCCTCTCAAGAATTAAAGATCCGCGCCACTACCATCCAAGAACAGATGGCTGAGACAGGGCATCAATTGGACACCGTCATTGCCAACTTATCGGAAGAGGCAACGCTAGAGGAGTGGCAATCTCGACTCACCAAATTGGAACTAAAAATTCAAAGGCTTGGTGCAATTAATTTGGCTGCGATTGAGGAATTTGAACAAACCAAGGAGCGTAAAGTTTACCTGGACAAACAGCACCAGGATCTCATCGAAGCCTTGGAGACTTTAGAGTCTGCAATTCGTAAAATTGATAAAGAGACCCGCACCAAATTTAAAGATACCTATGATCAGGTGAATAGTAGTTTTCAGCAGCTCTTTCCAAAACTCTTCGGGGGCGGTCATGCGCACCTGGATATGACAGGAGACGATCTACTGGAAACCGGTATTGCAGTGATGGCGCGTCCGCCTGGCAAACGCATCACCAATATTCATCTGCTCTCCGGTGGTGAAAAAGCGCTCACTGCGGTGGCATTGGTGTTTGCCTTATTTGAATTGAATCCTGCGCCTTTTTGCATGCTCGATGAGGTGGACGCCCCCTTGGATGAAGCGAACGTGGGGCGTTTCTGTGATCTTGTACAAGAGCGTTCAGCAGAGGTACAGTTTATATTTATCACTCATAATAAACGAACCATGCAATTAGGGGAGCAACTAACTGGGGTCACGATGCATGAACCGGGCGTGTCTCGATTGGTTTCGGTGGATGTGGAGCAAGCAATCGAGCTAGCTGCTGTTTAAGCACTTCAGCAAGGGTTGAATCGATATGGATAGTAGCCTCAGACTTTTATTACTGATGATCGGTGTGGTTTTCATAGCAGTGTTGCTATGGGATAGTTTTCGTCGTACACGTTTTGATCAGCAGCGCAAAAAGCAGTTAGTGGACAACCATCGCGCTCTTGAGGGTGTGACGATGGATTTAAACGAAGGCATTGATAAAAATACCGAAGACTTACCGCCGCTGCATGACCCAGTCATGGAGCAGGCTACCACACCCGCTGCCGAGTCCATTGCTCAAGCCACCCGACAGAGCACCCTGCGCGATTCGGATCAGTGGATGTCCCAGCAAATAGCAGAGAACAGCGTCGGTTCGGAAATTCGCCTATCCTCTGCAGAGGAGGAAAACTTTGACGATCTGGCGCTTAGCACGTCAGAGGCCGATGAAGAGTTGACGGACATCCCCTCTTTTCAATTAGAACCACCACCCACTGCCATTGAAGACCCACGGCCACTTGGTCGCGCCCCAACACATGGACGCGCCGAAATTCCTTTTCACGCCGCGCTTGGCCGAGATCAATCGAGATTTTCTCGACCTACAGGGGAAGAGCAATCAGGTTCTAAAGTCGCGCACACCGCCGTTCAGGTAGATGGGCCTGTCCCGCATCGCGACACGAAGGATACGACTAAGCTGACCGGATCACGCTTAAGCGCAAGCGGTCGGCAACCGTCTACTGTACCGCCCAATGAAGAACATATCGTTGTGTTTCATGTGCGCGCCAAGCGGGGCAAAAAATTGAAAGGGGAGCAACTCCACCGTTTATTTGAAGAGTTGGGTCTGGAGTTTGGTGATATGAATATCTATCACCATTTTTCCTCAAACGACAATCCAAAGTTGCGATCTCGTAATCAGCCGGTGTTCAGTGTGGCTAATTCTCATGAGCCGGGTACGTTTCCTGACGCTGGATTGGATGCCTTTGAAACAAACGGCCTGAGTTTTTTTATGCGATTACCAAATCCTATAGATGGTGACAAAGCATTTGATCAACTGCTGAGCACGGTGGGACGAATCGCCCATGATATTGATGGTGAGATCTGTGACAGTGGACGCCAGTTGCTTACTAAGCAGTCCGCTAACCGCAGTCGTGAAATCGCAAAGCGTTATAAGCACAGTGAACCCGTGCGCTCTTCCTACACCCACTAGGGGCGGGGAAGATCTTCCATGGCGCGATCTTCTTCCCAATTGCCTGCTGAGATTGTCAATCGCGCAGAATTTTTAAAGCAAGAACTCCAGCGTCACAACCAACTCTATTACAATCAAGCGGCACCGGAAGTGCCGGATGCAGAATATGATCGTCTGTTCCGTGAACTGCAAGATCTAGAAAAGCAGTATCCAACGTTGGATCGAACGGACTCGCCCACTCAGCGCGTGGGCGGTGAAGCCATCGATGCATTTAATCAGGTGGCGCACAGTGTACCTATGCTGTCTTTGGACAACGCATTTAATCAACAGGAATTGGCAGCTTTTCATAAACGCATTAGCGATCGGCTGGATGTGGCGCATCTTGATTATTGCGCAGAGCCCAAGTTTGATGGTTTGGCGGTGAGCTTACTTTATGAGCGGGGCCTGTTGCTTAGAGGCGCCACCCGTGGCGATGGTCAAGTGGGTGAGGACATCACTCATAATGTGAAAACCATTCACTCTGTCCCCTTGAAACTGAGTGGAGATCCTTTGCCCAAACGCATTGAAGTGCGCGGTGAAATTTTCATGCCCAAGCACAGTTTTCAAAAGTTAAATGAGAGACAACAAGCGTTGGGGCAGAAGCTTTTTGCCAACCCCCGTAATGCCGCCGCCGGTAGCTTACGACAACTGGATGCTAAAATCACCGCACAGCGAGGATTGGTGTTTCGCGCCTATGGCATAGGTGAAATCAGTGAGTGGTCATTACCGCAAACACAGTTCGAACTGTTGCAACAACTGCAAACTTGGGGCGTACAGGTGACTTCACTGGTGCAGACTGTGAGCGATGTTTCCGGTTGCCAAGCATATTATGACAAGATGCAACAACAGCGAGACACACTCGAATTTGAAGTAGACGGCGTAGTATTTAAAGTGAATCAACGTGAGCTGCAGCAAGAGTTGGGTACGGTTTCCCGTGCACCCCGTTGGGCCATAGCCTATAAGTTTCCACCGGAAGAAGAGATGACCATCGTGGAAGCCATTGAAGTGCAGGTGGGACGCACAGGTGCTTTAACCCCGGTGGCGCGCCTAAAGCCGGCCCATGTGGGTGGGGTAATGGTGACCAATGCCACCTTGCATAACCAAGATGAAATTGATCGTAAAGATGTACGAGTGGGAGACACCGTCATCATTCGACGAGCAGGGGATGTGATCCCAGAAGTGGTGTCGGTGATCATAAATAGACGACCCAAGCAGACGCGCAAGTTTCATTTGCCAGAATACTGTCCGGAGTGTGGTTCGATCGCCCGCCGTGAACCAGATCAAGCGGTAGTGCGTTGTACGGGACAGTTAATATGTCCTGCGCAACTGAAGCAAGGCATCAAGCACTTTGTCTCTCGCACTGCGATGGATATCGACGGCATGGGCAGTAAATTAGTAGATCAATTAGTGGAAAATGAACTCATTCACACGGCGGCAGATATCTACTCTTTAACACGGGAACAACTGGTCGCTTTGGAGCGCATGGGAGACAAATCAGCCGATAATCTTTTAGCGTCCATCGACGCAAGCAAGGAAACAACATTGGGTCGTTTTCTCTTTGCCCTGGGCATCAGAGAAGTAGGGGAGGCCACAGCGCACACCCTCGCTAATCAATTCACTAGTTTATCGGCATTGCGCGCTGCCGATCTGGACTCTTTGTTAGCAGTGCCAGATGTGGGACCGGTGGTGGCTGACAACATAATGCGGTTTTTTCAGGAGAACCATAACCAACAGGTGATAGATAGGTTACTGGCCGCAGGTATTCACTGGCCAGAAATTGCGCAAAAGAAAAGCATCCAAGAGAATCCTTTCAAAGATAAAACCATCGTACTTACCGGTACACTCAGTGAATTAACTCGTTCAGAGGCTAAGCAGCGATTGCAAGCTGCTGGCGCGAAGGTCACGAGCAGTGTCTCTGCGAAAACAGACTTTGTTGTTGCAGGAGACAATGCGGGTTCTAAACTCAGCAAAGCAGAAGAATTGGGTGTTGCTGTTATTGATGAAGAGACACTGCTACAGTGGCTTTCCATTGACGAATAACGCTGCGGATTTATGAGCAAAAGCAACGATTAGGCATCGGTGACATATGCGCCCGAAGGGCATAATTTACCTTTGACAATAATCTTAAATCTGCCGCGTTACCATAAGATTGCGACAGGACGAAGCACTGACAGTGACTGTGATTATCCTATGACGCAGGGAAGCGAGGCATATAGGAAAATGCGACTGGATAGAATCGTCAGTCTTTTCCGGAACGCACTGATTTTAACCAGATGACCGACGAGCATCGTCTAAGGCTGTGGGAGCGATAACACAATGGACGCAAACAAGCAGAGCGCCCGGTGAATGGTTTTTGGGATAGCAAGTCGTTTGGCTCGCCCGATGACTGAATAGCACTTATTACTTGATTGCACGAATGATTGTAAACTGGATTTTGGTTAGTGAAGAATGATGCCCAAACTTATTTTAAAATCATCAAAATTGCAGATTCTATTAGATAAAACGCATACAGCACAGTAGAGGAACAATGAATATTTGGGTAGACGCAGATGCCTGTCCTGTAGTCATCAAGGAAATATTATTTAAAGCGGCTCAGCGCACCGGACTATCGTTGACTCTTGTGGCCAACCAACCTATCCGTGTGCCTTCGTCGCCGCTCATCACTATGCTCCAAGTGGAACATGGATTCGATGTGGCCGACAATGAGATAGTGAACAGAACAAACCAAGGAGATTTAGTCATTACCAGTGATATACCCCTAGCAGCAGAAGTGATTGCCAAGGGCGCATTTGCACTGAGTCCTCGTGGTGAGCTCTATACTAAAGACAATATTAGTGCCCGTCTCACCATGAGAGATTTTATGGAGACAATGAGGAGCAGTGGAATACAAACCGGCGGACCACCGGCTTTAAACCAACGGGATAGAAAAAATTTTGCAGATCAGTTGGACAAGTTGCTGACAAAAGGTAATCGGGGTAGTGGTCATTGATCCTTGTGGATCTGTTGCTGTTTCGGTTATTGACGAGATCGTTTTACTTCAGCTAACACTGAGAATAGTGGGTGTCGCAAAGGTGAATTAACTTTCACTATGCAAGCATTATCCTTTTGACTGGTACAATGTCATAGCGTCATGAATAGATCTATCTAACCAGATTATTGAGTCTTTTGATACATTAGCTTTTTCATGCCATACTAAAAAATAGATAATTAAATTGACCAGTTATTGATCATTGTTCTATGGATTAGCTCATCTGAAACGGAAATAGTTTATGTGTGGTCCAGTCCAGGTCGGATTTGTAAACATGAATAGGTTCTCGGCATATTTGTTGGTTTTATTGCTTGCATGGGCGGTATCTGGATGTCAGCATGATGATTCGTCCTCATTTTTTATCAAAGTGTATAAACATGATGGCTCTATTCAATGTGGCAGTAGAGGGGTGCCCTTGGAAGACATGATGCTTGAGTTAACAAACATCGGTGTTGATGTTGTTTGTTCTCAAAAAGGGCATGACGGAAAGTTCCGTGCAACTGTATGTGGGATTGATACGGGTTACATAAATATATATAAAATAAATTTCGTCAACCTCCAAGACGCAGAGTTCTTGGGGTTTGAGTCTGTAGCGAATTTAGGTGAGTACCGAGATGAAAAGTGTGACTAGTGGACTTAAGCATCACTCAGACCTAAGGAGTGTGAACGCGATTGATAGGGGAAGGATCATTACCCTGACGTCACATAGACAAAAAAACAAGTAGAGTTGACAGCAGGACGGCTTGTGGTTTAACTATAGCGCTAAAGGTTAAGTGACGGGTGATGGGAAATATGTCATATATAATTCACCGAGAAAAACAAGGAAACTATTGTGTATTTAGCGGCTCTTTGACTAGTGAGGATCTGATAAATTGCAATAAAGAGTTTTATGCAGATCCTGATTTTCCGACTTACAAGTACGTGATTATTAACTTTAATGCTGTTGAAAAATTCCCAATAGAAACAAGCGCTATTCGAGCTGTCGCCGAAATGGATGCTGAGCATGTTAAAATAAATCCAAATTTAAAAACTGCAATAGTTGCCAATCAGCGGGTTATTACTGGGCTTACCAACATGTACCAAACATTTTTTGAACTGGCAGGAAACAATCCAACCTGGGAAACACAAATCTTTGAAACATTAGAAGAAGCACGGAAGTGGCTAGATCCCTAGGGAGAATCCGGAGTAGAGGCTACCTTTGTCCTGCATACAATCGAGCAGCAGATTCACAAACTAGCCACGTTCGGCATTTCCCAGAGAGCCTGTTGCAAATAACATTCCTATCAATCCTTGTGATTTAACTCTGGAATTGAGTCATAGCGAAATTGATAAAACGCTTAACTTCTCAGAAGTTGGATTGCGAAGATTGTTGATAAATTCTCATCATAATAACTAGAAGGTAAAGAGATGAATGCTGATTTTTGGTTGCAAAAGTGGCAAAAGAATGAAATTGGTTTCCACCAGAGTGAAGTCAATTCCCTGCTGGCCAAATATTTCGATAAGCTGTCTTTGCCGAACAACGGTCGCGTATTTTTGCCCTTATGCGGTAAAAGTTTAGATATTGCTTGGTTGCTATCAAAAGGATGTCGTGTTACGGGAGTGGAATTGAGCCAAATCGCCATTGAGCAGTTGTTTGTCGCACTTAAAGTGCAGCCGAAGGTGACCAAACTGGACAAACTTGAACTCTATAGTGCACCACACTTAGACATCTTTGTGGGTGATTTTTTCGAGTTATCCCACCAAATTCTGGGGGCAGTGGATGCAACCTATGATCGAGCTGCCCTGGTTGCGTTACCAGAAGAAATGCGCAAGAGATACACAACCCACTTAGCGGAAATAACTGAAACGGCGCCGCAGTTACTACTGACCTTTGAATATGATCAGAGTGTGATGCAGGGGCCGCCTTTTTCAGTGGGAGCAGACGAAGTGCAACAACACTACAGAGATATTTACCAATTGAGTTTATTAAAACAGGTGAGTGTGCCTGGAGGGCTGAAAGGAAAATGCACTGCCGTAGAGAGCGCTTGGTTGCTCACTGAAAGCGTACAATGAATCTCTGTCGCCCTATTGGACTTATGGTTACTCTTTCAGCAGTCTATTCAAGACAAAAAGGGCAAAAGATTTGGCAATGAAATCTAAGGGAGTTTGCTATCAACTGTAGGTGTCGCATGGGACAAGGGTACAGTTTTGGACATGCTCAAATACCGTTTGTGTCGGTCCAGTGACAGCGAATAGGGCAGTTTGTGTTTCTCCAAAAGCGATGGGTCTTCGAAGGTAGTGAATTGTAATCGCATAATCTGATTGAGTGTCACTGACGGTGGAAATTAAATCCCTTCTGACTCACAATAATACAACCGCATGAGAATTCTGTTCGTTGAGTGTGAAGCTACGCCGATGAGTTTTTGTTAATTTGGCAAAGCTGAAGTGATACAAAAACCTGATTTCGCATGAGATGATCTGTTCTCTCACTTTTGACTCATGCCTGGCGCCAGGAAAAATTGTGATCAGTCAGTCGATTTGGTTCAAACATCTAGTTCTATGTCGGCACCTTTGTTTGAATGCATCCAACAAAGGAAGTAATTAAATAACGGTCAGCCTGACAACGGAGATTGCAATTGAACATATATTGGCAAAAAAGAACCCGAACAGGATGGATGAATATCCAACTAATATGGGAAAAATTATTGAATATGTGACTCAACTTAAGCAGCAAAAATGGTCTTTTCCACAACACATTTTGCTCTTAACAGATAACCTTCTTTATATAAGACGTACAGATTCGAGGTCCGAGTGTTTCATTCGTTAACTACCAGTAGTATCGCTTTTGTCATCGCGTCCCTGATATTAGTCATCGCCGGTAGTCGATTAGCCCGGCAGGCAGATAAGTTGGCCGATGGAACCGGGATGGGTGAGGCGCTTTTTGGCATAGTGTTTCTGGCTGGAATTACCTCGCTACCGGACTTTGCGGCAACCCTCAGCGCGGCGATGGACAATCGACCCGATCTCGCCATGAGTAACGTTATGGGTAGTATGGCTGTGAATCTGGTGTTTCTCAGCGTGGCCGACATTTTTTACCGCAAAGCGAACTTAGAGCACGCCGCGGCCTCTTCTGTCAATCTGATGCTGGCGGGATTGCTGATTGCATTATTGACGTTGCCTCTGCTCGCAATCTTTATACCCAAGATTAACGGCTGGCCTATACACCCCATCACACCTATGATCATTGCCGCTTACCTGTTCGGTTTACATTTAGTCAATCGCGCGCAGGAAAAGCCCATGTGGTTTCCTCGACGCACCTACCACACGGTTTCAGATGTACCAGAAAAATATAGTCGCAGTCACTCAACTGCTCTGTGGCTGGCATTCATCGGTATGGCGATGGTGACCGGAGTGGCAGGCTGGATTTTAATGGAAGCAGCCAAGGAAATTGCCGACCAAACCAACCTACCGGAAACGGTGATCGGCGGTATGTTCACGGCCCTGGCGACTTCCACTCCTGAGTTAGTGACTACCATTGCAGCGATACGAATCGGTGCGCTAACCCTGGCTGTGAGCAATATTATTGGCACTAATTGCTTCAATATACTTGTGGTTGCCGCAGCTGATGCGGGCTATATTCACGGCTCTATCTATCATGACATGGAGCCGGTTCAGATGATCTGGGGTTTGGTGACTATTTTGATGACCGCCATTCTGCTTTTAGGCATGGTGAGACGAGAAACCTATGGAATTGGTCGAATCGGATTCGAAAGTGCGCTGTTACTTGGTGTTTATGCCATCGCGCTCACTGTCGTGGCCGTGAGTAGTTGAGATCCCCAAGCGGCCCACTCATTGATGATGATTCACCGAGAGCCTTAAGTGTCATTCTGTTTTGATATTTTCTCTATGGGGACGTTTTTTCGAGGCTTCCTGTGCAACGGGAAGTGCAGGTATGATTGTCGCTCTAAACCCATTAATTCGTCAGGAGGAGCAAGTGTCACAGCAGAAAATTAGGGAAATGGAACAAAAAATTTACCAGCTCACATTAGAACTCAATGAGTTGAGACAGGCTCATTCAGGAGAAGAGGTGACCAACTATGAGTTCGAGACTTTAAACGGTGCAGTCTATCTAAAAGATCTATTTGCCGACCAAGAGCAGCTAATGCTCATCCACAATATGGGGCAGGCATGCCGCTACTGCACACTTTGGGCGGACGGAATCAATGGACTGTTACCTCATTTAGAACAGGTGATGTCTGTGGCTTTGGTGTCAAAAGACTCACCGACCGTGCAACACCAGTTTGCTAATGAGCGTGGTTGGAGATTTCGATTGGCTTCCCATGGAGGCGGTGCATATATGAACGAGCAGTCTGTGATGGGAGATGGTTCTAATTCTCCTGGTGTGGTGGTGTATCAGCGTCATGGAGAGAAAATATTCAGGCGCAACTCTGCCATGTTCGGTCCCAATGATCAATTTTGTTCCATGTGGAGTTTATTGAGTTTGGCCGGAAGAGGTGTAAATGATTGGACGCCCCAATATTCTTATTGGAAGCGTCCGGAAATCATGGAGGATGGTGGTGAGAACCTAAACTAAGGTTGCGTTGCCTGACTTTTATTCCGACCGTTTAGATGTGTCGCTTAAGCCTTAGTTCTCTCACGTTAATCTCTTCTCTCGTCAATATGGCCTTTGATATGAGACTTAACAACAGGATAGAGCACCGGTTCATAATGTATGTAAAGTTGCACACTAAAACGAATGTAAAAATCTAATTCGCCAGTTGTTTCTCGAAGTTCGGAGTCATTCATCTCTACCAATTCGGCCTGTGCAGCAAGCGAACTCAGTGCCAGAGTCGTACCGAATAGAGTCGTCGTGATCAGCTTTTTCATTTTCTTGATCCCAAGTGGTTTGTTGTATTTGAGCGATGTTAAATTCTGCGTCGCTGATTTCTGCTAGTCAGCGTTATCCTAGCATAGAGGGTCCCAATTAGAAGAATAATCGGTATTAAAGATATAGTGGGTGATATCAAAAATTTTTTGCGCGCCATTTATGCCAAATTGATGTTGAAATTCCAATTCGATAGTCTGGATAAGCAAATCTATCTGATTGTCTGAATGTTCAAGATACCGAATTATAGTCAGGTGCTGAGTGTGTCTGTTTTATCGCCACAGTATGATGCTGATCCTTTCCATCATTGAGCTTGAATTGTCATCGAATTGATTCTTATGTGTCACTATGAAAGAGTCCATTGGCAGTTAAAAAATTGGTCTAAGCTTCTTCGAACATCTGTATTGCCTGCACGCTCAAAGGATAGATTGGTTCAGATATGACAGCACAACTGAATGCTCCGGGTAGTTACGTCCTGTTGTTAAAGGTAACAGATCCAGTTGAGCTTGAAATAGGTGCGTTGGGAGGATTAACTTTAAAGCGGGGATGGCTTTTATATGTGGGCAGTGCTTTCGGCTCTGGAGGAATCGCCGGTCGTCTCAAGCATCATCTTCGAGCTGTTCAAAGACCAAGATGGCACATTGATTATGTACGCCAGTACGCATCATTAACCGGTGTTTACTTCGCCAATGGTGCACGCAATTTAGAGCATCAATGGGCAGTCAATCTGAAGGAGTATGCAGAGAGTTCAGCGCCGATGCACGGGTTCGGCGCTTCTGATTGTGAGTGTCAGACCCATCTCTTTTTTCTATCTCAGCAGAGCGCTACTGAAAAGATGATCACACTGCTAAAGGGTGAGCAGACCACTCTCCCGGTGGGATTTTTTAGTTCCGATCAACTTCATCATCTAATACAGGTGAATCAGAAGCGACTGAGTTGATATGCGACAATTTTGCTTTGAAAAATATTTTATTGTGATAGGGAAGCAAATGGTTTTCTCATCCCTGTTTCTCAACCATTATGTGTGTTCATGTTTTATTTGTGTAAAAAAATCGCTCTGGGGTCTTTAGTTTAAGCGTTGAACACATTTAACTGTCTCACTCATTGCATATCCAATTGAAAGTTATGAATTGTCAGCAATCATAAATCGCGCTTGGGCGATTGCAATTGGTAGCCCCTCTTCCTGCCACGCAGTGGTGGTGGTGGCAATGATACGGCGGCCAGCCTTATTCACACATACTTTTGCGAAAGTATCCACATCCTTTGCGCTTTTTAAATATTCGGTGGTCTGGTTCACGCACTTGGGCATGTGGTTATGGCTGACGGTGCCAATGACCATCATGCTGGCAGCACACTCTAAAAAGCTTGCCATGATGCCGCCATGTATGGCGCGAATCATGGGATTACCGATGTGTTTTTCCTGAAACGGCATGTGGAATATCACTTCACCGTTGATGTTTTGCTTGATATGTATACCAATATAGCGCGCATAGGGTATAGAGGAGACCAGTTCTTCTGCACTCGGCTCATCTAGTAAAAAATCGAAGGTTTTAGACATGGATTTACTCTCCCGGTTTCACTTCGGAGAATTTAGAGGACGCGCCGAACGTAGGGCCCTTGGTATTGAGCATAAAGGCTGCGCTCATATGGGCAATCGGATCATTGATATCGCCTTCGTGGGCAAAGCCTCTGACGAAGGCCACGCTTTGGGTATGGTGATAACATTCGCATTCGGCGATGATTTCTTTGCCGGGTTTGGTGGGACGCATGTAGTCCATGCGTAAATCGAGGGTGGCGATAGGCGTCATGGTTTTGATAGTGCTCATCACACACATGCCCCCGGTGGTATCCATCAGCAGGGTAATAATGCCGCCATGAATTGAGCCAGAACTCGGATCTCCGATAAACTCCTCGTTGTAGGGCATTTTCATCGCGGACCGGCCGGGCTCCATATAGACCGGTTGAAATTGATAGTTTTGGAATCCCTGATGGGAATCGCCGAACGGACCTGGCAGTGCCCCGGAAGTTTTTTTATCAGACATATCGCACCTCAAAAACAATGACTTAGCGATAGATGCTCGCTAAGGAGCGGCATTATACCAGCCTGTTAGAGGATCTGGAGACTTGCAAACATATTTTACGGGGCAGCAGAAACCGGACTGGATTTGTATGCGAATGCAGCTAACACACACTTAACTCGATATAATCATTTGTCATGGCTATCCGTATTTTACCCCCCGCTATTGCCAATCAGATTGCTGCTGGTGAAGTTGTCGAACGCCCTGCGTCGGTGGTCAAAGAGCTGTTGGAAAATGCAGTGGACGCAGGCTCCAGTGTCATAGACATCCTCATTGAGCAAGGCGGAAGCAGATTGATTGAAGTCCGCGATAACGGAGCTGGCATTCAAAAGTCAGATTTGTTACTAGCCGCACGCCCTCACGCCACTAGCAAAATCAGCCAGATAGAAGATCTATTTCAAATTGATTCGCTCGGTTTTCGTGGGGAGGCGTTAGCAAGTATCGGATCTGTTTCGCGCGTGTCTATTGTCAGTCGTAGCAAAGACTCCAGTAGTGCTTGGAAAACAGACGTGGATTTTTCAGGCCACTCCACCGACGTGGTGCCTGCTGCCCATGAAGTGGGGACAACAGTGAGTGTGCGAGATCTCTTTTTTGCCCATCCTGCGCGTAAAAAATTCTTGAGATCTGACAACACGGAATTCGCTCACATTGAAGCAATGGTCAAGCGTGTGGCGCTGTCGATCCCCCATATCAGAGTAAGACTCAAACATAATGGTAAGAGCGTCCTGGATGTGCTACCCAGTCATAGTTTTGCAGAACAACAAAGGCGAGTGGCTAAAATATTGGGAGGTTCTTTTATGGATTCCTCTAAATATTTTTCTCGAGAGCGAGTAGAGCTGCGTTTGGCGGGTTGGATTTCGGTACGGGAAGAAGGATGGCCGAATACCCAGAGACAGCATTTTTATCTAAACGGAAGGTGGATACGGGACAGAGCCGTCATGCATGGCATTCGACAAGCGTTGTCGCAACTGATTACAGTCGATACTCAGCCTGCGTATGTGCTCTATCTAGAGATCCCGAGTAAAGAGTTTGACGTCAATGTGCATCCCACCAAGCAGGAGGTGCGTTTTGGCGAACCGCGACTGGTTCATGATTTTATCTATAGCTCCTTGGTGTCGGGGATAGCTCAGGGGGTGCAACCTGAGATTGCGCAGATTCGACTACAAAAAGAGGATGCACGAGATAATATATCCGTGCAGCCCTCCCAATTCTCACAGGGTGCCTACCGAAAATTCAAACTTGGTTCGGCAACCAATGTGGGTGGTCAATATCAGGTGCGACAGCAGCTGCGTGCTTATGAGGTGTTGGCGGCATCGAATGAGCGCCAAGAGAAGTCCACTGGCAAGTTACAACTTGGTGATCCGATAGCACAACTCTTCGACCACTATTTAATCACTCAGCATCAAAGTAGTTGGCACTTGATTCATGTTCCTCGTGCTCGTTTGGCATTAGCACAAGAGGCGTTCAATCGAGATCAGAAAGAGTCACAACCGCTGTTGATTCCCGAGACCCTTCACATTGCCAGCCAACATCATCAGTCAATGGCGGCTTGGGTGGCGCAATTAGAGAGCTATGGTTTTTCCATTGGTGCATTGAGTGAGTCCCAGTGGGTGATGCGTCGAATCCCAATTGTGTTGAGATATTTTGATCCCAGTGCCATTACATCAGTGATTATAAATTTGGTTGAGGAGAGAGAGCACATCGACAAACAGCGGTTTGTTTCTTGCCTGAAGGCAGAGCATGTAGCTTTATGTCAATTAACCACCGAGGAAAAATTACAGCTACTAGCTAGTTGTCAACACTATGTCGCTCGGTACTCAGCGGAGAACTGGCCAGATTTTGTGGTTCCCATTGCCGAGGAGTGGTTGGCGACACGATTTGTTGCGAGTTGATGGTCGAGAGCACTACTAAACCGCCCGTTCTATTTCTAATGGGGCCAACGGCAACGGGAAAAACCAAATTGGCCATCGAATTGGTGCAACATCACCCTTTTGAAATTGTCAGCGTGGATTCCACCATGGTGTACAGAGGCATGGACATAGGTAGTGCGAAACCTACCCAAACTGAACTGGCACAGGCACCCCATCGATTAATCGATATCTGCACGCTTGATGATGTTTATTCCGCTGGCCGTTTTTGTGACGATGCATTTCAGGCGATTGAAGACATTCAAATTGCTGGCAAAATTCCCCTGTTAGTGGGCGGCACCATGCTTTATTTTCGATCCCTTGAGTTTGGTCTGGCAAAGATGCCCAGTGCCGATGCCGAAACGAAGCAAAAAATAGAACAGGAAATGGCACAACTGGGCTCTGTGGTGATGCACCGAAGATTGGCGCAGATAGATGCGGAGTCTGCTGAAAGAATTCATCCAAATGATCCGCAACGTATCTGCCGGGCGTTGGAGGTGTATGCCACTACTGGCTATACCTTAACTGAATTTCATCAACGGCAAAGAGAAATTGAGTTGCCGTTTCGACCTGTGAAAATAGGGCTGATGTGCCCTCAGCGGGCGAAGTTACATCAACGCATTGAGCAACGTTTTCAACAGATGATGGCGGATGGATTTCTTGATGAAGTAAGCAGTTTACTGAATCGTTCAATGGCCTATCGTGGTGTGCCTGCCATG
>JBGTSY010000004.1:15315-67867 GCA_041940025.1 Thiotrichaceae bacterium | reverse complement strand
GGTGGGGTATCGCCAACTGTGTCAACACCTGGCGGGAGATATCACCCTTGAAGAGGCTGTGGATAGAGGCATCATTGCCACTCGACAGTTAGCGAAACGACAACTAACCTGGTTGCGAAGTTGGCCGGATCTGTTGCGCATAGATGCGATGGATAACAATCATTATCAGATAGCGATTAAACTACTCAGCCAAACCTGCCTGGCGGATTATTGCTAGTGTAGCGGGGCACACACAGCATCAAGCACACCATGAGGAGACACTATGTCCAACTATATGAAAAAATTTGATTTAACTAACAAGGTGGCTATCGTCACCGGCGCCAGCAAAGGCATCGGTGAAGCTATCGCTATGGGCCTGGCTGAGTTTGGTGCACAAGTGGTGGTGAGTAGCCGCAAACAAGAAGCGGTTGACCAGGTGGCGGAGACAATCAAACAACAGGGGGGAGATGCCTTTGCCGTGGCGGCGCATGTGGGGGAGATGGAACAGCTCAAGGAATTGGCAGCTAAAACTGTCGAGCATTACGGTGGCGTGGACATTGTGGTCAACAATGCGGCAACCAATCCCGTATTCGGACCGAGCATGATGGTGGACGAACGAGCGTTTGATAAGGTTATGTCGGTGAATGTTAAAGGGCCGTTTGAGTTGAGTAAGGCGGTGCAACCCATCATGCGCGAACGGGGTGGTGGCTCGATCATCAATATCTCCAGCATTGGGGGCATAAGCCCGGAGCCCACTTTAGGCATTTACAGTGTGAGTAAGGCGGCTTTAATCAGTTTAACTAAGATGTTTGCCAAAGAATGGGGCAGTTGTGGCATTCGTGCCAATGTCATCTGTCCAGGTTTAGTGAAAACCAAGTTTAGCCAGGCTCTGTGGCAAAATGAACAGGTCGTAAAAATGGCCATGCAGCACACACCGATCCCAAGAATTGCGACGCCGGATGAGATGGTTGGTTTGGCAATATTCCTGGCCAGTGACGCAGCCAGCTATTGTACAGGTGGTGTCTATACTGCGGATGGTGGCGCCACCGCTTAAAGTAGATTGGGCGTGAATTCAAAATTGAACATGTTACACTAGCCAGCCGTGGTGGAAGGCTGACAGGCACAAGTGGATTGCAAGCCTTAGGTACTGCGGAATATAACAGGGGCCGTGTCCAAAGATGGCGCACGGTATTCAAGTCAAGAATCAAACAAATGAATGGTACAAGCTCATGAATGATGCAGTGATAGTTTCTTACGCCCGTACGGGAATTGGTAAAGCCTTTCGGGGCGCATTAAATAAGACGCATGGTGCAGCAATGACCGGACATGCTGTGAAACATGCCGTGGAGCGTTCCGGTTTAGATCCCGCGGAAATTGAAGACTGTGTTGTGGGATGTGGTCTTCCAGAAGGTGCGACAGGAAATAATATTGGCCGTATGTCGGCGGTGCGTGCCGGACTTCCAGTGACCACAGCAGGCGGCACCATCAGTCGCTTTTGCTCTTCCGGTTTGCAAGCGGTTTCCATCGCTGCACGCTCAGTGATTGCTGACAAGGTACCGGCTATGGTGGCAGGCGGTGTAGAGTCCATCAGTTTGGTGCAAACCTCTATCAATATGAATAACGCCTTGGATGCTGAGTTGATGAAAATCAAAGGCACCTTAATGTTGCCTATGATTCAAACCGCAGAGGTAGTAGCAAAGCGTTACGAAGTTCCCCGTGATGTGCAAGACGAATATGGCTATCAAAGTCAAATGCGCACTAAAGCAGCATGGGACGCAGGTAAATATTCTGAGGAGATTGTACCTTTCACCACCACCATGCAGAAGAAGAATAAAGAAACCAACGAAAAGTGGGAAGAGGAAGTGACTCTGGATCGTGACGAAGGAATGCGTCCAGAAACGACTTTAGAAGGTTTGAAGAATCTTGCTCCAGTGGCGGGAGGCACGGTCACGGCAGGTAACGCTTCTCAATTGTCTGATGGCGCGGCAGCCGTAGTTGTGATGGATTCGAAGCTGGCTGAGCAACGTAACATTGAGCCGTTGGGTATTTACCGTGGTACAGCAGTAGCAGGTCTGGAGCCAGATGAAATGGGTATTGGTCCTGTGTTTGCGGTACCCAAACTGTTGGAGCGCAATGGTTTGACTGTAGACGATATTGATTTGTGGGAGCTGAACGAAGCATTCGCCGTGCAGACCGTATATTGTCGCGACAAACTGGGAATCGACAATGACAAGTTGAATGTTAACGGTGGCGCGATTTCCATCGGTCACCCCTATGGCATGTCTGGTACGCGTATGACCGGCTCCATTTTAATGGAAGGTAAGCGACGCGGTGCCAAGTATGTGGTATGTACCATGTGTGTCGGTGGCGGAATGGGTGTGGCAACTTTATTTGAAGTTTGCTAGACGTTTTTTTCCGATGGTCCTAATAAACCCACCGTTCAGAAGATCTGGGCGGTGGGTTTATTGATTTTTTCTGGTTGTTTATTAATAAATACATATAGATACATCAGATTTCTTTAGTAGATTCCAGCACTGAACTCAAGTCGATTAAGTTTTAGAAAGACGTCAAAAAGTCGATAGAGAATAAGCACCTATCACAATTTACATTAACCAGAAGCAATCGAATGGCCACCTCTTTTTCTGTTAATAGTGAAGCCACGGAACTGTTATTTGAGAAAATTCAAAGTGCACGCTCTGCGATTGCACAAGTCTGGCTGGGGGATCCCTTTGTCATCGATCTGTTGTTGGTCTCGGTTGTTGCCAGCGGACACCTGTTGCTTGAAGACGTACCTGGGGTAGGTAAAACCACACTGGCCAAAGCATTAGCCAGCGTGATGGATTTATCGTTCAATCGTATCCAGTTTACCAATGATATTTTGCCCGCAGATATGTTGGGTGGGAATATCTACAATCCAAAGGAAGGCACCTTTAGTTTTATCCCTGGTCCCATCTTTACCGATTTTGTGTTGGCCGACGAGATTAATCGTGCCCCAACCAGAAGTCAGTCTGCGTTCTTGCAAGCCATGGAGGAGGGGCAAGTGACAGTGGATGGGGTCAATTATTCCTTGTCTGAACTGTTTACCGTGATTGCCACCCAGAATCCGGTGGATTTAGACAGTACTCATGCCCTTCCGGAAGCACAATTAGATAGGTTTCTGGTTTCCACGCGGCTGGGTTATCCCAGTGAGGAAGAGGAGGTCAGCCTACTCACTGAAACGCGTACGCGGGTAGTCACTATGCCGGCGGCTGTTTTTAGTCGTGAAGAGATAGAATGCTTAAGGGCTGCGATTGAGCGCGTCTTTTTACACGAGGATCTGGCTCGGTACATCGTCTCGCTGTCTCGTGCCACTCGTGACGATCCCCGTGTACGACGGGGGATCTCTCCGAGAGGGTCACTGCATCTGGCGCAAGCGGCCAAAGCCCATGCTCTAATCAATCAGCGTATGCAGGTATTGCCCGATGATATTAAAATCATATGCCAATCCGTTTGGGGGCATCGTTTGCATACGACACAGGGATTGGAGATGGAGCGGGATCAGGTTGAGGAGGTATTAAATTCTATCCTGGCCTCTCACCCCATACCTAGGTAAGACATGCAAACACTCCAGGATCGCCCTATTCGGATATTGGATGATCCCGCGTACAAACATTATTGGCGATTGTTTTACTGGGTTATCAATCTTCGATTGGTTCCTTTCTGGCAAGAGCGGTTTCGTGATCCGATAACCGTTCCGTTTCGCTATCTTTTTTATGATGGTTTAACCCGTACCGGCAAAGCTCTGTTGTTAGTGGCGTTATGGGTCAATTTTGGTAGCTATATCCATGAGACCAATTATCCAATCTCGGGCGCTTCGTTACTCTTCGTATTATTGATAGTGAACTATTTGCTGTCCCGTACCGCCACGCCCAATGTGGCGATAGAGCGGCGTGCATCTTTGATTGCTACAGCAGGTGAGACCTTCACTTCACATGTCACCGTAACCAACTTAGGAACACGCACTCTTAAGAACTTTTCTCTTCGAGAAATGAAAGGTATGCCGGTCGTTTGGCCAACGGAATCTGAACTCCACTATCGTGCAAGTCTGTTGCCCCAGGAGACCGCTATGATGCAGTGTCAATGGACGCCGAGGAGGAGAGGCGTGATTCATCTTTGGGGCATTGCGGTGCAAAGTTATTTTCCGTTGTTTCTCGGGCGCAATCTGCAGCGATTAGAGGCGCAACACAGTGTCTATGTATTGCCTTTTGCCTTCACTCATCCCGTTCCTTCGGTGCGACGCTTGGCGGCAGCGAATAACAAGGAGAGTCAGTCCGGTTTCGACAACGGTCTTTTTCGTCAACCTCACGAATATATCGACAGCCGCGTGTTCATGGTCGGCGATCCTTTAAATCGAATTGATCATAAGGCCAGCGCTCGTCGTGGGGAGTTGATGACCAGACTATACGCCGGCAGTCAGGTAGCACCGAGTGCTGAGGTGCATTTTATTTGTGATCTCTCCCTCGCTGGATTTGAGCCTTGGCAACCTCGACCACGCAATCCAGAAGTGTTGGATCGGCGTTTAGCAGCTCTGGTGGCGATCTATCAACAAGCTATCACAGAAAAGCTGAGTCTGGGTCATTGGATGGTGGGCGCGGGTTGGGGTCAACATGGTGATGAGATCGAATTCTATAAGCAACTCACAGTGGTTGCGCCAACACGTCATTTTGAGGTGTCGGACAAATTACCCGCAGAAAAGGGCGTCTATTGTTTGGTCATAGGCCGATGGCGAGAAGAGCTGCAAGAACGCATAGAAAATTGGCAAGCGCAGGGCGCCACTATTCTGGTTTTTATGTTGCCTGAGACAAAGGAGTCCGTTGGGCAATTGCCACAGCAGCCAGGTTGGACGGAGTTTCCGCGCCGATGAATTTGCGACAATTACCCGCGACGACGCTTGTGATGTTGGTGGGAATCCAACTGGCGTTATCTATGGGGATCGAGCAACTGTTATGGCTTGCTTTAATGGCAAGTGGCCTATTGGGATTGCTGGGGAGTGGCTTGGTTGCGCCGACAGCAATTTTGGCGTCACTCATTTGTGTCATGTCTGCTATTGCTGGATATCAGTTATTTGCCGGGTTATCCATCGGTCACGCCTGGATAGAAGATCATCCACTGTTTGCAGGATTTTGTCTTGGTCTTTATATTAATTTACTTTGGCTATTATCAGCCATGCCTCGTCGCGCACAGCGAGAGATGCCTCACCAGGTGACTCAATATCTGGTGGTGGTCAGCATTATCCTGTTTTTTGTGCTGCCTCAACCCGAGGAGTTAAGCTGGACCGTTGTAGCGCCCCATCACTTCTCATGGTTCGCTCCAGTGGTGGTGTTATTAGGCTTAGTCGTGCTAGCTGGTCAGCGTATTACGGTACGGCAACATATTCGCTTCCTGTTAATGGTTCCACCCCTAGTGATGATGCCTTTGGTGTCAAATCTGTTGGTAGATCTGAGAGGGCCGGTGGCGGATCTCGCACACTCTTTAACACCAAAAGGGTTTCAGTCGAAAAACGGCATTGGGTTTTCTCCTTTCCAATCCTTGAACAGTCAGTTATTCAGACAAGGTACGGCAAAGGTAGTGATGCGTGTGCGCTATCAAAGTAATCAACCCTTTTATCTAGTTGGGAATCGCCATACCCTATTTGATAGTGTCGGGTTTTTATGGCACAGCGGTGAACAGGACGAAGAGATTCGATTACCCATCAGGACTGATGAAAACAATCTGAATCATTTTGATATTAACGATTATGTGGCCCCTCCTTTTGCACAAAGCCAATCAGAAGTGATGCAGATCACCAGTTTATTAAAGGATGAGTCGCTTTTTTTACCTGCGGGTAGTCGTACGATTGAAGTCAATCTACCGAGAATCAGCATTGATGACAGGCAAGTGTGGCACGGAAATTTTAATCGGGATGATGAGCGTACTTGGCGTGTCACCTTCAATGGACCCTCTATACCGGTCAGTATTGATCACAACACTCTCGCACTTCCGGAGATGTGGGATGTGGTATTGGCGGAGTACGCCCAGCAATTTGCCGGTGACAGTCGATTAAGCGTTGTAAAAAATATTCTCAGTCATTTCTCAGATAAGGGATACTCTTTGGATGTGGATATCAATGAACAGTATCCAATTCACGATTTTTTGATTAATCGGAAAGCTGCTTTTTGTTATTGGTACGCCACTGCCACCACACTGATGCTAAGGGAGAATGGTGTTCCGGCGAGATTGGTGAGTGGGTATTTTGTGGATACACAGGTTTCTACAGGAATGTGGTTAGTACATGATAGGGACGCCCATGCTTGGGTGGAATGGCAGGATGAAGCAGGTTATTGGCATACCATCGATCCGACTCCGCCTTCACTATTTAACTATCGAGATAGCTTTGGTAAGAACTATCTGAGTTTGCTCTTTCATCTGCTTTCAGATCGAGTTGAAGGAGTTGATCGAATGATCGAAGAGATGGAAGACAGCGCCAAGCAGTGGCTGATTTTCATAGGTTTAACCATTTTGCTGGTTTTATTTCTTCGTGAGTATCGCCTCATTCGAGGTGCGAAAAGCGACGAACAAAAGGTGAATCAGCAATGGAGCCGAGTCTGGCGTAAATTTTTAAACGCTACTCGGTTACCAGACGAACCTACTTGGTCAGAGCTGGAATATTTACGCCATCTTCCTGCGGATTGGGATGCGGAATATCGTGCCTCGGTGATGGCTTTTTTTCAACGATATGGCGAGGAACGATTTTCAGCCGGGTGCTCGCCCCCTTCTTCGGATTTACAGGCACTACTACACAATCTGAAAAATCTTGCCAAAACCAACAGCCGAGATTAACCTTTCGGCCGGATTTCAACGGTTTTGATTAAAATTTATTCAAATTTAGTTAATTGTATAACTTATTGAAAATTAGAGGTTTGAACTCTTTCAATGGATGAATCTTAACAATAAATGCTTATCAAACCATTGACACAAAGCAAAATTTATGGAGTTATGATCATCCACCAACGGGGATGAATGGGAACAATGGCCGATAGAAGATTACAAGTTTTTAATACGGTGGCCAAATTACTAAGCTTTACAAAGGCGGCGGAAACTTTACATATGACGCAGCCTGCGGTCACTTTTCAAGTTAGACAACTAGAGGAACATTTCGATACCCGATTGTTCGATAGAACGCACAATCGAATTAGTTTAACGGAAGCTGGACAGCGTGTTTATGAATATTCCACACGTATTTTAGCGACCTATAACGAGATGGAAAATGCGGTACGGGAACTGACCGAAGAAATTAATGGTGTGATCATCATTGGCGCCAGCACCACTATTGCAGAATATATGTTGCCTGCGCTGTTAGGGGACTTTAAATCTATCTATCCGAACGTCAGTGTTCGATTAAAAGTGTCTAACACTGACGGAATCGTGAATATGGTGGAGGCCAATATTATCGATCTCGGTGTAGTGGAAGCGCCGGTAAGTGAAAAAAATCTGGAAGTCGAGATTTGTCGTCATGATGAACTGGTGATGGCGGTGACGCCCGATCACGAATTAGCAAAGTTGTCGAAAGCACCCGCTGTGCGGCTGACCGATTTCCCTTACATATGCCGGGAAGAAGGGTCTGGTACACGAGAGGTGATAATTGATTATCTACAGAATCAGGGCATTTCCACAAACGATCTCAACATCATTATGGAATTGGGTAGTCAGGAGTCCATTAAAGGGGCTATCGAAAGTGGTATGGGTATCTCAATTCTCTCTCAGGCAACGATACATAAGGAGTTACAATTGGGTACGTTAGTGGCAGTTCCGTTAGAACCGCGATTAGAGCGCCCCATCTCCTTTGTGTATAAAAAGCAAAAGTTCCGCCGTAGAGCATTAGAAGAACTATTGAAGTTTGCCTTGAACTACATAGAGGATCGACAAAACAAGATGGAAGAGTTGGCTCGTTCACAAGTGGGTTAGAGGTGCTTGGCAGGCTTTTCTGATTTTGTTTTAATTTTCTTTTAGAATAACCGAACTTCGATTTGGCATTCGATTCATATTGGCCGTGTGAGTGCACCGATCTTCGTTAATCTGTGTGGGGGGTCTGTTCTTCAATGTTCAACGGATCAGGTATAGAACTCAATTGACATGCCGATTAACACTATTGGCATGACACTTCATTTTGAAAATGCCAATTCAGTGGTGAAGCGCCACCTACAGCCGTGGCGGATAGCCTGTGATGGTAATATTGGTGGTCGCCCGGAAGGGGGTTTGTCAGGGATGGCATTGGGGAATGTGTTAATGTGAACGCGATCAAAGATTGGTTTAGTCGATATTTTTCCGACCCTCAAGTGGTGTTTCTACTTCTGTTCTTAGTTCTTGGGTTCGGTGTAGTCATTTATTTCGGTAGCATGTTGACTCCTGTGATAGCGGGAGTGGTGGTGGCCTATTTGTTGGAAGGATTGGTGAACCTGTTAGAGAAACGTAGCATGCCGCGACGAATAGCCGTCATTTTAGTGTTTCTTTTCTTTATTGGCGTGTTGCTCACTTTGCTGTTTATTCTTGCGCCTTTGCTATGGCGGCAGATCACTCAATTGGTGCAGGAATTTCCCACCATGTATGGCAGTTTACAGCTGGAAATTAGAGAAGTTGCATTAGGATATTTTTCGTTTCTACCTCGGGGTGAAGTGGAAGACATATTGGATGCTTTTTATGCCGATATGGATCCTGTGGGGTTTGGGCAAAGTGTGGTGACCTATATTCTGTCATCCATACCCGGCGTTATCACGCTTTTGGTGTATCTCATATTACTGCCAATATTGGTGTTTTTGTTTTTAAAGGATAAAGAGAAGATAGTCGCTTGGGGATTAAATTATCTACCGGAAAACCATCAGTTGGTGGAGTTGGTTTGGCGAGATATGACTGTACAGATTGGCAACTACGTGCGTGGCAAGTCATTGGAAATCATTATTGTGGGTGTCGTGACCTACATTACATTTAGTCTCATGGGGCTACGTTTCAGCGCGTTATTGGCGATGTTGGTGGGACTCTCTGTAGTGGTGCCCTATATAGGCGCTGTTGTAGTGACGCTTCCCGTTGCAATTGTGGCCTATTCGCAATGGGGATTAGGTTCAGATTTTGGATACGTCCTGCTTGCGTATTTGATTATTCAGGCTATTGATGGAAATTTGCTGGTGCCTATTATGTTTTCTGAAGTGGTGAACCTGCATCCTATCGCGATTATTATGGCGGTGCTGCTATTCGGCGGACTTTGGGGTTTCTGGGGTGTATTTTTTGCTATTCCTCTGGCCACATTGGTTCAGGCGGTGATTAGTGCGTTACCTCGAGGTGTACAGGCTGTTACCCTCTCTCCAGAACCATCTAAGGAATAATAATGGTTGAGAAAAAGTACTAATAGCATCGTCGCAATGGTGACTGACCACGCTATAAATTTTCGCTGGCGTAAGCGGCCAATGGCGATCTTTCTCCCTGTTCTAAGGTGATGTGACCGGCACCGGACCATTCTCGGAAGCGTTCCACCACGTAAGTGAGGCCTGAAGAAGACTCATTCAGATAAGGGGTGTCAATTTGGTTCAAGTTGCCTATACAGACCAGCTTGGTACCAGGGCCGGCACGGGTGATCAGTGCTTTCATCTGCTTTGGTGTGAGGTTTTGCGCTTCGTCGATAATCACATATCGATTTAAGAAAGTTCGACCCCGCATAAAATTAACGGAGCGGATTTTAATTCGATTGAGGACCAGATCATGGGTGACTTGTTGCGCCCAATGACCTTTCTCTGAAGGTGCGATTAGCACTTCCAGGTTATCCATTAGCGCCCCCATCCATGGTGTCATCTTTTCTTCTTCCGTACCGGGTAGAAAACCGATATCTTCCGCCAGAGGAATGGTTGCTCGAGTCATGATGATTTCTCGATAACGGCTCTCTTCCATGGTTTGTGCCAGCCCCGCCGCCAGGGAGAGCAGTGTCTTGCCTGTGCCCGCATGGCCTAGCAACGTCACCAGTTCAATGGTCGGATCCATGAGCAAGTTTAATGCAAAATTTTGTGCTCGATTACGGGCATGGATCCCCCAAATGGTGTTTGTTTGCTGTCGATAGTTTTCAGCAGAATGAATGATGAGTTTCCCCCCGTTTACTGAAGTGATTCTGTATTCCTCGGGGGAAGTGCTTCGATAGAGAAAAAGATTACTGTAGTACTCGGCTTTTTCCTCCGGGTTTACCTGCCAAGTGTGAGGTTGTCCCGGCGCTTTTTCGAATTCTAGATTGGGGGGTAATTCCTGCATACCAGTGTGCAGCAAGGACAGATCATCTGGGGAGGAGTGATCTTGGTAATCTTTAGCTTCGATGTGAATGATCGCCGCCTTGATGCGCAGATTGATGTCTTTGGATATTAATATCACTTTTAGGTGGGATTGCGTTTCCTGCAACTGATGACATAAGCGGAGAATGTCATTATCGGCAACGGCGTCCTTCACCAGTTTAATGTTATTTTCCGGAGTGGGTTCAGTTTGGAAAAATAGTTTGCCATTGGGCGTTTCAGGGTGTCCATTGTTCAAGTCAGGTCCATGAATCCACAATCCCTGTTGTATGTCCCCGTCGAGATTATCGTGAATGATTTGATCCAAAAACCGGCTCACCTGCCGGGCATTTCTGGCCACGTCCGATAGTCCTTTCTTGTGTTGATCCAGCTCTTCCAACACTTTCATGGGGATAAAGAGATCATGCTTGCCAAAAGCGAACAGCGACATGGGATCGTGCATGAGTACGTTGGTATCCAGTACATAGAGTTTATTTCCCATCTTCCACTCAGCCTAAGTTTAGGGTTCACTAGAGAGATTTGCTGGCTTCCAAGACTTCTTCTACATGTCCTTTGACTTTTACCTGACGCCACTCACGGCGTAGCACGCCTTTTTCGTCAACTAAAAAGGTGCTTCGCACAATACCGCGAACTTTTTTTCCATACATGTTTTTCATTTTTATCACATCGAATAGCTGACACAGGGTTTCATCCTCATCACTCAACAGGTCAAACGGCAGACCATGTTTGTCCTTAAATTTTTCATGTGACTTGATGGGATCTCGGGAGATACCGAGGATCTCTGTATTCGCACGTCGGAATTTGCTATAGGATGCCGCGAAATCTTGGCTTTCGGTGGTGCAGCCCGGAGTGTGATCCTTCGGGTAAAAGTAGAGAACGAGTTTTTTGCCCTTGAAATGGGAAAGGCGAATCACCTTATCCCCTGTGGCTGGTCGGGAAAATGCTGGGACTTTTTTATCGAGTGCTACCTGAGTCATGGATTCCTTCCTGTCAATTGAGTGCATGGATGGCCGCCTATTATAGCCAAGGCAGACACTTTTTGCGGCGGTACATTAATCTCTGGCATGGCTTGTCATTATCTTATGGCACTATTACCATAGAGTGCTGGCTAGGCTCGATAATCGAATGGAGAAAGAAATCATGTTTCAGGGTTGCATGGTTGCATTGGTGACACCAATGCATCCCGACGGAAGCCTGGATTATGATGCGTTACAGCGATTGGTGGAATTCCATATAGAGAATGGGACTGCCGCCATTGTAGCCATGGGTACCACCGGAGAATCAGCGACCTTAGACATGGAAGAGCATTGCGAGGTCATTACTCGTGTGGTGCAATTCGCTAGCGGTCGCATTCCGGTGATTGCCGGTACCGGCGCGAACTCTACTTCTGAAGCAGTAGAACTGACTCAATCTGCTGAGCGTTCTGGTGCCGATGCGGCGCTGCTGGTGACCCCTTATTACAACAAGCCAACACAAGAAGGCCTCTATCTACATTACCAAGCAGTGGCCGAGACGGTGGCCATACCACAGATTCTGTATAATGTGCCCGGTCGAACTGCCATTGATATGCATGATGAAACCACTGCACGCTTGGCTCATATTCCCAATATCGTAGGAATCAAAGATGCCACAGGTGATGTGTCCCGTTTGCGGTCGTTAATGGCGCTTTGCCCAGATGATTTTGCCTTACTCAGTGGTGATGATGCCACATCCCGTGAATTTGTATTGGCTGGTGGTGTAGGGGCGATTTCAGTGACAGCTAATATAGTACCGGGCGTCATGCAGCAGATGCTGATGGCCGCACTAGAAGGTGATGCAGATAAGGCTGGTAGCTTGGATGCTTCGGTGTGCGAATTACATCAAGTCTTGTTTGTCGAATCTAATCCAATCCCTGTGAAATGGGCCTTACAGCAAATGGGTTTAATCTCTTCTGGTATTCGCTTGCCTTTAACCCGGTTATCTGACGCTTTTCATCAGCACGTAAAGCAAGCCCTCGTTCGCGCAGGGGCAATCTAGAATTAGGAGAATATGAATCCATGTCAGGAAAATCCTATATGGCTATTGTTGTGTGCGGCATAGTGTTATTGCCAGGTTGTGTCTTCTTGGACGAATATTTCCCGGACAAAAGGTTGGACTATCTTTCTGTGGAAGAGCTGCCTCCCTTGTCCGTTCCGGATGGATTAAACGTGAGAAACCCTGATCCCCTTTTGCCTATTCCCTCATTGGGCACTGAGCCTCAAAATCTGACTGAACCGGTAGATGCGTATCCGCCAACTATCTCTGAGCTGAGTAGCGAGATTGAAGCCCTTCGTTCAGGTGAAGAACCAAAATCAGAACGGCGCCGATGGTGGTCCAGCATGTGGGATAGAGAGTCGGAACCGGTTTCAGCTGAACAATAAACAGAGAATTTTTGCCCATGCGTTTCTGTTCTCTTGGGAGTGGTAGTCGTGGTAATGGCACTATTGTACAGTCGAGTGAGTGTTCTGTATTGATCGATTGCGGTTTTCCTTTTAAAGAGCTAAGCCGTAGATTGGCGGCCAGGCAGTTACACGCAGAGGATTTGGATGCCATTTTGGTGACGCATGAACACGGAGACCATTGGCGTGGTGTGGGGGTGGCGGCGAGAAAATTAAACATACCAGTATATTTGACAAAAGGAACCTATCGCGTTGTGAGAGAGGAAAAAGTCCCAGAGCTGGAATTTTTTAATTGTCACCAATCTTTTCAATTAGGCGATTTAACCGTGCACCCCTTCCCGGTCCCTCATGATGCGGCAGAGGCGGCGCAGTTTGTGTTTGAACACAAGGGGTCACGATTAGGTGTGGCGACGGATTTGGGATCAGTCAGCGCCCATGTCAGTAGTATGTTAAATGGATGTGATGCACTGTTAATGGAGTTTAATCACGATGAACAGATGTTGCGAGACGGGCCATATAGTCACTCTTTGAAGCGTCGCGTTGGGGGAGATTACGGCCATTTAAATAATCGCCAAGCTCAAGAATTGCTAGATGGGATGGATAAGACAAATTTAAACATGTTGGTGGCAGCCCATTTAAGTGAGCAGAACAACTCACCCGACAAAGTCAGATCCTGTATCCAGGAATTAGGAATCAAAGAAGAAGAGTATCAGATAGCGGATCAAAATTTGGGCACGAATTGGATAGATATATAGTTTATGACATTTAGAGAGATAGTGTGATGCAAAAATTAAATGAACTTTACTCCGGCAAAGCTAAAACCATTTATGAGACTGACGATGCCTCTCAGTTAATCATGTATTTTCGTGACGATACCTCTGCGTTCGATGGAGAAAAAGTAGATCAGTTGGCTCGAAAAGGTATGGTGAACAATCATTTTAATGCATTCATCATGCAGCATTTGGAAAGCGAGGGCGTGCCAACGCATTTTAATCAGGTGCTTTCTGACACCGAAAGCGCCGTCAAGCGGCTGAAGATGATTCCATTGGAGTGTGTGATTAGAAATATATCCACAGGCAGTTTGTGCAAAAGGTTGGGCGTAGAGGATGGTTTAGATCTCAAGCCACCCACCTTCGAATTGTTTCTTAAAAATGATGCACTCCATGATCCGATGGTCAATGAATATCATGCGGAAACTTTCGGTTGGGCGTCTAAAGATGAAGTCCAGAAGATGACGGCACTTACCTTTAAGGTAAATGGCATTTTGAAAAAGTTATTTGATGATGCCAATTTGTTATTGGTGGATTACAAATTGGAATTTGGTTCTCAAGACGGTGTGATCTATTTAGGAGATGAATTCACTCCTGATGGTTGCCGTTTGTGGGATAAAGAAACACGAGAAAAACTAGATAAAGATCGCTTCAGAAAAGGCTTGGGTGGTGTCGTAGAAGCGTATGAAGAAGTGGCGCTGCGCTTAGGTGTGCCTTTGCCGAAGTGACACCGGTTTTAATAGGGGAGAGGTACCGAAGCGGTCATACCGGCACCGACTCGAAATCGGTTGGGGGTTTTGCCCCACGCGGGTTCGAATCCCGCCCTCTCCGCCAGAATTTATACATCACACGTCATAGATACAGTTGCCAGCGGCGCATTAGTTAGGTTCGCATTCGTGTGTATGATGCTCTTAGATGCCAAGTGGTGCGTGAGGATCCGATCGAGTTGACGTCGTCAATCAAGGATATTTAATTGTCGCTGCTCTGTATCTCTCTGGCTCGATTCGTTTACATTAAATATTTCGTCAAGAGTGAGTGATTCTGTTTCATGACGATAGAACAGATCGGCACCAGAGGCGTCGCCTCCGACACCTTGAAATTGTAGACGCCGGTTGATCTGGTATCGTAACAAGATCTGTTGAGTCGCTTCAAAAAGCCCGATCCCATAACTCAGATAGAGTCTGGGCGTCAGGTATTTTCCAGCAGACACTGTGGTCTGTTGCCAAGTTTCGCCTCCCTCCACACGGATGGTGTCTAGGCCGAAACGATGGGCAACCTGTTGCGCCAGAAGTTGACTACGGTTGAGACCAAGAGAGGTGACTGCCGCCGCTAATATGGCGCCGTCGTCACGATTTTTTTGATCTAATGGTCTGCCCAATATTAGATACGCAAGTGCTTCTGTTTGTGGCAATTCGGGCTCGGAAAAAATCTCTAAAGTTGGTTCTTGAATCGGACCGGTGGCCAGGATCCCCGCCTTTACATTTTCAATTTGACGAACAGCTTGTATGGAAATATTGGGACGGTTGATTTCCTTACCACTAAAATAAAGCTGGCCACGTTCAATAGTGAGATCTTGACCGTAGGCTTTGTATCGTCCTTGTACTAAGTTCAGTTGCCCGGATGCGCGGGTTATCTGTAGCAAATCTCCATAAATGCGCAAGTAACCTCTTAGAAAAGTATTCAATCCAAACCCATCAAAGACGACCTCATCTCCCAAGCTGACGTCTAAATCAATGCGCACAGGAGTGGGTGAAGATTCGGTTAGGGCACGTTCTTGGGTTTGGATGTCTGGTGAAGCGGAAACCGCGCCCTGGGGCAGTTCTTTTGGTGCGTAGAGCGCTTTAGGAATATGCAATTTCCCACTGAGGTTAATATCTTTTGGGGCAATCACCAACTTTAAGTCAGGACTGACTGCAATTTTTTGGTCAATCCTATCCACCAGGGTAAACTCCTTACCAACGATTGATAAGGTTGTCTTAGATGTACCCAATCCTTGCAGTCGGGAGGTGCCTGACAATGAAAGCGGGCCGGTCTTGGATCCTAGATTAATCCGGTAATTGAGCGTATTTCCGGACGCTTTCAACAGCGCTTGACCATCAGAAATAGAAACACCTTGATCCTTCAGTTGATACGCTAATTGATCCACACGCGCACGCCCATACAGTTTTGGATCGGTCAGCGTACCTTCAATTCTAAGGTTGCTTTTCCAGGTGCCAGAGACACTGGCGCCTAGGGGTTCAAAGGCAGATAGCCAACTGAGATCATGGATCTCACTGTCAATGTGTACGTTTATGGGGCTCTGGTTTCTCATGCTGATGTCTTCCATGTTGCCATGGAAGTGGGCAAATTGTTCATCATCCAAGCGTAACGCGAGAGAATAGTCCAATTGATTGTGTTTGAGTCTGATGTTTCCATTGGTTTGCAGATTTTGCAGAGGCGGTAGGGCTTGCGATTGAAAGTCTATGCGCAGCGTGTCACTTTCCAGGGATGCGTTGAGATCAATGGGCTGACTTTTAACCTGTTGAATGTTCACAGCCGTGGACAGATTGCCTGTCAAGATAATCTGTTCTGGAACCCATGGAGATAAATAGTCTGCCGGGAAGTGGTCCGCGATGAGCGTGGCAAAAAGGCCTTGTGCATCCCGTTTACCCTCTAAACAGACATGGGTGCTCTGCTGTAATAAACACAGCGGGCTGAAGGAGAATTGATTTTTCGCGATGGTTATCTCGCTCGATTCTTTTTGTGTCCATTTCCCAAATTCAGGATGAGTGATTTGCAATCGATCGCTAGTACCTTGCCAATGAGAAGAGGTTAATTTCCCAGATAGTTTAGATGAAGCATGAGCGTCAGTTTGTCTGACTTCGATATCGATATGGTGATCACCCAGAGTGCCTACGCCATGTATATTCAGATCTAGCGGCTTTGACAAGTTGTCAGCCGCGTTTAAATTACCTAGGTAGATAGACAGATCACTGGGTTTTGATTCATCTGGGATGATGTCAATTAACCCTTCTACGCTTTCCACAGAGTAGGATTTGTAGCGGATCTCACTTCCGTGGAAGACGGCACTGACTTTTGGCAAATTGGCATCACTGGATATGTTCCCGCTACTTTTTACTGTGCCGCTAATTGAGGGGTAGAGATGCTGCAATCTGGGAACATTGAGATCCCATTCACCTTGCCAGGTAGGATAATTCTTTAGGTTCACATCAATTTCGTTTGCGCCGAGTTGCACCTGTAGTCCTTCAATCGCCCATCCATCTGTACGCCAAAAGAACCGCCCAGTACCTTCTAGGGAGTGTTGATTTAAGTTGCCAGACAACTGTTTCAGGCTCACTTCCAGGGCTGGGTTATTCGTTTCTAATGAGCCTTTGATTTCAATCTGTGATGCGATCTGTCCGCTGTATTCTGGAAAAAAGTGTTGCGGCTGTAATTGTTGCGTCGAAATCTGGGCATCAAGGAGATAAGGAGAAGTTAAGGCTAAGTTACCGTTTGCGTCGATAGTCCCAACTGCTCCCGTTAAACTGACTGAATGGAGTAGAAGCTGTTGCGGAGTCACGGTGCCATTGACAGATAGTTGCCCCTGTTGATTGTTCACTTGAAGTCCTGAATCAAGGTTCAAACTTAATTTTTGTGGCGTTCCCGATAAATTGAGCAACAGGTTGCCTAGCTCGAAACCCTGCAATGCAAGTGGCAACTGGGAGATCTTTTCTGTAGTGAGAGTGAACGAGAGAGGATGAGGTGATGTGGGTTGAATGTGCCCATTTAACAGAATTTGAGCATCCAGTTTAGACAACGTCAGCATACCGTCGTTTAGCTGCATGAGATCGGGTGTCAGATCGATGTGACTGCTGAGTTGAAAAGGTTGATTGGATTCCAGTATACCCCTGAGATCGATCTGACCTCGAGCGCTGGATCTGCTGCCGGCAAGATCCAAGGTTAAGTTTAGTTTATTAACTGGACTCTGTTGCAGCGTAGGCCAGTTACCTATCTCTAACCCTGTTGAGTGTAGATGCCAACTGAGTTCGTCCAGAATATTGAATAGTTGAATGTCGAATTCACCTTGCAGTAGGCCGTTCGCTATCGCATTTAACGAGACCTGATCGCTCTTAGAGCTCACTTTTGTGTCGAAAGACAGGGTGCCCTGCTCGGGTAGGTGGACAGATGCAGTAAATTCTCCTTGAGCGAGATGGGTGTCTTGGGGCGTGAGTAATAAGTGATCAGCTTGTAAAGTAAAGTGCTGACTACTGATGTCAACTTGTTGCCAAGAGAATTTGTTTTCATCGATACTTAACTGAAACGAGGCACGATCTAAAATTGATCTGTGTTTCGAGTCATCTACTAAATCTAAGTTGTCTAACTTGAAATCTGTGATGGAAATGGAAAGAGGTACATTAGGGATAACTATCGGTGAGGGTTTATTCTCAGATCCGGTTTCTGCTTTTGTTTTTGATTCGCCTAGGTGGATAGCGCTAGAACCCAAATGAATGAAATCAAACGCGACACTTTTTCTAAGAGGCTTAAGAGTGGAGATCTTCCAGGCTAATTTGTCTAGAGAAATCCTGGTGCCATCTGGCAATGCGAGTGAGATCTCTTCCAGAGTTAACTGATCGAGAATAGCGCCAGAGCGCCGCTCGATTTGAAGAGTCAATGGAGACAGTAGATTAACCGCACTCACCATGACGCTTAGCCCTGACGTGGTATATAGCAAGAAATAAATCAAGACTACGAAAAGAAGGGGTATGACGCCAAAACCTGTGAGAAGCAATTTTTTCATCTAAAAATCTGGGCCAATATTAAGGTGTAGTCGCCAGGGCTTGCCAGGTTCGGACAATGCATTAGCGAGATCAATACGTATTGAACCAACAGGTGTATGCCAACGCACACCGACACCGGCACTGTAGGCCAATTCGGTGAATTTTTCTGCGAAACTGTTTCCTGTATCGTAGAATATTGCCAGGCTCCATTTATCACTTAACTTAATTTCGTCTTCAACACTGGCGGTGAATAAGTGGCGTCCACCGATTAGCTGGCCGCTATCATCTCGTGGTCCCAGGCTCTCGAAGGAAAATCCGCGAACAGACTGATCCCCCCCAGCGAAATAGCGTTCACTGACGGGGATCTCTTCTATTTCAGAGGCCCAACTGGCGCCGAGACTGCTACGAAGGATCAGTCGTTGGTTATTTCTCCAGCTACGAATCCATTTGTTTTCCAGCAGGACTTGCAGAAAATCACTGTCTGATCCCAAGTAATCGCCACTGCCCTGAATGTGTATAAAGAATCTGTGTCCTTTGATCACGAAACTGGCTTGATCATATTTTAAGTAAGTTCTATTCGCGCCAGGAATGATGTTGAACAACCTGCCCTCCTGATTCTCAAGTTCAAAAGTTTCTTCCTGGAATTTGATGAACAAAGATTGGATCCATTGGGGGGATAAGGCCCGATTGCGTTGTAGACGTAACCTTTGAATTTCGGTCAGTTTCTCTTCTACTTTCTCTTCGGACCACTCCAGTGAGATCTGAAAATAATCCGATTGCGGTCGCGCTAAGGGAATCGTGTAGATACCGGTGACATAGTCACGAATGCTGGAGGTACTGGCCTCAAAGCCCAGTTTGTGACCTCTGCGGTTTAATCGGCGGTTCTCTAACTCTAAACTCCCGCGAGGTCCGGTGTCTGTTCCAAAACCAACTCCAGCACCGTAACGCCACTTTTTTTTAGCTTCCAGTTGAATTTGAATCGGTACCTGTCGCGCCTCGGCAGCGGTAGGATCTGCCTTAATATGTACGGTTTCGAAAACACCACTGTCTTGGAGCGTCCGTTGGAGTTTGGCCAGTTTTTCCAGTCGATAGATGTCCCCTGATTGGAAGGTGATGTAACGGTCTAGAAATGAAGTATCGAATTTATCTTGTCTATAGGTGACCGAACCGAAATAAAATTGCGGACCAGTATTAAAAATCAGTTCCAAATTAGCAGTGCGTGTGTCTAAGGAGACCAATACATCTGATTTTTCGAAGTACGCATCTAAAAAGCCTAATTCTAGAGCACTGTTGATGAGTTTGCTTTTTAGGCTTTTGTAGTCTGAATGTAGTAAATTTGTCCCGCTAGCGGGTAAATTTTCCGACAATAGGGTGGTGAGCACAGAATTAGCTTTTCCTTCACCCACAATTCGCGCATCAACGGTCTCCCAGGTCACTGGCGGTGGGAGCGAAATGTTCACGGTAATGTGGATCTTGTCTTCATGATGCTCCTGAGCTAGTCCGATTTTTGACTCATAATAACCAAAGGGAATGAGGGCGTGATCCAGCTCCTTTGGAATGCGCAGGAAGAGCTGTTCAAACTCGCCGTCTGTATAGTCTGTTCCCTCCTTTAGGCTCATATGAAGTTTAGCGTTGTTTTCGAGAAATTTAGGTAAGTTAGGGAACTCAAACTCAACTGTGGCAGCGCCAAGCTGAGAGCTAAAGGCCAATAGGATCGGGAACAAGATTGCCCTTGGAAGTCTTGAAAAATTTTTCATCTATGCAAAAGCGAGTAGAGGTGAACAGCGACTATCTAATTTGGTATTAATTGTATACTGAATAGGATGTGATAAGAGAGTCTAAAATTAAATTAACTGCTTCTGACATTTAGTTGAATTACTACAAAGAAAGAATGGATATGTTTTATCAGCACATATTGGATTTCTGGTTTAAGGAAATTGAATCCACTCAGTGGTGGCAAAAGGATGTTGACTTTGACCAAATAGTGAAAAAACGATTTTCAGAAATCCACCGTGCGGCGACGTTGGGGGAGTGCAGTCGTTGGCGGCGGCAACAGCAGGGACGTGTTGCAGAAATTCTCATATTGGACCAATTTTCAAGAAATATATTTCGAAATGATGCCCGCAGTTTTGCTCAAGACGGCATGGCGCTGGTGTTGGCACAAGAATGTATTGCACAGGAGTCGCTAGAGGCCTTAACTCAGTCTGAGCGGACCTTTTTATTCATGCCCTTTATGCATAGCGAATCAAGAGAGATCCATCAGCAGGCGGTCAAACTGTTTTCAGAACCAGGTATGGAATCCAATCTCGAATTTGAGTTAAAACACAAACGCATTATTGATCGCTTTGGTCGTTACCCACATCGTAATCAAATTCTGGGTCGAACTTCGACAGCAGAAGAGGTGTCATTTTTAGCGCAACCAGGTTCTAGTTTTTAAAAAAAAGTCCCGCGCAGAGCGCGGGACTAAGACGTTAATTTATCGTTGTAGTTATAAGTTGGAGAATTATTCTTCGACTGGTAAGCCTTCCGAATATCTCAGCTCCACATCGGTAGGCATCGCGCCCATGCCGTGAGGCTGGAAGGTGGGTAGATCGTTGAGATCTGCTGAGGTAGCCTGAGTAATGTCGGGTGCGCCAGCGGGTGCACTCTCCAGTACGGTTAGGAACACACTCATTTCTAAGGGTTTGATGTAGTATAGCTCATTGCTATTGGCATCGGTGACTTCAGTGCCGGCAGGTAAATTGACCGCTTTGTTGGCAATTTCTTCTGTCATTACCCAATTGTTTTTCTGTAGTTCCCAATGCATGTCTGGCAATCCATGCAACCAACCATCGAATTGTAAAGCCAAAGTTTTGCCTTCAAATTCGAAGCTTGAGAGACGGATTGGGTCACTGAGCAGCACGTAGTCCCCGTTACTATCAACCAAGAAGGTTTGTGCGCCCCAGCCACCGTTCTGCGCGTACTCCCAATTTAACTGGAGTGGCGCCACAGTTGGATCCATTGGGAATCCCTCAGAATCGGTAGCCACGACACTACCGTCAGCGGCGATGAGATCTCCGTTTTGTGTGTAGAAATGTAACCCCCACTGCCCGGAATCCACCGCTTGACCCTGTTGATCACCAGCAGCATAGATGAGCGACATATAAGTCTCACTTTCGGGATTGGTATCGAAACTGAATACTTGTGAGTCATCCCAAGGCATACGCAGAGTGACACCAGCACTGGGTAGCACAGACGCCGCATTCACCGGATTGACGGCGGATTGCAGTTCCACAGCAACTCGGGCCACATCACCGTTCTGGTCGGTCTTCACCACATAAGAGGCGCCACGAGTATTAATGTAATACTCGAAATTGGGCTCTAAGTTGAATGCAGTGTCGTTTTCCCCAAATTCCGGTGTCCAGGTGTCTTCGTCAAAATCGATTAACTCTTTTTCAACGAAACTTGTGCCGTTGTACTGAATGTATACGGAACCACCTATATCAAGGAACATTTCCATGCCGTCAACGGGGGTGAGTTTGGCTCCGGAAGGCATGAGCTGACCGGTTTGATTATCGAAGCTCGCTTCGTAGAAACCGGCGCCGCTGGAGGCTTGAGAGTGGTTGGCATCCAAGTAGACATAATTGGTATGCATTTGCGAATTGGGATCCCAAGAAGAGATGTGAATCCACTTACGGTGTTGATCTTGCTGATAGACAAATGGTGAAAAATCCGTGAAGGCCGTCCACTGATCATTGTTTTGACCGCATTCCGGACCAAATTCACCCCAGAAGAATTCACTTGTGCAGGTCATCCAGTCGCCATCTGTTTGACTGTAGGTTAAATGAGTATGATCATTTATCCATACTTCCACAGGGATACCTTGAATATCTGTCAACGAGGCGGTTTCCAGGCTGCGCAAGGTTAAGGTTCCCGGGAAGGGATCTGCAACCCTGTATGTTTCAGCAGGCGCATCACCGCGATGATCTTCCCGAGTCACTAGGGTTCCGGCTGGAATTTGACCATCCTGTCCACCCCATAATTCGTGACGGCCTTGCCAGGCACCATAGTAGCCCCACTCTTGAAAACCTTCACTGTTTACGAAAGTGATAGGAAAACCGAAAGAACGACTCTTCTCAAGATTAGCACCAGTAGTGCCATTAAAGAGTCCATATCGATGAGTCATTTCTACTGTATTGTTGCGATCTTTGTAGATGACGTTTTCCCCTTCCGGTTGAAGGGCGAGGTAATCTTCGTTGTACGCATAGCTGACAGTGGCTGTGGGGATACCGAATTCACAAGGGTTTTGTGCCTCAGGACCACCTTGCCAACAGGCGTCCCAATCCATATATTCCACTTGTCCGAATCCAGAATTGGCAGAGCGGTGCATGATACCGCGCGTGGACATATCGACGGTCATACCCATTTCTTCTCGAGATTGTTGCTCATTCACTTTTATCACTGAGCGGCCGTCCTCAATACGAGCACTGGCGACAAAAAAATCAGTGCCGGCGTCATTGAAACTGACGTTCATATCCCATTCGCCATAATCTTGAACGGAACCGTCCGCACCGATGGTGGCCGCCTGATAAATCTTGAATTCGGCCTTGATGAGTTGCGTTTCACCCATGTCTTCTTCTTCGATCCATGCGAGTAAGCGATTGACGTCTTGTCCCTCTTCAACAATCATGCGAGATTCTACTATCCAACTCTCTAGTTCTTTGATCTCACGACCATCACGCTCTTCTTCCCATGCCACCAACACCTCATAGGGGCCGGTATTGATGTTGCCAGGATCGGCGTAGTTCGTTTGCGCCATGGCGCCTAACACCTCTTCGATAATGTCAAACTGCTCCAGAGCACGCTCCTCGACATATTTCGAAGTTTTTGCTTTATGATAATCAGAATCAGCAGGTAAATCGGTAAGCGCTGCCGCGAAGCTTCGCAGCAAGCTCCTCATCGATGCCGCATTGCTAGCAGAATCAGTCGGTACAGCCGACAACTCGGAAGGTAAGGAATAACCGGTTGTCAGGCTGGACAAAACTTCGCCATCACTATTAGTAGATGTTGTAGTAGATGTTGATGCGCTACTTGAGCCACCGCCACCTCCACCGCAAGCCGTTAAGCCGAGAGCAAAAAAGGCAATGGCAACAGCCTTAGTAAGTGGATTGTGAGACATAATACTCCTCCATTGTGTCCTATTGGACAGTTAGTAATAAAGCTACATGGATTAAATCTAGAAGAGTTTCAGTTGGACAAGGGCAGCTACAAGATGAGGTAACGGATCAGCCCTAGAAAGATGGGGGTTTCATTTGGGATGTTTTAACTATCGCCATTAGAAATCATTTCTGAAGGGATATTTTATCTGTCATCGAAAATCGCTTAAGATTGGCGCGTGATTGATCTATATTCGAGAGATTCCATTGTTTAGAGCCTTACTAATTTGCGCTGATACTTACCGATTGGTTTATTTTTCGATGTTTGTGATTCTTCTGATGTGGGGCCAATCGTCGTTTACTGCACAACAGCTTTGGCAAACCAACTCCCAAGGAGATGACGTTTATGTCTATAGCCTCAACGATTGGACTCTCTTAGATAAAGTGACTGTTGGCGGGCATCCACATGGCATCGCTACTGCGAACGAAAAAAAATATATTTGGATCACGGTGGAGAAAAGCCGTGAACTATTGTGGGTGGAGCCAACTACCCGCACCATTATGCACAGAATCAAAGTGGGCCGTAAACCGCAGGCATTAGCAGTGACTCCAGATGGCCAGTGGGCATATATTCCCTGTCGTGATGGGTTTTATTGGGTGATTGACCTAGTAAAACGTCAAGTAGTGAAACGTATTTGGACCGGCTGGTACCCCCACAATACTCAGATCTCAGCGGATGGGCGTTGGGCTTATCTATCTCCATTGGGGCCGTTGGGTACTGTGACAATAGTCGACATTCAAAATGATCACACCAAAGTCGGCAAAATACGATTTGATGATTCTCCCCGTCCACCGGCGCTTTCGTTTGATGGCAATCGCCTATATCAACATATTGACGGATTGTTCGGGTTTCAGGTGGCAAACACACAATCTAGAAAGATTATGGCTAGCATCAGGCATTCTGGACAGTTAGGATGGTTCATCCCCTTCAAACCTTTGGGTTGGTTGACCTCGGACGGTTTTAAAAGGTGCCATGGTCTTGCACTGCGGCCAAAACATGACGAAATATGGTCCACCTGTGGTTCAACACTGTCCATACATGAGATCAATAGTCCCGAAATGAGGGAGATGATACAGATCCCACTACCTGGAACCGGATATTGGCTGACCTTTGATGATCAGGGACAGTATGCGTTTGTTGCACTTAAGGATGTCGATCGAGTGGTGGTTATCGATGCACAGGGGAAAAATATAGTGAAGCAGCTACCTACTGGGAGTGCGCCAAAACGGAACCTAGTGGTTTCTATTCCCTAGTTGTTCAGACCAATATAATGAGGATTTTGGTATCACATGAATAAACAAGACGCAGTGTGTAGGCGGACATTAGCGAACGCCAGATTGAAGTCTAGCCCACCGCAAACTCCGCGGCCAAATTTTAGTTTCAGTTGGACCAAATCAAATCGTGAGTTTTAGATTCTCAGAGTCTCCTGAAGCCTCTTTATTGAACCGGTTAGTATTCATTCGAATATTGACCTTGGCATCGGCCTTCATTATCTACTTGGTTGGTAGTGAACTGCTTCAACTTGAGCTTCCTATTGAATTAATATTAGCCACAGCTGCATATGGTATATTTAGTATTTTTTTAATATGGATAAGACCTAAGTTAACCCTGAGAATTAGTGAACTAGAACTATCAGCTTATATAGCGATAGACGTATTGTTATTAACTCTGTTTTTATTTTTTTCCGGCGGTGCGGCAAATCCTTTCGTTTCCTACTATGTGGTTTTAATCGCCATGAGTACTGCATTTCTTTCTCAAAAAATTGCATGGTTAACCGTGCTTTTGTCCATTGCAGGATATAGTTTTCTCATGTGGATACAACCGTTGGGTTCGCACCACGAGCAAGAATTTAATTGGCATTTGTGGGGAATGTGGGCAAATTTTTTGGTGGTGGCACTGATACTGGGTGCAGTGGTGGCGCGCATGTCGCATAACCTCCGACAGCAACAACGATTATTAAACGAAGAGAGAGAAAGCGCGGTAAGAGACGAGCAAATCCTGGCTACCGGTATTCTTGCGGCCTCTACTGCACATGAATTGGGGACACCATTGGCATCTTTAAGTATTTTGATTGAACAGTTAGAGAATTCTATCGAATTAACGAACGAGGCAGAGACATTGAGATTGATGGAATCACAGATTGATGTTTGTCGAAGCAAGCTAAAATCGTTGTCCATATTAGGGAGCGTGGCGCAAACCGAGGCACAGGTGCCAATTGATGCGTTTATGAAAACTGTGTTAGAGCAATGGGTATTGATCAGACCCAATGCCAGATGGCATATTCATTATGAAGGTTGTGAAGCAGTTCCTATGGTGAAACACCCCATTGCGTTGCAACAGGCGATACTCAATATTTTGAATAATGCCGCGGATGCGAGCGAGAATCCTGTGGAAGTGAACGTAACCTGGTCGGAGTCCGTCAGTAAGATAATGATTAAAGACGATGGACCGGGATTTTCTCAAGAGAAGATTGAAGAGCTGGGAAAGCCCTTTATCTCAACGAAACCTAGCGGAATAGGTATCGGATTATTCTTGGCTTATGCGGCGATCGAGCGTGTGGGAGGCAATCTGGACGTAGCTAATTTGCCGCATCGTGGTACCGCTGTCACATTAACGTTACATAATAAAGAGGGCTAATGCATCAGTCTAATCTTCAGCAAACGCAGGAAATATTGGTAGTAGAGGACGATCCCTTATTTCGCCGTCTCTTATCTGAAGGCTTAACCCGTAACGGTTTCGCAATTTTTGAGGCGGAGAGTATTGATGTTGCGATGTCTCACATCAATAAGCGACCATTTCAGTTGGCGATCCTTGATCTCAAACTGGGAAGTGGATCGAGCTTAAGTTTAATTCCGGAGTTAAAAAAAAATAATCATGCAGTGCGCATATTGATATTGACTGGATACGCCAGTATTGCCACCGCCGTTGAGGCAATCAAGATGGGCGCAACGAATTATTTGCCCAAGCCTGCCAATGTGAAGGAAATTTTGACTGCGTTGTTGGATGATTCTATCAAACTAAATACACAGACCAATGCGCCTACCATGTCGTTGGAGCGTTTAGAGTGGGAGCATATCCAACGAGTGTTAGCAGAAAACGGAGGAAACATATCTAAGACAGCGAGACAGCTTAATATGCATCGCAGAACCTTACAACGAAAATTAGCCAAGAAACCCGTTAAAAAATAGTTGAGCGATCTCGTTGAAAGAGATCGCTCAATGGCAAAAGTGTTAAGACAAGTCGATAACAGAGTTTTTATAGAAATCCGCAAAGAAGCGGACTCACACCAAGCAAGGTGCATAAATCAGAAACACATCCCCCTAAAGCGAGGGTGCTCATTAATAATAGTGTGATCATGGATTTTTTTAAAATTTTCATTTAATACCCCAATAGATTAGTTAAGAGAGGAAGGCTATTTATTGCCTATGTTTTCTTAGCGACCTAAACAGCATTTCATTAACATGAAGTTTTATGTTTTTGAGGGATTCTGTAGCACTAAATTATTAATTAAATGTTATGTTTTATTGGTTATTATTGACGGGATATTCAGTATATTGTAGTTGGAGGAACAGACAAGAGTGCCAAGCAGAGGGGTCATGAAAACTGTGAAGTGTTAGAGAAGTTCCTTATAATTGTTGCCAATAGAATTGGGAGGTTGCGGGATTAGCTACTATTAGTTTATTTCCTTATTGGTTTTTCATTTGTGTAATGTGTATTAATTGATATGGATATCAGAAAACATATTTTCTATATCTTCATTTGCTTGTCGCAAGGGGTGTTGGCAGCGCCTAATCTAGAAGAAGAAAGCCACAATCGCGGGCCTAATCTTGTGTTAGAAAAAGGCAATAGCGCGGGACAGATGCATGCTATGATTGGGCTTGGGGAAGTGAGGCCGGATCGACAAGATTCGTTTTTAATACTCAATCTGCAGCGTATGATAAGTCATCACACTAGTATCAGAACTCTATTTTATTCGGAATGGCGCTCTAATTCGGTGGGGTTTTCGCAAACCGGATTTGGACTTGGCGCAGCGTATCACCTGTTTCCGCAACGCGCAGTCAACTTAAGTTTATATGCAGAGGCAGGAATCGCCTTTGCTGATTTGATTTCCTCAAAACCGGATGCGGCAATCGAAACAGCTCTGGGTGTCGCCATAGATTACCATTTCAATAGTTTTACTTTCCTACACATGCAGTGGCGAAAAGCAGATACGACACTCGATGGTCGTGGCTTAGGATCACGACGGCGTCGGGACTTAATGTCACTGAGTTTGGGGATTCTCTTTTGAATGGCGCACGTCCTAAGGTACTAGTGATAGGCGCTGGTCCGGCTGGATTGGCGGCGGCAGCGACACTGCTAGAAGCAGGTGGCATCGATGTGGAGCTGTTATGGATGGGACACCATTTGGGTGGAAAAGCGGCGTCCTGGAAAGGAGAAGACGGCCATTTGGTGGAGCATGGCTGGCACATGATTTTAGGCTTCTATCAAAATTTGAAGCAATTGATGATCCACGCTGGAATCGACCCTCTCAAAACACTGCACTCGATGGACGGTCTGAGCCACGTTTATAATACCCGTACGGGCGGATTGAGTCGGGTAGTGGGCAAGGGAAAGCCGGTGGAGCTGATGCAGCATTTCTTGTTGTGGGACGCTTTTCCCCGACCGGAACGTCGAAATTTTATGCGATTCATGCGCCAGGCCTATTTTGAGGCGTTGTCCAGTAAGTCCGACCTAAAAGCACACGATGATGTCTGTTTTCGTACCTACGCCTTCCATAAGGGGTTACGTCCTCATGTGATGGAATATGGTCTGTTTCGTTTTTTTCGTGAGGCTTATTTTAATTATCCGGAATCCGTCAGTGCTTATCATGTACTGCAGACGCTCAAATTCATGAATAGCCAATCTAATTCTGAACAGTTTGTTTTATCGGGGGGCTACAGTGAGATACTCTGGGATCCGATTGCACGTTACATAGAGTCTCTGGGCGGTAAGCTATCTCCTTACCAGGTCGTGACAGATCTACAGTGGCAGGATAGAAAAATCACCGGCGTGCGCGTTGCTCGTCCGGACGACCGCAACCATAACCATGGCCAACAGCCCTGGCCGAATAGAGTGCCGGAGCTGGCAGGTTCGGCAACCATCAAACGGGATTTTGATTTTCTTATTTCCACAATGCCCCAGCCAAATCTGGTGCAGCTCAATGAAGAGAATCGAATTATGTGGCAGTCAGCCTATTTTGATAGAATTAGCCGCTTACGATCTGCTGTGACTTTGTCACTCACTATCATGACTAAAAAAGTGGTGGGGGATTTCACCGGTCCGGTATTTGGGCTGCCGGCGCCACTTGGGATTTGTACCAATATGAAATCCTATTGGCAGCAATATCGCGACGATCCGGAAATCGGTTCGGTCTTGGTATTTGTCGGTCAGGAAAATGGTTTTGAGCAATGGTCTGACGACGAGATCATTAACCATACCATTGAGCATTTTTCTTCTATTAAGGGATTCGGAGATATTCGTGCTGCAGAGATAATGTATCGCGAATTTCATCGTAATCGAAGTGCACATGAGCGATTGATGTTGTGTGAGCCAGGAGTACAACAATTTCGAGCTGGGCCATTGACCCCATTTCATAATATGTTTTTAGCGGGAGATTGGGTGGCAAACCCTGTCGATCTTATTTGCATGGAGGGTGCAGTGGTGTCTGGCAATCAAGCGGCAAAATCTGTTCTAGAGGTGTTACAAACAAATGGAACCATGTGATCCCTTTAGTGATCAGGCAGATCCCTATGCTATCCAGAAGCAATCCGACTCGAGCCATACTTCACGACGCCGTTGTCCAGGTTGCACTCGAAGAGACTTTAATAAGTCTTTGTTATTAATTCCCTTATTAGTTTCTGCTGGATGTTCGAACATCACGCATACTAAACTTAGAGAGATTGCTTGTGAGCCAATCACACCTGCTGCGGATAGCTGTCGCCATCCCTATTGCAGATATTATAAAAACTAATTAGAAACGAAGGAGTCATGGTGATGGACAGATTGCACCTATTTGAATGGGAAGATCAGGCTTGGTGTCCGAAATTGTTTCGTAATTATATTACTGATCATCTCCAGCTAGTGGAAAAACTTGTCAAACTCTACCATCCTATCGTGGATAAAATCATTCATGGGTTGCGTCAAACAGAGAGCACGCGGGTAGTGGATCTCTGTTCTGGGGGTGGTGGACCTTGGCCAGGGTTAATCAAGGTCATCAATGGCAAAGGTCAAGAGATACAGGTAACTCTGACTGATCTCTATCCCAATCAGGAAGCTTTCAGCACACTTGCCGAGCGAACCAATCGACAAATTACGGGCCGCATGGAGTCAACCAGTGCCTTTGATGTTCCCGGAGATTTGCAGGGTTTTCGCACTATCTTCACGGGCTTGCATCATTTTCGTCCACAAGACGCGAAAAAGATTTTGACCGACGCTGTGGACAAAAGAGTGGGCATTGGTGCTTTTGAGGGCCAAGAACGTCATTGGCTGATTATCCTCATGGTGCCATTCGCAGTTTTTTTTGCTGCGCTGTTGTTGACGCCTTTTTCAGGCCGTCTCTCCGCGCAAAAGTTATTTTTTACCTACATCATTCCTATCGCCCCTCTGTTGTTTGCCTGGGATGGTTTCGCCTCGTGTTGGCGCACTTATTCGCCTCGAGAGTTAAGAATACTGACGCGAGATCTGGAATCAGAAGAGTACCGTTTCGAGATAGGGCAGGTGGCACATCGCCCATTCTTTTTTGGTCCAAAAATGCGGCTGACTTACCTCATCGGTATTCCTCAGATTAAAAAATAAATGGCGATAGAAATGGAAACATGATGAAAGAGGTCAAATTAACAAAACCAACGGTCATTTTGTTTGATTGGCATGCTACCTTAGTGGATACCTTGGATGCCATGTATCATGCTGTGGACGATATGTTACCGAAACTGGAAGAACTCGGTCTGCTAGAAAAGCTGGTGACTGAGGAAGATAGTAAAACAATTGATGATGCTAAGTTGGTTAAATATGTGCAGCGGGAAAAACAGCTCCATCCTAAGATAAAGCGGGATAGGAAGATTTCACGAACCGATATTTTCGAAGTTTTATTTGGTTCCGATCGAGAGGCCAAGCATATTGCCCATCGCGCTTTTAATGAGTGCTATAGAGATCATTATGGTGAGGTGCACCCTTTTGAGGAAGGTGAGCGGGAAATGCTGGAGCAGGTGCGATCCCTAGGCATTCAGACAGGTGTATTGACCAATCGAGATAGAGAGTTTTTAGAGCACGAGTTGGCTATCATTGATGGCACGGGCTGGACACATCTGTTCGATACCATCGTCTGCGGGGGGGATGTGGCACATAGAAAGCCAGCGCCAGATCCCATTTTTCTCGCGTTAGAGAATTTAGGCGTGACGGTGGGTGCAGAGGTTTGGTATGTTGGGGATAGCACCACCGATACAGTGTCGGCAAAGGAAGCAGGCATTACTAGTATATTTTTTAATGGTGCCGGTTGGACAGACGAATGGATTGAAAAGATTTTTCCCGACACCGCACTTCATCCACACAAACCTGATCAAGTGGTGCAGAATTTTAAGGAATTTAAAGAGTTAGTGAATTCATTATACGGAGTTTAACCACCTTTGGTCTGGCAACCAGCTTCATACGATAGACAAAACTGCGAAATCCGCTCAGGTTGGGGCATGATTGAATGAATATTTGGATAATGATCGTTGTCATCACTTTGATTTTGGTCGCTGGAATCGTCGCCTTTATCCCTCTTGCGGCGGGGCGAGATGAAACGAGAAAATTCGCTTTATTTTCCATCGTAGTTATCTCGGCGGGGTTTTTCCTATATTACTTTTTGCAGGCAGAAGACCGTTTGGTAGAAGCAGAACACAAGCTCGAATCGCAAATACAGACAATTTCTACATTGCAACTAGAGATCGAAGAGTTGAAGACTGTGCTAGAGCAAAGTGACGGGATAGAAGCCACATTGAACCAATTAAACACATTAACGCAGGCGTTAAAAGCGAAGGATGGTGAATTCTCGGTTTCACAGTTAACTGCATTAGAACTTACATTAAGTTCTGTGATGAAGGAATTGGCGGGGACTCACAATCAGGAGACAAAAAAAGCACCGGTAGCCTATTCTCGTCCTCAAGCAAAAAAAAACAAATTTCCACTGTCCCAAGCTAATAATTCATCAAAAATTTCGGCACAGAAAAAGCCTGATTCGACTAAAGCTCAAGTTAAATCTAAGCCGACTGCGTACCAGCCAGAATATAGGGTGATGTTAGCGAAGGTGTCCTTTGCGGGGCAAAATGCGGTGGTGCCGCTGATGTCAAAAACAGGGAAGCCTCTTTCGTTATTTGATGGCGATGTGATCGAGTATTCTAGTGATTGTCAACGACAGAAGCCTAACACATCCATAGATGGTGGTATTTATCCGGGCATTAGTAAACGAGGAACTAAACCGATTCGTGAGCTTAGCTTAAAAACGGCCTTTGAAAAGCACATATTAGAGATGGAGTCGGGCCAACTGGTAATCAGAGGTCCTGCTGGCAAGAAATTGGATGCGGTAGTTGCCAACCCAATGCGCTATAAAGATTGCGTGATGACTCTCAATATCGCCACCACCAGAGGGCAAAAAGGGGGCTAGTAGTGGCTCAAACTCTAATAGATATGGATGCTTGGAATTCTTGACAGATGCTGGGATACAAAAGGTCCTCTATGGAGAAATTGCGCTTATTGGCTGGCTATCAAGTTTCAGGTGAGGCACTCTATGAAGAGCTCGTTGTTCAGCCGAAGTTAAATGGACTATTTAAACTGCTACATTCGCCAGCAGTAACCTTAGGATTAGCCAGCGGAGATATTATTCGAGTCGAACAAGAGGGACAGTTTCGACTGGTGGTGCGCGGTGGTAACCTCTGTGTGCAATTATTTTCGGCCAATAAGATTAGAGAAATAGAATCATTCATTGCACAGAGGATCCATAGCATAGCAGGGGAGATAGATGGTGTGCTCTCTAATGAAATAGTGTGCACCTTTCCCTTTTCTACAGGTTTCAAAAACATCGAACTCTTGTTGGACGAGGCGATGCAACTCGATGGTGAAGCAAGCTGGAATTATGGCAATGTATATGATTTTGAAACTGGCAAACCGCTCAACTGGTGGTTGCCGGGTCAGGGACCCTATTTGCAGTAGAGTCACTAGTGAAGCAGCCTCATTCATTCATCTAGCTAACTGGTAATTAACATGTTATGAACGCAGCACAGTTGATGGTCCGTTGTTTAGAAGAAGAAGGCGTGCGTTACCTTTTTGGGGTGCCAGGAGAGGAAAACGCAGATTTCATGATGGCCCTAGAGGACTCCAAACGCATCCGATTCATTCTCACACGTCATGAACAGGGTGCCGCATTTATGGCCGAAGTGTATGGCCGACTGACAGGTGAGGTAGCCGTTTGTCTCGGGACACTTGGACCTGGGGCAACCAATTTAATAACCGGGGTGGCGGATGGCAATATGGATCGCGCGCCCATGCTGGTCATGACTGGGCAGGGGGCCAGCACGCGATTACATAAGGAATCACATCAGATCATGGATGTGGTGGCCATGTTTCGCCCTGTGACTAAATGGGCGGTGTCTGTGCGCCATGCGGACAATATTCCTGAAATTATTCGTAAAGCTATGCGAGTGGCTACAGAAGAAAAGCCTGGTGCCGTTCACATAGAACTACCCGAGGATATTGCCAAACAGACAAGTTTTGAAGCGCCGCTCACACCTTTTAACAGTAGACGCCCAGTGGCCGAAGTACGATCTCTGGACGCTGCTTTTGAGTTAATCCGACAGGCATCCCGACCTATTATTATCGCTGGCAATGGCTGTATTAGACGGCGGGCCAGTCAGGCGTTGCGTCAATTTTGTACCCTCACCGGTATCGGTGTGCTCAATACTTTCATGGCAAAAGGTGCCGTGGATAAAGACGCCCCTTATTGTTTGTATACGATAGGGTTAGCAGCCAAAGATATGGTGGGGTGTGGCATAGACGGCGCTGATCTGATTCTGACCCTTGGATATGACATGGTGGAGTATCCCCCGAGCTTGTGGAATCCGAATCGAGATAAAGTTGTCATTCATGCTGACTTTTTACCGGCAGAAGTGGACGACCACTATAATCCTGAAGTGGAATGTATTGGGGATTTAGCGGCTACCTTATCTGAATTGACTAAAAGAATAGAAGCGGAGTCAGATCTAGGTTTCGATTTTTCTCAACAAGCGGCTGTGCGTAGAAACATGACAGAGGAGATTGAAGCATTAAAAGACGATGATGCAGAATCTCCTATTAAGCCACAGAAAATTTTATATGACGTTCGACAGCTATTAGGACCAGCGGATATAGTCTTGTCTGACGTGGGCGCTCACAAAATGTGGATTGCCAGATATTATCAGTGTCATGAACCCAACACCTGTTTGATCCCAAATGGTTTCTGCTCTATGGGTTTTGCGTTGCCGGGTGCTATTGCTGCTGATTTAGTCTACCCAGATAGAAAAATTGTAGCGATCTGTGGTGATGCGGGATTTCTCATGAATGTACAAGAAATGGAGACCGCGCGCCGCCTTAACAGCCAGATTGTGGTAATGGTTTGGGACGATGGTGGCTATGGACTCATTGAATGGAAACAGGAGAATGAATTTGGACGACACACGCAACTAAATTTCGGTAACCCTCATTGGTTAAAACTGGCTGAGGCCTTTGCTTGGAATGGCCATGTGATCCGTCACAGCAGCGATCTGATATCAGTCATGCAACAGGCTTTACAAGAACCTGGCCCCAGCCTGGTGGTGGTGCCCATTGATTACCGGGAGAATAAATTACTAACGCAAAGATTGGGTGATATCCAGTGCCCGATTTAATTCATATTGGAAGTTAAAATGTTGCAAGCAACTTATCCCTACTATTTGGCTAATCGCGCGGTCTATGACAACGAAGAGTTGTCCGTGGTGGATAAATATAACCAGCAGGTGGTGACTCGCGTGGCCATGGCGTCACCTCATGTCATTGATCAGGCCATTCAAGCGGCGGCTGATGCCGCACCTCCTATGGCGCAACTAGCAGGATATCAGCGACAGGAAATTTTATATCACTGCGTGGATAGATTTAGGCAGCGTTATGAGGAGTTGGCTCTCAGCCTCTGTATTGAGGCTGGGAAACCGATAAAGGACGCACGGGGCGAAGTGACGCGATTAATCGATACCTTCAAGATTGCTGCAGAAGAATCCGTGCGGCAATATGGTGAATGGTTACCGATGGATATTAGTGAGCGGGCACAGGGGTACCGTGCGTTCTGGCGGCCAGTGCCCATTGGACCTTGTTCATTTATCAGTCCCTTTAATTTTCCGCTGAATTTAGTGGCCCATAAGGTTGCACCCGCCTTGGCGGTGGGATGCCCGTTTATTCTTAAACCGGCGAGTCTGACACCCATAGGCGCATTAATTATTGGTGAGATTTTGGCGGAAACAGATCTGCCGCCCGGCGCTTTCTCCATCCTTCCTTGCAAGCGTGATGGCGCTGAGTTGTTTACTACCGATGAGCGGTTAAAACTATTGAGCTTCACTGGATCTCCAGAAGTGGGCTGGAAATTAAAACAACAGGCCGGAAAAAAACCTGTGGTCTTAGAGCTTGGTGGCAATGCCGCCTGTATTGTAGACGAGGACGCCGATCTGGACGACGCTGTTGAACGCATTATTTTCGGTGCCTTTTATCAATCCGGACAGAGTTGCATCGGTGTGCAGAGAATTTTTATTCATCGCGCTGTCTATGAGGAAACGAAAGAAAAGTTAGTGCGTGCCACAGGCCAATTAAAAATGGGCGATCCGAAACAGGAAGAGACTTTCATTGGTCCACTCATTTCTGAAAAAGAAGCAGATAGGGTGGCAAGCTGGATTCAAAGTGCACTACATTCTGGTGCCCAGTTACTGTGTGGTGGTCAGCGTGACGGTACTATGCTCGCTGCCACTCTATTGGAAAACGTTCCTGAGGACGAGCCTATCAATACTGAGGAGGCGTTTGGTCCAGTGGCGCTGTTGTCTCCCTTTGATGATTTTGAGGAGGCGCTAGAGTGTGTGAATCGCAGTCAGTTCGGGTTGCAGGCGGGCATATTTACACGAGATCTCTATAAAGCTCATCTGGCCTGGGATCGTTTAGAGGTAGGAGGGGTCATTATCGGCGATGTGCCTTCCTGGCGGGTGGATCACATGCCCTATGGCGGTGTGAAAAATAGCGGGTTGGGCAGAGAAGGGATCCGCTTCGCCATGCAAGATATGAGCGAAACGCGCTTAATGGTGATTCGCGAGAAATATTCATAGCATTAAATTCCTCAGTTAAAGTGGGCCATGCCTCGATATTTTTTTACGGCGGGTATTTCAGTATTTTGGGGTAAGGTAATCTGTCTAAAGTAAATCACGCATTTGTGTGTCACGCCAATCGGCTGTGAGAAAGACCTAATGATCAAAAAGTAGGCGAAAACCTGATAAAAAGGTTTTCGCCTCGTCAAAGAGTGAAAACTTTAATTCTATTTTAAAATGTCATTGACGTTAGTGAGTAATTTCCCTTCTGCATAAAGGCGTCTGAACCCCTCGATTAGGTGAAAGTCTTGCACATCCCATGGGTGAAAATCACGACGATAGAATTGTATGTAGTGTCGCCAAGGTTTAGTGAGTTTGCCATTTTTACCAAATAAGAAAGGGATTCCTTGTCGCCAAGTCTTCCACTTAAATGCGATACCATCTTTCATCAAAAGTGGAAACATTCTAACGGGAATCATCAAAAACATCCCCAATGTAGCAAATACCATAGCAATCACACGCCGCCAATAACTGCCGTCCACCTGTTGATAGACATCGAATGCCACTGATTTATGTTCTATCTCTTCTGCTGCATGCCAAAGAAACATGGGTTTAAAATCATCGTGGGCAGGGGTGACATACATTGCCGGATTTTCGTACATCTGATGGGCCAGCATGGCGGTAAAGTGCTCTAGAGCAACGGTGGTCGCCAGTGCTGCTTTGGGGGCCAGTTTGTTAAACAATCTAGAACCGCGATCGATTAAACGGTTTTCTCTCTCTAAACTGGTGTACCCCTGATTGGTCAAGATATCCAAATGTTTCTGATGCGCATTTGAGTGACTACCCTCCTGGCTAGCAAAATCGTTTATTTGATCCTGTAACTTGGCATCATTAATTTGATCGCGAAAGTGCAGCACACTGCGAACAAAAAATTGTTCGCCGGGAGGGAAGGTAGTTAAAAACGCATTGTAATAATGGGTTTTGAATATATCACCGTCAAACCAGAAACGGGGTGACTGCTCTGAAAAAGCGAATTCCACAGGACGTGGATCAATACTGTGTTCTTCAGGTGGTGCAACATCAATTTGGATCGAAGCGTTCATAGATATCTCCAGCTAAACAGAACGAGCAACCATTATCAGCTAAGCGGATTGTTTACCGATGTCTAACAAAGTGCCGTCCTCATACATTTTTTGTACTTCCCTAATGAATTCGTAGTCTTGTACATCCCATGGGTGAAAATCCCTCTTATAGAATGAAATGTAATGTCGCCAGGGTTTAGTAAACAGTCCATTTTTGCCAAACAAGAAGGGTAGGCCCTCTCTCCATGTTTTCCATTTAAACAGCAAGCCGTCATGAAATAGAAGTGGCGACATACGAATTGGCAATATCAATATCAAAAAGAAGGTTGCAAATGCCATGGCAACGGCGCGAGGCCAATATCGGCCATCGATGGCCATGTATACATCATAAGCGACGGCTTTATGCTCAATCTCTTCTGCTGCGTGCCACTTAAACAGAGGAAGAAAATCTTCATGAGCAGGCTCCGAAAATAATTCACTATCAGTAAATGTCTGATGGGCAAGCAGTGCGGTGAAATGTTCTAACGCTAATGTGTTTACCAGTGAAGTCTTTGGAAAATGTTTGTTCATAAACTTCAAAAGTGCGTCAATGATTTTGTTTTCTCTTTTTAAGCTTTTATATCCTTGCCTATCTAGCACTTCTAGATGATCTTGATGTGAGTTGGCATGACTGCCTTCTTGGCTGGCAAATGCTTGAATGTCACGCAGTAGGTTCTCATCCGTTATGTGATCGCGGTAATATAAAACGCTGCGCACGAAAAATTCTTCTCCGGGGGGGAAGGTGGTAAAAAAAGCGTTGAAAAAATGAGTTTTGAAGGGATCCTCATCAAACCAAAAACGTGGAGAGTCATCTGTAATGTTAAATTTCACTGGCCTGTGGGTGATGCTGTGTTCTTCTGGTGGTGAAGATAATTTCATTAATGCGGCCATATGGTAGTCCCCCTGCAAAGATGTTGAGTGAATAAAAAATGGTGGTAAATAAACATACTTTCAAGTAATCAGAGCAATTAGGAGATGCGGCAATCCACTTGCTGCTCCGTATTTTTCTGGGTTGATTGTTTTCTTGGTTGTCACCCAGTGCACGTGCTCGTCAGCCGCTTGGTGACAGTTGGTGCCGTTTGTAAAAGAGTGACGAATCAATCCATTCACATTCTTGTTTATATCCCGCTCCCATGCGTCATAGGGATGAGCATAGTAACTGTCAGTCGCTGAGCCGGTCTGGGGAGAGGCCCTCGTGAACCTTGAAACATTAATGTGCTCCACTCATCGTTGAGGGGCGCGTTCCCAGTCAGCCGGTACTCTCATGCTGATGGTGATCTGCTTTTTTCCTCACATAAATCCGGTGTCGTTTGTTTTGTGTCAGTGGCTGTGTCTGTCAGAAAGTGTTCTTAAAATCCGAGAACGCGCAATGTTTTTAGCAGATTCTCCTACTCTAGAAAACTCAAGTATTACAATACACTGACAAAGAAGATAAAAAAATAGAAAGAAATATGGTAGTTATAAAATGTATTTATAAAATAACGGTACAGACCTATGACAGGAGAGTATGCCTCTAGTGAGCGCTTGTTTTTAATGGTACGGCCACAGGTATCGCTCGAGATCGCACCTAGATGATGTGGGATTGATAATAGTTGTGAATAGGCGGGAATTAAATGCCTATACAGGTGACAACTGATGAAGGGCGGTGAGAAGATGGAAAATAGTGAATTATCCTACGCTTACATGTTGTTGCTCAAAGACAGAGTCCATTAATACTGACAGCGGACATTCAATTTTCAAAGCTAAATTACCGGCTGCTAGCACATCGTGTTTTTCTATGGCCTGCACCAATTGACGATACCCAGTCACATCCATTAGTTGAATTGCCGATTCGGTTATCAGCTCTGCCTGCATGGGTTGATAGGCTTTTTTCAGGGTATTAAAGGTCAACCGATAGGCGATGTTTTTGGATGCTTCCGCCATTCTATCCCAGAATTGTATTGAGAGATTTTGCAGCTCCTCTAAATGCCCGTCACTCGTTTCAATCTCTTCCACAATGAGATAAAGGGCATCTATTGAATCAGTGTCATGTTGTAGTGCCACGCGTTCAGATATGGCTGACATGAGATCACCACGCCATTCTAAAAAGGAGCGGATAATTTCCAGGTTGAGATGGTCTGAATGGGAGATGAGAACTGGAATTAATTCCAATCCAGCTGAGTCCCTAAAGTTAAGCACTTTGGTTCCACCCCCATGGCGGGTTTGTACTAACCCTTTTTCTTCTAGACGTTTGATGGCTTCACGGACGACGCCTCTATGAACGCACAATTGTTCCGCTAATTTCCGCTCTGGGGGTAAGTATTCGCCTACAGGAATGTTGCCGCCTAGAATTTGATTTTGTAGTTTTCTAAAAACCTGCTCGCCCAAGGGGAGCTTCTTTTGAATCTGTGACACTGAAACACAACTTTTTGAAACGATCAATTAAAACGAGTACTGACCTAGTGGCAGTCAGTCGGCGCATAATACTGAATTGGCGCTCTGAAATCTAGATAATTAAAAAACCATCTAGTTCGGTTTTTTTAGGCCAGTCACCAATGTGTTTGATTTATAAGCAAACCACTGAGTTTGTTTATCTGTTTGCTTGTCTTTAGATTTCCATCTGCGGTGCAGATAGAAACATGCCCCGACCAATTGGGGCATGTTTATGCAACAAGAAGTGCTACCAATTTAACCTAAAAAGCGTACCACTCGACGCAGCAGTCCGTAGGCTCGTTTTGGGTAGGGACCCGCCAAGAAGTGACTGGGCGAGAATCGGGGGCTCGAAAACTGAATCGATTTCTTATGAGAAAATTCCAAAAAGCCGTCGTATCCATGATAGTGACCTAGACCACTTTCCCCGGTGCCGCCAAATGGCATATTTAAATTGGCTATGTGTAACATCGCATCATTGACACAAGCACCACCTGAAATAGTGCTGTTCATTACTTGTTCACTACGTTGTTTATCTGTGTCGAAATAATAAAGAGCAAGAGGTCGAGGACGATCTTTGACATAAGTCAGGGCTTCGTTTGCGGATTGAGTACCTTTTACTGGAAGCACCGGACCGAAGAGTTCTTCCTGCATGCAACGCATGTCATCGGTGACATTGCTGATAACGGTGAGAGGTATCACTCTGCTTCCCTCTGGGAGATCTTCCTGTTTTGGATTGACCTGTGTCACTTCTGCACCTTTTTCCTTCGCGTCATCGATGATGTCTAGAAGTCTTTTATGATGGCGTTCATTGACTATCCAGGTGATGTTCTCATTGTCTGCAATGGTAGGGTAGCGCTTTGTTGCAGCTTGCTTAAAGCTTTCAACAAACTCCGGAACCCGGTTTTCATTAATGAGAACATAGTCTGGCGCAATGCAGGTTTGGCCTGCGTTCATAGATTTGCCAGGGATCAGGCGTTTAATGGCTTTATCCACTGGGAAACTGTCGTGGATGATGACAGGTGATTTTCCGCCCATTTCTAGCGTCACTGGAGTTAAATTTTTCGCTGCGGCCATCATCACACGACGACCGATTTCCGTATTGCCGGTATAAACTAAATGATCAAACGGCAGCTCCGAAAAGTGGATAGCCGATTGCACGTCCCCTGTCACCACAGCAATGTAGGATTCATCAAAGTTTGCCTCAATTAAGGACTGAATGATTTCTGAGGTTCTGGGTGTGACATCGGGTGGCTTTATCATAGCGTGATTACCTGCGCTCAATACGCCGATCAAAGGTGACATCACCAGTTGCACCGGATAGTTCCATGCGCCCATAATGCCAATCACACCTTTGGGTTGGAAAATCATACGCCCACCAGGTAATCCTCCTAATGCGGGCTTGACGGGTTTTGCCCATTTTTTAATCTTGCCTTTGGTGGCTTTAATTTCACCCAACACACCCAACACCTCTGAAGCGATAGTTTCCACACTAGAACGGTGTCCAAAGTCTGCCTGAACCGCTGCGATAATTTCCTCGGACTGATTGCTAATCGCCTTACCAAGCGTATTGAGTGATTCTATTCTTCTTTCAATAGAGGGAACGCCCTGGGTATTAAAGGCTTCTCGTTGTTTATGAAGTAACGCACTATAGGGATTTTCTTCTTTTTTGACTTCTTCTAGTTTAGGCGGTCGAATCGATACCGGTTGCGGTGAGCTCATTCCTTGTCCTTTTAATAAATGTTAATGAGAATACAACGAATATCACGAACCATCTGATTTGGCAATTCAGTATAATCAATGACGGTTGACCGCTATTTTTATCCTATACTGACAGGCGTCAATTTGATTGGTTCGATGCGTCTGTCAGACTGATATCAGTTGATTTAATGAGTACAAAATACACTAAGTGGAGCAGGGTGCGAGAGAGTCTATTTACGTCATGTAGCGGTGAAAAAATAATTCATACCGACAGAGAACAAACTTTTTCTACTAGAGTCAAATTGGCCGTAAGGTGTGAGAGCTGGTTCCTGTGTGTCTCTGGGGTTGGGAGTAGTGGGTGAAACATGTCCTATTTTGATTTAAGAACAGAAGGTGTGGTTCAGATCCTAACCTTGCTCAATAGTGAAAATGAAAATACTTTAACAACATCTGTACTCGAAGAATTTCTTCAGCACCTGGAAACCCTAGAATCCACCCCGGGGCAACAAGCGTTGGTGATGACTAGCGATCACCCCAAATACTGGTGTTTGGGCATGAACCTGAATTGGTTTGTCACACAAACAGCACAGGAATTGACACATTTTATCTCCTTATTGGAGGAGAGTTCAATGCGGATCGCTTGGTTAAACATGCCGACGGTGGCTTGTCTCACAGGGCATTGCTATGGTGCGGGCGCAATCATGGCCTGTGCATTTGATTTTAGACTGATGAGAGAAGATCGAGGACGCTTTTGTATTTCAGCAATTAACCAAAGAATGCCCATCAGTGGCTTACTCATCGATGTCGTGAAGTTGTTACCTAATGCGCATGCTGTGAATGAACTGTTGCTCACAGGCAAGGCCTTAGGTGGTGTAGACTGTTTGCCTAGAAATATTGTTGATGCGATCTATCCTTCAGAACAATTGGAGTCGGCAGCAGTTGAGTTGGCAAATGAATTGGTGCAAAAAGACCGCCATACTTATACAACTATAAAAAGAGGACTTCGCCGGCAACTGGCGGATTCCCCACGTATGCACAACGAAACTTAAAAAACATGAAAACATCACAGCGAAGTCGAACCGCAGAAGGCGCAGCTGCCATGCGTGCTTCTCATATTTTATATGCACATCCAGTTATCTTTGCAGATCCTTTTGCTGCCTCACTGGTGAGTTATCCTTGGCAGAGAGCGTTAAAAAATCCAGTGTTACATCGAATTGTTTTCGGTTTTTTTATGCGTCCACTGCATGCGATACAGGGGCAAGTATTGGCGCGCGCTAAATTCACTGAGGATCGCTTATTCGCAGCGATTGCACAGGGTATCGATCAGGTGGTTGTGATTGGCGCCGGACTGGATACGTTTTGTTTGCGTCATCCTCAACTAGCCGAACAGATACGGGTCTATGAAATTGATCATCCCGCAAGCCAACAATTTAAGAAGCGTCGTTTAGCGAAGGAAGGGTTGGGTGTGCCTTCAAATCTGGATTTCATTTCAGCGGACTTGGAAGCTGAAAACCTGGGGGATACCTTAGCTCGATCTGGCTACGATCCCCAACAGCGTGCTTTTTTCTATTGGTTGGGTGTGACGGTGTACTTGAGTAAAGAGGCCATTTTCCAAACCTTGGAATCAATTGCCAATATTGCGGCCGATGGCAGTGAGTTAGTGTTTGATTATGCGGCTGCAGTGAAGACGATCCCAAAGAAAGAACAAGCTAACATTCGCTTACTACGCTTCTATACAGAGCGTTTTGGCGAGCCCATTATCGACAATAAATTTGAGCCGCACACATTCACGCAACAGGTGAGTGATTTAGGATTTAAGCTGATAGAGAATATGTCTCCGGAGGAGCAAAAACAACAATACTTTCTGAATCGGTCCGATGGTTTACGACCCGTATCGGGATCCTACTTCGCGCATTTTCGAGTGAACAAAAAAGCAGCCGAGTGAAGCGACTGTTACAAATGAACCCTTAATCCACGTCTAAAGGCGAACTCCACTTGAAACTCTGAGGGAATCACCTCATCGTCAACGGTCATCTTCTGAAGTTTAATTCTATCCATCACCGAGTCATTAAAAAACCAAGGTAGACGTATGTCTTTTAAACGCATCCAGGTGGCATAGGCTGGATCACGTTTAAAATCCAGATAGGTTTTCCAAATGATAGGTGCTTGGTGCTCCCGGCAGAGCTGATAGATATCAGATTGTGGGGCTTCGGGTAGGTCTTCGAAGTCGACCACGATAGAGTGAGGGTAGGGTTGCCCAAAAACAATATCGTTAGGCAGATGAAGGTTCAACAATTGAGCGACTCTTTCAAGTCCTTCGATACGATAGAACCAAGCGCGATGTTCAATTATCCATCGAGTCATGGCCCTTAATTCTGTTAAGTACCCGTGACCAACCTCGCCCGAAGGATTGGCTTGCCAGTTGAGTTGACCTCTACCCAACGCGGGTAGATCTCCTAATGAGTCAGACTTATCCAAAGGGATTAAGGCGCCAACACCATCCGATAAAAGATCGGCACGATGTGCTAACTCACGCCAGGGTATCGAGGCGCTATAAACTAGAAAGGAATGTGAGCCAAAAGCTTTTTGCCATTGTCTGTTAATTCTATATACCAAATGCGGTTTGGCCCATACTTCGATGCAGAAATTCATTGATTGGTCTTCTGTCTAGTTAGAGGTTGTTATCGTTCCAGCGCATACTCTCTCTTTAGAGGTGAGCCGAGCCCCAAAAAACTTATTTTCTAAAGGCTGACAATATTAGCGATTCATGATTCAGATGTGAAGATCTATCATTATAAAAATTTTAAAAAACGAATAAAAACAAATAGATGTGTGTTTATATTAATAGTTTAGTTAACTATGGTTAGGCTGTCTCGACTGGGGTGGATATCTGCCCCAAGGTTCCAAAAGATTCATTCATCTAGATAGCATCATTAGTGATGCATACATAAAATTTTTAATACACGAGTTTAATTTGAGTTAGGTACTATCATCGATGAGTGATAGTGGAAGTCAACTCTGATGAATAATTCGTGATAGGAGGGTGAAATGGACGAGGAACGCATCCCGATTTTGGTCGCTAACGGCCAGTGCAGTTTAAATTCTGTGCCATCAGACGGCCCACAAAATTCTTATGATTTATTGTCTATAGCTGTGGATCGTTTGGTGGAGGATGCGGGGATCCCAGCCGCAAAAATTGCACCGGCCATAGATGTGATTGCTTGTCCACAATCTCTATCTGCACCCGCAGGAGGATTGCCCGCAGCCACTGCTTTGGCAATTGGCGCGCAGCCATCGCAAACTTTTTATTCCACTACCGGAGGTAATACGCCCCAATGGTTTGTCAATCGGTTTTCACAGTGCATCGCCAGAGGAGAGATGCAGACGGTGTTAATGGCTGGTCTGGAGATGTTAAAAACTGCCACAAAGTCACAAATGGATCCCTCATATTTAGCGCGTGCCCGAGAGATTGTCTCCCCAAAATTGATAGGTGACTCACGAGCAGGGACGAATGCTCATGAAGTGGCTCATGGGCTATCGATGCCCGTACAGGTCTATCCACTGTTTGAAAACGCGTTAAGAGCCCACTACGGCAACTCTATTATTGAACATCAAAATCAAATCGGGCAGCTCTACGCGCAATTCAGTCAAATCGCATCTCAGAATCCTCATGCATGGTTTCCACAACATATGTCAGTGGAGGAAATCGTTCAGGTGACAGAGGAAAATCGCTATATCGGTTTTCCCTACACCAAATTCATGAATCCAATTATTGGTGTCAATCAAGCAGCGGCTTGTTTATTGACTTCTGTTGCAGTGGCTAAAAAGTTGGGCATCCCTTCAGATAATTGGATCGCTCCCCTCGGGATCGGAGATTGCCATGATCACTGGTTTCCTTCTGAGCGGGCAAATTATTACAGCTCTCCAGCAATCCATGTTGCCGCTCAGAGCGCCCTTCGAATGGCGCAGGCTTCAATTGAAGACATCGATTATTTTGATCTCTATAGTTGTTTTCCTAGTGCAGTTCAAATTGCGCGTGATGAGATTGGTCTCAGCAAACATGATCATCGATCTCTAACGGTGACAGGCGGTTTACGCTTTGCGGGTGGTCCGGGCAACAACTATCCAATGCACTCTATCGCTGCCATGATGAATGTATTGCGAGCGGATCCCAAAGCGATAGGTCTGGTGTCTGGATTAGGTTGGAATATGACTAAGCACTCGTACTGTGTATATTCCCATTATCACAACCGCTCAGGATCGCACCTGTTTTCAGACACCGTTGAAGAGTTACAGGCCAAGGTGGATGCATTAGAGCGAGTCAGTGTGGATCCACGGCCTGCTGGTTCTGGAACTGTAGAAACCTATACACTGTTATTTGATCGAACGGGACATCCGACACAAGGTGTGATTGTGGGGCGCTTGGAGAACGGGCAACGATTTCTAGCTAATACCGAGGACTCTCCCGATGTTTTTTCTAGGATGATGCATGAGGAGATAGTGGGGCAGAGTGGAAGAGTGAAACCGGGTGACACCGTTAATCAGTTCTACTTCACGTAAAAAAAAGCCCGGTATAACCGGGCTTTTTTAGATTTCAATTGCGCACTTTAACCGAGCATCTTGGTGACACGTCGAAGTAAACCTTCCGCCACTTTTGGATAAGGACCGGTCAGCATCGCGGTTGGGGAGAAAGCTCTTAACTGATAGAGCACGGCTTTCTTGTGAGAGAATTCAACAAAGCCGTCAAAGCCATGATAGCCGCCGACTCCGCTGTCCCCTGTACCACCAAAAGGCATGTTTTGGTGAGCGATATGCAACATGGTTTCATTCAAACAAGCACCACCAGATATCGTACGTTGAATCATGTCATTCGCTTTCTTTTTATTATTTTGGAAATAATACAATGCTAACGGGCGAGGACGTTCGTTCACATAACGAATGGCTTCATCGATGGTCTTATAGGTTTTAACCGGAAGCACGGGGCCAAAAATTTCCTCTTGCATACAACGCATATCTTCGGTTGTATTGGTAATCACCGTGTGCGGGATGATGCGCTTACCTTCAGGAATATCTTCATTTTTTGGATTGATTTGATGGATGGTTGCACCCTTTTCCCGTGCGTCTTCAATTAAACTCAGCACTCGTTGGTAATGCCGATCATTGACTATCCAAGTGATGTCCTGGTTGTCTGCAACCGAAGGATATCGTTTGGTGACGGCAGCACTCCAGGCCTGGGCAAATTCCTCTTCTTTGCCCTCTTTTAGCATGATGTAGTCAGGGGCAATACAGGTTTGACCAGAATTGACACATTTACCCATCATGATGCGAGAAACCGCGCGCTTGATTGAGTAGTCTTCAGAGATGATGGTGGGAGACTTACCACCCATTTCTAGTGTCACTGGGGTGAGATTTTTTGCTGCTGCCATCATCACGCGACGACCAATTTCTGTGTTACCGGTATACATTAAGTGGTCGAAAGGCAGCTCGGAAAAATCAACTGCGGCTTGTACCTCTCCTGTGATGACAGTGATGTACTCTTCATCGAATGCGCTGGCAATGAGATCCTTAATCACCTCAGAGGTACGGGGGGTGACATCCGGTGGTTTAATCATTGCGTGGTTACCAGCCGCCATCACGCCTATCAGCGGAGAGAAGCAGAGAAAGGCAGGATAGTTCCAAGCGCCCATAATGCCCACCACGCCTTTGGGTTGATATACAATTTTACCGGTAGCCGGCAGCGCTGAAACGCTAGAGGGGGCGCGATGGGGTTTCATCCATCCTTTTAACTTGGCTTTGGTTAACGCCACTTCACCTTGAGAGGCTAATACTTCGGTGAGAATCGTTTCATGAGGTGAACGATGGCCAAAATCCTCTTGTACGGCAGCAACAATGTCATCCGAATATTTGCCTAGTGCTTTGCCTAGTTTAGTCAGTGCATCTTTTCTTTGTTTTACATTACTGACGCCTCTATCGAGAAAAGCCTGTTTTTGCTTTTCCAATATGTCTAGGTACGGATTGACGCGGTCAATTTCTTCGCTAGGTCGGTCAGGTCGTATCGGTGTTACGACCGGAACTGGATTACTCATTTTCCCTTCCTCCTTAATTTATCTATTCGATGCTGGGCAAAGCTAACACATAAATTGTAGTGGCTAAATTTTGATTCAGCCATGATTTTGCTTACCCCTTAAAGTATGGATCCGATTGTGTCCCAAATCCATCTTTTAATGCGTTTAACTAGTCACTCCGCGCCAGGGGCATCATGACCCTAATGGCGGTACTGATGTCCGCTAGGGTGGGCGAGGTGCGAATTTCATAGTCTGTGGGCAGTTCAAATCGGCTGTCTTCCAGAGGGGTGTCTGCTATCTCTGAAATCTGGAATTTATCGCCGTATCGAATAATGGCCATCTGCGGTGGAATGAGATCTTGCATCGCTTCACGCATTTGTGAGAAACCCTCTTGTCGCAGGCGTTCAGAATTGGCTTTTGTCCATTGTTGCATTGCAAGTTTTAAATCAACTAGTCTTTGATCTTGAGTTAAAACAATTTCGTAATTTTCTGTTTTTTCACCTTTTTTTGCAGGTGGACGGGTAACTTCAAAGACTTCCCCGTGAATTCCGGCGACAGTTTCTGTTTGATTGAGAGGTTTTAATCCTGAGGCCGGCGGTATTCTCTTTGAGCGCTCGTGCATGCGGTTTGCGAAAAACTCAGTGAGTTTCATTTCCTGTAGTTTATGGGCAAATGCGTGGACGTCCAAAATGCGATCTTCGTTTACCGCATACAGGTTATCGCCCTGCATCAAAACGTACATACCTTGCTGTATTCCCATGCGTATATTGTTGGAATCTCGATATTCAATTGTAAAGTCAACATCATTTTTTAGTGCCGACCAAGTGACTTTCAGGTCCGCCCATGCAGTTTGCGCTACTAACAGTGTGATAGCGGTATATACTAGAATGAATTTTCGATTCATAGATATCACCTTAAAATATAAAAATCTTAGAATACACGGAGAAAAATAATTTTGAGTTCCACTCGTTGTTGGATCAGTGTAACGAACTCATGAAGACAAACCTAGTTCAAAAATTCAACAGGCGGTCAATTGCTAGCTGGGGTTCAGGATATTCAAAAATAGGTGCTAACAAACGCCATCTATTTTGATTTGAAAAAAAGGTTGTTTGATGTACGACTACATTATTGTGGGGGGGGGATCGGCTGGCTGTGTGTTAGCTAACAAACTAACGGAAAATCCTGACATAAGGGTTTGTTTAATAGAGTCTGGCCCAGAAAATAAGAGCAAGTTAATTTCTACACCATTAGGAATTGGTGCCCTAATGTGGCACCCAAAGTTCAATTGGCGCTACTTTACCTTACCAGAACCACACCTAAATAACCGACGTTTGTACTGTCCGCGCGGTAGGGTATTGGGCGGTAGTAGCTCAATCAATGCCATGGTTTACATGCGTGGACAACCTCACGACTTTGATCTCTGGGCGTCTCTCGGTAATCAAGGTTGGTCCTATGAGGACTTGAAACCCTATTTTGAAGCTCAGGAATGGTGGGATGAGCGCAGCTACGATCCTGAGAGTTACGGCCTCACTCTATCAAAACCCAGATATATCAATAGATTAAGTGAAACTTTTCTTAAGGCCTCGAAGGAAAGGGGGTTGCCGGTCCATGAACAGCTTCTCAGTGACGATCTCTTTGGAGCGGGCGTGTATGTCCTCAGTCAGATGGGTGGCAAACGCTGCAGTAGTGCAGATGCGTTTCTTACTCCTGTGAGGAAGCGGCCAAATTTACGAATTATTACTGGCGCCACAGTGTACAAGATTCTGTTGAATGGGGCGCGCGCGGTAGGTGTTCGTTATAGAAAGGGTAAGAACATTTTAGAAGTGCGATGTCATGAGGAATTGATTCTAAGTGCGGGGGCAATCGGCTCCCCATACCTATTGCTTCTCTCAGGTATTGGCCCCGAAGACGAGCTTTCAGAGAAGGGTATCGAAGTTAACCATGTCTTGCCGGGTGTGGGTAAAAATTTACAAGATCATCTGGATGTGATTGTGACTCACAAATGTAAAACACAAGATACCTTTGGTTTATCTTGGCCTTTTTTTCTTAAGTTTATTGGTGAGATTAAAAAATACAACCAAAGTAAAAGCGGGATGCTCTGTTCCAATGTTGCTGAAGCGGGCGCTTTTACACATTCTTCCTCTTTGTCTTCTTTTCCAGATTTACAGTTTCACTTTACTCCGGCATTCTTAAAAAAACATGGTTTCCCCCTCGATGCGGTTGGGCACTTTTATAGTCTTCATGTGTGTCTGCTCTATCCGAAAAGTCGTGGAGAAATCACTCTAAATAAACGCAATATTTTCCGCGGACCAGATATACGATTTAATTATCTTGCCGAAGAAGAAGATCTCACCAAGCTTGTCAGCGGACTGCAACAAGCTAGAGACATTCTCAATAGTTCCGCTTTTTCAGATTATAGAATTGCTGAGCAATGCCCTGGCATTGGTATTCAGAGGCGTTCTGAAATAGAACATTTTATTCGCGAAAACGCGGAGACCATCTATCATCCGGTGGGGACATGCAAGATGGGAAAAGATCAAATGGCGGTTGTGGATGCTGAATTAAGGCTCTATGGGATCTCGAATATCCGTATTGCAGACGCTTCCATCATGCCGACAATCACAGGCGCTAATACGAATGCTACTTCGATGGTGATCGGTTCAAAAGCGGCGGATTTAATTTTAGATAAATCCTTAAGTTAATGCTTCTGAAGTTAAAGTTTAGAGCACCCTATCGCATTCTGTATGCAGAAAAACAGATGGAAATAGGGACTAGATATAAGAAATATTGAAAAATTGCGTAAAAATAAGAACATAAATTTTTAATGCGTGAATTTATATCACTTATACATTCAATAATTCGCTGGTACTTGTTTTTAAAATTTTAATAAATAATTTGTGCGTAAATTGAATATAAATTCATAACTAATTGTATATTAAGACAAATAAAATCTTAAAAATTATTAATGCAGAGATTATTGTCGGTATTCAGTAACAATAGAGCAAATCTAAAATTTATTGTCAAAAACAAAAAAATAGTGGTAGTTTTAACGTTAGTCGGCCGAACTAAATGGTTGTACTGAATGAATTGGCACGTAGCGTAGTGGGATTCAGATAAAGCGCAAGCGCCGGTTCATTTAATAACTAAATTTTAATTGAAATGAAAATCAAAGGAGATAAACATGTCGGTTGTTGTAAATGATAAGCAAGGGATTCAGCCCACAGAGGTAGAATCAACAGATAGAAGTTTTCTTCAAACCATTTTGTTCCCACTGGACGAAAAAGGTAACCCAAAAATTCCATGGGCTGCAGCTATAGGCATGACAGTCGGACTCAGCATTTTTGTTCTGGCCTATCGCTGGTATACAGAAAAATACTCTTTCACTGTGGGTTTAGATTATTTTGAACCAGATTTTGCTAAATATTGGATGAGCTTGTTTTGGGTTCAAGTTATTTCCCTGAGTGCGTTACTTTTTATCGGTGCGCCATGGTGTTGGTTTACTAGACCTAAAGATCCCTATGAGATGACCCCACAAAAAGAACTCGGTGTGTATTATCTTATTATGACTTTCATGACTGTCGGTACATTAGCATTAATGGTTGTGTTGGGATTATTTGTCGAAGCTGACGCAGCTTGGCACCAAACCACCATTCGGGATACTGACTTCACGCCAACGCATATTGGTTTGTTCTATCTCGTTATTCCTGCCGGCGCAGTAGGCGCAATTATTGGTGCCATTTGGCTACATACCCGTATGCCAGATTTTATTGGTCGTCTTTCGGTGCCATTTTTTATCGTTGCCATGGCTCCTTTATTGATTATGCCGAACTTAGGATTGAACGAGTGGGGACATACATTCTTTTACGCAGAAGAGTTATTTGCCGCACCAATCCACTGGGGATTTGTTGTGCTCGGTTGGGGTTTGTTCGCTTTCGGTGGATTGTTGTTACAAATTTTAAATCGTGTACGTGTACTCACTACTACCGATTGGCAAGAAGTAGTTGAAGCTGCAGAAGCCAAATCCTAATCCTTAATATTTTCATTTCTAAATAAATACGCCGTATCCGTTTGGATACGGCGTTTTTTTTAACTATTAGTAACGTTCCTTCATCAGCTCACAACAAATGAGTCGTTATAATTTCGTGAGTTCATAATCAATCGATTTAATCAAAGCGTTTCTATGAGCCAGACCTCAATACGCTTAGCGATTTGAACTCTAGTTCTCTCGATTTAGATTTACTGGAAACCAGAACAGGACATGTTCACTAACAACCCACCATTTGCTTATCGCGAGTGTCAATAGGTGATAGTTAGGACTTGCGTTGCCAACTTAAACTAGTGTCAAAGAGTTTTTCAGAACATGAAGTAGAGCTTAAAAAATTATTTTTGATTGCGCTATTTTTGATTGCGCCGCTTGAGCTAACCTACAATAATTTTGTCTTCAATGTATTTGCACCCTAGGCTGCCGATTCAATTAGGGGGACTTATTCACATCGAGTGTCTCGTTCGAAAATAAGTCATGATTTACCCCAATTATTACTTAAATAATGCCCTATGACCTATTTATAATTATTTGTACAAAAATATATTATTAATTGAACTTTTTAATGTATTACGATTATCTATAACTATTTCAATGTAGTGTTTCTAAGTTGCTGTATTTTATATAAATTAAAATGCTTTTCTATACTAAATATTTATTATATATAAAAAATATTTAGTAATACATAAAATAACTATTGAAACCTGGTCTGCTCATTGGTAAGTTGTGTTTTGTTGAGGCAGTGAGCAATCATTCTTCTCAACGCACCGAATTTAAAAACTTTTAAATAATTTTATATAAATTAAGCAGTTAGGGGTATTTATGTCTAAAATTCAAGCTATGGTTGATAACGACTTGTCTATTAATCAAGAAAATAGGCGAACATTGCTTCAGAATATAATGTTTCCATTAGATAGCAATGGTAATCCGAGGATCCCCTGGTTAGCGGCTGCTATTGGTATCTCCGCCGCAATGATTTTTTTTACCGCGTATCGTTTATATACTCAGGAACATTCCTTTACAGTGGGTTTGGACTATTTTGAGCCAGCCTTTGCAGAGTATTGGATGAGCCTCTTTTGGATCCAAATTACAGTTTTATCCGCTGCTTTATTAGTTGGGGTTCCATGGGTGTGGTTTACTCGTCCTGAAGATCCCCATGCCATCTCTCCGGAAAAAGAGTTGGGTATCTATTATTTGATATTTGCCTTTATGGCAGGCGGCAGTGTTGTTCTTGCTGTTATCTTGGGTGTGTTTGTTGAAGCCGACGCAGCTTGGCACCAAGTCACCATTCGGGACACCGACTTCACGCCGACACATATTGGTTTATTTTACATGGCAATTCCGGCTGGAGCCGTAGGCGCAATTATTGGTGCCGTTTGGTTGCATACAC
>JBGTSY010000004.1:0-15305 GCA_041940025.1 Thiotrichaceae bacterium | reverse complement strand
GATTTCTTGGGGCGCGTTTCTATTCCCTTATTCATTACCGCGATGGCGCCAATCTTAATTATGCCTAACTTGGGTTTGAATGAATGGGGACACACATTCTTTTATGCTGAGGAATTGTTTGCTGCGCCAATCCACTGGGGATTTGTCGTACTTGGATGGGGATTATTTGCGCTTGGCGGGTTTGTTTTACAGTGCTTAAAGCGTGTTCGTGTTCTTACCACTGCGCCGACACAGCACTAATATTAAAAATCACAACAGATAGCTGAATTAATAAAAAGTTCAGAGATTCACAAAGCCGCTATTTGGCCATAGCGGCTTTGTTGTATTTATATTCTTTGATTTGTATCAATTTTCTATTGGCACCATTTTGGGAAGATTAATTAAACAAAGTAGCCTTGAATCATTTTGCCAATCACTGCGTCATGAGTTGAAAAGTAAGTCATTTGTTTAGTGTTTTATAATTACATGTTCGGTTTAGAGCAACATAAGAATCAGTTTTGGGTGATTCTATCCCTACAATTTTAGAATATGAAATATAACTCTATTACAAATAGTTTTTACTAATGGATGACATAAAAACTTTATTCATTTGGAGAGATAATTTTGTTCTCTTAAGTCTAGATGCCCAACTAATCATCTGATAAATTCGTCACCTTGAACCTGACTTCAAGACTATTTGATACTAGTGAAATCGTGGGTTTAGAGTGGCAAGCAATTAGGTATTGTAAAAACAGACTCGTTTATAGATTTTCTTGACCGGAACAACAGGCCGGACATTAAAAATAGTATGCTATTTGAAACAATGAGTGATCTATTTAATATTATTAATTATTCATTAAAAGAGTGATAAACTTGCAAAAGGGTGGTGTGGTACGCTCAAGATAATGTCAAACAACTATTCATAAATTTAGGTTTTTGAAATTTTCGATTTAACTAAAACCTAAGTGAGAGCGTGTGTACATTGTTAGTTGATTAAGGTACGAGATGAATCGTACATTGAAAACTCAGAGGAGTTTAAGTATATGGGTGCTTATGGTGACGTTGATAAGACCAACGAAAAAGTGTCATTAGATGGTCAATCCAAGAGTGGCGGCCCGAAGAGTTTTGTACCCGCTGTCAAAACTGCTGCCGATCAGTTAGAAGCGTGGAAGCGACTTGATACAGTGATGGTACCTGTCATGATCTTACTGATGGGTGGTGTGGTGGTGTTCTTGGTCGCATTGACCGTCGGTGACTGGGATTACTGGCAGGATTGGCGAGATCGTCGTTGGTGGCCTTTGGTCACTCCATTATCCTTTATTATTGCACCAGCGGTATTTACTTACTTCTTCTGGCATTATTTTAGATTGCCAGTGGCCGCAACCTGTATTGCCGTCGGATACGGTATAGGTGTTTGGGCAAGCCGATATTTTAATTTCCATGTATTTGCTGGGTTCCCGGTGAACTTCATCTCTCCTTCAACTTTTATTGGAATGTGTATTGTCTTGGATGCGACCTTAGCGCTGTCCAGGAGTTATTACATTGCAGGATTCGTTGGGGCTTTTCTGTTTGGGATCATTATTTATCCGCTTAACTGGCCAACAATGGCGCCATTTCACGTGCCCGTTGAATACAACGGTTTTGTTGTGACTGTGGCGGATTTGATGGGTTATCAGTATATTCGAACAGCTATTCCAGAATATGTTCGCATTATCGAAGAATCAACTCTGAGAACGTTTGGTGAGGCTGTTGCACCATTAACAGCTGTTTTCGCTGGGTTTGTAACCATCTTGAATTATTACCTTTGGGTATGGATTGGTTCGATATTAACCAAGAGCAGATGGATGACCAAGTTAATTTAATTGGTTAAATCTGCATAGGCGAAATTAAGAAATTTAAGGTGTTGACATGAAAAAAACTCAGAAAATTATTAGCCTGATTATGCTGTTTCTTTCGGCATTGGCAATTGAAATGATAAGTATGCCAGCGTTCGCTCACGGTGAGCGTGCTCAGATGGCAAGTTTACGTATGAGGACGGTCAATTGGTTCGATACGGAGATTTTTCACGCAGGCTCGGGTGATCGCTTTCATGGTGAAGATATTAAAATGAACGTGGGGGAAGAGCTTATAATTAGGGGTAAGTTTATTCCCTCTGAGTGGTGGCCTGAACACGTCAACTCGGTTGAAGATGCGGTGTATTTAAATGTTGGTGTCCCAGGGCCGAGGTTTATTCGATTAGATTCTCGGATAAATGGAGTACCCATGATTCGCTCTACGCGGCTAGAGCATGGAAAACTATATGAATATGAGGTTCGTTTGAAGGCCAGAATGCCAGGCCGCTTCCATGCTCACTCCGTTTTAAGTATCGAAGGTGCCGGTCCTATTATTGGGCCAGCCCGTTGGGTGGAGGTGACTGGTAATCACGAAGATTTTGAAAATACCATCACCACAATGACTGGTGAGACGTTGGATCTTGAAACATACGGGATCCGAATCATTATCTTTTGGAATATTTTTTGGTTCGTTGTTGCCCTTGGTTGGTTAGGCTATTGGTTCCGCAAACGCCCCACTGTGATGCCTCGCTATATCAAAACTACAGAATTGGGAGATGATGCAGACAGTCAACTAACCACGACTGATATGATAGTTTCATTTCTCTTTTTCGGTGGTGTGTTGGTGGCTACGGCAACAGGATATTATGTGACACAACAGCTGTATCCGATTACTACGCCATTACAGACCGGCAAAGTAGAGGTGCCCCATAAGGAAATCGATAACTCAGTATCTTTAGAAGTGCTAGATGCCCGCTATCGAATTCCTGGACGTAGCTTTAAGATTACACTTGATGTGACCAATAATTCTCCTCATCCTGTGCAGGTTGGAGATTATATGAGTGGCGGTTTGCGGTTCATCAATCCTGTCATACTTCCTGGAATGACAAGGGCTGATTCACATGATCTCTTGTCGCCTGACGGCTTAACAGTGGAGACTCCTGTAGATTGGATCCAACCTGGAACAACCCAGAAAATTACAATCTACGCGGATGATGCAATGTGGGAAACTCAGCGACTGACAACCTTAATTTACGATCCAGATAGTCGCTTCGCGGGAATGATCTTCTTTTATGATCCCTCTGGCAATCACCGGTATTTCCAAGAAATTGGTGGCCAAATGATTCCTGTGTTTGGCGAGTATCAAGCGACACCGAGCATCTAACTATAGTTGTCAGATGTGTGTCTAAGTGCAAAGTTAAGAGGTCACAGTTTTTCTGTGACCTCTGTTTTTAACAATAATAACGATATCAGACGTCCAGCCCACAATTGGAGAGTGCGGCCTTATGAATGCTAAAAAATCAACTTTCAAGGTGTTCCTTCTTGTTGCGGCTGCAACCACCTGCATCATAAATTCTCCAGCGCTTTTTGCGCATGGTGGCGTCTCTATGGATGACGATATGTGTGTCATGCGGCTAGATCGCTATAAAGCCCATTTCACCGGATATCAACCTGAACGACGAGCCACGCAAGAGTTTTGTGAAGATATTCCTGAGGTGGGTAAATCAATATTTGTTATCGATTTTATCAGTGACGAACTTCGCGGAATGGAAACCGATTTTAGAATTGTCAAAGATGTGAACGCCATTGGGCGAAAAGCACAATATTCTGATTTAGGGACACCAGAGGATATCAAAGCAGCGACGCTTCACTATGTGCCCTATCAACACTATAAGCATGGCACCATCAGTATTAATTATGAGTTTAAAGACAAGGGTGCGTATATCGGTATCGTCACGGCTAAAGACCCCGATAGTCGCGAGGTATTTCGATCTGTTTTTCCTTTTGAAGTAGGTATTTTTAGGATCTGGAAAATTCTCGGTCCAGTTGTAGCCGTGTTAATTTTCTCTGCCGTTATTTTTACGGTGTTTTTGTCGCGAATTCAAAAGAGTTCAAAGGAAACGGCACAGACTCCTTCTTAAATCAAAAATCTTCCTTTTTAAATGTGGCTGCTTGATGCAGTTCAAAGTTTATTTTCTTTTTTAATTTCTTCGCGAAAAATCTTAGTATGCTTTGGTATTATTGCGTATCAATGGACAGATTCATCGTGTAACAAAAGTCGATCTTTATGCGTTTATTAAAGTTTATTTTAGGGATAGGTTTAATACTGCTCACGTCTTTGTTTGTACCTCGGGCGTGGTATCCGGAACAGGCTCAAAAGCTGCTTTACCAATGGGTGGGGACGCCAAGTTATCGCGAGCTGCCGAAAACCGAAGCGGTCAACCGAGCACCATTACCACCAGAATTGCAACCCTGTAGTGGGGCGAAATCTGATTGGCGTCGGCAACAAACAATAGAAGGCATCACTGTCGCGCCTTCTCCAGTCTGTTTAGCTGATAATCCCTATTTGGTAGCAGCTGCGGTTAAAGGAACCAATCATGTGTCACATATGACCTTGATGGAATCCAGATTGACGCCAGATGCGGTGGTGAAAGGTAGAGATCTGGATGGGGACGGTGACCCGGATGAGATCCATATTCGTTTAGAAGTAATCGAGCTCAATGGCAGCTCTCCCGATGTACCTGCCAATGTGACTACTTATCCTATCGCGCCTGGTATTGAACCTGGTTTTTGGGTATTTGCGCCTAAAGGTTTTGGCATGTCCACAAAAAGTTTCGAATCTTTCGAAGCAAATGATATTTTACGTGCGCCCTCACCGGTCATTCGAGTAGAGCAGGGTGATCAGATCAAACTGACTTTAGAAAACTCGCACTATATGCCGCACACCATACATCTTCATGGTGTCGATCATCCCTATCTAACGAAAAATGGTGAAGGCAACGATGGCGTGCCACAAACCAGCGAAATGCCGGTTTTCCCAGGTGCGCAACGAACCTATGAGTTTTCTCCCAGGCAACCAGGGACAATGTTTTATCACTGCCATGTACAACCTGCAATGCACATTCTAATGGGTTTGCAGGGAATGTTTGTCATTGAAGAGAACCGAGCCAATAACTGGGTACAAACATTTAACATCGGTGCTGGATTTGTACGTCATTCTTCGGCGGCAGTGAAAGAAACTTTTGATCGGGAATATGATCTTCACTATCAGGACATTGATTTTGGAATGAATAATCTGATCCAAAAATATAATGATCCCAGGCATATTATTAAAGCGGTGCATCGTGACTATGACATCACTGACGGTACTGCCGATTATTACCTGCTCAACGGACGCTCTTTCCCCTATACCTGGGAGGAAGCGTTAGTGGTCGCGGCACCCAACACCCATACTAAAATGAGAGTGCTGAATGGTGGTGGTCACGGTGTCGCGTTACACACCCATGGACATAAGGTCAAAGTCACTCATTTAGATGGGGTTGCCAGAGAGCCAGCACAGCAGGAACAAAGAGATGTGGTGTGGATTGCCCCAGCGCAGCGAGTGGATTTGGATCTCTATACGGTCAATGATGGCTTAAACAGCTATGGTGAAGGGATCTGGTTCATGCATGACCACAAAGAGATGGGGGTGACCAACGATGGCATTGGACCAGGGGGCAATGTCTCCGCCATCGTTTATGACTCTTTTATGGATGCAAATGGCCTACCTAAAACTCAGGGGGTTGATCTGACACAGTTTTTTTATCCGGATTATTATGCTCGCCGTATGCCTGTCTGGGAGTCCTATGATCCGCTGGGCATATTTGGGGATCCTGAACATTCCCACATAGCGAAGTTGAGATTCGTGCTGATTGGATTGTTTTTCGCTTTGGGCTTTTTATTGCTCCGTTCTAGTTGGCGTGATTAAGATGATGGGATTGAAACACTTATCAAAAGTTTCGCTGGTAGTCATTGCGACCCTGTTTTTGGCATTGTCCACATCTGCGCGTAGTGAGGAAACTGAAGCAGAAGCAGAAGAGGATCCCCACGCGCACCATCATCATGAACATACCGCCGCAACCAGTGCATCTGAGTCAGATGAGGCTGAGCCCGATATGATGGACCATTCTCATCATATGCACCATGGCCATGGTGACCACGGTGATCATAAGATGACCCTCGATGAAGGGGGGATGGTGATGAATTGGAATAAAGAGGAGTTACCCAAGGATTGTCATGAAATCTCCCGCGACTATGAAATTACCGTACGTGCGGGGACCAAATACGCGGCATCCTTTAGTGGCAATATATTTGGCTTGGATGCGCATGAGTGGCGGGTGGAACCCTGTAGTCGATTGACGGTGACTTTTATTAACGAGGATGACATTCGGCATCAGTGGATGGTGCACAATCTTCCCCGTTATCTCTACCCTCAGGGTATGTTTCATTTAGAAGCCGCAGGCGGCCAGCAAAAAACAGGTACCTTTATTGTGCCCAGTGATGATAAAACCTATTTAGTTCATTGTGATGTGGCTCAGCATATGGAGATGGGAATGAAGGGCCAACTGGTGGTGGGCAAGGGTAGCCAGGATTTGCCCAGTGTCCCCGGCGTGACCGCTCAATATAGACCAGATGGTTACGATGGGTTAGATGAGCCATTCAGAAAAGCACTGGTGATCTTGAGTTTCATTACGATTTTATTCATTGCTTATAGGCTGAAGAGTTAAGTCAACCACAGCTATGAGTGAGCCCTCCCGAGCGCCTCAGCCACAACTAAAGTTGGGACGGATCTGGCGATATTTGCCTTGGTTTATTTACACATCCGCATTGGTCATTGCGATTTTTGCGTATCTCTTTTATCAAAGTCTCGTTTACAGCTCTGAAGAGCTGGAAGTGCAGGCATACAGCTATCCTGAAGATGTAGTTAAAGCCTGTGATGGCGAATCATTGCCGGGCGAAGCCGGACGTTCACACCATCGTTCCGACACTGTTCGTGTCACTTATGAAGTGAGAACCCCGCTAAATTATCAGGCCAACTATGCGCACCCCTTGTTAATGGTCTATGCACCCAGTGGCATTGGTTCCGGCCTCAACGAAAAATTTACCGGATTCACATCTCCCGCTACTCAGGCGGGGTATATCGTGGTCTATGTGAGCAGTCGCCGGTTAAGCATTAATAGTGTCAGAGCCCTGGGCACCATTGCCCATGAAGTCGCGGACAGTTGGTGTATAGACCAAAAGCGTGTGTTCCTCACTGGTCATTCCGATGGTGGCACTGTGAGCCATCTGCTGGCCATACTGGCCGAGACGACCCTGAAACCCACCGCAATCGCCCCGAGCGCGGCCGGTATGAACGAACAGGGATTTGCCCCTGAGAGCTGTCCAGAGTCCACCTCAGTGATGATCATGCATAATAAGGGAGATGCACACTTCCCTGGTTACGGTGCAGATGCCGTCCGTTGGTGGGTTAATTGCAACCAGTGTGAGCGTGATCCAGTCGCGCATCAGTTTACTGGCTGTGTGCAATATGCCCAGTGCGCAAATGATGTCACCACGCTCTATTGTCAAGGGGAGGGCGGACATGTACGTTGGCCACGAATGGCGCGAGAAATTGTGGACTTTTTCGATATGCAGTCACCGCGTTCAAGTAGTTCTTTTGTGAGTGAAAAAAAGCAGAATTAACCCGGCCAACAGACACCACTCAAAAAAGAGAATATTATTCCAGCCTTGGCTGTACGCTCCAGACGGGATCATCAGCGGTCTATTCAAAGAAAGGAACATGCGCAATAATGTACATCAGCGTAGAGTCGAGGTTGTATTGAATTTCTATCCATAGTAGATGCCTTTCTCTTCGATACTGCACTCTATGTCGCAATAAAGACCTTGTTTTGTCTACTTCTTTTGACAAATATGGAACAGTGCGATGAACAAATATTTATTAATTTTAGTTTCTTTAAGCACGCTTTCGGCTTGTGCCAATTTCAGAGGGCCGGTGATGCTGGGCGATCCTTTGATTCCTTCAAAAAAAATTGGCGAAGCCTGTATGGAACGGAACTGGTTTAAGTTCGAAGGTGACGGCACGCTAGCGGCTGCAAAACGCAATGGGGATATTACCCAAGTTGCCACAGTGGACTTCTCCACTCAAGTTGAGTTTCCGTACATCAATGGGAAATATTGCATTTTGGTCAGCGGGCAATAATGATCTGAAAAAGTATGGCTGTCTCGTGCCTGCACAGGGGTGCGGGACGGCATATTCTAAGGTTGATTGGCAATGCCATGCGGCACATGGCCTGTGCCGACATGCTCTTTAGAGGATTCACAATGGACGTGCTGATCATCAAAGAAGATGTCTGCGCCAAAGGCACGTAAGAACTCTCCTTTAGGTAGCCCTCCAAGAAAGATGGCCTCATCAATGCGGATATCCCAGGCGCGTAAGGTGCGTACTACTCGTTCGTGCGCGGGGGCAGAGCGTGCGGTCACCAAAGCGGTGCGGATCGGTGAGCTGTCGGCAGGAAACTGTTTCTGAATTTGATGTAACGCAGATAGAAAGTTTTTAAATGGCCCCCCTGAGAGCGGCAGTTTCGCTGCTTGTCGTTCTGTTTCGGTAAATTTTTCCAATCCTTCCGATTTATAGATGCGCTCCGCTTCATCAGAGAAGATCACGGCATCACCGTCAAAGGCGATGTGCAAGCTTTCACGTTCAATTCGTTGGCCAGGACCACCTAAGATGGTGGCGGCCGCCACACCTGTTTCCAGTGCCTGTGTCACATCTTCTGGGTTGGTGGAGAGAAACAGATCGGCATCAAACGCAGAAATATAGGGGAAGGGAGAGCGACCGGAGGTAAAGACTGCGCGGCTGATTTCCAACTTGTGTTCTTCAATGGAACGAAAAATTCTCAGGCCCGTATCCGCAGAGTTGCGTGACATTAAGATGACTTCTATTGGGATCCTGTTTTCCTCAAGAGCGTTAAGACGTAGTAATTTTTGCACCAATCCATAGGCGACGCCAGGATCCAGTGGATTCTCTTCGTTGTCGATTTGATACTGACAATAAGCCTCAATTCCTTGCTGTTCAAAGATCCGATGACTGTCATCCAGATTAAAAAGTGCCCGTGAAGCAATAGCAATGACTAAGGATTCGTTTAAAGTTCTTTTGCTCATTTTATTTACGGTCGATACGGCCATGTGCGCCACGCTTTCATCAGTGGAAAGTATAAACCCAATTGTATCTCGCGATCATCCATGGTGCGCATACAGGCGCCATAGAGTTCAAGTTGCCCCTGGTATCGGGCTTGTTCTTGACGCAAAAACCCGTCTAGATCTTCGCCCTCATGTCGGCTCAATTTATAATCGACTATCCAACGTCTATTTTGCTCATCGACAAAAGTACGATCAATCACCAGGCGTCGAATCTCAGGTTTGAGATAGTAGGTGAGGGCAAGCTCTGCCGCGCTTTCTGCATGAGGGGCGAGGATCCATTCTCCTACTTCGTCTGTGACACAATTAATCAACGCCTGCTCTGCGAGATCCGCACCTGCTTGCTGATTCTCCTTTGGCACGTTCAATAGGTGTAGCTGATAAGCTAAATCTAATTGGGCGATTCGGTCCAAACGCTGTTGTTGCGAGGTTTCATCTGTATCTAGTGCAAAGTTGTAGAGTTGTTGATGCACCACAATGCCCACACAACGTATCAAATCACTCGCCCAGTCAAAGGGTGGCTCAATTGTTTTTGCAATTAGATTTGAGTTTTGCTCGTTGTTTTTGTCTTCGAACGCTGTGAGTCGCCAGTTCGCTGCCAGGCGCTCGAATGCTGGAGCGTGATCCGGATCAGTTTGCGCCATCGGTGATTGATCCACGGGCTGTCCCAATTTGGCTTCAATCATATTGTGCTGTGTTGGCCAAAGTAAACTTAAGAAACTGCGTGTGGCGGGCGGTTTAATGTGCCCTTTGCTTTCATTCCAAGCCAGGGTGGCGCACAGATGCAATGCACGCTCGGCGCGGGTAGCAGCCACGTAGAGTAGACGGGTAGCTTCTAAGTCGATGCGTTTTTGTTCTAAATATTTTAAATATGCATAGAGTTCTGAGTGCGATTCCCCTTTCGGCGGCAAGGGCGCCATCAACAGATTGGCGCCGCCATCCGGTGCGATCTCTTCATCAACAATGAGCGCAGGATTATCACCAGGTCGTGGTGCTCTTGCTAATCCTGGAATAATGATCGTATCAAACTGTAAACCCTTTGCGCGGTGAATGGTCATTAGTTGTACCACATTGTCCCCGGAGCCTGGATTGAGCAGATTGATCTTCGTTAACCGTTGCTCAAATTTAGAGAACTCATACAGATCGGCCATCGGTGTTGCAGCTAAGGTATTAAAGAACAGCTTTGCCTCTTCCAGTTGTGAGTCACTCGGCACACACTGCGGTCCACCCAATGCCATCCAGGTGCCTTCAATCCAGCGACTAAAATTAGGCTGCCAGGTAGCTTCATAGGCATGGATGAATACCTGCTGTAGTTGCTGAAATCGAGTACGACAGGGCTCGCTAATCAACTCGATGGGCAGAGATAGGATAGTGTCACGCAAGCATAAGTCTGTCTGCTCGGCCACTATTGTCAGATCATGCAACGTTAACCCACACCAGGGTGCTTTTAGTACCGAAAACCAAGCCAGACTGTCAGCGGGAAACAGCATCGCTTTGGTTAACGCCAATAGATCAGAGCAGAGTTGATGTGCCGTCAACACGTCTAGCTCCACTGCCTGGAAAGGGATTGCTGCCGCCTTTAACGCAGGTAATATGTCATTAAGATGGCTGCGTGCCCGCACCAGTATGGCAATCGACGCTTCGGGTTGTTGCTGTTGGTGCTGGCGAATGATCTCCACAACATTTTCTGCTTCTTGGTTTTCATCTGAAGCGTAATTGAGATGCCATTCCACACTGCCCGCGGCTTTGTCGCGGTTGGCCATCTGGGAAGGTGAGTAAGGCACCGCACCGATAGAGAGATCACGCCTGTTCGGAAAAGCTGGCCCGATGGATGAATTAACAAAGTCGATAACCGCGTCACCAGAACGATAGTTTGCACTTAGGGTGAGCACCGTGAGTGGTAATTGATTGAAGCCATGAGTCTGGCAATAGATAAAGAGTCCTATCTGCGCGTCCCGAAATCGGTAAATAGATTGCATGGGATCACCCACAAAAAAGAGCGTGCGACCATCATTCACCTGCCAATCCTGAGTGAGTTGATACAGTAACTCGATCTGTTTAAAAGAAGTATCTTGAAACTCATCTACTAAGATGTGTTGAATACGATAATCCAATGCAATGGAGAGATCCGTTGCCACGCCGTCTTGCTCCAGAGCGCAGTGTGCCGCAGCCGCCATTTCGATATAGTCCACTTTCCCGAGACCTTGAAACAGCAGTTTTAATTCCGCCACTGAAATCATTAATACGCGAGCCAAAGCGTCGAGAAACTGCGCTTGCTGTGGTGCCATCGGAGATTGGGGTAACAGGACTAACTCTTTAAACTTGGTGATCTCCTCGGATGAGAGAGAGGTTTTTAGGCGATTAATGAGATCATTCATCGCCTGTTTTAATTGGGTTCGCCGCGTTTTTTCTTCTTTATCGTTGACTTCGCTAGGGGCGGCAAAACCCTGCTTTTTATCCAGGCGTTTGCGCCAATCGATTTTGTCTACGCTGCCGCTGGTGAAAAACCATTGGTGCAATCCCAGCCACGCAGGCAATGCTGCGATGTTCGCAGGCGGTAAAGCTGGATACTGCTCACACAGCAACAGATTGTGGGTTTGCCCATCAGTCTTTAACTGCTCAATGGCTTGCGCCATCAGAGAAAATTCCGGCGCGTCAAAAAGCGGCGTCAACGCAGTGCGTACCGCATAAAGATGTTGTTCAATTTGTGTGGACAGATTCTGCTGCAAGAGAATGTGAAAATCACTCTGGCTTTGACTGGTCACTACTTTAGGTAGCCATTGGTCCCGTTTTGCCAACATCTGCTTGAGCAGTTGGTGCGCACGATCATAGTCATTGTCCTGATGCCTGAGGTAATCACGAATGGCGTCACCCTGAGTTTCGTTATCTTCCACCCATGCCAAGGTTTGATGGGCGGCTTCGCTGTACAGTTCATCTAGTTGTGCTTCAATTTCAGGGCAAATACCAAATTCAGTGGTTAAAGGTGTGCGCCTCACCAGAGACTGATTAAAAGCGTCAAAGGTCATGATGCGTAATCGACTCGGACAGTGTGCTAGCTGCCACGTCGCATAGTTTGGCCGCGCCTTGAGTTCTGCCACTAACGCTTGCGTTTGTTCGTCTTCATTCTCTGGAACTGCTAATGCAGCTAAAATACGTTCACGCATCTCATTGGCGGCTTTACGGGTAAAAGTGAGCGCGAGGATCTCCTCCGGCTGATCCACAATCGTCAATAAGCTGAGAATACGCTGAATCAACAGCCGTGTTTTTCCGGAACCTGCCGGTGCCTGCACAATAAAGGAGTGGGCCACCTCTAATGCTTGCTGGCGTTGTGCGCTATCAGATTGAGGTGTTTTAGCAGACATCTTGTTCCTCATCTGTGAATTCCAATACGGCTACGCGGCAAAAACCAGGGTAAGCACAATGGCGACAACTTTGATCGCTCAGAGGTGCGACCCGCGCGAATCCTGCTGCGGCTTGTTGAGCCAGTTCGTGGATACTCTGTTGCCAGTAGTGCAGCAACTCTTGCCAATCTGCTGGTTGATGGTTTTTCCCTTGGTACTGTTTCACGCCTGGCACCGGAGTGGGCACGGCGCTTAAGCCAACAAACTTCTGTTCTGTCGAAGTGAGTTTGCCAATCAACAGGGCGGCGAGTTGCTCGGGATGGCTAAGGGCATAGAGAGGCAACTGTACCTCCCTAATGGGTAGGCTGGTCCATGCGGTTGTCAGATTGTTATTCTGACTCGTTTTGTAATCGATAATGTATCGCCGCCCCTTATCTGTTTCATCGATGCGATCAACTCGAAGAGAGAGCTTGATGTTGTCTAGCGCAACTTCCGTGGCGCTTTCCAATGCCACCACCTTGAAGGGTTCGCGCGCTTTTTCGAGTTCTAACCAAGAGAGCAACATCTGCTTCACCTGCTGTTGTTCAATCTCATTGATGCAAGGTGTTAACTCCCCAGGGCGCTGCGCCACCAATCGTGCCTGTGCTTTGTGTATTGCCTGATGCACTAAGCGATTTAATGCGTCTTCTTCGAGTGCACACAGTTTATTTGAGTCCAACAATTCGGCCCAGATGGTTTCCAAAGCATAGTGGACCAACTGACCACGCTCCCATGCTGCCCGTCCGGGCTGGGGTTCTTGCAGGGGCTCTGCCTGTAAGCGATGCGCCGCATAAGCTTTAAATGCGCATTCAGCTTGATAGTTTAAAAGCTGTGCGCCACCGGGTACGGCATCAGGCGAGTGGGGTAGGGGGCGACCAGAATCATCCTTAAACTGCTCCAGCGTATATTGTTGTGCTTCTGTCTGCTGTTCCAGCATTTGCCACTGCCGCTCTGCTAACGACTCGATTAACGGTGAGGGTCTTGTGGCAATCTCCGAACCTTCTCCGCTATAACTAAAGCACACCTGGGGTGCCATCTGTTGCACACGCTGGGTGATCTGCTGCGCGTAGCTCAGCTCTCTTGCGTAATCGGTGCGCGGCATGCGTCGTTTTTTTTGTAAACTCAGAGGAATAAAAGCATTGGGCGTTGGCGCGGGAGGCCAGTGTTGATCGTCCATTTGCATCACCCAAACATAATCAAAGTTGAGTTCACTGGCTTCTAACAGGCCCATGATCTGAATCGGTTTATCTGAGGTCTCTGCTTGAAAGATGCGGTTAGAGGCTTCTCGGCGCAGGCGGCTGATAGCTTGCTGCAACTGGTGAGGTTCAGGATCAATATTCAATCGGCCGTACTCTTCTAACAGGGTAAGCAACTGCTGTTTGGCCTGGTATTCTCGACTGCTTAGGGTTTTGCCTTCACTCCAGCCGAGGCTTTGCAACAAGTGCCAGAGTGTCTGAGCCTGTTGGTGACAGTCTGCCGTAGTCGGCGTGGTGAAAGAGAGCCGACAAAACTGCTGCCATCTTTCTGTCCAGGAGGTGAGCCCGGTGAGACTGCTCTGAGTGTCGCGACTGAGGCGCAGTACCAATTCATGGGGCAGGCGTCGCTGATTGAGTCGACGCAGTTTCTTATCCAGCAGGCTGCGTGCGCTGGCTTCTTCATTTTGATCGGCCAAATAGGGACTGCCTAGCACTGCGGAAAGTGAGAGCGTGGAGAGTGGGGACTCAATGAGATCGAATATGGCAAATGCGGCGGCAACTAAGGGCTCATCAATGAGAGGTGTGCCCTGGGATATATTAAAGGGGAAGGATTCCAACGCCGCGTATTGGGGCAGAGCTGAAGGACGAAAGATCTGTGCAAACTCAGACTGCACCTGGTGGTGACACTCCGCTAACTGAGGCACAAGGATAGCGACTTTTGCGTCTGGTTTTTGTTCAATTGTTTGCGATGCCCAAAGGGCGACCTGATTGAGTTCTTGTTCTGCGTGATCAAATCGTACGCGTGTCGCTTTCGAAGGAGGGTTCTCTAGACCCACCATTTCAAGTGCACCCTTGGGACAATTTTCTATTAGGTTTGAGATATCTGGCGTAAGCTCATCAAATCCAATCAAAAAATGGCGGTTTTTGGGATCAATGAATTGTGCGTATGTGTTTGCAATCTTTCTAGCAATTTGCGCATTATCTATTAAATTATAATCACTTAAGTGTTTTTCATATAATTGACTCCAAGAGTGCCAGCGCTCATCGACACCATGGTTTTTGAGATCCTCATGTGGCACTAACCAGCGCTGACAAAGTTGCCAGGCTTCATAACTTTGTTTCGCTAATCCGGCCAGGTGGATCAATGGCAACTGGTGTTGAGATTGCTTGATGATGCGCACCCACAGTTGGTGGGCCGCCCATGGATGAATCAATTGCGCGGGTTGATGTGCTGAGCTTGCGTTTTGCGCCTGCCAGATTTTAGCCAGCCAGCTATGGAAAGGCAGGATCTTCGGCGTCGGCCAGGAGAGTCGACCCTGGCCAATTTGCCACTGGTTATACTGGGCCTCCAGGTGGTGCGTCAGACGTTTATTCACCGTCAGTAGCCACGCGCACTCATTCAACTCTTTGGCGATTTGTTCAAAGTTGAGTTTGCGCGTCCCTGGGGTGCTCATCGATTTGGAAGTAATCTCATTTGCTAATTCTGTTTCTGTGAGATAGCCTACGCCCTCGCTGACAGACTAGGTAACCTTACCAATAATTGTTGCCAACTGAGTGACTTATTGTAGCTCAATTCTATCTCTAGTCGGCATAGCAAAGTGATAGTCCGGAGAGGTGTCCGAGTGGTTGAAGGAGCACGCCTGGAAAGTGTGTATACGTTAATAGCGTATCGAGGGTTCGAA
>JBGTSY010000003.1:31088-352874 GCA_041940025.1 Thiotrichaceae bacterium | reverse complement strand
CTATTTTCGCATTGCACTGGACTTAATTGAAACCTATCACAATGATGCGGTGATCAATGGCTTGAGTCTGGACATACATGAAGAGGAAGAAGCCGTAGAATTGTTCGCCCAGAACATCATGAAAGCTGGCGATCAATTTCTTGAACGGCCAATGGAAGCGCCTTTCATACCCAGCTGGAACCGAGTAGTCAGTGCCATGCCAGATGTTTTTGATCGTTTATATAGCGCAGTAGAAGAAGATAACGAACGCTATATGACATAGAGGCAAAAGCATGGATCCCACACAGCAGTTATCCTGCTTGATTGAAAATCATTTGGAATTTATCTATCGAGAGGTTGATATATCGACTTCTGTGGGATCTTTAGCCAAAGATTTAATGGCTATTATGCGTCTGGAATCAATTAACGAAGGTCCGGAACAGTTTGTCAATCATTGGGATGAAACGGATGTAGTCATGATCACCTATGGTGACTCATTTTTATCTGATTCTGAGAAACCACTGGCAAACCTGAAACACTTTCTCGATGAATATTGCAAACACTTTATAACCAGCGTACACATCTTGCCCTTCTTTCCCTATAGCTCCGATGACGGATTCTCGGTGATCGATTTTTCGTCGGTGAATGAAAGCCTGGGCGATTGGCATGACATCCAGAATATCTCCAGTGAATACAAGTTAATGGCAGATTTGGTGATTAATCACTGTTCTGCCCGAGGAAAATGGTTTGATAATTTCCAAAAACAAATTGCCCCAGGAAAAGACTTCTTTTTTACCTGTGATGTGGGGGATGATATCAGTCAAGTTGTCAGGCCTCGGACCAATCGTTTGCTTTATCCTGTCGAAACTGTCGACGGAATCAAATATGTATGGTGCACCTTTAGTCAGGATCAGGTTGACCTCGATTTCAGAAATCCTGAAGTTTTAAAAAAGTTCATTTCCATCATCCGGCTCTATCTTGATATGGGCGTCAAGATCTTTCGTTTGGATGCCATTGCTTTTTTGTGGAAGAAGGTGGGGACGAGTTGCATCAATCTGGATGAAACCCATGAGATGGTTCGATTAATACGAACCCTGGTGGAATATGCGCAACCTGATGCGGTGATCATCACCGAAACCAATATTCCCAATATTGAAAACATGTCGTATTTCGGCAACCAGAATGAAGCACACTGGATTTATAATTTTTCATTACCCCCACTGTTGGTGAACACATTAATTACTGGAAACAGCCATTATTTGCGGCAATGGTTAATGTCCATGCCATCGGCCGTTCAGGGCACTGCTTATTTCAATTTCATTGCTTCACACGACGGTATTGGTTTGCGGCCTTTAGAGGGACTCTTATCAGAGGAAGAAGAAAGCCAGTTCATCAAAACCATGGAAAACTTTGGCGGGAAAATATCCTGGCGAGCCTTAAACAATGAGGAGAAGAAACCTTATGAAATCAATATCGCTTTATATGATGCCTTGAAAGGCTCTGTTACCGGTGAGGATGAGTTTAACTTTCAACGTTTCATCTGTGCTCACACCATCATGCTTGGCTTACAGGGCGTGCCGGCGTTTTATGTGCACAGCTTGCTGGGTACTGGCAATGATTATCTTCGATGTTTTAACTCCGGCCACAACCGATGCATCAATCGTCATCAATGGCAATATGAGATTTTGAAAAAACATCTCAACGACACAGATAATTATCATCACAAAATATTTTATCAATTAAAAAATCTTATAGAAATCCGTTCAAGACAGCCCGCTTTTCACCCCAATGCCCCGCAACATGTGATGTATTTTAGTGATGATTTTTTCGGTTTTAACCGCAATACAGAAGACAGCAAACAGTTTATTTATTGCATTAGTAATATCACGGATGAAACCAAATCCATCTCGATATCCAGTATCAATTTGAATCATGACATGGCATTCACAGATTTGATAAGCGGTCATGCTCTGGACATGGAAGAAGAAAGTCTGAATTTTGAACCCTATCAAACCGTTTGGTTAACTAATACCTAAGACACTAATTGCCGAAACACCAACCTTTGCTGTTCTCCAATGATTCCGCAGCCACTAGGCCAGTCATGTGCAAAATCTTACCGATTTGCCGGTTATAGGGGAAGTTGGCGTCCTGGAAAAGTACTCGCAGATAATTGTGGTCTTCTTACATCTTAAGTCACTATCGTGCGGAAGGTCAGGTTAATCCGAGGGGTGTGAACGGTTTTTGTTGGCGGCAGACGATGCAGCCAGTGGGTTTGGGTGGTTCCTTTCATAATAAGCAGGCTGCCATGGGCCAAAATTTGCGAAACCGTTTCTTTGGTTTTCTTATGCTTGAATGAAAACTGACGCGGTGCGCCTAAACTCAGCGAACCTATGACCCCATTGCGTTTTAGATCTTTTTCCCCATCACTGTGCCAGGCCATGCCTTCGCTGCCATCGTGATACAGATTAAGCAGGCAGGCGTTATAGGTTTCTCCGCTTTCAGATTGCACAATCTCTTTTAATGTCGACAACACTGGCACCCAAGGCAGGGCGGTTTTGGTGGTTTTGGAATAGGTATAAGAAAAGGGCTGATCGGCATACCAGGCGACTTTGCGCTTGGTGATGATTTTTTTGCCAAAGATAATGGCCTCGTCATGTTGCCAAGGGATTTCGCGCATTAAAACGTTAAAGTACTGATCCGCCTCCATCTGCGCCATAACGGGTCCGTAATAGTGCACCACACCATCACCGGGCAGTAAATTACGCGGTTTGCCGTCTATTTGTTCAATGAGATCCATTGTTGATAATTATCCCGCATACAGTGGCCGCACGGTCGAAATCGTTTTTCTAGTGCCTCTTTTTCTAAGCCAAAGAAAACCCGGTTTTCGCGCTTCATTCGTTTTCCGGATGTGCAATCCAAGGTTCCATAGGTTTTGAGTCCAATATGCCCGCCAAATTGAATAGTCCGATCTTTTATATGTTGTCTGAGCGTATCATTATCAATGTCACTATGCCGGATCATAGGATTAGCTCTGCGCATCATGAAAAATAATGCCCATTGTATAGCGCTCACCGCGATGGAGTTCGCTAACGCCATGGCGCATATGGGCTCGATAATAGCCGCGCGTGCCCTTGACCGGCCTAAAATTCGTGGTGAAGATAATCATATCCCCGCGCTGCGGCTTTAACACTGGCTTTGGATTGCGCTCTGGGCACTTGTTCGGTCAGTACGAATTCCCCGCCTGTGTCATCCTCATCGGGTTCATTAAGAAAGCAAGCCGCTTGCAGCGGGAAATAGAACTCGCCATATAAGTCCTGATGCAGGGTGTTAAAACCGCCTGCGCTATATTTTAAGATCAAGGGGGTCGGCTTTTTCTGTACCGCCCCATGGCAGGCCTTTAGCCGCTCTTGGTATGACCCTGGAAAACGCTCAGTGATGCGCAGTAGATTCAGCCATAAATTGGCTATCGGAACCAGCTTCGGATAGAGGTTTTCCCGTCAGTCCTGCACCAGATCCGGCAACGGGTAATCCCAGTACTTGTCACACCCCAGACCGAAACCGTAACGCTCCATCATCACCGTTTTGCGAAAGCCGGCTTGATGATCAAACAGGTCAATCAGGCTGTCACACTGCGCGGTATTGAGAAACCCTGGTATCTGTGCATAACCTGCACGGTTCAGTTTATCGTTCACGCTTTGCCAATCTATGGACTCGATCTGGTTGACCACATCAGTCATTATGCCCGTCCGTTCTGGCGGCTTCCCAGCCGATGATGGCGGTCTTTTTGTTTGGTCCCCACATATAACCGCCCACCTGACCGCTGCTTTGAATGACACGGTGACAGGGAATTAGAAAAGCCACAGGATTGCTGCCAATCGCCGAGCCGACCGCGCGGGAGGCTTTTGCATTGCCAATGTCCTGGGCGATTTTGCCATAGGTGGATACGGTGCCCATGGGGATTTTTAACAGGCTTTCCCAGACTTTCAGCTGAAATGGTGTTCCGGCGAGATGCAGCTTGATTTGATCAAGCTGTCGCCAGTCCTGCTGAAAAATGAACAGAGCATCCTGTTGGAATTGATCCGCAATCTGATGGAACAATGCAGCCGGAAACCGCGCCTGCAAATCATGGAGGGCTTTTTGCTCATCCTCTTCAAAATGCATATGGCACACCCCTTTATGAGTGGAGGCGACAATGATTTTTCCGAAGGGGCTTGCAGCAAAACAGTAATTGATTTTGAGATCCGCGCCGCCATTTTTAAACTCACCGGGGGTCATGCCTTCTATAGAAACAAACAAATCATGCAGACGGCTCGGTCTCGACAACCCGGTTTCATAGGCCGCATCCATCAAGGTCATGTTGTTTTTCAGCAACGCTCTAGCATAATCGAGGCTGATATATTGCATGAACTTCTTGGGACTGACACCAGCCCATTCGCTGAACATTTTTTGAAAATGAAATGGGCTGACATGCACGGCTTGCGCAATTTCATCCAAAGAGGGTTGCGCTTTGAAATGTTCACGAATGAAATGTATCGCTTTTTCTATGCGGTGATAATCGATCTGTTTTTGGTTGGCCATGCATCGTGCCCTAAGTTTTATTTACTGAGACGCCGCCATCAACCAGCATCGCCGTCCCGGTGGTGAAGCTGGATAAATCAGAAGCCAGATAAAGCGCAGAGCGTGCCTGTTCCGCTGGCTGGGCAATGCGTTTCAGCGCATGAATGCTTTTCACAAATTCCTGTGTTTCCGCATTGTCGCCAAACTCCTTAGCCATGTCCGTATCCGTGCCGCCCGGCAACAACGCATTCACGCGAATGCCTTGCGGCCCATATTCACTGGCCAGGGATTTAGTCAGTCCGATCAGCCCTGCTTTGCTAGCGGCATAGGCAGCCTGCTGGGGGAAACCAACGCTATAGCCCACAAAAGAGGCGGTGAAAATAATAGAGCCGCCGTTGCTTTGCATGGCCGGAATTTGATATTTCGCCGCTAGATATCCGCTGGTGAGGTTTGTTTGAATCGTCACATTCCAATCTCGCAAAGATAAATCAGGCAAAGCCCCAGACTTACCTAATGTGCCGGCATTGTTAAAAGCAATATCTAACTTGCCGAATTCCGACAAGGCCAAATCAACCAGGCCTTGGTGGTACTCCTCGTCTGTGACATCGCCGGCCAGGACCCTGATCTCACCGCCGCTCTCTTCAATCTCCCGTGCGAGATCCTTCAGTTTTTCTTCGCGCCGCGCACCGATGATGACACGCGCCCCTTCCTGGGCAAATAATTTTGCCGATGCTCGCCCTATGCCTGAACTGGCACCTGTCACAATTGCCACTTTATTTGATAACAAAGCCATGATCATCCTTTCCGTTTCATCAATCTTGTTATCATCAGGCTAATATGCACCGGTTTGTCTGGCGACCCGATTCTTGCGCAATTCAGCTTCGTGTTGATCGGGCAAACATCCGGCAAGAGCTTATGCAGTTGATCCTTACAGCAGGTAAAGGAATGCCTCAGGTACCCGGCGCAGAGCGGTATCGCAGCATGAACTGAATGCGGCGACTGAAGCAAGTATTTGCTCTATCCAGGGCACGCGTACTTGATGTGGCTCAGCAGTTCATCTTGTCGATATTGAGCGTGAACGATACGGCGGGATATTTAATCGCAGCGATACAGAACCAAGGCGGTTATGCTTCGATCAGTACTATTGCCATAAAACCAAACCACCACCATTTAGGCCCATCGTCCTAGTTGATGGTTGTTTTATTAACCGACAAACGTTTTTACTCATCCACCACAAACCAAGGCTGCGCTCGCAAGTATTCATTTAATTGAGTCGAAAATGTCTTAGCCCTAATTGATAATGAATGCCGAGCCGGCCATACACTATAAGCCACCCAGTGCGGCTCCTGCCACTCTGGCAAAATGCTTTCTAGTTGGTGGGATTTTATATCTTGGTACACGTCACTATACGGCAATGGTCCTATCGCATTGCCGCTTTGCACCATGCTTTTAACCACGGCCAAATCATTACTGGCGTATCGAGGTTGAATCGCCATTATTTCTTCTCGTTTGGAACTATGTTTTAGTCGCCAGCGAGTCAACACATCTGGGGTGACAATCGGAGTCGTAGATAAATCATTAAATGATTGCTTTTTCCAACAGCCGGTCTTAGCCACCAGGTAGGTGTTCACATGTTCAATTCGTTTTTGAATCAGCTTGGAATCGGATATCTCAACAATACGAATTTCTACATCGGCTAGCAGTTGGGAAACACATTAAGCAAAGGAGCGATAAACGCCTAAACAAAAACCTTAGCTCATGAACTCGGGGGTGACGGCATTCGTGTTAATGCAATTGGCCCCGACACTGTGGCTACCAAGTTGGTTAAGAGAAACATCAACCTTGCATCAGCGAAATAAAAACAGAAATTTATGGGCATGGTCGGAAACATGTACCCACTTGGCCGCCTAGGTAACCCTGAAGAGATCGCCCATGTAATGCTGTTTCTGGCCTCAGAGCAAGCAAGCTGGATAACAAATGAAATATTGGCGGTGGATGGAGGCCTCACCACAACCTGAAGACAATAAGAAATACCAGACGACGCCAGATCTCCAAAATGGCTTTGGCTAGACGCTGAGCGCTGTTTCTTTTCAAAGATCAACCTGGGCGAGCCTGGAGTGGGTAACTTGCAGTTTTTACTTAACTTAGTCGGAGGGGTTCATGAGGCCAGCAACTTAGCGCATGGTGCCGCTTTCTTGGGGCACTTGTTTTGTACTTATAATTTCTGCAAGAGTTGGTTAGTGCTTCTTAGTTTGATACGGGCACAGAGAAACAGCGGAGACTGCGAGCGGCCCTTTGAGAGTGAGTCATCTCTTCGGGTGCGCCATTGTATGGCGTACTGTTTGCGATACGGGCGACCACCTGTTTAAAAAACAGATGAACCGGGCCATATCGGATCACAGATCTTTAACGATCTGGTTGACTGCTGAGGTAAGTGTCAGAAGATCATTGTCATTGATGATAAATGGCGGCATCAAGTAGATCAGGCGTCCGAAGGGTCGTACCCAGACGCCGGCATCTACGAAGCTTGGCTGAACGGTTTGCATGTCCACAGGGTGGTTAAGCTCTACGACTCCAATCGCCCCCAGTACCCGCACGTCCGCCACATGGTCATAAGATCTGCAGGGTGCGAGTCCGGCCTCCAGTCGGTGTTCGATGTTGTTGATTCTGTCTTGCCATGGTGAGTCGAGCAGCAGTTGCAGACTGGTTATGCCCGCCGTGCAGGCTAACGGATTGGCCATGAAAGTGGGGCCGTGCATGAACACACCCGGTTCTCCTTGGGCAATGGTGTTGGCTATCTCCTTGGTGGTGAGGGTGGCGGCGAGGCTGAGGTAGCCCCCAGTCAAGGCCTTGCCTATACATAAGATATCCGGGGAGATCTGAGCATGTTCACACGCAAACAGCCGTCCAGTGCGGCCAAAACCGGTCGCTATTTCATCGGCAATTAGCAATACTCCGTATTTATCACACAGTTCACGTGCCTGTTTCAGGAAGTCGGCCGAATAAAAGCGCATGCCTCCGGCCCCCTGTACAATGGGCTCGAGGATCAAGGCTGCAATTTGTGCATGGTGCGCTTTTAGAATGTCGCACAGGGAATTCAGATCATCCTGGCGGCACGGCTCGCCAAAGCGCGGACGAGGTGCATCGGCAAAATATTGTTGAGGTAGCGAGTGTGAGAACAGGCTATGCATACCAGTGACTGGGTCGCACACTGACATAGCGCCAAAGGTGTCACCATGGTAGCCGTTGCGGATGGTGACGAAACGTTGCTTGTTCGGTTTTCTGCGGGCGTGCCAGTACTGAATTGCCATCTTCATGGACACCTCCACCGCCACCGATCCGGAATCGGCAAAAAATACCGTCTCCAATGATTCGGGGGTCAACGCAACGAGTTGGGTGGCCAATTCCAAGGCTGGGCGGTGGGTGAGGCCGCCGAACATCACGTGGGCCATGTTCTTCAACTGGTTCTCGATGGCACGATTCATCACCGGGTGGTTGTAGCCGTGGATGGCACACCACCAAGAGGCCATGCCGTCGATGAGTTCTCGGCCGTCACTCAGACGCAGGCGCACCCCTTGAGCGGATTGCACGGGGAATACAGGAAGGTCGGCGCCCACAGAGCTGTAAGGATGCCAGACATAAGCACGATCCGCTGCGGTCCAGTCTTGCTCGTTTGAATCTTGTGATGTGTCATGACTCATAATAGTGGCTTATAAAACATAAATTTGATTATCAGATACCATCTTGGAAAATCGCTCAACATCTGAATAAGGTGCAGTGCGATTCCGATATGGGAATGTGGATCTCGCACTGGCATATAACGTCGGTGCGGGCATCTTCGTGAAACTCGGCATAAGCAGATCCATCGTTGTCTCCCCTGGCTTAGTCACGGATCGCGATGAGATAGTCGAAGTGGTCAACGAATTCTAGTACCTCGACGTCTTTGTACCTTAGCGCCATCTCAATCAGACCCTTACGGAGTTCTTCGACACTCAATGAGGTCAGCGCGGACATGTAGCAGGCCTCGACCATTTTAAAATACTGTTCCTTGGGAATGGCGTGCGGGTAGTCAACTGCATCGCACTCGACCCGGAAGCCGGCATGCTTGAGTTGCTCGGTGAGTTGATTGGGGTCAGCGTGCCAATTCAGGCAGCGCTCCAGTGCCTTTTGAAACAGTGGATATTGCACAGCGGGCGGTACATGCACTAACAGCAGGATGCCGTTTGGCGTCAACCGCTGATAGAGATTGGCGAATAGCTGGTCGCGTTCCTCGATGTGGTGGACCGTCTCTTTAATCAGGATCTTGTCATAGGTGCCGGGTTGTCGGGAAAATTCCAGGCCATCCATTGCCATGCGCTTGATGGGTGTATTCTCGGGGATCCTAGCCAGCATTTCGTGATAAGGGTCGATGCCGATCACCGGCTTTTTCAGGGAAATCTGCTTCAGGATATCCAGCGAGTAGATGCCGGTGCCACAACCGAGATCCACGAGTGTGTCGTCTTCCTTGAGCTGGAGTTTCTCGATCATCTTTGCGGTCAGGGTGCGTACGAAGTTCGGTGAGTAGTACAGAAAATCGTCATAGTCTTTGGCCAGTCGGGTGTAATGGGTATCGAGAGCCTGTTTCATATTTTCTCCGATATCTTTCTGTGAATTCAAAACTTATTTCAATCGCGTAACACCGCTTGCAGAAACTCTCTTGTCCGCTTGTGCTTCGGCTGGGAAAAGATCACCTCGGGCGCATCGTCTTCCACGATCTGTCCGGCTTCCATGAACACCACGCGATCGGCGATATCCTGTGCAAAACCAATCTCGTGAGTGACGATGAGCATGGTCATCTGTCTTTCCTGCGCAAGCATTCTGAGCACGTTTAACACCTCACCCACCAGCTCTGGATCCAGGGCGGAGGTCACTTCGTCGAACAGCATGATTTTTGGTCGCATAGCCAAGGCGCGGGCGATGGCCACGCGTTGCTTCTGACCACCGGAAAGCTGAGCGGGATAGGCGTCAACCTTGTCCGTCAGGCCCACCAGTTCCAGTAACTCCATGGCCCGTTGTGCTGCCTCATTGCGCGAGAGTCCCAGGACGTGAACCGGTGCCTCGGTGACATTGCGCAGCACGGTCATATGCGGAAACAGGTTGAAATGTTGAAACACCATGCCCACATGGCTACGCACCTTGCGCAGGTGGCGGCGGTCGGCAGGGATCTCCTTGCCGTTGCGTATCCTGGTCCAGACGGATTCGCCGGCAATCTCCACTCTACCGGAATCGATCTTCTCCAAGGTCATGAGAATGCGCAAAATGGTGGACTTACCGGAACCGCTTGGCCCGATCAGTGCCACTTTTTGCCCCGGAAGAATATCCAGATCCATTTCTCGCAGCACCCGCAGCTCGCCGAATGACTTACTTGCTCTGCGCAGTCGTATGATGGGTTGTTTGCTATCAGTGGCCACCAAAGCGCGCCTCCAGTTTGCGTATGAACCGCGACGAGAGCAGACTGATCAGCAGGAATAGAAGACCGACCAGGGTCAGCGGTTCCAGGTAACGGAACGTTTCGGCGCCGATGAGCTTGGCTGTTTGCAGCAGCTCCAGGACGGTGATCGCCGCCAGCAACGGAGTATCTTTAAACATCGCTACCAGATAGTTGCCCAACGCCGGAATCACCGGTGGGATGGCCTGGGGTAGGATCACTGCACGCCATTTGTACCACGGGTTGATATTCAGAGCGAGCGCTGCCTCCCATTGTCCCTTGGGGACTCCTTCAATGCCGGCCCGATATACTTCAGCAGTGTAAGCACTATAGTGTAACCCCAGCGCCAGCACGCCGGTAGTTAAAGGTGACATTCGTATACCGGCATCGGGCAGGACAAAGAACAGAAAATAGATCTGCACTAATAGTGGAGTACTGCGGATGAACTCCACCACCCAAAAAGTCGGTACGGAAATGATGCGATGGTGGGCGCGGCGCATGATGGCCCACACCAGGCCCAGAGCCAAGGCCAACGACATACCCAAGCCAGTCGCCTGAATGGTGACCACAAAAGCGCGTAGCAGATCGGGTAGGATCTGAAGGGCAAACTGCCAATCCCACATCAGGACAGCCTCCCATAGTCACGGCCTACCGACACTCGTCGTTCCAACCAACGCATAGCGTAGGTGATACACAGTGCCATAAGGAAGTACAAGATAAGGATTAAGGTGAAAACTTCAGCAGATCGCAAGGTTGCGGTTCGTAGTAGCTGACCCTGAAAGGTCAGATCACTGAGTGTGATGAGGGACACCAACGAGGTGCTTTTTAACAGTTCAATCAATAGATTACCGAAAGGCGGCAACATGGCGACCAGTGCCTGGGGCAGAGTAATGCGCCACATGGCTTGACGTTCGGTGAAATTCAGAGCAATGGCTGCCTCCTGTTGTTCAGACGGCACGGCCTGAATGGCACCGCGCACCACTTCTGCGCCATAGGCACCGATGTTGAGTCCCAACACGGTAATACCCACGGTCATGGCACTCAATTCTATGCCCAGCAAAGGCAAAGCGAAGTAAGCCCAAAACAGTTGCACTAATGCGGAGGTGCCGCGGAACAAATCAATGTAAGCCAGCGCCGGAACGCTCACCCAGGCGCGTGATGACAACCGAGCAAGACCAGCGGTGATGGCGGCTACGGCAGCCACCATTGCGCCGCCAACGGTGATAAGCAGCGTGATCCACAGTCCCTGTAATAAAACGGGAAGCAGGTCAAAAGGTTGTGGCATTCTTATCATTCCTTATCGAGCGACAGACAACCCATTCACCCATAAAGCAGGTTCTTAGTGACCCCAATCGTTATCGAGGCTGACACAACGACTCGGCTGTCACCTTCCCCGGGAGTTCCGTTTCAGCAAATCCGAATGGCCTCACTAGCGTGCGGTGTTGTGCCGATCCGATGAATGCTTCCAGTTGCTTATTGACAGCTTCCAGCAATGCTTTGTCTTCCTTGCGGAGACCGAAGGCACCGTAACCGATTACCATTTTGCCTTCAATGACAGGATCTTTAAACGGAGTTGCCCGTTCCACACTACCTTCACCCAGCTTCTTCAGCATATCTTGGATAGTGAGGGCGGTACCGGCATAGGCATCAATTCGATCGGCCTCAACTGCCGCCACCGCGCTGGGCGCATCGGGTAGTACTGCAATGCGTTCATTCGGGATAGCGGTCGCGCGTGCGTAAGCGAGTTCTACAGTGCCAGCTACTACGCCAATACGGGCGCTGGGATGAGCTGCGATGTCTTCATAACTGTGTAGCTTAAGTGGATTACCCGACTTCACGAGGATGGCCTCGCCGATCTTGTAAGTCGGATTGCTAAAGGCAATCTCGCGACAACGTTTCGGCAAGATGTACATGCCGGCGGCGATGATGTCGAAGCGTTTGGCTTTCAGCCCTGGTATCAAGGAGCCAAACTCGGTCAAAACGCCTTCAACTCGCTCAACCCCAATCTGCTTCAACACCACGCGGGCGATCTCTGGCGCCTCACCAGTCAAGCGACCGGTCTTCTGATCGACGTAGGCATACGGGGCCTCATTAGCATAGCCAATGCGCACGACACCTTCCCGTTGGATCCGCTCAAGCGTTGTTTCGTCTGGCCGCTGATCACGCTCGCATCCTGTAGTGGCTAACAGACACAAGAGCACCACAGTGGCGCCGAGAAATTTCAAAAGCGGTTGGGCGCTGGATATTAGTGCCATCTGGCAAACTCACTATTAACGGCTTGCAGAGGCGTGAAGTCCCGAGCGCTCAGCAACTCAGGGCGACACCTGGCGGCGGCGGACGGTTCCTCTGCCGGGGTGTGATGTACGCTGTTGTTGTAGACGAAGAACAGATTGGTGCGAGCGGCCGAAGAGATATTATCGGGCGATCCGTGCAGAGTATTGCCCTCGTGTAAGATCAATGTACCGAGAGTACCATGGGTCGCCGCCAAACTATGCTGAAATGCGAGTTCCTGAAGAACATTGATGCTGGTTGCGTCGTATGCTTGTTTATGCAACGAAATTTTATGGCGATTCCCTGGAGTGGTGTCGGCGCAGCACACAAAATACTGATGTGACCCCAGGTTGAGATATAAGGGACCGTTGAACTCATGATTCTCGGTGAGCATGATCCAGGCGCTGAGTACACGGCATGGGGGCAAACCATCTTCGGCATACCAGGCTTCGAAATCCGAATGCCAGGGGAAGGACTTGCCAGTCAGGGCACCTTTGAAAATGCGTTCTTCTTGGTCGCAGGTTGGATAAAGGTCTTCAGTCTCATCCATCTGCTCGTCAAGTTGTTCAGCTTTGCTCATTTGATATCCCTTATATGTAATTGGTCTCAATATTCGGGTTCGCACAGTGCGTTGATATTCTAGATTATTGCGCTTCGGTTCGATCAGCAGCGGATAGGACCTTTTCGTAGGTGCACCTCAGTGCCGGCTTGAGGACGCACACCATGCCTCTAGAAGGGCTAGCACAAAAACGGAAAACAGCACCTGGAGTTAAGATCCAGCCTGCCCGAATCGCGCCGCAACTGCCAGATAAACGTTTCGTCTTCGCTTCTAGGGTTTCGATCTTGACATCACTTCCTGCTGCATTGATAGAGGTTTACACGTCTATGCGTTTACGCAGCGCTTGGTGTATCGCTATTATCCTGTACAAGGCCGACAGCGCCCATCTCATTGTTTTTGGAGTCAGTTGAGTGTGTGTTACCTGTTCGGGTTACGATCTCTACTATTTCGGGCTCGGCAGTTACCGATCCGGTGGCGAGTAATGGTGAAGCATCCACCTGCCTCGCATCCATCATCAGGGCAACACGCTGCAAAACAGACAGGGTCTGGGCGAGTTCCCAATCCTGGAGGCTTGCCAACTGATTTGAAAATTGTTCCTGCAGCAGTGGTGGTGATTGCTTGATGAGCGCCTTGGCCTGTTCGGTAGCCGTTACCATGATGCGGCGTCGGTCTGTTAGTGAGCGCGTTCGAGCGATGAAGTTGCGTTTCTCCAGCCGGTTAAGGATATCCGTCACCGTGGCATGGCTAAGGCTTATACTTTCAGCCAACTTCGCTACATGCATTTCTCTCTTTTGAACCAGTTCCCGCAGTAGCACAACCTGTGGTCCGGTAAGGCCGAATTCCTGTGCCAGACGCCTGGAGTGTTGATCGATGGCGCGTACGATGCGGCGCAATGCGATCAGGATCTGATCGTTGATCTCCGTATTGAATTCCATTGTTAGTTTCGACTGACAGCTAGAACCTGATAATTATAAAGTGCACGAAGTAATTATACAAATACCAGCAGAGTCACGCATTCACTGGAAACTAGCGCAATATGAAAGCCATTTCACATTAACAACGGTGATGACCAATATTTATGGCTGTGTACTATCTGCCAATTTTATTTCGTATCCAAAATTTTTATCATGAACTCACGATCCCGTAGCGCTCAGTTTTGGCTGCGGGCTATATGGGTGTTCGCCATCTTGCTCTCTAAGTTGACGTGAGATATCACAGAAGATAATGAAGAAAAAAACGATGAATAGCCGGGGAGATTGTAGGCACCTCGGTTAGGCGTCGAACGGGATCTGAAGGTGAGACGGGTTGCTATCGCCTTGTCGCTGATCCGCGCATCTTGCGTGCGTTTATGCCTGGTCAGTTATGCGTGTTTATCTGAACGATTTACTATATTTGAAGCACAAAAAAGGCAAGCCGTGACAGCTTGCCTTTTGCAGAATTAACGAGCTATTAGATAACTACGATATTCTCAGCTTGAGGGCCTTTTTGACCTTGAGTTACGTTGAACTCGACCATCTGGCCTTCAGCTAATGTTTTGAAACCGGAGCTAACAATCGCACTATAGTGTGCAAATACGTCTGGGCCGGACTTTTGCTCAATAAACCCAAAACCTTTAGATTCGTTGAACCATTTTACGGTGCCAGTAGTTGCATTAGACATGATAAATATCCTGTATATAAAAAGTGTAAGAATGCCTTCGTGAGGCGCGAATAAGCTGGAAATATAAAGTGAGATTTATAAACTACAGGACGAAGAATGACTAAGAACTGCGACGAAATGGAGACAATAAAAATAGACTTACTTTCAAGCTGTACACACAGTATCGGCCTGACCGAGTAAAGTCAAACTATTTCTCAGATCTGTGACATCCTTGCAGGTGTTTAATCGAGGTAACAACGATAGATGTGCTATCTAATGACACCTTGGAGTCGGTGTTTTGTCACGCTGAGCGGATAAGCCGCACGGCCCGATTGCGTGCCACCGACACGTGCGTGAGGCGTATGGCACGCGCAACGAACAACTCATCATTTTCGTCTAAAAAGTGAGCTGCCGAAGATCAACAGCCCACTGTTGGCATCACACGCCAGAGTTCGGTAGAAGAGGGGCGGACCACCGCACTTACTATCACTGAAGTGAGAGACGATTGCATCACCCTCGATGACACTCATCTGCTCGCCGATCTCCACTGTGCGCCGCCGAGACGAATTCATTGGAAGATGTCTGCATATTCGATGTGTTAGCGGAAAACATGCACAACATGCTGGCTAACGACAAAAAATCATAGACCAAAATAGCAGCAGATCACGATCAGAAAATTTTCACTATCGAGGACCGCCGTCACTTTCAATAGTTTACCGACGCTTCTGCGGCGAATGCCGACAGCGCAAGGATCATGTATTTTGTGATGCCCACTGTGTCACCAGTTGATGCAATTGCCGCACGCCATCCGTAAGCGCAGCGGGCCCCGGTTGCAAAATATCACAGGATTTAATTTCATATAGGTGATCAGAGCGCACGGCAGGAATTGAATCCCAGCCTGATCGTTCACGCACCAGTTGAGCATTGAAGCGTTTACCACACCAGGATCCGATAATCATATCCGGTGCTCGGTGGATGACTTCGTTAGGATCGGCAATGATACGACCGTTCGCCGCTGGCGATGCGGCTAACTCCTGAAAACAATCGACCCCACCTGCGACGGAAATCAATTCAGATACCCAACCGATTGCAGAGATCAGGGGATCATTCCATTCTTCAAAATAGATGCGTGGTCGAGCCGGCAAATGTTCAGCCGTCTTTTTGATGGACTCCAGATTGGCATGCAGTTGTGCGATCAGACGTTGTGTCTTGTGCAGCGCACCCACCATGCCACCGAGCATCTGAATCATGTCGAAAATGCCAGCTACTGTGCGCTGGTTGAAGACATGTATTGGCACACCCGCTCGAATTATTTCTGCCGCAATGTCTGCCTGTAGATCAGAAAAGCCGAGCACCAAGTCTGGTTTCAAGGCAAGTATCTTATCGATTTTCGCACTGGTAAACGCCGATACTTTGGGTTTGTCTTTGCGTGCCTGCGGGGGTCGAACAGTGAAGCCAGAGATACCAACGATGCGATCTTCTTCACCGAGTAAATAGAGGGTTTCCGTGGTCTCTTCTGTGAGGCAAACGATGCGTTGTGCGCCTTGGCCTGTCATCTATAAGTTATCCTTACTTTGCTGGTACTGGATCGAATCATGGTAGAAACAGCCTGGCGCTTGCGTGGGGATTGGAAGCAAAATAATAGTGCATAAATGATGCAGTCAGGCGGCCTTGCCGGTAAATGGGTTCGCCCCTGCCATGGTGGCGAGAGGCTTGTGAAAAAGTGAACGGTTCACATGGGCTGTCCATACGTGCGTAATGGAAACTGTGTCCACGAAGCTCGCCTTCGGGAAGTTCGATGCTATGTAGCCCGATGTTCGCGAGTCGCTCTTGTATCACGGCATGTCCCGACAAGAGTCCGAGCATGGGTGCACGTTTGCCACTCATGTCTGTGAGCGATTCCAATAGATACAACATGCCACCACATTCGGCAACGATAGGCTTGCCCGCCGCATGAAAATCAACAATTGCATGATTGATTGCTGAATTGGAAGACAGCTTTTCCATGTACAGTTCGGGATAGCCACCGGGTAGGTACAGCGCATCTGCTTGTGGCAACGTGTGGTCGTTAAGTGGCGAAAAGAAAATCAACTTAGCACCGAGCGTTTGTAATAGTTCAAGATTACTGCGGTAGAGAAAGGCAAATGCCGCATCTTGCGCCACGGCGATACAGGTACCTGCAAGCATGGGCTTTAGATTGTCCGTGACTGGGCTGGTAAAAGTGACCGGGGGCGGGAGCTCGCTTGTTACTACCTGCGTGGTTGCCGCGGCGAGTGCTATGCGTGTGTCTAGATCGGTCAACTCGCTGGCTTGTATTAATCCAAGATGTCGTTCTGGCAGGCTGATGTTTGGATCTCGGACCAGCCAACCGTATGCAGGGATGCGTGGTGATAAGCTTTCTGCCAGCATCTGGAAATGGCTCTCAGATGCCACACGATTGGCGAAAACGCCTGCAAAGGGGAGAGTTGGGCGATAATTGGCAAGGCCGTGCGCGATGGCACCGAAGGTTTGTGCCATCGCACTGCCGTCGATCACCGCGAGTACCGGAATGTCGAATAGACTGGCGAGATCGGCGCTAGAGCGGTCGCCGTCGAATAGCCCCATGACACCTTCGATAAGGATCAGATCGGCATGTGCTGCGGCTTCATATAGCAGCTGGCGGCAATGCGCTTCGCCACCCATCCACAGATCGAGTTGATAGACTGGGTGACCACAGGCGCGTTCAAGAATCATGGGATCAAGAAAATCCGGCCCAGTTTTGAAGATCCGTACGCAACGCCCATGTTGACGGTGGTAATGCGCCAACGCAGCGGTTACGGTGGTTTTACCCTGGCCAGAGGCTGGCGCAGAGACAAATAGCGCGGGGCAGGCTTTCATTGCTTTATCTTCTGAGTACGCTTTGCAAGATAGCCACGGGGTGGTCATGGACGGTGACAAGCATCCGCACCTGCATGGCGGCGTTCCTTATCTGAGTGCCGTTGGATAAATTCAACATGACGGGTTCCTTGTGCGCATCATTCTTGTTGCACCCAGTGTTAGCCAACTTGTCATAATCCGGATTCACTTACAGCGGGATGACGTCAATTGGTGCCCTATACAGACACTGCGCAGAATAATTATCAAACGGAAACAGTAGCAAAGTCTTACCTGTTAGCCGTCACATCGCCCGCCGCAATGCCAACTAATGTCTCATGCCGGTCTCCGGGCTTGCGAGGTATGTGAATAGATCGGGGCGAATCGCCTTCCCACGTGGTGACGCAGTGGCTGCATGATTCGCCGCAACTCGCTCACCGTTGCGGGGGCAGCGCCGGATTTGTTTTTGATGGTCAATTCAGAAACGCACCGGCTTCCCGTTTCATCCCTTGAGTGGATACTCTTGGGACACCTGAAGCAGAGTCGCTGAAACTATAGAAAGAGAGGCAGCCTGTCAAGCTCAAGCGAGCGCATAGCGGGCTATGATCTAGGGGCAACTTGGTATTGATTGCATTCTGGATCACTCGAAACATGCCTTAAAGAGTAGATGAACTTCGAGCAATAAATTCACTGAGTAAAATCCAGTTCACATTGAACACTTAGTACAACCTACATTTGAGATGAGGTATATTCTGTGTACCCGTATTTTTTAACTGGCAACCACTGAAACAAGGTGACTAATGAGCAGGTTGAACGGGTGAGGGATCGATTAAACAATCGACCCAGAAAAACAGGTACAACAATGGCTTTTGTGACTGATTCATCTGGCGACGCGCTGACTTGCCGCATCGCTGAACCACACTGATTACTTGAAATCGGGTTTAACTGTTCATGCCGCAGTGTGCCGAGTTGTCATTAAAATAGTTGAAGTTAAAAACATGACCGGGAAAGCCCGGTCACTTATCAGGAACGGGAAAATCGCAATATTCCATTAAGAAAAGTATGCCACGACATCTTGTTCTTGTTTTGAAATACCCGGTTACCATTCAGGTGATATCCGGCGTCAAAACAGACCAAAGGAATCTTTTTTGTTGTAACACTGTGCAAGCGGTCATGGGGCCATTGCCTGATCTGTAATCGCTACTGTTGAATATTCTCTATTTGTCATGCTGAGATAATAAGTAGTTCGCCTCGAACGTCTATTTGCTATGGGCGGAATCATTTAAGTGCCAGTCATATTTTAGAAATCGAATTTTCATGTTCCCTGATTTTAGTATCGCACTTTGTGATGCAGTCAACCCCAGTGATTCGGAATAGTCGCCTAAAAAGCGATGCAAGGAATTGTATCCTCTCCAGCCTTTTTCAAAATCTTCTCGATACCATTTGAAGATAGAAGAGACATAAAGAATATTGCCAGAGAAATAGTTGCGATCACGATCGGATAAAAATAAATTAGTTTGCGCTTCAAGTTGCGTATCCAACCTGGAGCCCACAAAGGCTTCGGCACGTAGTGCCGGACAGCCAATACTGGCACAATTGAGTGCGAAGTGGATTCGCGGATCTTGAAATTGATCAGATCCGCGAATCAGATCATGCTCAATGTCATCCAGGGAATAGATGTCTCCAAATAGTCTAACAATTGGCTTTCGCCAGGGCGTGCGAAAAATGTGGCCCAACTCTTTGATGGATTTTAAATCCGGGTAGGCGGACAACACCAATTGAATCGTCCAAGCGTTATAAGTATTGATTAGAAATGCCAATTGATCGTTCTGCGCCCATCGATTAAAAGTTTCTTTGCTTATAGTCTCCAGCTCTTTGAGATAGGTGATAAGCTCAGTTGGGTTTTGACTCAATGCCTGGTAATTGACTGTAGACTGTTGTCCCTGTTTGAAGGTTATTACCTGCTGCTTTACCAGTTTGTCCCAGCGGTGGTGATCAAAGGTGTCTGTCGCCATGACGGCAACAGACCACATTAGCGTGAAGAGTAAACAAAATGTTCTAACCACGATTTTTGCCTCGTCTCCACCGGTGGAATCTCTCTAGCCACTTTAAAAGCCTTGCGGGAGAGTGCTGTCGTCTCCACTCACCAGCTACATATTTATTGGCTTCTGACCAAGTAGGGTAGGGATGGACGGTGCTTAGGAGTGTATTGAGCCCCATGCCCTGCTTCATGGCAAGGGTGAACTCGGCTAATAGATCACCGGCGCCTTCGCAGATCAGGGTCACGCCAAGGATGCGATCTTTTCCAGGAACAGTTAACACTTTAATCATGCCTTCAGTTGCCCCTTCGGTGATAGCTCTATCCAACTCACTCATCGAATAGGTAGTCACTTCATAGTCAATGCCTAGTTTTTTGGCTTCCGTCTCATTGAGGCCCACTGCTGCAATTTCTGGATCTAGAAAGGTTACTCGCGGAATGACGCGGTAGTTTACTTTGAACTTTTTAAACTGACCAAACAGAGCATTGATCGCAGCGTACCAAGCTTGATGTGCGGCGGTGTGAGTAAACTGATATTGACCTACTATGTCTCCGGCTGCAAAGATATTAGGGTAGAGAGTTGCTAAGTATTCATTGGTTTCCAGAGTATGATCGGTGTCGATTCCTAAAGTCTCTAAGCCTAAACCAGTTAATTGAGGTGATCGACCCACGGCACAGATCAAGTCATCAAATTCTAGAGTCTGTTGCACGCCTTGATGTTCCACTAACAAGAACTTGTTATCTTCATTGATCATGCAGCGAACTGCTCGATGATCAGTCAAAACCTTTACGCCATCCCGTTCTAAAATAGATTGGGCGAAAGCAGAAACTGCCTCATCTTCACGGAGCAGCACCCGTGGTGCTAATTCTATCTGCGTGACCTGGGCACCCAAGCGTGCAAAACTCTGTGCCAGCTCACACCCGATTGGTCCGCCACCCAAGATGAGCAGACGATTGGGGAGCTGTTCTCTTTTTGAAAATTCATCCCATAAGGTGTCAGTGGTGAGGTACCCGATCTCTTCCAGTCCGTCGATTGTGGGTATGACTGGTTGAGAGCCCGTCGCCAATACAATACTACAGGTGGAAAGGGTGAGTGGATGACCATTACCCTGATCGATTTCTACGTTCCAAGGATCAATAATTTTTGCTCTTCCGACCAAAACTTCGACGCCAAGGTTGGTATAGCGTTCGATACTGTCGTGGGGTTCAATGGTGTCAATCACTTCTTGGATCCGCGCCATTAATTTTTTAAAGGAAAGAGTGGGGGTGAGCGGCTCAAAACCATAGTGTTCAGCAGAGTGAATTTGATGGGCAATTTTGGCGCTTTTGATCAACGTCTTACTGGGGACACAACCGTAATTGAGGCAGTCTCCACCCATCTGATTGGCCTCTACTAGAGTGACCTTTGCTTTTACCGCAGATGCGATGTAAGCCGTTACTAATCCAGCAGCGCCGCCACCGATGACTATTAAATTTCTGTCAAACCGTTTCGGTTTTTTCCATTGGCTTTTTCTTGGATGATCACTCATTGCATTGTCAGTCCGTTAATATTCATCCTCTAGAGAGTGTGAATGATTTCTACTTCCGCTGTTTTGCTGCTCATGAAAACTTTTGTTCGTTCTAATTAGCGAGTATTGGCGCATAAACAGATCCAGGTGCAGCCACTCTGCAGAGTGTTCAGATCCAAGGCACATAATAATCATACAGCTAGATGCTACAGGAGAGAGAAGGTTGGTCACAATAGTCAAAAACGGTTGTTAAATGCCAAGCTATTTATGGCTTAAATTTGTCTCGGTTTCGCATCAGTGCTGTTTGTTGAGCAGAGACAATCACAAAACGTTTGCAAGCTGTCTATTGGTTCAATCAAATTGCTTTTTGACTCAAGATTGTCGCTTATCGTTTTTTGCCGGCTCGATTAAATCTTGGGCATACTATTCGTTGGGCTGACGAAAAGAGTCCATCGAGGTTTATTTTTTATGTGCGTTCAAGTAATAGGTTCAATTCATTCGTGTGGCAAGTCAGTTCACTCGCGGCTCCATAAATCTGACTCATAATAATTCAAGTATGCAATTGGATAGCAGATATCGCCTATTTGAAGCATCTTGAGCCTGATGCTCTGCTAAAACTTTCTTCCTCCCTGATGACGTTATTCAATCGTCGGCGCGACCTCCGGGCCCAGTAAGAAAAAAAAGTCTAATGCTAATTTCAAAATAGTTATTTCCGCTATTCGATAAAGGAGTACGCCCCCAAATACCTTTGTTAACTTAAATTTTGCGCTTCCCTATCGATTGTGATTAATCGTTAATAAACTCTAAAAATGCCTCCCAGCTTTTAGTGTCTGCGTATTCGTCGTAGGCCAAGGGCAAGTTAAATTTCTTGCCTTTTTCGGTGGCTGCCGGGTTGGTAAAGCTGTGTTTGGCTTGCGGGTAATTTAGCAATTGAAAATTCGCGCCTAAGGTCACCATTTCCTGGACAAAGCCGGTCACTTGTTCAACAGGAACAAAAGGATCCGCGCCACCGTGGGCAACCATGATTTTTGCGCGGATCTCTCCCGGCTTTGCGTCAACCGTTGCGCTTAAATTACCATGGAAACTGGCAACACCAGCGAGATCGTTGCCTAGACGAGCTTGATTTAATACAACCGCACCGCCAAAGCAATAGCCCATGGCGTATATTCGATTAGCATCTACCTGTTTTTGTCGTTTTAAGATCTCTTTCGCCGCATTAAATCTGGCTCTGACTTTATCAGGGTTTGCCATAGCCGCTTCCATGAAGCCTTGAGCATCGTTGGGGTGATCGGCGACTTTACCGTGGCCGTACATATCGACAGCGATAGCGGTGTATCCTGCTTCTGCCAACATTTTGGCTCTGTCTTTGGCATATTGATTTAAACCCCACCATTCGTGGATGACGATGATGCCCGCAGTCGCGTCTTTTAGTTTTTGATTACTATATAAAGTTGCGGAACCCAACCCATTAGGCAGAGTCACTTGGGTTTCAGCAATATCGGCACTTGCTCGTGATAGGGTTGTGAAAGCAAACAATATTGCTATAAAAAAGGGGATCAATCTATTCATCGTGGATCCTTCTGTCAGGGGGCGGGCTGCCAACGTGTGTCGAGAAACTGTGTCATATTAACAATATTTGAGCAAAAGAATACAGTATGAATGGCTTTTGTGTAGGCACCTAACCGCCGTGAAAAAGAGGTTATGTGGTTATCCTGCTGAGCAGTCATTCTCGCGCTTTTAGAGTATTCACGATTATATCGAAGCGAGCCTGAGAGTTACCCGCGAAATTGAGATCAAAATTTGGAAGATAGGGATTAGGTACATTCAGTAGTTAAGGAAATATCTGCGATTTGCTATTGATATTTGTACCCCAATCTCACCCTAATTGGTTTAATTTGATCCATAGTGTTGAGCGTTCGTTTTGGTGACCACATCGTTCAATGCGGCAGTGGTTATGACGGTAATGCACATGAGCCAGAGACGGCGGGCACATTGCAAGGGCGCCAGTGACACGACTCAAGAACGTGGCTTTTTGGGGAGGGTATTGGGCCAGGATACTTGGAGCTTAATGGACGAGTCATGTATCGGGAACAAGATGTTGATGTCTATTACGCCCATTGCTTGAAGTAGTCGACTTCAGGCGCAGTGGCGCGTCAACCGGCGCGGTTTATTTGTCTTCTTGCTGGCTGGGGAATCCTTCAGGGTTTTCTAATTGTGTGCTTTGACGGTCTAATAGGCCCACATCCAGCACCGGAGAGGCATCAATATCTTGGGCATCCATCATCTGAGCAACTCTCTGAAGTGAGGAGATAATCATGGTCTGTTCCCATTCTTGCAGATCTGCAAACTGTTTGGTGAAATGATCCTGTAGCGGGATGGGGGCGTCTTTTAGGGTTTCGAACGCTTGCTCAGTGAGGTAGGCGTGCACTTTGCGTTTATCCTCTTTGGAGCGCGCTCTATAGACCAGTTTGCGCTTCTCCAGGCGGTCTAAGATGCTGGTGACTGTTGCTTGACTCAGGCTCATTTCGTTCGCAACCTCACCGATAGTAATCTCGCCTTTGTCCCGGATCGTCTGCAGCAGCAATATTTGCGGTGCAGTTAAGCCCGTGGTTTTTGCTAAATGTTTGGAGTGTAAGTCGGTCGCTCGAATCACGCGACGCATGGCAATTAACACTTCTTCAATATTACTCATGAACTTCTCGAAAGCTGCCGGTGTGTTATGCGAATTATAATGGGATTTGCTTTGAGTACTAAGCATATTTTTTCCCATCACTTTTCAGTTCCACGAAGTCGATCAATATATAGAGCTGATCTTCGCGTTGAAGTGTACCTTTAATAAGCGGATCTTCTCCTCCGATATTTGTCCATTCGGCTTCACTAGGCTCAAAGTGAATGATTTCGCCCACCGAATCCACGCAAATTCCTATTGTGGATGCCTCTTTCTCCAAGATGATGATTTTTGCTTCATGTCGCTCAGTGTGCGGTTCAAGGTCAAATAACAGCCGTGAAGACAAGATAGAGATTATTTTTCCTCTTACATTAAGAATGCCCTCAACATACTCGGGAGCCCCTGGTACGGGCTCGGGAGCGGCATATGGAATAATTTCTTTTATCGCTTCTATGGCGTGCGCATACATCTCACCGTCGATAGAAAAGCTTATCCACTGGTTGCCCGTCAATACTCACCTTCAATCTTTGAATACGTTAGCTAAGATGGAGATAAAATATTATTTAGTGTACTATACATAGAATACTAAGCAATATCTCGGTGTGATTGTCACTATATATCCGTTAAAGGGTTTGTCATTCAGGTTCTTGAGAGAGTTTTGCTTGGTGGATAATGCTTTTATTTCTATGTTTTTAATTGTTTTTACGGGGTTGTTTTGCCTGATATTGATGCTATTTCATTAAGATTGCCAAAGCTCGAGGACGGTATGGCTGTCTTTCGACTAATTTCAAACTGTCCGCCACTCGATGCCAATTCAAGTTACTGCAACCTTCTGCAGTGCAGTCACTTTGCTAGCACATCGGTTGCTGCTTACATCGAAGATCGCTTGGTGGGCTTTGTCTCCGGTTATCTCTTACCTGACAAGCCAACCACATTATTTATATGGCAGGTGGCCGTTTCCGCAAACGCAAGAGGCAGCGGCTTGGCTTCAAAAATGTTGATCCACATACTCAAACGCCCCAATTGCAGTCAAGTGGAGTATTTGGAAACTTCAATTACTGAAGACAATCAGCCCTCATGGAATCTGTTTAAAAGTTTTGCAAAAAAACTCGATGCGATTTTTCAGTCCTCCGAATGGATGGATAAGAGTCAGCACTTTGCAGAACAGCACGAATCAGAATTGCTTGTGCGCATTGGTCCTATCACATTAAACCGTTAATTTAAGTGTAAAAAAAATGAAGATATTTGAAGAAATCGAATCGGAAGTTCAGAGTTATGCACGTTCTTTTCCTCGTGTATTTAATCGTGCCAAAGGTGAACTGATGTGGGACGAAGAAGGCAACGAGTATTTGGACTTCTTAGCGGGGGCGGGCACGCTAAATTATGGCCATAACAACCCGCATTTTAAAGACATCCTGCTTACTTATATCCAAAACGACGGTATTACCCACGGCCTGGATATGCATACCAGGGCCAAAGGCGAGTTTTTACAAACCTTTAATGACAAGATCCTCAAGCCTCGCAAGATGGAATATATGGTTCAATTCACGGGGCCGACAGGAACCAACGCCGTCGAGGCGGCGATGAAAATCGCCCGCAATGTGACGGGACAGCAAAATATAGTGACATTTACCAATGGCTTTCACGGCGTGAGCCTGGGATCGCTGGCGGCTACAGGAAATTCGCATCATCGCAACGCGGCGGGAGTCAGCCTCAATGGCACGCATCGTATGCCTTATGACGGTTATCTGGGTGAAGAGATTGATACCACGCAATACCTGGATAAGATGTTGTCTGATTCCAGCAGCGGGATTAACTCTCCGGCGGCTGTGATAGTGGAAACGGTTCAGGGTGAAGGTGGTATCAATGCGGCACGAGTGGAATGGTTGCAAAGTCTACAACGCGTCTGCAGGAAGCACGGCTTATTGTTAATTGTGGATGATATTCAAGCCGGTTGTGGGCGCACAGGAGATTACTTCAGCTTTGAGGAAGCGGGCATTGAGCCAGACATTATTACCCTCTCTAAATCACTCGGCGGCTACGGTCTTCCCTTTGCCGTTGTGTTAATGAAACCCGAGCTGGACCAATGGAAGCCGGGCGAGCATAACGGCACCTTTCGAGGCAATAATTTAGCCTTTGTGACCGCAAAAGCGGCGATTGATCACTATTGGTCGGACGACACTTTCTCCCATGAAATCAAGCGAAAGGGGCAGTATATTTCCGACCGCCTGGACCAAATCGTGGAGCAGTACGGCGAGGGTAATTTCACCGCAAGAGGACGCGGCATGTTTCGCGGAATTAACTGTGTGAACGGCGAAATCGCTGGAAAGATTACCAAAGCCGCGTTTAAGAAAGGCTTAATTATAGAAACAAGCGGTGCAGACGATCAGGTTGTGAAGTTTTTATGTCCTTTAATCATCAGTGATGAAAATTTAAAAAAAGGGATTGATATTGTGGAATCGTCGGTCAAAGAAGTGTGTGCCAAAGTGGATGAAATACCCGTAGAGGTACAGTACTTTCAAAATGGCGGATAGCCTTTTTTGAGATGAGATCAGATCAGAAAAACAACCAATACCTAAAATGCGTGTATGGGCAGGCGAAAGCTTTGCCCGTGCGTTGAAACATCGCCGCGCTATGGTTGTATCTAGGGTAAGGCTTCCGTACGCATCGTAGCCAGTATGTATCGACACTCGATTACAGGGGGCGATGAATTCATGATGATGAATGGAGAGTTTGCAACGCTCTGCGCAGCACGACTCATGTTTATCAAAAGATTAAGTTAAGCAATAAGACAAAGGTGATTTTATGATTGTTAGAACGCTATTAGAGGCGAGTCAGTCTAATCGAAAAATCGTATCGCCAGATGGCAATTGGGAAAGCACACGCCTTCTGCTCAAGGAAGATCAGATGGGTTTTTCCTTTCATATCACCACAATTTACCAGGGCGCTGACTTTCAGATGCACTACCAAAATCACCTGGAGTCAGTGTACTGCGTCTCGGGTAAAGGCGAAGTGGAAACCCTCGCAGATGGAAAAAAGTTTCCCATTGAGCCGGGCACTATTTACATCTTGGACAAGCATGACAAACATATATTACGGGCATTTGAAGAGATGACCATGGCCTGTGTATTTAACCCGCCATTGAATGGAAAAGAAGTACACAATGCTGAAGGCGCCTATGAGTTGGAAGCAGACGCCATTGATGAGTAAGTCCCCGTATGATGAGTAAGTACCCGTATTATGAATAAACTTGTATTCCATCACTCACCGCAAAACACATGGATGAACGAAATAGATGTGTATCCCTCCAGAAATGGGCAGTGCTCAAAACTGGTGGAGAGGCGCGATCCTACTGTCTACGCAGCCAAAGAAATGCGCGCACCCATTGACCCGTCTCTTGTCGATAGCTACGACAAACAGGGATTTGTCGTGTTAGATGACGTGTTCACCCCCGAGGAGGTGGACAGCTTTCAACAAGAGCTGCAACGCCTTAGATCCGATCCGCAGATTAAAAACTCAGGAGAGGTCATCACCGAGCCAAGTAGCAATGACATCCGCTCGGTGTTTCGTGTACACGAAAATAGCTCTCTGTTTAAAGCGCTTTCGGTGGATACGCGACTAGCTGATCTGGCGCGCTTTATATTGAATGATGAGGTGTATATTCACCAATCCCGATTGAACTACAAACCAGGATTTCGGGGCAGGGAGTTTTACTGGCATTCGGATTTTGAAACCTGGCATGTAGAAGACGGGATGCCGCGCATGCGGGCGCTTAGCATGTCGATCACGCTGACGGAAAATTTTGAACACAATGGACCCTTAATGCTGATCCCCGGCTCCCATCAGCACTATGTTGTGTGTGAAGGTGAAACGCCTGACGAGCACTACCTGGTATCACTAAAAAAGCAAGAGTACGGCGTCCCTTCTGATGCTTGCTTAAAGACCTTAGTGTCAGAGGGAGGTATTGTTTCTGCCAATAGCAAGCCCGGTAGCTTGATCGTTTTTGACTGCAATATGATGCACGGATCTAACAGTAATATTACACCGTTTTCGAGATCAAATGTTTTCTTTGTATATAACGCTATGAGTAACAAAGTGGTCAAGCCATTTGGTGATCAGGATCCTCGACCGGAACATATTTGTACGAGAGAAAACATTCGCCCCATTGTTCCATCAGGTAGGTATAGATTACATGCTTGAACAGGATCGAATTCAACTGATAGCACTGGTGGAGCGTCGAATCAGTGAACTGCAAGAAGCATTGAGTGAGAGCAGCCCTGTTGCGGACAAAAAGCAAAATCAAGCAGATGATTCAGCCGCCAATCTCGATTTAACCATTAATGCGTCTGTGGATGAAAAAATTCATTCAGAACAGAAGTTGGCACTTGCACAGCTCAGCAAAAATGTCGAATGGTTGCAATCCGACGAAGCAGGCATCTGCGTTCGGTGTGGGTGCGACATCCCAACCGATCGACTAAAAGCGGTTTTAACGACACGTCAGTGTGTGGCCTGCGCCAGCACTCATGATTAGATTAAGGGTTTATAGATAAGTGATGCACACGATTGAAAAGATTGGCGGCACATCGATGAGAGACTATTTATCGGTGCGAGATAATATAATTAAGAATAACGTAAATGGTCTCTACCAACGGGTGTTTGTGGTCTCTGCCTATGGCGGTATTACCGATCAATTATTAGAGCACAAAAAAAGTGGTCAGCCTGGTGTTTTTGGTTTATTCGCAAGTGGAATGGAAGACGAAAGTTGGTCTAACAAGTTTGACGAGTTGACCTCGCAGCTACGCCAGCTGAATAAATCTTTTTTTATAGAGGGGAAATTGCTCGACGAGGCAAATCGCTTTCTTGATGAGAGATTGCAAGATGCCAAACAGTGCTTGCTGGATTTGCAGAGTCTCTGTCAGCATGGGCACTTTGCTCTAGAATCTCACCTCACAACAGTGCGTGAAATGTTGGCAAGTATCGGCGAAGCACATAGTGCCTGGAATACAGCCACCCTTCTACAAAGGGACGGAGTCAACGCGTGTTTTGTCGATCTTACAGCCTGGCGGACCAACAAACACATCTCTTTGGATGAACGCATCCGCTCCGCTTTTGCCGATATCGACTTGTCGAAGCAGCTTCCCATTGTCACAGGTTATGCGCATAGTAATGCGGGCTTGATGACCTCATTTGATCGCGGTTATAGTGAGATGACGTTTAGTCGGTTGGCGGTGATCACAGGAGCGAAAGAAGCCATCATTCATAAAGAATTCCATCTGAGTAGCGCCGATCCTCGGCTCGTAGGTGAAGCCAATGCAGTGCCAATCGGCAGAACCAATTATGATGTAGCCGACCAGTTGGCTAATCTGGGGATGGAGGCTATCCATCCAAAGGCTGCCAAAGGATTGCGACAGCATAATATCCCACTTCGAGTGAAAAATACTTTTGAGCCTGAGCATACAGGCACATTGATTACGGGTGATTATGTGAGCGATACGCCTTGTGTTGAAATTATTGCTGGCTGCAAAGGTATTTATGCTCTCGAGTTATTCGATCAAGATATGGCAGGCAGCATTCATGACTATGATAGCGAGGTTTTGGCTATTATTAAGCGTTTTAAGGCGCATATTGTTTCAAAAGATATCAATGCAAACACGCTAACACATTTTCTATCGACGAATTTAAAAACGGTAAAACGTATTCGTGCGGCTTTGGAAGAGCGCTTTCCTGAAGCTGAACTGGATCAGCAAAAGGTTGCCATTGTTTCGGCCATTGGCAGTGATATGCAAATACCGGGGATATTGGCAAAAACCGTGCAAGCCGTTGCCGATAGTAATATCAGTGTCCTGGCGGTGCATCAGTCCATGCGTCAGGTGGACATGCAATTTATTGTAAATGAAGCAGACCATGATGCAACCGTAAAAAGTCTGCACTCCTCACTTGTTGAGGTTCACAAACATGGACGGGCAATATGCTTGGCGCAGTAAAGTCGTTGATACTTGCTTTTATTTTTGTGCTTGCACCAATTGGTGCTCATGCCAATGAAGCCAGTGAGATTGATGAAAACATCAACGCGCTCGAAAAGCCTCTGTACTCCCCATTTGTTGAACGTTATGTTTTAGATGAACTGAAGCAACTACGTATTGAGCAAGCGCACACCAAACAGGAGCTGATTCAGCAAATCGTCGATAGAGAGCATCAATCCGTTGATCGAGCCGTTGCCTATGCGACAGATACGGTAACTTACTTTTTTTATTTAATCGCGGCGGCCACCTCTGTGCTTGTGCTCGTTGGCTGGACGTCGATACGCGACATCAAAGATAGGGTTCATTCGCTGGCCGATGAAGAAATCTCCAATCTCATATTGGAATATGAAAAACGGTTGGCTGCTATTGAAGAACAGCTGAGACAAAAAACACTGCACATTGAAGAAAACCGTGAAGAAATAGAGCTCACACAAGAAATTCAATCACTTTGGCTGCGGGCTCAGCAGGAATCTTCTCCCGCCAATCAAATTAGTGTGATTGATGAGATCCTAAAATTGCGTCCACAAGATGCCGAAGCGCTTACCTATAAGGCCGATGCCGTTTTAGAACTCAATGAACCGCAGTGGGCGGTTAACCTGTGCAGCCAAGCCCTGGCTATCGATGCGAATTATAGTTTCGCGCTATATCAAATGGCTTGCGCCCAGTCACTCATGGGATTCAAAGACGCGGCTCTTACTTACTTAACACAAGCCGTTGAGATGCAATCCTCGTACATCGCTGAAGCTGAGCGCGATACGGCTTTCGAAGGCATTAAGAACACGCCGGAGTTTATCGCACTAACCAAACCATCGGGCAACTCGTGAGAGGATAAGTCATGATTCTTTAGAAACACAAAGAGGTCAGTCTTAAATTCGGGCACAAGAAATACCCCTCACCCTATCTTAAATATTTTAACATTCGCTTTACCGTCGCCTCGCTCACGCCATACAGACCGGTAATTACCGGCAAGGCATGATGACTATTTAAATAGGATCGTGCCTGTCCTTCGTTTCAATCTGATGTTGCAACAGAGTAAGTAAGCGGTTTTACCGAGGACAGTTTTAGGTATCGCATGTCGCTCCCCTCAGGTGTTAACTGACATAAAAACATGAATCTTGAATAAAACGCATTTTACATGCACATTCAAAAGATGTAATCTACATGCATGTTTTGATTTCGGTATGAAATCAGTGTCATTTAGGTCGAGATATTTCAAATCGAGCTCAAGATATAGCTAATGAATATAACCAGATTTACTGATTACGCACTTAGGGTGCTTATCTATTTAGGTATTAATGAACAGGAAACGGTTACGATTAGAGATGTAGCGGAAAGTTACAATATTTCTAAGAATCATTTGATGAAAGTAGTGCAGGAATTAAGTGCTCAAGGATTGGTTGACGCCACGCGCGGTAAAAATGGTGGGATCAAGCTCAATCTCCAACCTGAGCAAATCAATATCGGTGAACTCGTTAGAAAATTAGAACAGAGTTCGACTTTGGTTGAATGTTTTGGTTCCAACAATCAATGTGTCATTGCGCCAGCCTGTCAACTAAAGAAAATGTTCTCAGGTGCTATGGCACACTTTTTTTTATATTTGGAAAAATACACGTTAAGTGATCTAATTTCCGACTCTTATGACAAACAACTGTCAGAAATCTTTTTCTCGTCTTCCTAATACAAGAAGAACTCTAGCGCTGAAATAGAATCGTCGCGATAACATTCATTAGAGGTAAAACATGATATTACTACCTGATGAACAAGTGGCCTCACAAAGCAATAGGGATTTTCCTGTGCCGTTCTTTAGACTGGCCTTTCGCCCATTCTTTTGGTTGGGAGCGCTGTTTGGCATGATGGCAATTGCTATTTGGGCATTACTTTACAACGGGCAAATAGCGTTTAATCCGTTTGGAGGTGGTTATTTTTGGCATGTGCACGAAATGCTTTTTGGTTTTACGGCCGCAATTATGGTTGGTTTTCTTCTAACCGCGGTCCAGACCTGGACGGGTGTGTCAAGCATAAAAGGTGTGCCGCTCATATTCCTTGTGGGTATCTGGTTGCTTGCGCGGGTGTTGTTGGTTTTTCCGTACCCTGGGATCGGAGTGATTGTTGGAATTGTCGATGTGCTTTTTCTCGTTGTGTCCGCAGTTGCGTTAGCTATTCCTATTGTTAAAGCGAGACTTTGGCGAAATTTGTTTTTTGTCCCTATATTATTGGCCATGGCACTTGTGAATGCACTTAGCTATCTGTCTGTATCGGGGTGGCTAACAGTTTCGTATATAGAACTCAGCCATGTCATGGTTCTACTTGTTACTTTGGTGATCTGCATTATGGGAGGACGAGTTTTTCCCATGTTTACCGCCAGTGGCACCGGTACACGGAGAGTGACTGCCATTCCTTGGCTTGAAAAATTGTCTATTGGTTCAGTTTTTCTTAGCTTGTTAATTACAGCGCAGTTTATGGATACGCCGAATTGGGTAGAGGCGTTTATTTACTGTTTTGCCGGAGTTGTCAATTTTGCCAGAGCCCTGAGATGGCGTATTTGGGTGACTTATAGTACCCCCTTAGTCTGGTCTCTGCATTTAAGCTACTGGTCGATATGTGTTGGTTTGATAATGCTTGGTTTAGTAAAAGTAGAGATGATATCGAATACCTCATTAGCGTTACATTCACTCACAGTGGGCGGGTTTGGTTTTATGATTTTGTCCATGATCTCAAGAGTCTCGCTTGGTCACACCGGCCGCATGATACAAGTCGGCAAAGTAATGACTGTAGCATTTGTTTTCATTGCGCTGTCATTTCTTACAAGAGTTTTTGCGTCTTTTTTCTATGATAATTATGCGCATGTTATTTGGCTATCAGCCGTGTTCTGGGTGTTGGCTTATGGGATTTTTGTTCTTCGATATTCTGCGGTTTTGTTTAGTTCGAGAATAGATGGAGCAAGAGGATGAGTCATCATTTAAAAAGCGGAGTTTATCAGGCAGATGTTGCTGTCGTAGGAGCGGGGCCCTGTGGATTATTTCAAGTATTTGAACTGGGGTTATACGACTTAAATGCGATTGTAATCGATGCGCTGCCGCAGATTGGCGGTCAGTGCATGCAGTTGTATCCAAATAAACCTATTTATGATATCCCTGCGGTGCCAGCTATATTAGCTGAGACATTAATTGCTAACCTACGAGAACAGTGTAAACCATTTTCTCCTCACTATTTATTGGGTGAACGAATCGTTAGTTGTACAAAGTCAGCAGGCAACTCAAGATATGAGCTGACATCCGAAAGTGGTCAATGCATTCATGTTAAAGCCGTAGTAATTGCAACAGGTGCGGGAGCAATGACTCCGGTTCCCTTACGGGTCTCTGATGCGGATAAGTGGGTTGGAAGCCATCTGTTTCAAGGCGTGCAAGACCCTAAAGAGCATGCAAATAAACGTGTTGCAATTTTAGGTGGGGGCGATTCCGCATTTGATTGGGCAAATGAGCTGCAAAAGACGTGTCAAGAAGTTGTTTTGGTGCATCGTTCTTCACGGTTTAGAGCAGATCCAAACTCAGTCAGTCGATTCATGCAACTGGTTAACAGTTATCAGGCACAATTCATTCAAGGACAAGTTACACAATTGTGGCAGGAAGGAGAGACATTTCGAGGAATAAAGGTAGTTGGTTCAGATCAAGTGACTCGTAGTGTATCAGTGGATCATGTCATTGTGTGTTTTGGTATGGTGCCTGATCCTTTCAGTTTGAATGCATGGGATGTTGAAAAAGAAAAATACCAGGTAAAGGTTTCAACAGATACTTTCGAAACATCTGAACCAGGTATATTTGCCATTGGTGACTGTAACTTCTACCCAGGTAAGAAAAAATTGATCCTCTCTGGATTTCATGAAGCCGCATTAGCGGCATTTGCAATCAAAGAGCGATTATCTCCGGATAAAAAAATTCATTTGGAATATACGACGACGAGTAGCCGAATTTTGTCTCGCTTAGGAATTAAAGATCAAGATCAATGGGATCAGAATCATTGATTCCATGGGTATTGCTGGCGTCACCTTTTAGCGTTAAATAAGTCTATTTATTATCGCGGGGCTGCCACGATTGTATCTGTCCGTATGGGCCCAGCACGTGATTCAGCGCGAGAATCATCGTGAAGCGTGCTTGTATGATGAAGCCAATGGCAACGCTTATTTTGCATAACTGAGCGATGCAGCATTGTAGAATTGAGTGAAACGGCATGGATTGGTGTTGATGAGCAATCTGCGCAGATGGTGGCAACGCCTAATGTCAGCAACGGAGCAGTGGCATGATGTCGCCTTAGAGTTGGCAATGGCTCCAATTTGGTGGTGGGACAGGATGCGGGTTCAGTTCCCTTGAAAGCAACTGAATCAGTCCATGAATCGCTGGGGCAGGCCCGTGAGAGTCCGTGAGTATGCGGCAACTGCGGAACTCGATTTGTCAGAAGTCAGTAGAAACTCGGTTGACTTTAGTCCTCTGATCATCCTGTTATTTGAATATTTTAGTTTCCGAAGTGTATTGTTTGAAAATGGTTATACAGGTGCTCCGCCACGATACGTATACGTTCACTTGTTCTTAAATCGGGATGGTACAGGATCCATAGGTCGCTGGTTTTGCCAGGCGGAAATATGTCCAGCTTGATCAATTCGCTTCTTGCTTGATCAAGAGGTAGGAATGCGATCCCGATTCCCGCCTCTGCGCAGTGGGACATTGCTGTCAGCTCATCACATCTAGCTGCTATTGACTCCTTGTATGCAGACTCTAGCCAGCTAAACGCCGGTAGATCCAGCATGTTTCCATTTGCGCCAATGAGAGGAAAGTCTGCAAGCGTGTCTAGAGTTGGTGGCTCAGAGTATTTGCAAAGGAATCGTTCAGAAGCAAATAGCGCCCATGGAATAGAACTAGCCTTGCGACCCACTAGGTGATCCGGTGGACTCTTAGTCGCCCTGACCGCGATATCAGCGACTCTCGAATTTAAGTTGAAGGCATCATTACTGGATAAAATTTCAAATTTAATTTCGGGGTACTCTTTTACAATATCAGCCAATGCATTTGGTAAATAACGGTTTGCAATATTAAAAGGTGCAGTGATTTTGACGACGCCACTGGGTAGAAATTCTCTTCCGGCTATATATCGTTCAATGTCTTCTGAGCGTTCGAACATTGAATGAGCTAATTTGAGTACTTCCTCGGCTAGAGGGGTTGGGAGGTATTTTTGTGAGCCACGTACGAAGAGCTTCCCTCCCACTTCCTTTTCTAAGGACTCTAACCTTCTGAAGACTGTGGTGTAGTTCACTCCCAGTGCTTTAGAGGCAGCGGTCATTGACCCTGTTTTGTCAACCAGAGTTAAAATTTTGAGCGAGTTCCAGTCCATCTTGCAATTATGCATTTAATGATTGCGCAAATTAGCAGTTATATTGCAATTATGCAATGTTTATCATGATCCGGGTAAATGAATCACTATCAGGAGATGTCCATGATTATTCCGTTGAATTACGATTTAGCGGCTGTTGTGAATCGCATCACGCTTGGCACCGTGGTAATCGCTCACAGCCTGTATTTAAAGCTTTTTATATTTACTCTACCTGGGACGGCAGAGTTCTTTAGCTCGATTGGTCTTCCCGGATTATTGGCTTACGTTGTATTCGTTCTTGAAGCAGTTTGTGGCATTGCTTTGATTTCGGGCTTTCAGAGCCAACTGGCTAGTATCATTTTGATCCCCGTATTATTAGGGGCGACATGGGCGCACTGGGGATCCGGTTGGTTATTTAGCAATCAAGGTGGTGGCTGGGAGTATCCGCTCGTGCTTGTTTTGATGGCAGTTGTGCAAACGTTTTTAGGAAATGGTAAATATGCCATTACTCAGGAGAGTGCAGATGCAAAATAAGAAAATCGAACTTGTATCGTCTAAACTTTGCCCTTACGTGCAACGTTCAGTGATTACGCTGATTGAGAAGGGTGTGGAATATAAGCGTATTGACATTAACCTATCTGATAAGCCATCTTGGTTTATCGAGCGATCACCAACAGGCAAGGTGCCATTGCTCACTATCGATGACGAATTTAATATTTTTGAGTCGGCTGTTATCTGTGAGTACCTGGATGAAACAACAGGTGGAACGTTGTTGCCTAGCGACCCAAAGATCAAAGCCGTGCATAGGTCTTGGATAGAATTTGCTTCCCAGACACTCGATACCATTGGTGCCTACTATAGTGCGAATCACGAGGACGGCTTTAACCACGCCAAAGAGCTGTTAGTTAAAAAGTTTGCAAGATTAAATGCGGTGGTTGCCACTCCGTATTTTTCAGGTCAAGAATTTATGATGGTGGATGCGGCTTTTGCGCCAGTCTTTCGTTACTTTGAAGTGTTTGAGCAAAGAATGACAATTGATATATTTGATGGGCTAAATAATGTAAACATTTGGAGGAATAATCTGGCAGCCAGGAAATCTGTTCAAGATGCGGTTGCTGAAGATTTCCACCAAGAAGTCATCAAGTTTGTGTTGAGAAAAGATAGCTATCTTTCCATGCTTATCAAGAGTGAGTGATCTTCGATTAATCGATCAATGAATCAGAATCAAAAGGGTCAGCCTCGATTGATTGGCGTGCTTCATTAAGTTGTCCTTTGTTCTTTATTTAAGACTACTAGTACCATGTCCCGCCAAACCCCGCTTTCTTCAATTATTCTTATTACCGTACAGGCACCCTTTGGGAAGGGCGGTACAAAGCGACCCTCATTGATAGAGAAAACTATTTGCTAACCTGTTATCGCTATACAGAACTGAACTTTGTTAGAGCAGAAGGCATGGGTGAGCATCCATCAGAATATCCCTGGTCAAGTGACCGTTACAATGCATTAGGCCAGGATAACGCACTTGTCGTGCCGCATTCAGAATGCACTGGTTTAGGCAAGTCGGGTGAAGAAAGACAAGCTGCGTCTCGAGCATTGTTTTAAGCGCACATTAGTGAGAAAACACTCAGCGATATTCGTGCAGCAACAAACAAAGCGTGGGTATTGGGTAGCCGTCATGTTAAGCAGAACATTGCGAACCAGTTCAATCCACCTGTTGCCCTGTCAGTCGCGGGGGTGACAGGGAATCGAAAGCGTATAAAAGACTAAACTCATCTAATTAGGATATCAATCGAGTCTTATCTTTTTGATTTTGCGCTTTTGCGATAAAGCGATTTGATCGACAGGAGAACAATAGAGTTCACATGGAAGACTTTGCCCAAGTATTAGTGAAGTATCCACATGAAAAATATAACTCTGCACACTATGAGCAGATTGGCCGTGTCCTGTACGAGTTTTCAGCTGATCCTTTGGCTGACGTACAGCAGTTCGCGAGACGATTGCTAGTGAATATTTTATTGGCCAATGGTGATGCGCATTTAAAAAACGGGAGCCTACTATACAAAGAGAAGGTGACGCTGAGACTATCCCCAGCCTACGACATAGTCACAACAAGTGTGTCTATCGATGGGGAGCGCAACTTTGCTTTGAATTTAGGAAAAACGAAGGATTGGTATGTTGTGTCTTTCGCAGATTTCACGGCATGGTCAGAAAAGTCAGATATACCTTGGCGCGCAATCAAGCCTCATTTAGAAGATGTCATGGATAAGGTTTGTACCCAGTGGGATTCGGCTATTACAGATCTTCCGATGAATGAGGCGCACAAACAAACGTTAACCGAACATTGGAAAAACCTATATCAGGATTTCAGAATATGAACAGATTTTTAGGCCTTACTATGATTAAGTGAGAAAAAATAAATGAGGGAAAAAGGTTGAGTTTTCAGGATTGACAAGCAAAGTATCGGCGTTTATTCGACGAGCATACCGCGCCAACCATGGACGCGCTTTCGGGCACCCTTCTGTCTAGTCACGCATCGAAATACCGTTGCTGTGCAGAAGGTATCGCCCTATCAGGACTATGCTGCTGATTCAAAGTATTTATCGTAGAATTCATACTAGGCAAATAGTAAATCGCTAGATGGATTCTGTCTAGTGTTGTACTATCGTCTTCCATATAGTTAACTGTTAAGCGGCTTACGCAGTTTTTATTGTTATGACTATCACCTCGGTTAAATTCACAAATTTTAAAGCTCTCAGAGACTACTCAGTTTCTTTACGAAGTGTGAATATACTAGTTGGACCTAATAACTGCGGTAAATCCACTGTCCTAAGTGCTTTCCGAGTTTTGGAGTATGCATTGCGAATTGCTAATGCAAGGCGAGCTACAAGAGTAATCAATTCCGAAGGCCACCCAGTAAATGGCCATGTAATTCCTGAAAACAACATACCAATTTCAATTGAAAACATTCACACAGATTACACTGAGGAAAGCAGTAAAATTGAGTTCAAAATAGGGAGCTCCAAGTCTTTAACTTTGTATTTTTCAAATGAAGGTGGCTGCGTTTTATATTGGGACACAGCAGGAAGGCCTACAAATACTCCAGGGGCATTTAAGAAAGAGTTCCCAATAAATATTCAGGTAATCCCAGTGCTTGGCCCCATCGAGCAAGAAGAAACAATCGTCGCGGATGAAACAGTAAGAAGGGCTGCCGGCACACCGAGAGCGTCTAGGCATTTTAGAAATTATTGGTATAAAAATCCTCAGGAATTTGAGCAGTTTAAGGAATTAATTGAAGATACTTGGCCTGGAATGTCGGTAGGCCCGCCAGAGATAACTAACATCCTTGAAAGGCGGCTTGTGATGTTTTGCGCAGAAAATCGACGCGATAGAGAATTATTTTGGGCTGGATTCGGGTTTCAAATTTGGTGCCAACTACTAACACACATATCTCGATGTAACGAATCTAGCCTCATCGTTATCGACGAACCAGAAGTCTATCTTCATCCTGACGTACAAAGACAATTGCTTGGGATATTGAGAGATGTAAACCCAGATATAATTTTGGCCACACACTCAACTGAAATTCTTGGCGAAGCAGATCCATCTGAAATTCTTTTGATTGATAAAAGCAAAAGATCTGGCAGGCGCTTAAAAGATGTAGAGGGTGTTCAGCAGGCACTTGATTCATTGGGTTCAATTCAGAACTTGACCCTCACTCAACTCGCGAGAACTAGAAAAATTCTATTTGTTGAAGGTGGGAACGATTTCAAGATTTTAAGAAGATTTGCAAAGCTTATTGGTCTTTCAGAATTGGCGGCAGGCACCGACTTGACCCCATTTGAATCAGGGGGCTTTTCCTCTTGGGAAAGAGTTCACGCACTGTCTTGGGGCCTCAGGAATACTCTAGGGGCAGATATAAATATTGGGGCCGTATACGATCACGACTATTGGTGCAATGAACAAATTACTGACACTCAAGAGTCCTTGCGAGATGAACTATCGTTTGCACACATTCATCGGCGAAAAGAAATTGAAAACTACCTTTTAGTTCCATCGGTTCTTGTAAGGGCCTTAGAAAATGCACTCGTTGAACGAGAGAAAAGAACAGAGACGGCGATTGTTCGTGATGAATCAGTTGAAGAAATTCTGAATAGAATTTCCGAAGAAACACGTGCTGAGGTGCAAGGACAATACATTGGGAAATATTGCGAGTTTTTTCGAAGCGGGGGTAAAGATCAAGCGACATTGAGCGCCGAAGCAATCCGAAGGTTTGATGAAAGCTGGGCTAACTTAGACACAAGAATGGAAATAGTACCTGGCAAGAAAATACTGAGGTCTCTGAGGAGCCACGTGAATGAAAAGTGGTCAGTTTCTCTAACTGATATAAGAATAATTGATGAATTTCGGCCTGCTGATATACCAGCAGATTTACTGGATTTGTTGCGAACACTAGAAGAATATCGGGTAATCGAAAATGCCGCTTAACAAACGCATGCAGCCGGACGCATTGCTGCGCTGCGCTTCGCAATGCGCCGCTGATGCGAAGCGTTAGCAAACTTAGGGGACATTAATGAGATCATTATTTACTATCTTGTTGGCAACAATTCTGACGGCCTGTACCGGAGTTACTAATTATAAACACACTAGTTCCGATTCAGACGGGCAGATACATATCTTCAGAAAATCACAATTCAACGCTGGTGGTGTTGGTGCAGTGGTTTATATTGATGATCAAAATATTTTAAAACTTTATATTAATGAGTATGCTGAGTTCCCAGTTAGTGCTGGCAAACACATAATATCGGTTAAAAGTGATTCTGCCACGGTTAAAGACGAATATGAAGTAGATGTAAAAGCTGGCGAAAGCCTGTATTACGAGATTATTGCGAATCCGGCACGGCTTATTCCTGTCTTGCTTTTGCCAATAATTGATGTACTGGCGGTAAAAACCTTCTTACTCAAGCCTTCGAGTGAAGAATTTTATGCTGCCGAGAGCGTAGAACTGAGTCCTAAGTTTGTGACCTTTGCTAACAAGTCAATCCAGCCGAACGCTAAAGCGTCGGCTGATTGAGGCGTTATGTGTAAATCGAGATGAGCAACATGGCTTGGATAACCATAGTGATTTTTGTGGTTGTAGGACTCTTCTTTTTCTACAGATGGAATCAGAAGCCGGTGGCATGGACGCATGACGATGTTGCGGCATTACTTGAGTCATGGATAAGCGATAATGTAGATGATATCGGATGGGATTATTTCGAAGCCTGTCATATTATAGATCCAGAGCTTGAAGAAATTCGGCAGCAGGCGCTCGAGGTAATACACTTTAGTTCGCCATATATAGATCACAGCTATTCACCGGGCATTCGCTTAAATGAGAAAGGTAAAAAAATATTCAGGGAGCTTAAGGCAAAGTGTATTTGCTCTTAATTATTACTTTGGCAACACATAACAAGTTGCTCAAGTGCACTCCAGGCGCAAAAAGCGCGCCTTCCGCGGGACGTGCTACACGTTGTTTCGCACGCCCCTTAGCAAAGCGTTAAAATAAAATCAGTATTGGATATAGGTAAATATAATGGAGAAGGTATTACTATTGTTAATTCTAGTGGTTTCGATCACATCAGTTAAAGCACAGCCTGCTCTGGAAAATAAAACAAAAATTCTCTTTATTGGCAACTCATATACTTATGTTAATGATCTCCCACGAATATTTTTGTCATTAGCTCGTGCAAAAGGTAAAAGAATAGCCACCAAAACTTATGCAGTGGGTGGTTATAAATTTGAAAATCATAAAAAATCAGCAGCAGCATTAAGCGCAATAAAATCTGAAGATTGGGATTATATTGTATTACAAAATCAATCTCAGGTTCCTGGCTTGAGGCCAAGAGATGTTGAGATACAAAGTTTGCCAAATGCCATCGATCTAGCAAAGATTATCAGTGATCATAATACACGTACTCAAATTGTTTATTTTGTCACGTGGGGTAGAAAAAATGGCGATGCAATGAATTGTCGTTATTATTCCAAAGTATGTGATTTTCGTGGTCATACTGAAGCTCTTAGTCAGGGTTATGGAATATACCAAAATATTACTGGTGGAGTTTTAGCAGAAGTTGGCCAAAGTTGGCTTGCCGTTATTAACGATCTAAGTGCTTCTGATGCTCTTAAAGATCTTTGGAGTGCAGATGGATCCCATCCATCTTATCGGGGTACATATCTTGCTGCCAATAAAATTTATACTTCTATTTTTAATGAGAGTACTCTCGGGGTTGAGGTTTATGGAAGTCTTAAAAAAGGAGAAGCAATTTATTATCAACAGATTGCTTCTAGAAAATGAGCGGTAAAGTTTAAAATTTAACAAGGCAATGCACTTGACGTGTTGTTCCGCGGCCGCTTTGCGAATTCAGCCTTCGGCTTCATTTTATCGCAAAACGTCCACTCCACAACACGCAAGTGATCGCGGCCTTAAACAGATGCGCGCTACGCGCGCACCCGTTATGCATAATGGAGATTTAAGTGAAGTTAACCGGAGAGTGTTTTTGCGGAGAAGTGAAATACGAAGTAAACGGGAAACTTTGGGATGCTAGGTCATGCCACTGTTCTCGTTGCAGGAAAGCTTTTAGTTCTCAAGCATCAGCTTACGCACTGGTAAATCCCTCCGAATTTCAATGGGTTTCTGGAACAGAACTTTTGACTTCATACGTAGGTGAGCACAGTTTCGGTTTGCAGTTTTGCAAAAAATGCGGCTCTACTTTATGTGGTATTTACAAAGGAGTGGTTCATGGAGTAACGTTGGGCTGCCTTAACGAAGACCCTGAAATAGAAATTGGCCGCCACATTTTTGTTGGCTCCAAAGCCTCTTGGGAAGTAATCCCTGAAGGCGTACTACAGTATGCAGAACATCCACCAGAAAATGCATAACAAGCGGCTTAAATTCGTTCCGTTTCACTCCGCCGGACGCTCACTACGTTCGCGCCGTTTAGCCGGGCGTTATGACAGCGAAGCAGAGTGCAAATGATAGATAAAGTGTTACACGATTTTTTGATTATTTGGGCTACCATCGACCCTATAGGAACAATGGCACTTTTTGCCGGCCTAACCGCGAAACTTTCAGCTAAGGATCGAAGGAGAACTGCATACAAAACTATAATTTATGCGGCGCTAATTTTAGTTGGTGCAATTGTTATTGGGCAGCTATTGCTCGGAGCAATGGGAATCAGCTTGCTTTCTTTTCAAGTTGCTGGAGGGGTAATTCTTTTTCTTTTCGGTTTGCAGATGATTTTTTCTAATAATATTCCAGAAGAAACTGGCGAACCCTTACATGATATATCAGTGTTTCCATTGGCAATACCTGCTACGGCTTCACCTGGTGCAATTCTGGCAGTTATCTTAACAACTGACAATAATGCTTTTACAATTCAAGAGCAAATGATCACAACAGCTACAATGCTTTCTGTTTTAGTCGTTACTTTGATTTTGCTTCTTTTTTCAGGAGGGATTATTAGATTAATCGGAAATGGTGGGGCATCACTTCTAACACGAATAATGGGGATGATACTGGCTGCTCTATCAGTCGAATTTATAATGGAAGCCTTTGGTATTGAAAAATGGGTCGGTACGGTGTCATAACAAACGCGTCAATTAGGACGCTCGCATGCTCGCGCCTATTACGCGGCCGTTACGCCACGTAAATGAGAGAGAAACTATGAAGCCAATCGTTGCAAATACCAAACCTGCCAAAGTAGGACTAACAAAAGGTAATGAGTACTATTTTTGCACTTGTGGTCGCTCTAATAATCAACCCTTTTGTGACGGTTCCCATGCAGGCACTGACTTTAAACCTAAGCTTTTCACGCCTGAAGAAAGTAACGATGCATACTTATGCCAATGTAAGCATTCTGCCAATTTGCCTTATTGCGATGGCACTCACAAGCAATTCGATGATGAAATAATCGGTCAGGAAGGCCCAGGAGCCAAGGCGAAAATCAACAGAACACCAGTGGCAAGTTCTTCCAAAGAAGAGCCAACAATTGAGTTTATTCATCAATTGGCCAGAGAAGGCTTATCTAAAGTAGGACATCATGGCCCAATGACATCAATGGGCGTACCACGCTATCAATTACCGCGCTGGGATGACATTCAAGTAATGACTGCTCAACTGGCAACCAAACCATTGTTTGAGGAATCACAGGTCACTACTGAATTGGTTATCGGGCCAAAAGCAAAGAAACCTCTCAAATTAAAAATCCCGCTGTTTGTTTCTGATATGAGTTTTGGCGCTTTATCTGAAGAAGCTAAGCTCGCATTGTCTAAAGGTGCTGAAATGGCTGGTACAGGAATTTGTTCAGGCGAGGGAGGAATGTTGCCTGAGGAGCAGCAAGCCAACTCACGCTATTTTTATGAGTTAGCCAGTGCCCAGTTCGGTTATGATGAGGCCAAGTTAAAAAATGTACAGGCATTTCATTTTAAAGGTGGACAAGGTGCAAAAACAGGCACAGGTGGACATCTTCCGGGGACTAAAAACAGAGGTAAAATTTCGCAAGTACGCGGGATTCCTGAAGGCCAATCCGCCGTTTCTCCTCCAAGCTTTAAAAGCCTAACTACAGCAGAAGACTTTAAAAACTTTGCAGACCGAGTGCGTGCGGTGACAGGTGGTATTCCTATCGGCTTTAAACTCAGCGCAAACCATATAGAACAAGACATTCAGTTTGCGATAGATGCAACGGCGGATTACATCATTTTAGATGGACGCGGCGGCGGCACTGGAGCGGCACCTGAGATGTTTCGTGATCATATCAGTGTACCAACTATACCTGCACTAGCACGTGCAAGACGTTACCTTGACAAGCAGGGAGTGAGTGACGACATCACCTTGATTATTACTGGTGGGTTGCGTGTACCAATGGATTTTGTAAAAGCGCTCGCATTGGGTGCTGATGGCATTGCAGTGTCAAACAGCGCGATGCAGTCGATAGGTTGCGTAGCCGCACGAATGTGTCATACCAATAATTGTCCAGCCGGTATTGCTACTCAAAAAGCCGATTTACGCCAACGACTTAATGTCGAGAAATCGGCAACACAATTAAAAAATTTTTTCGAAGCGTCGACGGAACTCATGCAAGTGATGGCAAGAGCGTGTGGTCATAGTTCCTTGAGTCATTTCAATAGCAATGATCTAGCAACTTGGCACCGGGAAATGGCTTTACTGTCTGGAATAAACTATTCAGGGTTAATGCCCCTAGACAATTGAGCATAACGAGATTGTCCAATGGATCGCATACGCGACCGCTAATAAAAGCGCTAATACTCAAATAGATATCGAAGATATGAATAAAATAAAGACTCCTCAACCTGTACCTGTGTCTTCTACAAAATGATGATGTGTCTGGCAGGCGTATAGCCGACCTCCAACGAAGTCACCTACAACCAAGGTGCGCGCGAGCGCTTTGTTAATTTCTCATGTTGTTTTAACTGACAACGCGCGCCAAATAAAGTCCTTTTTACTCGACTCTGCTTCTTCTGATGGTATCCATAGGCATGGCAACACATAGATTGGAATTGATCGTCTAATAGAAGATCAAACATCAACATGCATGTGCACCAAATTTATATAATCACAAACGCACTGATTTTGATTTCTATTTTATGGGGATACCTCATTCTGATCCCATTGATCCTGAATTGGTGGAGGCGGCGGGAATTGAACCCGCGTCCGCAAATCCTCTGCCTTAAGATCTACATGCTTATCTCACCTATTGATTTAACCCGACGCTACCCGATGAGCGGGGAAAACGCAGGGCGATTCCGGTCAGGTTTTAACGGTATCTGTCCCAGACCAACAGACACCGCGATCTTACTAAAGGTTACCTTCGCTAGTCAGCGTAAGCTCTGAGCTGTTGAAGGGTTAGCCGGACTAGGCAGCTAACGCGTAGTTGTCGTCGTTTGCAACTATAAATTTGCAACAAGATTTACGAGGGAGGTTGCACCTCGGCATGCCCTTAAGGTTTCGCAATCCACGTCGAAGCCAGATCGCCCCCTTAATTTTGGGTCTCTATTAAGCCTGTATGATAACACGCCTAGTAAGCAATATAGCGGCGTGAGTCTGATTTTCAAGTAGAGAGATCTAGCGAAATGTTAGCGATTTTGTTTCAAGATACGCTGTTTATCCCGCTGCCAGTCACGCTCTTTGATGCTAGCACGTTTGTCCTGCTTGGCTTTGCCTTTTGCATAGCCCACCAGCACTTTCGCATGGCCACGCTTCCAGTGCATATCCAGGGGCACAAGTGTGTAACCTTTGCGCTCCACGCCGCCTATTAATTTATTCAGCTCTTCCCGATGCATCAGCAGTTTACGCGTGCGCAAGGGATCAGGCTTGATGTGGGTTGAGGCGGTATTTAGTGGTGTGATATGGGCACCAAATAGAAAAGCCTCGCCATTGCGTACCAACACATAGCTTTCTGCCAGGCTCAGTTTTCCATCGCGCAGCGACTTGACCTCCCACCCCTCCAGGGCAATGCCGGCCTCGTAGGTTTCTTCTATATGATAGTCAAAACGTGCTTTGCGGTTGAGCGCAATGACGTTTTCCGGTTTTTTAGATTTTTTTGCCATTGCAGGATGCTAAAAGGTTCATTCAATCGGCCGAGGTAGAGGACAGAGATTATATGTCAAAGCACAGGATTGCGTAAGCTAATATACTGATTTTCAATCGGATTCAATTGAAAATTCCGAAAGAAAACAGGTACCATGTGCTAGCCATTGGATGGTGTGACGTGGAGCGACACCTTTATGGCGCTCAACTAGAAGCAGAATGAAGGACGATTTCATGAAATTTAACCTATTTTCTAAATATTTCCTCAGTCTATTGGGATTAGTCATCGCGGCACCGCTTAAGGCAGCGGAGGAGGGCTGGATGCAGTCAGTAGACGGCATGTTTGGCGCCATTAATGGCTATATTGCTACAGTGATCTTTTTTGATGTGGCTTTTTTTACTGATGCCATTAGCTTGCCTTTTGCTGTGGCCTGGTTGGTACTGGGAGCTTTGGTGTTTACCTTTCGCATGGGATTCATCAATCTTCGTGCTTTTGGCCACGCCATACAGGTGACTCGCGGGCGCTATGATAATCCCGAAGATATTGGTGAAGTGAGCCACTTTCAGGCGCTCACTACCGCACTTTCGGCGACCGTGGGATTGGGGAACATTGCCGGGGTGGCCATTGCCATCTCCATTGGTGGTCCGGGCGCTACCTTTTGGATGATTGTTGCCGGCTTTTTAGGGATGAGTTCTAAGTTTACTGAATGTACGCTGGCGCAGATGTATCGGGAGGTGAGGCCCGATGGCCATATCATGGGTGGTGCCATGGAGTACCTTTCCCGGGGGTTAAGCAAGCGCAATATGGCGGGTTTTGGTCAAGCGCTCGCTGGCCTCTTCTGTTTGATGTGTATTGGTGGTTCCTTAGGCGGTGGAAATGCGTTTCAGGTGAATCAATCACTCAATGCTGTGAGCCAGAGTATTCCCGGTATAGCGGACGTACCTTGGTTATACGGCATTGCAATGGCGGCTTTAGTGGGCGTGGTGATCATTGGGGGGATCACTCGCATTGCGGAAACGGCGCAACGCATCGTACCCGCCATGTGCCTACTGTACATCAGTACAGCTTTACTGATTATTTTAATGAATATTGACCAAGTGCCTGCAGCCTTTGGCACCATCATCAGCGGTGCCTTTAACGCAGAGGCGGGACTAGGCGGTTTCATCGGGGTATTGGTGGTGGGTTTCCAACGAGCCGCCTTTTCCAATGAAGCGGGCATCGGCTCCGCCGCTATTGCGCACTCAGCAGCGAGAACCGCTTATCCTGTACGTGAAGGCGTGGTAGCTATATTAGAGCCATTCGTGGACACCATCGTGGTGTGCACCATGACTGCATTGGTGATTATCATCACTGGCGCCTATGACAACCCTGAATTTGAGGCCGTTCGCGCTGCGAAACAAGGTGCGGCTCTGACCTCTCTGGCCTTTGGTAGCGTCATCAGTTGGTTTCCGTTGGTGCTCACTGCCTGTGTCGTACTCTTTGCTTATAGCACCATGATTTCTTGGTCATATTATGGAGAGCGCTGTTGGACCTATCTTTTTGGCGAGGGTGCTACCCTGATATATCGCGTCATCTTTGTGGTGTTTGTATTTTTGGGCGCCATCACTAGTGCCAGTCATGTCTTGGATTTCAGCGATTTGATGATTCTCTCCATGGCGTTTCCCAATATCCTCGGGCTCTATTTAATGTCCGGCGAAGTGCGTGCGGCGCTCGATGACTATATGGTAAAGCTAAAAGCGGGCGAATTTGAGTAAATCGGTTGCCCCGGATCCCAGGGATTGGGTACCATGCGCCTGCGAACAGCGACAATCAATCACTAACAGAGGTCTCATTGCCTAGCAAACCCCACGATCACATTGAGGTGGAAGTGGCTTATGCCCTTGCCGACAAGCAATTGATCATCAAGACTTTCGCAACCCCGAATGATAATTTGCGTGATGTAGTGGTGCGCAGCGGAATCGCCAGTGAGTTTCCCGACATTGATCTGGATAATCTACAGCTGGGAATTTTTGGCAAGGCGGCCAAGTTAACGGAAAAACTGCACCCAGGGGATCGCATCGAAATTTACCGACCTCTGCTCGCGGATCCCAAAGAGGTGCGTCGCCGACGTGCTGCGCAAGGCAAGCGCACAGGTAGAGGCGGCGGGGATCTGGAGCGGGATACAACATCCGAGTAGATCCCAGATAATCCTTAGGGATCTTGTTGCACTATTTCCACCAGTTTATCCCCTTCAAAATGCAGGGTAATGCCTCGTAATTCTGCTTCCTGGTGTCCTTCTTTAAAATAATAGGTGTAATCCCAGCGGTTGCGGTGGAAGCTATCTGTTATCAGGGGTGAACCCAAGATATACTTCACTTGACGTTTCTCCATGCCAATCTGCAATTGGGATATTTTTTCATCCGACAAATGATTGCCCTGTTGTATGTCCACATGGTGAACGGTACATGCGGTGCTCATGAGCAACAGACTAATTATGATTAGGATTCTCGGTTCTACTGAATTGATGATGGGGTAAGACACACACAACTCCCTTTGTTAATTCGGCCGCAGACAGTAGGTTATTATAATTGCATTCACAGGAGAGTTCATTGAAAGCTGCTGATTTACGTAAAGCTGGCCTGAAAGCCACCATCCCGCGCCTGAGAATTATTGAGGTGCTAGAACAGGCTTCTCCTCGCCATATGTCCGCAGAAGATGTGTATCGGGCTTTGGCGGATGCTGAAGAGGATGTAGGTCTGGCCACTGTCTACCGCGTGCTTACCCAATTTGAATCCGCCGGTCTAGTGGTACGTCACCATTTTGAAGGAGGTCAGTCGGTATTCGAGATGGCCCAAGATCAACATCATGATCATCTCGTATGCGTGCGCTGTGGCAAAGTGGAAGAATTTGTGGATGAAACCATTGAAAACATTCAACTGGATATCGCCAAACGGCTGGGATATGAGTTAACGGATCACTCTCTTATCCTGTATGGCTTGTGTCCAGATTGCCGTGACTGAAGGGCTTATCTCTCGCCGCGTTTAACATCTCCTGGGCATGGGTTCGGCTATTCTGAGTCAATTTAGCGCCACCCAACATGCGTGCGATTTCCTCTACCCTGGCATCGTCGTTGAGGTATTGCAGTTGCGTGGTGGTTTTTTGATTAACCGATTTTTGTACCAGTATATGTTGATTGGCCTGTGCCGCTACTTGTGCTAAATGGGTGACACAGAGGATCTGATGATTGTCACCAATGCGATTCATTTTTTGTCCCACCATTTCTGCCACGGCACCCCCAATGCCGCTATCGACCTCGTCAAAAATCAAGGTGGGTACCGCGTTGTCGGTTGCTAAAATGGTCTGAATCGCAAGACTGAACCTAGAGAGTTCGCCACCCGAGGCGATTTGGGATAAGGGTTGCATGGGCTGCCCCGGATTGGTGCTGACCATAAATTGAATGGTGTCCAATCCGATAGGGCTGGGTGCGTTGTCAGCATTGAACTCAACTTGAATGTCGACCTCAGCATGTTCTAGTCCCAAACCTGCTAGCTCTTCATTAATTTGCTGAGAGAGTTTCTTCGCCGCCTTTAATCGAGCTTGATGTACTTTTTTTGCTAATTTTTGATAGGCATTTAATGTATCTGTGATTGTTTGTTGTAGGGCAAACCTGGTTTCGTCCAAAGAGTTCAGTTTATTTAATGTGTGCTCTAGACTATCTAGTTGTTCCACCAGTTTTTGTGGTTTGATTCGATGTTTTCGCGCTAAGTCATAGATGGTTTGCAGTTGAGATTCAAGCTCATTGAGCGCGTTCTGGTCGTCTTCTGCGTCTGGGATTAGCGCGCGTAATTCCTGTTGCGCTTCTTCCAAGTGGATAGATGCCGATTCTAAACAGTTAAGACACTCTTGAAGTCTTGGCTCATAGTCTAATAATGAGCGCACTAACTGTTGCGCCTCTTGGGTCGCGTCTAGTGCATTGTTGCCGTCAGAGAGACTGAGGTACTCTAACGCCTGATGTCCGTTGGTTAAGATCTCCTGTTGATGAGAGAGACGCTTATGTTTTTGCTCTAACAGATCGAGATCTTCAGCTGACACTGCGGATCGTTGCAACTCCCCAATTTGATATTTTAATACTTCGATTTGGTCCAATTGAGTGTTATTGCTGTGGTCTAGCTTGTCCAACTCTTTGCTCAAGGTATACCACTGGTTATAGAGTTGTTTGACTTTAACAAGTTGGCTTTGCTGTTTGGCAGCCGAGTCTAAAAGTAACCGCTGGTGATCTTTGTGTAACAATTGCTGATGCGCGTGTTGGCCTTGAATGTCCACCAGCCAACAGGTCAGGGTTTTGAGTTCCTGGATACTGACTGGGCGGCCGTTCACTAAGGTTCGCGTTCGGCCTTCTCGGCTAATGATGCGACGAATGATGCACACATCTTCCGCTTCTAAGTCGTGTGTGTGCATCCAATCTTGAGCAGGTTGATTATGATCGATTAAAAAAGTGGCGGCGATTTCTGCTTTGTCACTACCCTCTCGAATAGAGTTTTGCTCTGCTCTGGCGCCTAAGATCAGACCCAATGCGTCTATTAAAATCGATTTTCCGGCGCCCGTTTCACCCGTGAGTACGGTCATGCCATTGAACAGCTCCAAATGGCACTCTTCTACCAATACATAATGACGTATATCTAAGGATTGCAGCATAGGGTTCAATAGTAGAGAGGTTCTAGCCCCAATTTAATTTCTCTCTTAATAATTGGTAATAGTTGTAATCTTGCGGGTGTAACAAAGTGACTCGTTGACTTTGACGATGGATCTCCACCACATCGTTTGAGCGTAGGTTATGCACAATCTGGCCATCACAGGAGAGCTTGGCCTTCTCTTGTGGGCCGGGACGCACGACGATGCGAATTTCTTGATCGGCACCGATGACAATGGGTCGACTGCTCAAGGTGTGTGGGCAAATGGGCACCAGGGCGACGGCATCAAGATCGGGGCTCATGATAGGTCCACCACTGGAAAGCGCGTAAGCGGTGGAACCAGTAGGCGTGCAGACAATCAGACCGTCGGAGCGCTGAATGGAAAGTGGGCTTTCTGCCACTGAGAGTTCAAACTCTATCATTCTACCTACGTCGTGATGATGTAACACCACATCGTTTAATGCGACACCTGCGTCAATGACTTCATCAGAGCCGTAGATTCGGGTGTGGAGTAGGAATCTCTTTTCGGCTATGTAATGGCCGCGGAGGATCTGTTCCACCTTGATGAAAAGATCGGGTCGTCGAATATCCGTGAGAAATCCCAGTCGACCTAAATGTACACCTACTAAAGGCACCCCATACATATAGAGTTCTCGGGCAGCCGCAAGCATGGTCCCGTCTCCACCCAGCACGATGATTAGATCACACTCGGTACCGAGATCTAAGCGCGGAATGCCTTTCCAGGGGATCTCCGATGCGGTGGCTTTGGTTTCTTCATCCAACAGAATATCCACATCATGATTGAGCAGATATTCCCCTAACTCGCGAATAATTGGACCGGCATTTTCATCTCTATATTTACCGATCAGGCCCACACGATTAAATTTGAAAGACATTGGTTGCTTTGTCCGGCACTCAGGGAAACGCTAATTACACCATGAGAGGGGTCCAAAGGAAAAGGCTTGACTACATTATTTCGCCAAAATCGTAATCAAGTTGATCACTGGGCTCTTGAAGGAAGTACCCTTGCGTGTATCCAATATTGTATCGCCATAAGGTGGCCAGGGAATTCGCATCTTCCACATAGGGTGCGACAGTGAGGAGATTTTTCGATTCAGCCAGTTGGACTAAATCCTGGATGCATTCCTGATGGGGTTTGTTTTCGCTTAATCGATGTAGCAGAGAGCCGTCTATTTTCATCATATCGAATTGCGCATGTTTGCTACAAATTTCCGATTCTCTGTTTTTATTAAATCTGGATAAAACGATCTTGCATCCTAAGGCACGAATTTTCTTAAAGGTGGTCATAGCAAAGCGCAAATTTTGGGCCACGTCTTTGACGGTGTACTCAAATAAAAGACTACCTGCCAGTATCGGTGCGTCTTTAAGTTCGTTTTGGATCCAGTTTACATAGTTGGGATCGCGCAGCACATCTCCCCCTTGTAAGATAAAGAAACTCAGTTTGTTATTTGTTTCTCTTTCTTTTGTCAGTCGTTCAATGGCATTGATGACCACCCAGCGATCAATCTCTGGCATCAACTTGCCTTGTGTAGCTGTCTCCATAAAAGATTGGGGGAGTTGTAGTTCACCACCCTCCTCAGGCTGTAAGCGCAATAGTACTTGATAAAATTCTTTAGGCTCTGCATGTAAACTGGCTATGGGTTGGTATAACAATTTAAATCTATCTTGTGCTAATGCTTGACGCAGGTGTTCTATTTTTTCAGCGTCTCGCTTCAGATCGATTTCTGCACCCTCTGCATCGTGAAGATTAACTTGGTTGCCACCTCGCTCTGCTGCCACCGCGCACGCATTTTCTGCATGAGAAAGAACACTGTTAGCATTTTGTGATAAGTTTGAAACCTTATCGATCCCGATACTAATAGTGATGGGTACTCGAGTATCCGCAGCCTTAAATTCGTGTTCGTTTATGGAGATGGTCAAATCTTCCAACTTTTGCTTGGTTTCTTCTGGAGAGTCTTCATCTGAAAGTAAAATGTATGCGCTATCAGAGAATTTTGCCATCTGGTAACTTTCAGGCAACATCTCAATCATCAGGTGTGCTAACTTGTTGCTGATGATTGGCCAATGTTCGGGGCCGCAGGTTTTCTTCAATTTAAAATAGTTGTCCAACTTAATATGGGCGAAACCCACTGTGTCATCGCTATCGCGTAGGCCCTGGATGCGTTCCTCAAGTTGACTGATTAACTCTTTTTCTTCATATAGGGCTTCTGGCAATGAGGGTTGCTCGATTTGAGTGTGCGGATCGCCCTGGTTGTTGGCGTCTGTCACTGTCACACCTGATGAGTTCGCCGGTAGCGCACCCGTGGTCTCTTTGGGCAAGTGGAATAACACTTGGAGAAAACTTTCTTCGGCGAGGGAGATATGTTTCGCTTCAATCGCGCCATGTCGGATAATTTCTCCCTGTTTAATTATTTGAATGGCATTCACTTTAGAAAGTGAGTTGACACTTTTTAACATGTCGTCCAAGTTGCCGCCATCAGCCAGTTGTATGTTTTCGTTGATTGGGTGTGAGAGTACTTCTGCTTGCGTTTGTCCGACTATCTCACAATAAGCTTGATTCACCAGAACTGGACGCGACCCATTTAAACAAACAACAGGGGTATCAATGCTGGTGAGTAAGGCGCGATATTGTTCGCTCAGGGCAGTGAGGCATTCCTCGTTATGGTGTTGATTATTTCGCGCAAGGATGAGCGGTAATCGGCCCATCTCACTTGCACTGATAATATCGAGAGCATGATATTTTTGCGCTTCATCAATTATTTTTGGATCAAAGTCTTGACAGAAAAACAGCAGTCCCTGTTGATTCCCACTGGATTCAATCACCTTCGCTGTTTGCTCGATGGGTAAGGCGCCGAAATCGTGTTGCGCTAGGACATAGTCCCACTGCTGTAGTTCTAATAAATCCTTTAGTTCAGCTTCTGACTCAACTCGTTGGCACAACGCCTTATATCCTGCTTCCCGCAGTTGAGGTGCGAGTTGATCAAATTCAGATACTTTTTCACCAATGAATAAAATTCTAACGGTGGCGCCTTGTTGACTCATTTTAAATTAACTTCCACTTTTATCATGTTGACTCATCCGGATGCAGTGAGCGTACCCAGATTGATGCGCGCCGGCGAGGTGGTCTGGTGCCGGATCAGTCGCATGCTCTTAATGATCATTTTTCCATGAGGATCAGGCTAAATATCGGCGTTTAGGGAATAAAATTAAGACACTCTACCATAGCGACTTATCCATTGAGCACCAGCGGTCTGGGAATCAGAGTGAGCAAACAAGCCCGAAAGGTGGAGGGGCATGGTTCCAGGGCTGAATCAGAGAGGCGTCGAACCTCAACAATAATGAGATGATTGTTGGCTCTTCCACTACTGAGTCGCGTTTTGCTGCGCTGTTCGTTGACTCAATTGAAGTAGGGGGTCAGCGTCAATATGTTGCTAATCAGCATCTTCTAATCGTGCGGTTTGGTAGAGTTTGAACCCCTCATAACTGGGCAATCGAGAGTATCACAATTAGAGCTAGAGTCTGTTGGTTTGAGATCCTAGCGTCATCAGAGGTAGAGAAATCAAAAACACTGAAAAAACTGATAACGATTGAGTCCTGTGACTGATCACCATGCCAAGCCAAGGATCCAGCCAGATCAGCGGAGATGCTGACGCGTGGGCGTCTATGTAATTAGCCGACCGTCGCTCAAATTACGATATGACACCCATATTTTGCCAGAGTATTTTATGAGGTTCGCCTGCGATTTCACTGACCAGTTTGGGTACCAAGTAGCCTGGCAATGCCGCTTGTAGTTTTTGATAGATTCGGTCGATCTCTCTCTCTTCGAGTGCAAAATGTGCCGCACCTTGCACGCTATCCAGTCGATGTAAATAGTAGGGCAGTACCGAGTTTTCAAATAGCGTTTCGCTCAGCTCAATTTGATCCTCTACCCGGTCATTCACATTCTTGAGCAACACGGCTTGGTTAAACAGACTAAATCCGCCTCGATGCAGTGTGTGCAATGCATCTCTTACTGGTACATCCAATTCACTACTATGATTAGAATGAATCACAATGATGACTTTCCCATGACTACTTTGGAGAGTGTCAATCAATGACTGAGTGATGCGACTGGGTAGCACCACCGGCAATCTAGTATGAATTCTGATTCGCCGCACATGGGCAATCGTGTTGAGTTGGTCGATTATCTTTTGCAAGTGAGAATCTTTTACCAACAAGGGATCGCCGCCAGAAAAGATCACTTCTTGGATTTGTGAATTGTCTTTTATGTAGCGGAGTGCGATCTGAATGGCTTTGCTATCTAAGGGGGATTCGCTATATGCAAAATGCCGCCGAAAACAGTACCGGCAATGGACGGCACAGCGGCCTGTTAATAGCAGTAAAACCCGTCCATGATATTTATGTAATACGCCCGACAACAGATTAGATGCGGTGTCCCCAACCGGATCTTTAGAATATTCCGGTGTGAGAGTGCGTTCTTCGAGTACGGGTAAATATTGCAGCAGCATGGGCGCATACCAATCAGACTGTGGTATGCGGTGTACTAAGGCGCGCGGTAAACGCAGTGGGAACGAGTTGTCAAAATCGAGCGGCCAAGGGGCGAGGGCGGGATCCAACTGGAGCAGTTGGCACAGTTCTGCCAAATTATCCACTACATCGGACAATTCCTTCTGCCATTGGGACTGAGGAGACGGTAGAATAGTCTCCTTTGGCGTCGCGTCCAGTAACTGTAACTTTGAGGTATTCATGGCCAGCTATAGTACCAATGAATTTAAGTCGGGTCTGAAAATAATGATCGATGGTGATCCCTACAACATTCTTGAAAACGAGTTTGTGAAGCCGGGTAAAGGTCAGGCGTTTAATCGAGTCAAGTTGCGTAATTTAAAAAATGGTCGAGTACTGGAAAAGACCTACAAGTCCGGTGAAACTGTAGAAGGTGCGGATGTGGTAGAGCTGGAAATGCAGTATTTATACAACGATGGGGACAGTTGGCACTTTATGGATGAATCCAGCTATGAGCAGTACAGTGCGTCAGAAGCCGCAGTCGCAGAGGCAAAGCAGTGGTTAAAAGAACAAGATAGATGCATTGTCACCCTATGGAACGAGGTCCCGCTGAGTGTGGTGCCGCCAAACTTTGTGCACCTTACGGTAGCGGAGACCGATCCCGGTTTACGTGGTGACACATCAGGGGGGGGCTCAAAGCCTGCCACCTTAGAAACGGGCGCAGTAGTGAAGGTGCCGCTATTCATAGAGGTTGGCGAGGTGCTAAAGGTGGATACCCGTACGGGAGAGTATGTCTCTCGGGTGAAAGACGCTTAGATCTCCATTGATCCCACTCTGGCAAGCAAACGCAAGTCGTCGAACGCTAAAAGCTCGCGCAAAACTGTATGCAGATATTCGTCAGTTTTTCGCAGAACGGGGTGTGTTGGAAGTGGATACCCCAATTGCGGTACAGGAGACGGCCACAGAGCCCCATTTGCACTCCATTCAGGTGATCTCAAATGCGGCAGAAGTACGTTATCTGCACACCTCACCTGAATTTGCCATGAAGCGATTATTGGCGGATGGCTCAGGTTCAATCTATCAAATCTGTAAAGTGTTTCGCGGGCAAGAGAGCGGTCAACACCATCAGCCTGAATTCACCATGTTGGAGTGGTATCGACTGGGGTATTCCCATCGGGAACTAATGGACGAAGTGGAGATGCTGTTAAAGCGCTTGGCTTCTTATCCCCGCTTTGCGCGTACGCGCTATGCCGATGCGTTCTTAAATTATACTGATCTCGATCCCCACACTGTCAGCATCGCAGATTTACAGGCGCAGGCACGGCAACTGCCTCTCTCCTTGCCGCAATTGGCTGAGGACGATCGTGCAGGATGGATGGATCTCCTATTTTCTCATTTGGTTGCCCCCAACCTGGGGGTGAAAAAACCTGAATTTCTGTACGACTATCCCCAAGACCAAGCCGCCTTGGCGCGAATTCGGCAGGAAGCCGTGCCGGTTGCCGAGCGCTTTGAGCTATTCATCGGCGGCCTGGAGATAGCCAATGGATTCCATGAACTCAAGGATGCCGCTGAACAACGACATAGATTTGAAAACGAGCTGCGACAGAGACGGCAGATGGCGCTGGAGGAGCCGCCTTGCCCGGAAAAATTACTCGCCGCTCTGGATCATGGCTTACCCGATTGCGCTGGGGTGGCGCTGGGTTTAGATCGTCTACTGATGCTTCTATTAAAAGAAGAGTCAATCGCAAATGTGCTTAGTTTTGATTGGATGCGCATTTAACTGTCGGCAAGTGAATGCAGCGAAAAGGAAAAGAGCCCATATCAGATCAGCCGTCTATTTAAATCGGCCGAGAGCTTGTCCCATTTTAAGAGGTTGATTGAGTCCTAGGGAGTCGGAAAATGCTAGGTTCTGTTGACTAAATAAGACGATGACAGTGGATCCCATGGCGAATCGTCCAATTTCATCACCCCGATTAAAATTCTTTCCCTGTTGTTGGTGCAGCCATCTTTGGGTATCACCGTGGGGCGGTGTGATAGCGCCGGTCCATACTGTCTCTATGCCGCCAACGATTAATGCGCCCACCATAATGATCGCAATCGGTCCGGTGGGGGTGTCAAAGTAACTCACCAAGCGTTCATTGATAGCAAACAGATTGTCCACATATTTCGTGGTGAGTGGGTTGACTGAAAAGAGCTTGCCGGGAATATAGAGACTCTCAGTCAATTGAGCATCAGTTGGCATATGCACGCGATGATAATCTCGTGGCGCGAGATAGACTGTGGCGAAACTCCCATTTTGAAACTGTTGAACGCGATGATCGTCTTTTCCTAACAGCGCGGCGAGAGAATAAGCACGGTTTTTCGCTTGTACAAGATTGCCTTTGTAGATTTGACCCAGCTGACTTAAGGTGCCGTCAACCGGCGAGATCACAGTGTAGTCATCGCCTTCTATTTTACGTAGTCCGGGCTTGAGCGGGCGGGTGAAGAAGGAATAAAAGTCGTGATAATCTTCCGCCCTTTGGTGTACTGCCTCGTCCATGTTGACACCATATCTATCAATAAACCAATAGATAAGGGGATCTTTGATCCAATGAGTTCGGATACGTGCCACGTCTCCCACCAACAGGGATAACTGTTTCTGCGGCAGAAGGTATTGGATCCCCACTTTAAGACGGTCGAACATCAGATAATTATCAGAATAATTGGTTTAAATTAATTTCTCTCAAATTCTGTTCGAATGTGCTCATATTCATGTCTAATGGCAGTGGCGTCGTGAGGCGTGGTGAACAGAGCCTGTATTCTAGCATCTGGATTGATTAAAAATAGAGCAGTCGTGTGACTAATAGATTCAGCATTATCCTGATTGCGGGTCGAGGAGATAGCCACACCAAATTCACTGGTAATCTGGCTCAAATCTTGAGGAGTGGTTCTGAGTCCTATAAAGTTATTGCCGTAGGGGATGAGGTAGTGAGCTAACTGATCGGAAGTGTCTCGTTCGGGATCCACTGTAATGAGGATAAATTGCGTGGTTTGAATGAGCGAACTCTCCTGAAGTTGGTCGCGAACTTGGCTCAATGTGTATAGAGTGGCGGGACAAATATCTGGACAATGTGTAAAACCGAAGAAAACAAAACTCCACTTGTCTTGCCAGTCGTTTGTGGTCAATGTTTCCCCTAAGTGAGTTGTCCAACCAACGTTCGAAATGGCGCGGGCATTCTCTCTAGACCAACGGATCGCATCTGTTGTGGTTGTCTCAATCGATTCATCGGACTTTTGATGCGTCAGTGTGTAGACGAAACCAAAGAGAATCGATGCCGATAGTAGAAACAGCAAAGCCGCTGTTAGATAGATTCTTAGCTTCTGCGAATTCATCTGGATAGGTTCAAAGAGGGATCAAGCTCAATGGGTGTATCGGGATCATTCCCCCACTCAGACCAAGCGCCGGGATAACCTTTAATTTGTTCGAATCCTAAGATTTTTAAGGTCATGTAGGTGTGTGAAGAACGATGATGGGTTTGACAATAGGTGACAATGGTTTTATCACGAGTGATATTGAGCGCTTGCAATTGAGATTCAATGAGGTCTGCCGGTTTTAACCTGACTGCATTGTCAATGTCTATGTTAGCTATCCACTCTAGATGTCGCGCGCCTGGAATGTGTCCACCCCGTGCCGCACGTACATCTCTACCCGTGAATTCGCCGGCAGTTCGAGTATCTAAAAAAATGACATTCTCATCCTCAATATGTTGCAAAATGTAATTTTTGTCTGCAATGGCTTCCGGAAGATATTGAGAGATCTGATAGTCAGATTTAGTCACAGAGACCCGGTTAGTTTCAGTGTCATAGCCACCCTGGATCCAGGCTTGGATGCCGCCGTTAACTAAGGATGTGCTTTGATGGCCGATGCAATCCAAGGTCCACAAAAGTCTACTGGCTTTGCCGCCGCCTTCGTCATCGTAGGCCACTACGTGTGAATCGGGATAGATACCCAGTGCCTGTAACGTGCTTTGTAATTGATGCAGATCGGGCAACAATCCCATCACCGGTGGCGCGCTTCTTACCAAGGCGGCGTATTCCAGATGGACGGCGCCAGGAATATGGTGAGTCACATAGCTCGGGAGTCGGCTTAAGTCCACGATCACCACATTAGGATCCTGTAGACTGCTTTCTATTTGTTCCAGTTCGACCAATAAGGGTAAGCAGCTAGACATGGTGATGGATGCCTTTAGTGTTGTGTGTCATTCGCTTGTAAATGCCTTCGAATCTTCAAAGAACGTTTTCATCCCCGCACTCGAAAGGGGGTGATCCGCAACTTGCATTAATACCTTTGCGGGTACGGTTAAGATGTCTGCCCCTGCGAGTAAGACTTCAGAAAGTTGAACGGCGTGTCGCACACTGGCAGCCAGGACTTCAGTTTGAATGTCATAATTGGCAAACACAGTGACAATCTCATGGATCAGTCTGACCCCGGCGTCTTTAATGGCACCACCACTGGCGACATATTCAGTATTATAGACGTTTTGGTCGCCACGAGAATTTTTGTGGTCTTCTACTATGTACAGTGCATTACCCGGCGCTTTTTCCGGCAGATCATTTTGATAGCAGTAATCTGCCAGACGTCCCAAAAATGGGCTCACATAAGTCGCGCCTGCATTGGCTGCCCAAAACGCCTGCGTGGTGTTAAAAATCAAAGTGGCATTGGTTTTGATGTCTTGTTGCCATAACGCCCGCAACACTTTTAATCCGGTGAAGGGATCATAGTCCTCATTGACCGCTTGGTAGCCGCCTACGGGCACTTTAATCACACTGTTTTGACCCAGTGAAGCCAACTCCTGTGCTTGTTGTAACATGCCGGTCTCGGTGAGTTCAGTGAGTTCGAGACTCACAGGGTAGGGATCTAACAACGCCAAAATGTCTTTTAATATGCGCAGAGAGCTTTCCCAAGAATCTGCGCCCGCCTTTTTCAATAAGGTGGGATTGGTGGTCACACCGTTAATAATCCCGGCATCAAAAAGTGGTTGGATCTCGGCAATGTCTGCCGTATCGGCGAAAATGCGCGGGCCCAGTTTGGCTGGGTGATTTTCTGGATTCACCGCAGTCATCTGACGCCGTCGGTGAAGGTTGGCGGCGGAAATTGAGGCGGGTCTTAGCATGGTGTATTCCTTAGGATCACAGTCGATATGAACGGGTTAAAAATCCGGTAGACAAGAACAGAGCGGGCGCCACTTTAGAAAACTTAACATTAGAACTTGTGGCAGAGTGATTCACGACTGCCCTTGTGCAGGTGCGTTGCTTGGCTCTTTTGTTGTAGCAGATTCGGCCTCCAGTTTTGCTTGGGCTTTTTCTTCTGCCAGACGAGCCGCTTCTTGCGCGTCGGCCTCCGCCTGCGCTCTGGCGGCTTCCATTTTCTCTTTCACCTGTTTCATAGTTCTAAAATGTAGTAGTGCCCATATCCAATTGGGTTTGTAAGAGAGATCGCGTATTCGATAGTTGTCATCCATGTATACCCACTCGGTGGTGATAGTCATGGGTGGCGTTTTATAAATCACCGTCATATCCTTAATTTTGATCTTGGTTTTTTTAAGTTGCAACGGTTCAACAAACTCAGAAATCTGGATTTGCGGCCGTGGTCCTTGCATCATTTCCATCATTTTGTTCACCAGCTCCATGGTGAGATGTAAAAACAAGGGCACAAAGTTTTCGCTCAAAATGTTCTCTAACACTTCTTCCGCGATATCACGTGGTACGGGCATGGCTATCGTCTCTTGGTTATCGATTCGCATTTCAGTTCAATATTGTCGCTTGAGGTTCTTGGACAATATCGCAAGGGCGTAGATCATATTGAGCTTGGTTGTGGAAAGCAAATTGGAAAGCCCCTTAAATTTTTGAAAATAGGTGAATTTCTCTTTGTCATAGAGATGCTTAGGCACTTTATTTTTTAATTGCACTGTCGAGCATGAGGACAAATCAGCATCTGTTTGTTGGTTATATCTGCATAGGTGGGCGGGCGGGGGTATCTTAGACCGCCGCTTTTCTGCATGGTTGCGTTCAAATTAATGAGTTTAATCAATCAACCTCAAGCGCAAGTCATGTGACGGGCGAGACAGGGGGCGCATCCAATGGAAGCTTGGTGTACCCGTACGGCGGGCCATTTGAGACGCACAAGTGTGCATGTGGCATGGTCACTCAGCACATCGGATGCGGAAGATGTGCCAGCAATTGGTTGGCACAAGGAGTCCCACTCTGAGAATAGAGCAGACTCCAAAGTGGTGACGCAAAGTGCTCGATTTGGCTGGCCTTTCAACAGCTTGCAATCATAGAGTAGTTTGGCTACAGTTGGACCGAATTAGTGCCGTGGTTAAATTTTAATAAAATTAGAAATGGCTTAAGAATCAAGCAAGTATGCAGGAACACGCAGCGTAAAAGACGTGTACATTCTTCTTCGTTTTTATTAATAAATAGACAGGATAGCGCAGTATGGTGTTTGGATTTTTAAAGAGGAACAAAGTCAGTCAAGAACCTCTCCCCGTGGAGATACGTACCGCAACAGGTGGGTCGCCCAAGTCTATCGAGGTGAAACCCAAGGAGAGCATCTTACAAGCCGCCCTTGCCGCAGGCATCCCATTTCCACATAGTTGTCGAGTGGGGAGTTGCCTATCTTGTCGTTGTAAATTAATCGAAGGTGATGTGAAACAGTTGACGGATACCTCTTATGTGTTGAGCGAAGAAGAATTACGCGAGGGATACATTTTAGCCTGTCAGGCACAGCCACGATCAGCCGTAGTGGTAGAGGTGTCTGAACTCGAAGACGACATGGAGATGGTGCAAGAAAAAGTCATCGCGGGCACCATCGCCAAGACAGAGGCACTGACCCACGATATTCTGGCAGTGACTATCGATCTGGTGCAACCGATTGAGTACACGGCGGGGCAATATGCAGATGTCAGTGTGCCTGGCGTCATTGAAGAAGCGCGCTCTTATTCATTCGCAGAGCCGCCACTGTCGGGTGGTAACTCACGGGTGACCTTTCATATTAGACACGTGCCAGGTGGCGCCTTAACAGATTGGATCCATGCCGAAGACAGAGCAGGCGCTGAGGTAAAAGTCGATGGTCCATTAGGCACCTTCCATTTAAAAGCCAGCCGTAAACCGATGTTATGCATCGCCGGTGGTAGTGGAATGGCACCTTTAAAAGCGATTTTAGAACATGCGGCCACACAAAATTGCACTCGCGAGGTGGTCTATCTATACGGTGCGCGCACCCAGAAAGATGTGTACTGTGAAAAAGAGATGGAAAACATTCGTAATCGCTGGTCTGGAAAGTTTAATTTTATTCCTGTGCTATCGGAAGAGCCCGAGGATAGCGATTGGCAAGGTCCGAGAGGTATGGTGACAGAGTTCATTGGCCAACAAGATTTTGATGTGGCGCAAGCCAGTGCTTATATGTGTGGTCCGCCGCCAATGATCGACGCGGCGATGCAGGTGCTCGAAGAAAAAGGCATGCCGGAATCTGAAATACATTACGACAAATTTTTAGATAAGAGTCACACTCCAGAAAAGTGATTGTGTGGACTGCAAGCAAAATCATATGTTAGGGAGCAGTCCATCGTACAGTAGTTGAGTTCCATTCTGAGATAACTGGAGATAGGGATGACGCCCATTGCCATAGAGTTAAAAATGTTAATCGCATCCGTATTTCTATATGTGGGATTAATCTATTTGCATACTGCCACTAAGTTTCAAGCTTATGGTGTGGCGTTTATGACTTCTGCGCGGGATGGTATCGACCCCAGCGCATTGTCTCAATTCGGTGCCAGGGCGGAGCGAGCCTTTGCAAACTATCAGGAGAATTTCATCCCTTTTGCAGTAGCCGTTTTACTCGCGGCTAATCTGGAAGCATTTACACTAGGCACATCCGTTGCCGCAGTGACTTTTTTGGTATCGAGATTGGTACACCCAATTGTGTATTTAGCGGGTATCACGCCACTGAGAACAGTGGCCTATACGGTTGGGTTAATTGCCACTTTATATATTTACTTGGTGATCTTGGGGATCATGAATTACTAAACACAATCATAAAACACAACCACAAAACAAAGAAAAGTTAAAGGAGACAGTCATGAGTTTTGAAAAAGTTTGTCCGGCAGCAGCGATGGATGTGGGCATGATGGCGAAGTTTAGCCTCAACGGCACCAATATTGTTCTCTATCATTTAGAAGAAGGTTTCTTTGCCACACAACGATCTTGCACCCATACCTTTGCGCCTTTAGAAAAAGGAAAAATAGAATCAGGCAAAGTACGGTGTCCATTGCATCGCGCCGAATTTGATATCAAAACAGGTGAGGTGGTGAAGTGGGCGAACTTTCCGCCTGGCGTCCAGTTATTGAATGTTATTCGTGGTGAAAAATGTTTGCAGACCTATGCCACCAAAATTGAAGACGGCATGGTGTACGTGGACATTGACTAGTTATCACTTCCTACTTACCGATGAGCGTTTATCAAAGTGAACTGATAACCTGAGTCATTGACCAAACGGAAAGAGGACTCTTATGGAATTCGAATCTTTAATGCACGAACGACTCAGCATTCGCAAGTATTTGGACAAACAGGTTCCTCAGGAAACCATTGAGAAAATTTTAGCTTTGGCACAGTTGACGCCCTCTTGGTGTAACACCCAGCCGTGGAAAGTGATTGTCACGGGTGGGGAGCATACCGATCAATTACGGGAGGCACTGTGGGATCATGTGCAGTCAGGTCACTTTCCTAAAACCGATTTCCCCTTTCCCACTCAGTATGTGGAACCCTACAAAGGCAGACGAAAAGAGTGCGGATTTCAGCTGTATGATTCCATCGGCATTCCCAAAGAAGATCGAATGGCAGGCATGAAGCAAACGATGCAGAATTTTCGTTTTTTTGATGCCCCTCACGCGATGTTTATTTTCTTGGACGATCATTTTGGGTTTTATGGCGGCGTCGACTGCGGGCTCTACGTCAACTCTGTGTTGCTGGCAGCGAAAAATGAAGGCGTGGATGCGGTGGCGCAAGCCGCACTCGCGTCCTATCCAGACTTCATTCGCCAACGATTTCAAATCGCCGACAATTTAAAATTAGTATGCGGGATCTCATTTGGCTATGCCGACATGGAACATGCCATTAACCAATACCGCACCTCCCGCGTACCGCTAGACGAGTCCATCAGTTACTATCTATAAATTATTTACGTGTGTTCACACCGCACAGACTCCATGTGATGCCCATGACTATGATGCAGAGATTGGGCGATGGACTACTAAGGATCCAATTCGGTTTGATGGTGGGTTAAATTTATACGGTTATGTATTGCAAAATCCGATAATGCATGTTGATCTAAAATGATTTTGTAAATAATGTTAATGATCGTATTGATGGAAAGAATAGGGGGCCCGCTTTAGAAGTTGATCCAGAAACCGGAAAACTGAATATTGAAGTAAAGCTAAATGATAGTAGAGAAGATTTTGTGGAAACGGCGGTAGAAGTTCTAGACCTACTGCACACAGCGGCAGAGACTGTTCCACCTGGTTCTAAGAAACTGATAGATGAACTAAATTATTGTCCTATTCGTTAGAAAAAATAGGTGTGTAACTAATGTGTTGAAAGAAGGGAATTCAATATTACGAAAATATAAAAAGGAACTGTATCTCTTTGTGAAGGCGTTTTTTATTGTATTTTTTATTGGATTGGTTCTTGGAATTCTTTGGTTGTATTGTACTTTTGAAAGATATGTAGTAGTAGACGACAATTTATTGAGAGCGCCAAGGAGCTATGATCTAAATATTAACTCAGAGTTAAGCAGATTTCTTTGGCATAAAAAGGGCAATCGTATTTACTATGCGGTTCTGGAAGAAAATAAAGAAAGTAATGAGGAACTTAAGGAATATTTTGTTCAAAACAATGCAGAAAAAATTGATTGCGTGGGTGAGTGGTTGAAATTTGAAAATCCAACAAAACACGTTCTAGTGACTCACGATGATTATTTTATGTTATTTGTTGGATATAATTTTAAAGATTTCTATTCGCTATATTATGAGGATTATTGTGAATAGAAGCGTGATGCCAGAAAGCAACGTAAGACCGTATGTCGGGATGCCTTGCAGTTATTGCTACCTAAGAGCTATGGCATATTGTATGAAAATCCAGAAACTGGACAGCCGCATTTTGTAGAAAGAAAAAACATAAGTGATGAGCTTGTTTTTGAAACTGCCGAAAATATTGGCGAAATATTTAACGAATCACTAGAGTCTGTTTCTCAGTCAAAACTCCAAAAACTATTGGAAAATTATACTCTCAAGAATTGTAAATAATTGACTATAAAATCAGAATTTAAAACTTGGTTAATAATAATCGGAATTCTGATTATTGCAGATATATTTACTCGGCTCTATGTCATGAATTACTACAAAAACACACCTGTGTTTATTAAAGGAGAAGTTATCGAGATACCAAGGAGATTCCTAATTAACTTCGAAACAAGACATGTATTTTACAGTGGGACGTCAGCTGATAGCGTATTCTATTATGGCTTACGAAGTAATAGCCCTAATTTTAACGAAGTAGTAAAACGTTTCACAGAAAGTAATGCAGTAAAACTAGATTGTGAAGGAGATTGGTGGGAGATTAAAGAACCAGAAAGAGAAGTACTCATATACGACAACGAGACCTATTTTTATATGGTAGGCCCAAATTTCCAAGACTTACTGGAAAGTTACTCTAAAGAATTTTGCAAGAAACCTGATTAAATTGACTTTTAGTTCAACCATCCCTCGCGTGTTCAAAATAAAATATTAAAGTCTCTTATATGGACAACTTTGATAGGACCGTCGGACGCAATAGCTGCAAGGCATTGTGCCCTAAGAACTACGCGCTATGGTCGATGGTACAAACACAAGATAGGCAAGGCAGATCGAGTAGGTTAGGGTAAGAAAAGCAGGTTCAAAAAAATAATTTTCTTAAGTGACCGAAACTTCCGGCGGCCTGCTGCAAATCTATTCTCCTCCATTCCAGAAAGTTCAGTTCTCTCATTAGAGCATGCCACTCTAGGTCCCATGGAGCGAGGGGCGTCCCTAAACATTCTGGTGATTTTGGTTTTTTAGCATTAGCTGATAAACTGCGCTCCGCGCCAGCAGACCTATTTGGCTCACAAAGGTATGTGCAGAGTTTTTTGGCTGATGTTTTAGTAGCTTATATTTATATAAACGTCTAGTAAGAAGGCTCTCTATTGCAACCAATTAGGTATTGGCACCGCTTAGACAACTGTCTGCGACGAATAGCGAAGTAATTCTCGAGAAGATGAAGAGGAACCAGAATAATGGCTGAGGCAAAACAAGATCTCCCTTTTGATTTAACACTGACCGATGATCAACGCATTACACGGGAAACCATGGCGCGATTTGCAGAATCGGAAATGCGATCTATCTCTCGCGACGCCGACGAAGCCGCTGCTGCGCCAGAAGGTTTCTATGACAAGGTTATTGAACTGGGCGTCAATATGATGTCTATCCCAGAAGAGTTTGGTGGAGGCGGGGCGCCGCGGTCTCCTGTTTCCAATATGCTCATCGCCGAAGATTTGGGAAAAGGGGATTTCTCTCTTGCATTGGGTGCACTAGCACCTTTAGGTGTGGCCAATCTGATCATGGATCAAGGTAGTGCGAAACAAAAAGAGAAATATTTGCCCAAATTTGCCGAAGAAACATTCTTTGCTGCGGCCATTGCATTGATGGAGCCTCGAGCCACCTTTGATGCGCAAGATATTCAAACCACGGCAACGGCATCAGGTGACGGTTTTGTGCTGAATGGGGTAAAAGCTTTGGTCCCTCACGGTGCAGAAGCGGAGTTACTGGTCGTGATTGCCAATTTAGAAGGCAAACCAGCCGCATTCCTAGTTGAAAAAGGCGCAGCGGGAATTAGCGCAGAGCCGCAAGAAGCGATGGGCTTAAGACCCATGAGCAAAGCCAAAATTACCCTCGAAGAGGTGAAGGTGGGTGCGGATGCTCTGTTGGGAGAAAATGAAGTTGAATTTGACTATCAACGATTGGTGGATTTGTCTCGATTAGGCGTCTGCGCCGCTGCAATTGGTGTATGTGAAGCCGTATTGGCTTATGTGGTGGACTACACCAATACCCGTGTGGCTTTTGGCGATCCCATTTCTCATCGCCAGGCAGTGGCGTTCATGGTGGCAAACATCGCCATTGAGTTAGAGGGAATGCGTCTGTTGGTTTATCGCGCGGCAAGCAAAGCAGAGCAGGGATTGGATTTTCACAAAGAAGCGTTTCTAGCACACAGTTTCGCCAGCGAACGCACCATGGAAATTGGCACCAATGGCGTGCAACTGCTCGGTGGACACGGTTTTATTCGCGAGCATATGGTCGAACTTTGGTATCGGAATCTGCGTTCAGTGGCCATTTTAGAGGGCACTTTCCATCTTTGATGTCGCAGCATTCCTGGATTTATTGAGAGAATAGATTTTATGATTAATCTTGAGATACCAAAGAAGCTAGTCAATATTCAAAAAATGACGCATCAGATGGCGTCAAGCATGTTCCGACCAATTTCCCGTAAATATGATACCGCTGAGCATGCAGTTCCCACTGAGCTAGACGCGTTTGGCAAAATGATGGGTCAAGGCGGCATGGGTGGTCTTGGTGGTGGCGGCTCTTCTTCAAAAGAGGGTCAAGCAGAATCCATTAAGAACGGCGGCAACATGATGGGCATTGTGGCTGCCATTGAAATGATGTGGGGTGATGCCGGACTGAGTATGGCCATTCCGGGCCAGGGTTTAGGCAATGCGGCTATCTCTGCCGTGGCTACTCCAGAACAGATGGAAATTTTTGGCAAAAAGTGGGCATCCATGGCCATCACTGAGCCAGGCACCGGATCGGATTCAGCCAATATTCAAACAACTGCTAAATTGGATGGTGACGAGTGGGTCATCAATGGTGAGAAGATTTTCATTTCTGGTGGCGGTCGCTGTGAGGTGATTGTGGTTTGGGCTACCCTGGACAAAACAAAGGGTAAAGCGGCAATAAAATCATTTGTGGTGCCAAAAGATGCACCCGGTGTGAACCAAGTGCGCCTGGAGAAGAAAATGGGGCTGCGGGTGTCCGATACGGCTGCCATCACTTTTGACAACGTGCGTATTCCAAAAGATCACATTCTGGGATCACCAGAAATTGACACCAAAAAGGGGTTCGGTGGTGTCATGCAGACCTTCGACAATACCCGTCCTGCGGTTGGTGCGATGGCAGTGGGTGTGGGCCGTGCTGCGCTGGATATGACCCGTGATCTCTACGCAAAAGAAAATGTTGAACCGGCTTATGATCGCACTACCTTTAATGCCACTGCGTTGGAGGCAGAACTCTATCGCATGGAGGCAGATCTAGAGGCTGCACGTCTGCTCTGTTTAAAAGCCGCTTGGATGGCAGACAATGGCCAACCCAACTCAAAAGAGGCCTCAATGGCGAAAGCCAAAGCCGGGCGAGTGGGCAACTATATTACCCTGCGTTGTGTGGAGCTGTGTCATGCGATGGGTTATTCTCATGAAGTGTTGTTGGAAAAATTTGCTCGTGATTCGAAGATTTTAGATATCTTTGAAGGCACTCAGCAGATCCAGCAGCTCATAGTAGCGCGACATATTTTGGGTCTCTCCTCCCAGGAGTTAAAGTAATTTCTCAGCTATTGTTCTGGTTTTGTTTTTATATAAATCAGTATTTTAAAGGTAAATGTTATGATTAATTTAGAGCTTCCTGCACGAATCACTAATATCGAGAAAATGACCGGGGGCATGGCGAAATCCATGTTGCGTCCTATTTCGCGCAAATATGACACCCAGGAACATGAGCCGCCGAAGGAATTAGATCCTATTAAGAACATGATGGGTCAAAGCGGTGGCGGCCTAGGTGGTTTAGGTGCCGGTGGTGGATCTGGCTCTAAAGATTCCAAAGACAAAAAAGATGAAGGCGTCAAGAACGCCGGCAATATGATCGGCGTGGTGGCAGTGGAGAACATGTGTTGGGGTGATTGTGGTCTCATGTTAGCCATGCCTGGCCAAGGTCTGGGAAACGCGGCCATTTCAGCAGTGGCCACGGAATCTCAGCTTGAGCGCTTCGGTGGTAAATGGGCTGCGATGGCGATTACAGAGCCTGGCACCGGATCTGATTCGGCTAATATTAGTACTACCGCCACTCTGGACGGTGATGAGTGGGTCTTGAATGGTGAAAAGATTTTTGTCACCGACGGAGGTCGATGTGAAGTGGTGGTAGTCTGGGCCACTCTGGATAAATCTAAGGGCAAGGCGGCCATTAAATCCTTTGTGGTGGAGAAAGATGCGCCTGGCTTAGAAGTGGTGCGACTGGAAAAGAAAATGGGTATTCGTGCATCCGACACGGCTGCCATTACTTTCACCAATTGCCGTATTCCTAAAGACAATATTTTGGGCTCTGCAGAAATTGACACCAAAAAGGGCTTCGGTGGTGTCATGCAGACATTTGATAACACTCGACCAGTGGTGGCTGCGATGGCATTGGGTGTGGGACGCGCGGCGCTCGATATGACTAAAGATCTTTTGAAACAAGAGGGTGTGGAGCCTTCTTATTCTAAAACTTCTTTCAACGCTTCATCCCTTGAAGCGGAGATTTATCGAATGGAAGCGGACTTAGAGGCCGCCAGACTGCTGACACTGAAAGCGGCGTGGATGGCAGACAACCGACAGCCTAATTCCAAAGAGGCATCCATATGCAAAGCGAAAGCCGGCCGGGTGGGTAATTATGTCACCTTGCGTTGTGTGGAGCTCTGCCACTCCTTGGGCTACAGCCACGACACTCTGCTAGAGAAGTTTGCCAGAGATTCCAAGATCTTGGATATCTTTGAGGGCACGCAACAGATCCAGCAACTGATTGTCGCCCGCCAAACATTGGGACTCAGCTCTAAAGAGCTGCGCTGAGGCTAAGCGACTCTCAGGTTTTCCCAGTCCGTAGTGGCATAGATCTGGCTTCTTGTTAACAGAAGTGCAGCCTGCTGTGCGCCTTATCTCCATAGGATGAGTTGCACAGCCTGTCGGCAGCCCGGTGGCAAGTAGTCAATCCATTTTTCTTTTTCGACTGGAATGAGTCGCACTTATCTTGCCCCTAGATTGATTGGATGACATTTGTACTGTCTGTTTATCCATATCAGTAAATTAGTAATAACTTATGGAGTGAAAATCTGCATGATGTTGGAGAATAAGACTTGTGCATTGTCGTCATTGTGCTATTTTGTCGCACCATTAAAGAGAAGAAGAGGTGTGGTGTGAAGCCCGGTGCCATGCTGACTCAGTTAAGAGTATTGGCGTGGAATATAAAAAACTGAAATTAATGAGATTAGTCTTTTAATGCTTTCCCAAAAATTATTTCATCATTCTGTCGACAAATGGCAGGTGATCGTCACGCTTGTCACTGCTGTTCTTCAATTCACGGCTTTCTTAGCAATTGACTCTTTTTGGTTGGCCTGTGTGGCCTCTTTGGCTTTGAGCCCGTTATTCGCTATGTCAATCGCGTTCGGACACAACCAGCATCATCGAAATACGATGACGGTGATGCCCTTAAATCGATTCTATGAAGTGCTGCTTTATTTTCAAAATGGCACCTCACCTTATGCTTGGACCTTGCATCACAACGTCGGACACCATGCACACTACTTAGATCCGATGCGTGATCCCTCTGCATGGAAAAGCAAGGACGGGGATGTGATGGGACGTTGGGAATACTGCATTAAAAATTCTCTTATGTTGTATCCCAATATTGTTCGCATTGGATTGCACTTTCCGCAACTATTGAGAAAGTTTTTCATTATGTTTGCATTGAGCAATGTCATACTGGCGGTATTGTTCTATTTTAATCCAGTGAATGCGTTAGTGCTCTATCTTATCCCTATGATTTCAATGGTCTTCTTCCTGCTAGACGCGACCTATCCACATCACGCAGAATTAGATACGACTGATCCCGTGGTGGCCTCACGAAACAATCTGAATCCTTTTTTCAACTTTATCACTTGCAATCTTGGTTACCACGCAGCGCATCATATGGATCCTGAATTACATTGGACCGAACTGCCTGAGGCGCATGCAAAAATCGCCAATCAGATCCCGCCCGAGTTAAATCACCATGCTTTTATTTGGCGCCCGGAGGCGTTGTTTCCGAAGCGGGCATAATCTAACGATTGCTGTCTCTAGATTTTTCATTTGGTATTATTCTAATATAGTCTTTGGATGACTCTCGAACGGGCTTGAAAAAAGTCCGGAACGAAGACTGTTCCAATAAGTACTCAATTGGTTGTGACGATCCATCAGCGCATGGGTGATCACTATGCACAAAAATCAATTTTATTTGTTACTGCTGCTGGCACTGGGGTTGGTCTTAATCGCTGGTTTTCTTTTCCCACGGCAAGGTGATGATTTACCTAGTGCGGGTGTACATGTAAATGGGGCACTTGAGGCAACGGATCCAGTGACCGCATCCACGCTCTATGCTCCGGGTGGCGATTTGTCTGTACCGGAAATGGTGCCAATTCCCGCTGGTGAGTTTCAGAGAGGTGGGTTAGATTCCAATATAGAGCGGGAACATCCAATAGGCCGAGTCTATATCGATTCTTTTTCTTTGGGTCGCTTTGAAGTGACATTAGAACAGTATAGGCAATTTGCAGCAGCGACAGAGCGCACACTACCTGACGATCCAAGAGACTGGGATCAGCAGAATTTGCCTGTATTTAATGTGAGTTGGCGCGATGCTCAAGCTTATGTGCAGTGGTTAAGTGAAGTGACGGATCAGCCCTTTCGGTTGCCTAGTGAGGCAGAATGGGAATACGCCGCGCGGGCGGGCAGTGAGAGCCGCTACAGCTGGGGAGATCGAGTGGATGACAATTTAGCGAATTGTCAGGGCTGTGCAAGTGCGTGGGACGGCATCTCTCCGGCCCCGGTTGGCAGTTTTGCCCCCAACGGTTTTGGCTTGCATGATATGCATGGCAATCTGTGGGAGTGGGTGGCGGATTGTTGGAACGACACTTACGAGAATGCACCCCGCAACGGAGAAGTTTGGCAGGAAGGGGATTGCCGTTACCGTGTCATTCGTGGGGGATCCTGGTCCCATGAGCCCCATCTGATGCGCTCGGCCGCGCGCAGTAAAGAGGTACTGTTCCGAAAAAATTTGGTACTCGGTTTTCGTGTGGCAATGGACGGCATCGCGCCTTAATTGGCTAAAGGTCTATAGGTGAGATTAAAATTTTGCAGATTAATTTTAATCGACTACCAGTCGCGCATAGATGTCGCCAGAAGGCGCAGAAATAGCCATGTGTTCTAACCTCTGTTTCATCTCGGACGCATTCATCCAAGCGTCATGACACCATTGCATTCGTTCTTTTTGGCAATAGTTATATTCGTACTCTGCGAGCATCTCTAACCTATCCAGGCAGTGAAAGGCCCTTTCTTTGGCAATTGGGATATATTCGAAGGAAAGCGCTGGGAGGGCGCTGCTTAGGCCCTGTAGCGCTTGTTCTTCGAATCCCTCCACATCAATTTTACAAAAATCGGGTCGGCCATATTTTTCAATGAGATCATCTAGGCTGATCATAGATATCTGTTCTGTGTGATTCCATTGAATCGATTTGAATCGAATATCCTGCTGAACCTCTTTTATCCAATCTGCGGAAAAACTGCTGACGGTGGGTGTGGCACTACTGAGATATAGATGTTTCACGCCTTCTTTGCTGTCTATGCCCAAATTTAAAATTTCAGTGTGGGGATCTTGACCATAGCGATTTTGTAAGTATCGGTAGAAAAGAGGTTGAGGTTCTACTGCCACCACTTTTTGTGCACCACAAGTAAGGAAGGCATCCACCCGGTTGCCTAGGTGGGCACCGATATCGAAACAGAGGCTGCCGGGTTGAATCAACTGTGAATAGAAGCGAATTCTTGCCGGACGACGCCAGGGTTGTCCGTAGTAGATTAACCAGGAGCGGGCGAGGCCATAATAGCTGCTAAGGGGATAAGTCTTTCTTTTGCTCATTCAGTTGTTGGGTTTATATTCTGCTATTCTGTTTCAAGTCTCTCTTTAAGGGAGTTCATCATAATCGTGGTGCTTTGTCGATAAAGGGACCAGGTATGTGCGATGAGAATAAGTGTAACGTCATTTTGCGTGAGTGATGAACAGGAGATGCCTGTGTGCAACCTGCGGTGGGCAGGGTGAGGAATGTGTTGCCGCCAACCAATCAACAGTGCTTATGACTAGATGTGCCTTAGTTTTAATCCTGTTCGCCTCTTTGCTGTTATCAGCTTGTGTTTCTTTGCCGCGACAGGAGGATTGCCAACCGAGTCGGAATGCGGTGTCTGGAGCGGATTCCTGGGACGGTTTTGTGGTGGGCAGGCAAGGATGTGTTTATCATCCAGACCAGGTACTGCAAATAGATCTTTCCACCATTGGTGTGGGTACGGCTGCTCCGAAGCCTTTGGTGATGTTTGTGAACGGGGCGATGAACAGCCTCACTCGCCAATATCAAAAGCTGCTTCGTTTTGCCGAGGAGACCAATAGTGCCTATATTGGGATCTATAACAATGAATTTTTTCCGCGAAAAAAAGGGTGGTCGCAAGCCCATACTCATGTCAGTGCAGAACATACCTTGACCCAGTTAATTCATCAGCAATTAAAACAGAATTCTGAGTTCTATCTTTTAACTGGTAGCAAGGGGACACATATAGTGGTGGATGCACTGAGGCGAGTGAAACGAAATTTGGCCGTCATGTATGATTCTAATGAGGCACGAACTGCACAATCCATGAATCTAATTCATGTCATTACCTATGGTGGTGCATCGCGACATTATCCAGACGGGCCAAAATATACCCATTATATTAATCGTCTTGATCCTATTCCCTGGCTGTTTGGTGTCGGTGCACTGGGCGCTCGTCCAGGACAGGACGCGCAGGTAGTGACGCTAGTCGGATTAGGACCCTTAGAATGGAATCCCCTCTCACCTGTGCATGGTTTTCGTGTATACCTGCCCTATTTTAGAGAGGCTTTAGCAATGCATCATTAGATCTGTATCAGTTGTGAATGGTGTGTCGGATTGAGAGCTAAGATTGAAGGGATGCACGTAAAAAGTTTTCAAGGTGCTTGGCCTGTGTAGACCAACTTGGCCAAGCGAGATACGCCTGACGACATGCTTCAGACATGTTCTGGTAGATATTTTGTGCGCTTATTTTTGACAATGCTTGAGGTAAGTGGCTTAGATTGGCATGCCAAAATCCGGTGGTGCCATGTTTAATAAGGTGTTTCGGTTCACCATTGGCAAAGCTTATAACGGGCAAGCCAAACTGATAGGCTTCTAACAACACCAAACCAAAAGACTCAAACGTTGATGCTTGAATGAATACATGATGTTGAGGATAGAGGCATGCCAGATCTCTTTGAGTTAATTGTCCCGCACAGGTGATCTGAGACGTTAACCGTTGGCGTCGGATTTCTTGCTGAACTTGTTGTGTATAGTTTGGATCCAAATTTAGTGAGCCTACCAAAGTGAGTTGCCAATTGAATTCATTTACCCTGGCCAAAGCCTGAATCAATTCCAGTTGTCGTTTATGAGGCAAAAAATGAGCAACGCAAATAAGCTTCAGAGGATCCGGAAATTCTGTGTTTATAGGGGAGTTAGCGTCCTCATGTATTGAGTCTGCACGCCCTGGGTTCAGCACGAGGCTGGGTGGTGATTGGGAAGACAAATCTGAAACCATTGAGTTGATAATGTTGCTCACGCAAATCACACTATCGAGAGTGTCGAAATAGCGTTTCTCCTCCTCTAGGGAATTGGCGGTTTGATTCAGATAACTGTGAACATTGTGAATCAATCCCGTCACCGAAATAGCGGGCAGCTTTTTTAGGTTCTGATTCAGCGGGATGAATTCAGAATAAGCAAGAGAATCCTCTATTACCACAGATACTTGCTGTTGCTCAAGATAGGCAGCTAATTGAGAGGGACTTGTGTGGTCTATGGAAAGATGTGTGAGGCCGAGATCTCGATTTTTAAGGGCCGCAAGCAAACATCGGTTGTACCTATAACCACCAGAACAGTGATGTAGTTCGCCAGGATATAGAAATGCAATGTTCAACTGACTTGTTGCGTGAAACTTGCCCAGGCAGTTTCATCTTCCCATAGAATTATTTCAATGCTGGTGAGCAGGTGGGTACCAAGTTGTTCACAAAGAGCTTGGTTTAGAATACGTGCGAAATTTTCAACGCTGGGATTGAGATCATTAAAAGCAGCACAGGCGTTTAAGGTTTTATTTTCATACTCTAACAATAGTCCATCTAGAACATTATTCAGCTCAACTATATCAATCAGGAAACCATGATGATTCAAATGGTTTCCTTTGAGAATGCACTCCAGGCGGTATTGGTGGGCGTGTTCTTCGTTTTCAGCGCCCCAATCACCGCCGACGAGGTAGTGGCGGGCAGTAAACAATCGATTCAGGCCTAATCGGTACATCAGTTAATGCTCGTAACGGATCAAGACTTGCCCATAGTCCTGGGGCGTTTGATCTAATCTGTGGTAGAGGGTCGGGCACGCTTCCAATGGCACCACATGGCTGACGAGCTGTTGCCAAGGACACTCTTGCAGCAGTCGTAGCGCGCTATCTAATCGCCTTTGACGATCAAAACGGCCTCTCAGATCGGGCGCAATATGGCTCACCTGACTGCTCATTAGTTGAATGTGGTTGCGATGAAAATAGTCTCCCAGCTGAATATGGGCAGATTGATTGCCATACCAGGATCCCACCAGTATCCGTCCATCGTACTGCATGTTAGGAATGATTTGATTTAAGGTAGAGGCTTGTGCGGATAGATCAAACGCGAGATCAAACTTATCAGAGAGCTGTGTTGCTTGTCCGATGAGGTTGTGTGCACGTTCAAGCCGGGTTTGAAGAGGATCGAACAATGAGATCCCGGCAACAGGAAATTGTGACAGTAGCCAACTAACCAGCAAGCCCACAGTCCCTAATCCAAATACCGCCACTCGCTCAGCGATCACAGGCTTGGCGTCCATCACCACAGAGAGAGCCGTTTCCATGCTGGCAAGTAGCGTGGCTTGTTCCGGTGCTATGTCTTTAGGTAAGAGTTGGATCTGTTCAGAGGTGGTGATCGTATAGGATCCATGAGGGGAAAAACTAAACACTAATTGATCGATGTATTGAGGATCTATGGCATCACCCACTGCTTCCACGTAACCGACGCTGGCGTAGCCATAACTTAAGGGATAGCGAATTGGTTGAGACAGATGTGACAGAGTGGCATCCAATGGAATGGTGTGAGGCACATTGCCTCTATACACCAGTAGCTCTGTGCCGGCACTAATTGCAGAATAAAGATTTTTAATGAGTAGTTGATTCTGTTGCAGTGTTTTTAAGGCATGGGATTGAATCGAGATTTTATAGGGCGCGTCAAATGATAGAACTTTGGCGGTAGTCATATGGATGCATAGTTTGCTTGGTTAGCTGGATCTTCCTGACTCAGTTGCATGGGTTGCGGGTTACCCCAAAACAGAATATTTTCATCCAGAGAGATGGCATTGAAACTTTCCAATGAGAGGGGCTCAGTGACTCGATAGCGAACCGCCTGTTCATTGCCAATAAAGAATTTACCCATGGTGACAGTCATAAAATCAACCAATCCGTGAGCAAGGAAGGAGCTGATCACCTGGCCACCCCCTTCTACAATTAATTCCCGGATCCCCAACTCATAGAGCTTATTCAGTAATTGTGTTAGCGGAACCGTACTCTCACAAGCAAATGGCAGCACCTTAGCGCCCAGGGCTTCGAACTGTTGGATCTTATCTAAGGGTGCTCCTCTATCTGTGGCTAAAAATACTTGGCCACCTTTATCATGCAATAAACTGGAGGAGAGGGGGATCCTCAAATTAGTGTCTAATACAATACGGCAAGGATTGTCACCGGCCACATGTCTCACGGTCAGTTGGGGGTTATCAGTGATAACGGTTTCCACCCCCACTAAGATCCCAGCGTGAACGGCACGCAACTGATGGGTGATGCGCAATGCGCTCGCATTGCTGATAAAGAGTCGTTCGGATGAAGTAGTGGACAGACAACCATCAGCGGTTTGAGCAAAACTTACGGTGACAAAAGGACGCTGTGTGTTTGCATGACGAAACAGAATTTTCTGCTGATTTAAGCTACTAAATAGAGTGTGTACGCTAGAGGCGGGTGTCATAATTGAGTAGGACGTATTGTTTTTCTAATGAACAGTGGTTCATTTCATTATGACATAAGATGGGAGCAGTGGCGGCGTCAATACATTGACATATCGATGTCGGCCTGTTTGTTCAAGACACTATACACTCCGATGAAAGTCGCGTAAGGTTTTTCTGTTGCCATTCATCGATGCACGGTATGCACGCTCTCTACTTTAATGCGCAAGATCTCTCCGACAACCTGGATTCTTGGATGTTGTGGCACTCAATCTGCCTGATAATCGCCGCGCTACTTGCATCCTATTTGCAGTGGATAGTCGTTGTACCGCTTGTCGGCTCAATTTCCATGTTGTACTGTGTCGCCATTTGGCTTCAGACTCAGAGGCATTTTTTCAATTTTGGATTAGCAAACAGCATTACTTTAATGCGCTTGGGTATCTTGTTTTTAGTACCCATCTGGAGTTCGATGCAAGATGAGTTCTTTGTTGCAGTGGTGGTGCTTTTTTTACTGTTAGACGGCGTGGATGGTCGAGTCGCACGTGCGCGTCAAGAAGAGACTGAATTCGGTGCACGATTTGATATGGAAACAGATGCATTGGCTATTCTGTTCTTGTGTCTCGGAGTACACTTATATCACGGGATGGGGTTTTGGATTTTATGGCTGGGTTTAATTCGCTACGCTTTTGTTCTATTTCGCGCCTGGTACTCAGCAGATGCGGTATCGGAGCGACGATCCCAGTGGGGGCGTGTCATTTACATCTTTTTAGTGACAAGCATTGGCTTACGTTTTGTGACTCATCATGGATTAACAGACATGTTACTTTGGACTGCTACCCTGATGGTCACATTATCTTTTTGGCAAGATGTGAAACAGCTAATACAGAACAGGAAGTTTGGTGAAGCCCTCAATCAGGGAACCGCTAAAGTTTCATCAGGATTAATCAATTAATGGAGGAGCGCTGATGTTAAGAAGTCAACGAAAATGGCGGCTATTGTTGGGGTGCGGTTTATTATCCGTCTACTCTCTTGCCCAGGCAGGATCAGAAGCACAGGATCAAGTCGACTATAGAGAGGGTGTGTTTCATATCATGGCATGGGATTTTTCGCAGATGAAACGCATGTTGGAAGATGAGAGTAGGTATGATTTGGAGGACTTCCAGCGCCGGGCCAATCGATTGTCAGATATGGCGACAATGCTCCCTGAAGGTTTTCCGGAAACTCGACCGAAGCGTGTCAAAACAGATGCAAAGAAGGACATTTGGAAAAACTGGCAGGACTTTCAGCAGAAGTTAACTGATATTGAATCCACATCAAAACTGTTATCAGAGGCAGTTGCGACCGGTGACAAAAGTAATATTACCCAGGCATTTGGGGAGGTAGGAAATAGTTGTAAAGGCTGTCACGATAAGTATCGAAAGGACTGAGGTTCAGGCGAGAGGGTGGGCAGCCATGCAGCGGATCCATACCAGATCATCCCGGTTATGCGAGTGTTTGAATCAACCAGATTGATATAAGAGCCACCACGGCGGTTAAGAAGAACACCACACCCCCTCTTCTTGCTAGGGCAAAAGAAAAGTTGGGTGCGGCATTCGCCGGCTTCCAACCGTGCCACATGGTGGCGATCAGATTTTGTCTTTTGAAAAATTGATAGTACAGAACCGCTCCAATATGAATGGCGATAACCAGGAGCAGAAGTAGAAAATTTAAATGATGCAGCTCAGTCAGTAAAGAGTCCATATCACCATAGGTCAAAAAGTTTAGTGGTCCAGAGTGACTGATATCATCGGTGGCAAAGAGCCCGGTTATTGTTTGCGTACTGAGCAATATCAATATCAGCCATACACTTAAAGATCCCAAAGGATTATGACCACCGGTGCTATTGTAGTTTGTTGCGGAAAGACCTTTTAAATAGGTTTTAATTGCCTTGGGAGAGTAAAGAAAATCCCTAAATCGCGCATGTTTTCCGCCAACAAATCCCCAGACCATGCGGAACAGAAGCAATAGTAACATGCCCTGTCCGAGTAGGATGTGGTAGTGAAATAGGCTGCTGCCCAAATTTGCGGTGACGAACATTGCGATGATTCCCACTACTAAGAGCCAATGAAACAAGCGAAGGGGAAAATCCCAAATAAGAGTTGCTTTCAGTTCATCCTGTTGCATCACACACTCATCCAATTAGGTTTGCTAAAAAAATAACCCGGATAAGTGAGTTAAGCAAGTAGCATGAATCATGTGGGAAAGTGAGCTTTGAGATGCTGGCGGGTCCTGATAGATGTTGTATGAGTGACGACAGTATTGACAGGGGTGATGGGTAAAGATGCGGCAAGGGTGTCCGTTGACAACGTCAGGTTTCTGAGTGCTTGTTGTCACACACATTTTTCACCGAATGCTGTGGTTAATTAATTCAGCATGGGACGAAGACAAGCTGGCGTCGGCGCACGCACTACCTATTGCCATTCGGTGAGGCATTGTCGAGGGTCTCACCGTGCCATCGCGGCATAGCGATCCTGCTAGGCTCTTTCCAGTCGAGAGGCTTTTTCATCCGCTAATTCAGGATCTGCCCATTGCCCCCAATATCTCAATAGCACAGGTACTAATAAGAGATCCATGGCCCAAGCCATGATGATCGCGATACTGAAAAATACTCCCATGGCAAATACTGGCATAAAGGTGGACAGAGTCATCACCGAGAAGGCGCCAATTAAAATCACAGAGGTGAGCGTGATGCTATGACCTATAGTGGAAATAGTCTCGTCAATCGCTTGGTTCCATCCTAACCCCTGGGAGCGAAAGTATCTAAATCGATATAGAAAGTGAATGGTATCGTCTACGACAATACTTAAAGAGATGCCGCCTACAATCACTGTCGCCAAGTTAACTGAGGTGCCTGACCAAGCCATGAGACTATAGGTAAATGCAAGTGGGAACAGGTTCAGTAATAGACCGGCGACACCCATTACCCAAGAACGAAAAATGATTGGCAGAGTGATAAGTAAAAAACCACTGACTATGGCCAGAGTAATGAGTTGGGTTTCGTATACTTCCCGATCCATATTGGCCAGCATCACCGCATTGCCGGTGACTAATATATCTGCAGCTGAGGGTCCGGTTTGTTTAAATAGCGTTTCAATTTTATTTTTGAATGCGTGTAATTCCACAGAACTCATATATTCGGTCATCGCCAAAATTTGCACTCTATCGTGCTCCAGGGTGCGAACATCATCCAGATCTGTGTTGCCGCTGAGTACCCCGGAAAACATAATGTCCGAGACTTGTCCTTCGTTGTATTGTAGAAATTGGTCATAGGAGGTTGTGCCATTGGAGAGCACTTTTTCAATTTGCCATAGCATTTCCCCAACGCCGTAGGTGGTGATGACCTCCGGCATAGTTTTAAGTGCCTTTTCAAAGGTCATTAATTGTTGAAAAACTTCATCCGATTCTAAGCGTAAATCTTGCGGTAGGCTTAAAGTGACACTCACATAACTGGTGGGATACTCGGCTTCATCCAAAGCACTGTAGTTGAGAGTCGTCTTTGCCTTATCACCAAACCAGCCGACAAAATTGGTATCAATACGAAGATCTTTTAAGCCAACAAAACTGGCAGCAAAGAGCGCAAAAACCACTAAAATACCTTGTCGATTACGGTGGATCCAAGCAGGAAGTTGCGCCCAGTTCTTATCACCCAATGTATCGCCCCTGTGGCCGCGCAGTGGTGCACCTTGATAAAACATCAGCAGTGCCGCTGGACAGGCAGTAATACCCATGATCCAACCTAAGAGAACCCCCATTGCACCTATGCCGCCTAGTTCTTGGAATGGCGGTACCGAACTGAACATGAATGAACTGAATCCGATGGTGGTGGTAGTGGTGGCCCAGAGTCCGGGTTTCCACAGACGGGTCATCGCTTCAGTCAGTGCTTGTTCATCGTTCATCTGGCTGCGAAGTTGGTGAAACTCTTTAATAAGGTGCACCACATTGGCCATCGCAATGGCAGAGAATAGTACCGGCATGATCTGTGTGGCCATGTTATAGGTTCTACCCAATAGACAGAGGATACCCATGCTCGGGATCAAGGTGCCCAGAGTGGCGACGTAGATGGTGAAGAGATCGCGAAAATTTCTAAACACGATTAATCCAAAGAGGGTGATTAATATGACTGTCGAGGTATAAAAGATATAAACATTTAAAACAGATAATTTGTTCATCTCTACAATGGTGGGCATAGTGCCCACAAGATGAAAAGACTCGATAGAGTCATAGGATGACAGAATGTTTTCGAACTCAGTCTGAATAAAGGAACGATAAGGCTGGGGATCCCGTAGCCGGTTGTCTGATTGAATGAGTAAAATTGTCGTGTGTTCGTCTCCTTGATGAAGATAAGTACCCTCTAGATTTTCATTATTCAGCATCAGTTGCTTGAACTGTTCTCGCTCGGCCTCACTGGACCAGTGACGTTTTCCATCTGGCTGGTAGATAGTGGTGTACCAGAGGGCGTCTTCATCCACAATCTTATTGTCTTTAAAGGTGGCAATAGAGGTCGCCTTGACCACATCTGTGACTCGCTCTAAACGATAGGTCGCGTCTGCTAGATCTTCTAGAAAATCTTTGTCATAGATAGAATCCGTTTTTACCAAAATCATGCTCCACTCAGTGGAGCCGAAGTCTTGTAGGTAGTCTTTAAATTCCATCAAAGCCGGATCATCTTGCATAAACCAAGTGCCCACAGAGTTGTCCGCAATGGAATGACCGGAGAGCAGTCGCTCAACAACGGCACCACTAAATGCGATGATCATCAGTAGCCAGGCAATTAGAACCCAACGATAGTGGGTGAGAATGAATTTAAAAAACATAGTATCCACCTTTATTTGTATGTGAACATACCTGGTTGTTTAGCGAGATCTCTTTAGTCGGGATTTGGCGAAATCTACTTCCTCCAAACCTTGCTGAAATGCGTATTCATCGGGCACTTTCAATTCGGTCTGTTTATTGGTTTGGTGATTGGTCATCAGAGTACGATGAGCTCTCCAGTATTTGCCTAGGTATTGTCGATAGTCTTCAAACAGAAGTGTTTTTTGCAAGGCATCTTTCTTATCATAGAACTCTACTTTATGAAGCCGATATTCATCGGCATCAATCCAGACAATTTGTTTGCTGTACCCACTTTTATAGTCAGTCGGGATCAGTTCAACGATGTGCACGGGCATACCCCGATATTCCGATTCCTCTATCAGTTTGTATTTATAGTCTTCTACTTCACGATTGGCGAGATCTTCAAATGTGAATTCACTGCCGACGAAATGAGCAGTTTTGGCAGCGGGGGCAATTCGTTTTACCCGATCGAGATTAGGTAGGTACATCCATTGATCGTCATCGTCAGCCAGGTTACCGTGAGTGAGCAGGGCAGTGCCTTGGGTATCTTTGGGCTCTTTAAATATAATGAGTGTTTTATCTCCGGTGCCGTTTAACCCTTCAAGATATTTCATTTGGAATACCCGGCGAGATTGCTTGCCTTGGGAATTGGTCAGCCACATCTCTTGATATAACTCGATATCGCCGTATCCCTGGTCGCGTCTATCTGCCTCTTCGAATATGGCTTTGCCCGGATTGGCGAAGAGCGCGGGCGCGCAAATTAATAAACAAGTGAACAGTGACGAGTAGATAGTTTTCTGCATGATAGGATTCTCCATATCTCCTCCGCTCTTTCTTATTCAAATAATTTAATGGTCAAAAAAATTTAGTAATGGCACCGTAGATCAGAAATTAGCTATATTCAATCAGTTTTAACTCTTTTTTAATTCACTGCAACACTTGAAATAATAGCTTATATTAAAATTCGAATTTTTCAGTTGCGCTAGGTGATTTGCTGAACGCCTAACCAGTGCCACGCTAGGATTGGCACCATAAACCACTCTCTTGTGTAAAAAGTTGATATGAATCCAATGGCTAATCGGATTCTATTGTGGCCGTTGGTATATTTGACCGGTTCCCCAATTTGCTCCCAGTTTAGGGTAAACATAATATTTATGACCAGAATAATCAATGTCTCCTAACCACGCCATTTTAGTCATGCTGGAACAGACAGAAGGGTCTGGTTATGAGTGATTAAAGTGTTTCGAAGTTACCCTTGGACATTTTGGCCCGCTAGTCTTCAGTCTATCGCGAATTAAACCAACTGGAAAATCAAAGCCATATAACTGGGCATGAAGTGGCACAAAAAGGCAAAGAGGATAAAAAAGTATACAAAGTGACCGATTTAGGTTGCCAGGAACTTAAGGGCTGGCTAAAACAGCCCGCGAAAACGATCAAGATTTGACACGGATAATTAATTAAATTGTTCAGTGGGGACGAAAAAAATGAAGTTCGTTTGCTGGACTTAGAGCGTCAACCTGAAGATCAGCAAGCCTTGATGACACAGCATCAGTAGATTGAAAAACAAATTGGGATCCTTTACAACAGGAGATGAGTAGAGAAAAGTTGCCTCAGTTAGATCTTAGTCGGGTGATAGACGCTCTTGATCTTAAGGCTTCATCTGTAATTGGGCACTGAGTGCTAGGACTAGGCCGCATGCTGCGTATTCACTTTTTGCGGCATCGGTTCGAGTTGTCCGACGCGAATGCAGAAACAGCGCCTTCAACGACGAATGAGCTCGCGCAACGTGATTTCCGTATGGCGTCTACTCAAACGGGGAAATCAGGGGTACATGGGCATGAAGGCTCATATCGGTGTTGGCAGGTTGCGAGAGAAAAACCAGAATGATGGTCAAAGATAAATTAAAGGAGTATTACTCGCTCTCACCCTTTGATGATGATGGAGATATTTCCAATGACTATGTAAATGTCTATGCTGGGTCTTATCTTCTCACAATTCGAAATACAAATAAGAGAAGGGAAGTGATTGTCTATCATGATCTTCATCATGTGTTTACCGGGTATACCAATAGTCGGATCGGGGAAGGGGAGGTTGGCGCATGGGAACTAGGGACAGATTGTTGGAACAGGCCAGTAGCAGTTTTATATAACCTCGGCGGTATGGTGACCGGGTTGTGTGACTCGCCTAAACGCATAAAGAAGGCATTCCTATTAGGTTGTCATCAAAAGAATTTATATGATTTAGACATAAATATGGTCTTAGAAAATGATGAGGAATATGTAAGAGATTACATCACTAATAATGTAAAAGAACCTAGCGGACTGAGATGTAAAATACGTTATTATTTCTATTTCGCAGGAGCTTGCTTTATGCTCCCATCGATATTCATTTTGGGTTTTATTAATAGTAAGCTAGGATCAAATGGCTAACAAGGGATGGTACAGACGCCTGGTGGAGCAGCATGTGAAGTGATAGTCGCAGCAGCTTTAGACACTCAGTGGTTGTGCGCGCCACGACAACTGGTATTTCAAGAGTGTTGACGATTGACTGCATGATAAAGTAGCACATGTCTACGGGGTTCAGCCTATAGGGGACAACACTCTACAATCTAAGTGAAAGAGCGCCAGATGCCAATTAGATTGCGTAGAAACTGAGAGTTTAAATCCGTCGCAGAAGTATCCTTAGGCTGATAAGATGATGCTATAAATATAAAAACAAAAATTCTAAAGTATGCGTTGCTTGACTACAGGGGTTTTGGAAAAACCCAATTATCACTCTTAGTTTGGGAAGTATTGATTCGAACTTAAATTACAATTATTCATTTATATCTGTCACTGATGCAGTTTTTCTGATCATATTTTAGCTGGCACTTAATTGAGTCTATCTTATGAACACCGATGTTTTGATTCTTGGAGCGAACTCGGCCGGATTGGCTGTCTCCTACGAATTAAAGCAAAGGGGGATCGAACCTAAGATTATCGATTAAGCAGATTGTATCGCGCAGCACCGGTGCAATAGAATAAGTCACTGTGTCTGAATACAGATCGTGATCTGTCTGATCTTACAGATTTAACAATGCCGCGCGATTACCCGACACGTAACCAATTGATTTCCTATCTGAAAATATGTTGAGTCTCTTGGTCTACCTATCCAATTTAGCACCTCGGCTCAGCGTATCGAATCACGGGATAGTGGTTAGCGAGTACAGAGCACAGAGCACGCTCTCACCCATGACAAGTCGTCACGTGGTAATTAATACCGATTCGCATACGCCTGCCTATATCCCAGATTGGCTAGGGAAAGATCGATTCCAAAGCGAGATGTTGGCTGTTGGGGTAGAGACGATGACACCTTTGCTTTGCGTAAGTCTATCTCACCAAACTAGGACTGTTTAAGCCAAAAAAGGGCGCCATGACTCACGTGTGGGAAGAATTCGTTGAGCCTTCACTAGGTGATAGAATTACGGACAGTCTTAAGGCCTGTAAAGTGTACGGTGGTTCTAATCATCAAAGAATTCTACGAAAATTCAGTTGAATTCGTTAATCATCAGGCCATTTTTCCTGATGCCGTGATTTGTGCTACAGGTTATCAATTCGGGCTGGAGCCTCTGGTGGGCCATTTTGGCGGTTTAGATCACAGAGGATCTCTTAAGTTTTATGCTGATCAAAGTCGTGGAAAGCATACTAGGCAATGTTTTTTCGATCCAACACTACATATTTGGCAACATGTCTATTCATCAACAAGAATCGAAAAAATTAATGTGGACATCATATTATGAGAAGGAAAGTAAGATGAGTTTTTATGAAGATAAAATATTTCCCATCGCTCTGGATATTGCATTGGCTGGAATCGCAGATACCCGAAGAGAATTGATAGAATCCGCAGAAGGTCGAGTCTTGGAAGTGGGGATTGGGAATGGCGCAAACCTACAGTATTACACGGACAAAGCCACCGAAGTGGTCGGTGTCGAACCATGTGCGGCGATGGTGGATATGGCTCAAAAAAAAGTAGACAAACTAGTCGCAAATTCAGCGGGTACTACGCCTCGAGAAAAATATCAGTTAAAAGTAGGTGGCGGTGAAGATCTGGACCTCGAAGACAACAGCGTGGATACAGCAGTGGCTTGTTTAGTATTTTGTACCATTCCAGACGCAGAAGGCGCAGCTAAGGAGATGTTTCGCGTGTTAAAGCCGGGCGGCAAAATGCTTTTTTTTGAACATGTACATGCTGGCCCCAGTATCAAGGCGAGATTTCAAAATATAATGAATCCAATTTGGAAGCCACTTGCCTGCGGTTGTCATTTAAACCGCAATACCAAACATCTGTTTCAACTCGCAGGATTCGATTATCAACAAATAGAAGAGTATCACCACCCCAAAATGTTTCCCATTTTTTCTAGTGTCATACATGGCGTTGCCGTCAAACCTGCTTTATAAATAGACGATATTGCCATTGTGGTGATTAGGACAAGATAGATGTCTTAGGTGCAAACAATATCTGAATTAGAAGAGATCGAATTGTTTTCATTCACCCGATTGTTGTGAGGATACTGTCGGGCAACCTTCATCATACTGAGTTGAATGAATCCTTCATGCCGATCTGTCAAGTTTGTCCATCTTTCGAGCCTGTGGTGAGCTGGGTCCAATATTTTGGTCTCACTAACTGTCCCATCACTTTTAAATGACAGGATGAAATGGGGTGTTCGGGGCAAGTACTCCGATTAAGCTATCTGCCCGTGTTGACAGCGTTTTTACTATTAACGGGTAGACGTCTCATGTCATTAAATTTCATTGGAATTAACACTCTTCCGATAAAATTTAACGGTTGTGAGAAGGAGCACAGGTTCTTCCTCACATCTCGGTTATACTTAGTGTTAATCACGATGTATGGGATAGGCTAACTGGCCATGGAAAACCATTTTTTTGAAGAACTTCTTGCAATTATGGGGGTGTCCCTAGTCGCCACAGTTGTACTGCAGCGACTAAAAATGCCTAATATTGTCGCCTATATACTCGCAGGCGCACTGATCGGTCCTCATGTTTTGAACTGGGTGAAGCAACCTGGGGAGTTCGCGTTTCTCGCTGAATTTGGTGTGGTATTTCTACTGTTTTCACTCGGCTTGGAATTCTCGTTGCCGAAGTTGATTGCCCTTCGTCGCGTGGTATTTGTGCTGGGTGGAATACAAGTCCTGTGTTGTAGTGTGATTTTTGGCGTGGTTGTCTATTTATGGGGGGCCAGCTTGTCGACCTCTGTGATTATAGCGGGCGCTTTGGCGCTATCCTCCACAGCAATTGTGACTAAAGAATTAAGCAGCCTAAGGCAGGTGCATAGTCGACATGGACAGCTCTCCATAGGTGTCCTGTTGTTTCAAGATTTAGCGGCGGTGTTATTTTTGATTCTAGTGCCTGTGTTGGCAGGAAATGATACCGAATCCCTTGGGATAACCCTTGGTTGGGCACTGCTAAAAGGGATATCTTTAATGATAGCGTTGCTCTGTGTTGGCAAATGGATCTTGCCTCATTTATATCATGAAGTTGCACGACAGCGATCCGAGGAAGTATTTGTGTTAAGCACCTTAGTAATTGTTATGTTAGCCGCCTGGGTGACCCATAGCTTTGAACTCTCCATGGCTTTGGGCGGTTTTATCATTGGTATGATGTTAGGGGAGAGTCACTTCCGACACCAAATTAATGCAGATATAAGAGCCTTCAAAGATATTTTATTGGGCCTGTTTTTTGTAACTGTGGGCATGAATGTACAGATTGAGTTGCTGGTAGAATACTGGCCAAGAATTGTGCTGTTTACTGGTGCATTGATTTTAATTAAGACGTGCGTTGTGGCATTCATAGTGCGAATTTTCGGGGATGATGTTCCTATCTCATTGCAAACGGGATTCAATCTAGCTCAGGCCGGTGAATTTGGATTGGCTTTACTGGCCCTAGCAGTGATGCACGGCGTAGTACCCGATGAACAGGCATCCTTCATCATTATAGTAGCGATTCTCAGCATGGCGGTCAGCCCGTTTCTATTGGGGTATGGTGGTTTGATCACAGACAGAATGACGTCTAGATTTCAGGCGAATCCCAATGTTGCAGATACTGCAACACAAAATTATATACAGTTGCCAGAGAGTGATCATGTCATTGTCGGTGGGTATGGACGAGTTGGAAAAACCATTGCCAGAATGCTTCGAGCAAATAATATTGAATATGTTGTCATAGATAATAATCGGGAAGTGGTCGTAGAGGCACAAAAGCGCGATGTGAATGTTCTGTTCGGGGATTGCACTAAGATGGATATGTTATATCGATGTCACATAGACAGTGCGAGACTGGCCGTGTTGACCTTTCACTCCTTATCGCTGGCAAAAGATACGGTTGAACATATTCGTGCATCTGGTGTCGATGTCCCAATTATTGTCCGCCTGCGTGAACAAGGCGATTTTGCAGAGCTGATATCTGTGGGTGCAGATTTAGTAGTGCCTGAAATGTTGGAAGGCAGTTTGATTATTGGTCGATATGCGCTTAGATATTTTAATCTTGAGGAGGAAGAGATCGATCAAACTGTTGATCTAGAACGAGAAGCGCAACTGAGCCGATCTTAATCCAGGTCTTGTAGCGATAGCCACATTGCTGAGTTCGATAAATTCATTCAGTGATCTGATCTACAGTCGGAGATCACAATGATGCAAACAAACAGAAATAAACTATCGCAATGATAGCCACCAGTTCAAGCACATAGGTGCCTGCCGCACCTAAGCGTCGAAAATTAAATCGACCGCTTAACATTCCATAGGTATGAAGCACTCTTATAACAGTAAAGCTCACTACTAAGGTGCCTACTAGTGTAGGAGGCGAGTGTGCGATAGTTAAAGATAACACTGCTAGCCCGAATAGAATATTATGCTCGACACTATTCCCATGCGCACGAATGGCCTTTTTTATTGTGATGTTTCCTCCATCTCCATTGGCTACCTTCAGGGTGATCCGAAGCCAGGAAATTCTCATGGCTAATGCTGTGACGATAAATAAATGAGTGGCCAGGTAAAGATGAAACCAATAATAGTGGTCCATTGAAAATGTCTTCCTATGTGTTCAGTGTTATATTAGATTTTCATTTTTAACCGCGTCTTCACCTAGTTTTATTCGCGGTGCATCCCATAGAATAAATGTTATCTATTCCCCACGATAGGTGTTTGATAAGAAGCCGTGTATTGGTAGAGATCCTATCTTGAGTGATGTCTGCCCGCGAGTGAGTATGGATAATGAACTCTTATGTCGTATTTGCTCTATTCATCTATCTAGAATTGTTCGATTTTCTTTTCATTGTGGAACAATTGGGTGTGGCAGAGGTGTGTGTAGTCAAATTTAGGAGAAAATTGAACCCGGCAGATCCATGCATCTAATCTGAGTCGTTTCAGACTGAAAAATCATAAAAATAACTGACAAAGAGCTTAAATTAAGTTGTAAATAGAGAGAGTTTATGTAATTTTAGACGGTGGACAGCGTAGTGAAAAATCTGTCTGGTGCTGGCAGTGGAGCCCCTAATCGATCGTTAAGCTTGCTGCAATTGACGTGCAAGTGACATCAATGGGTTTTCCAAATTAGATTTTTATCACCGTAGAGTGTGCCAGCTCATTTGAGAACATGATTAAAACATATTATTTTGACTACCAATGGTTTGAAGGAGAGAGGTAATGTCAGCGGAGCATTTTGATGTCCTGGTTGTAGGTGCCGGTTTATCCGGTATCGATGCCGGCGCACACTTGGGAATGAGTTGTGCCAATAAAACCTATGCCATTTTAGATGGACGGGATCGCTTAGGGGGCACTTGGGATCTTTTCCGATATCCTGGAATTCGTTCTGATTCGGACATGTACACTTTGGGGTTTCCCTTTAAGCCTTGGGATAATAAAAAGTCAATTGCACCGGGTGACATGATTTTGGATTACATTAAGGAGACTGCCGCCGAGTTTGGTGTTAACGATCATATTCGTTACAACCATTCAGTGAAGCGTGCAAATTGGTCTTCAGACAAGTGTCAATGGACTATCGAAAGTGAAGTGGGGCCAGACAAAGAGATTGTGCGCTATACGTGTGATTTTCTCTATATGTGTAGCGGTTACTACAGCTACGAAGGTGGGTATATGCCTGACTTTCCAGGTATTGAAAACTACCAAGGCCAGGTCATCCACCCACAGAAATGGCCGCAAGATCTCGACTATTCCGGTAAGCGGGTTATCGTGATTGGTAGCGGTGCGACTGCGATTACACTTGTGCCGGCAATGGCGGAAGATGCGGAGAAAGTACAGATGTTGCAGCGCTCGCCCACCTATGTGTTGGGTATGCCGGATTGGGATCCTTTGTCAGAAGCCTTAAGATTGCTGCTCCCTGCGCGTATTGCATCAGGTATTAACCGCTTAAAAAATGTGTGGCTCGCAGTAGGATTTTTTGAGTTTGCGCGAAAATACCCCAGTCCTGTGCGTCGGATCCTGCGCGCCATCAACAAACGCCAGTTACGCGGTAGCGGTTGTGATGTGGACGTGCATTTTAATCCGAGCTACAACCCGTGGGAAGAGCGTCTTTGCTTGGCCGCTAATTCTGACATTTTTAAGGCAATCAAGAAGGGTAAGGTAGAGGTAGTCACGGATCATATTGAGACCTTTACCGATAAAGGGATTAAGCTTAAATCGGGCGCGGAGTTAGAGGCGGATATTGTGGTGTCTGCCACAGGACTCAATCTTCTTCCTCTAGGGGGCGTTTCTTTTAAGTTGGACGGTGAGGAGTGGCTACCTGGGAAAAGCATGACCTATAAGGGGATGATGTTCAGAGATGTTCCCAATATGGCGATGGCTTCTGGTTACACCAATGCGTCCTGGACATTGAAATGTGATTTGACTAGCAAATATGTTTGTCGTTTGATTAATTTCATGCAGGAACAGGGATATCAGTATTGTGTACCCATCAATAATGATCCTACTGTAGAGGAGCTACCCTTTGTCGATCTGCAATCGGGTTATTTCCAGCGTTCAGTTCATTTGTTTCCTAAACAGGGTTCTAAAGCGCCGTGGCGTTTGTATCAAAATTATGTGAAGGATATATTTAGCCTCAAGTACGGTTCGCTGCAGGATGAAGCGATGCAATTCAGAAAAGCACCCGCTAAGATTTTAAAGACAGCGGACAAACCTGAGTTAGACGTCGCTTAAATCAACTTTAAATCATCTATTTTATCGAAAGCCGCCACTAGAACCTTCCTATTGGTGGCTTTTTTGATCCGCAGTCTTTTCTCTGATCTGATGCCCGATTGCAGATGGGAGCCTATTTCTAACCCGGTGATCCCGGGGAATTGAACCGACGGGCTAGCAAAGTTAGACTAGACCGCTAAGGACATCTATCATCGGGATTTGAGGGAACGCAGTGGATAAGACAAAAAGTCATCATGGAATTGCTGTCAGTGTTATCGCAATCTCTTCGATATTGGGTGCCCTAAATGGGACACAGCTACATGAATATTTAGAATGGGCCTGCGTGATGCGGGGTGAATGTTACGGACGTGAAGATTGGGTCTATTTTGCCAGTCTCATTCCCATTCAAATACACACGATGGTCCTGGTGGGCGTCTGGTTGGTGTTTTTTAGCTTGCTCTCTTTTTTGGTGTTTCCACTAAAATTACTTCAGGCGATATCCCTACTGCAGACGGTGACGCTATCACAGGTGAGGCGCACCTGTATCACCACCGGTTTGTTGGGATTGATATTAATCCTGGTGATGTCTTCCTTAGGCATTTATGTGGCGGTCGCCTGGTAACTAGAATCATTCGATTTTACCGGCTCAGTGCTGGTCTTAGACAGAATAAACATCGGAATATCTCGGTTAGTCTTTTGTTGATAAGCGATGAAATTGGGATATTTCTCAATCAGATGAGCCCATAACCTCTCTTTAGTTTCCGCATCAGCTTGCATTGCTGTCACCCGATACTGTTCATCCTCGACTTGGACTACTGCCTTAGACTGATGCCTTAAATTGTAGTACCAGGCCGGATGGTGGTGACTGCCTGCATTGGAGGCCGTGATGACCCAATTTTCATCCTGCGTAAAATATGCAAGTGGCGTTGTGCGATTTTTACCCGTTTTTGCACCAACCGTTTCTAGCAGCAAAACATCCATGCCGCCAAAGTGTGCACCGATTTTACCGCCAGTGAATCGATATAAAAACACATGTACGGCAATGAAAAGTTGAATCAATTTTTTCATCTCTTTCTTTCCTGTCCGGGTTGATCTCTCTCCTTAAAGCCAGATGCAACAAACTATCTGTGTATATAGTGCCATGTTAAGAGATATATAGCTAACGGTTGTCGCGTTCACATCAGGATGCTCAATTTTCTTTTGAAACAGATGCGGGTCAACTCTAGCCCCTCAATTGACGAAATCCCATTGCAAATCTCAGGACACTAATCCGATCCTTCAAGGGTCGTCCATGTGGAATTGTCATCTAGACTTCTCCATAATACTGCGCAAGTTGGTAACGAGCTTTTAGAGGGATTGAGTCGCAGCATGCAGTCAGTTATCCAGATCTGCAATTTAAATAAGATCTATCAAGGAGGTTTTCACGCCCTTAAGAATATAGATTTAAATATTCAGAAAGGGGAAATTCTCGCACTACTTGGGCCTAATGGCGCTGGCAAGACAACCTTGATAAGTGTCATTTGTGGGATTGTCAAACCCTCCAGTGGTGAGGTAAAAGTGGCTGATTATGACATTATTTCGCAGTTTCGGGAGACACGGAAAAGAATTGGATTGGTCCCACAGGAGTTGACCACAGATGCATTTGAGACAGTGTGGGATACCGTTCGATTTAGCCGTGAACTTTTTGGCAAAAAAAGAGATGACCACTATATTGAACAGATCTTAAAAGATCTTTCTCTGTGGGATAAAAAAGACGATCAGATCATGACCCTTTCTGGCGGCATGAAACGGCGAGTGATGATTGCCAAGGCCTTGTCCCACGAACCCGAGATATTGTTTTTGGATGAGCCCACTGCTGGAGTGGATGTGTCATTGAGACACAGCATGTGGCAGCAAGTTCAGTCCCTGAATGAATCCGGTGTCACGGTCATTTTGACTACGCACTACATAGAGGAGGCCGAGCAGATGGCAGATAGGATCTCAGTGATTAATCAGGGAGAGATCCTGTTGACAGAAAACAAAGCTGATTTAATGCAAACACTGGGCAAAAAACAACTGTCGTTTGAGCTAGAAGGTACTCTCGCCGCCATACCAGAGGGGCTTGCGCCATATAAGCTATTGCTCACAAACGACAAACGAACCTTAACTTATGAATATAATGCCAACGATGAGGATACCGGCATTGTGGCACTGTTGGAAGACTTTAAAACCCACCAGATTGTGTTTAAAGACATGCATACACAGCAAAGTTCTCTCGAAGACATTTTTATTGAATTAGTGGACTCTAAATGAACTACCGTATGAACTATAGAGCGATTGCCGCAATCTATAAATTTGAAATGGCGCGCGCGTTTCGCACTAAAGCGCAGAGCATTGCTTCACCTGTGATCTCCACCACACTCTACTTTATCGTATTTGGCGCAGCCATTGGGACTCGTATCGACTCTATCGATGGCGTTTCATATGGATCCTATATTGTCCCAGGTTTGGTCATGTTGACAGTGCTGACACAGAGTGTCTCCAATGCTTCCTTTGGTATCTATTTTCCAAAATTTTCTGGCACTATTTATGAAATACTGTCAGCGCCGGTCTCCTTTGTTGAAATAGTCTGTGGCTATGTGGGCGCCGCGGCAACCAAGTCTGTGATCATAGGATTGATTATTTTGTTGACTGCACGCTTTTTTGTGCCCTTGCAAATAGAACATCCCATATTGATGTTTCTGTTTTTATGTTTAACGGCGATTACATTTAGTCTGCTTGGGTTCATAATTGGGGTGTGGGCAGATGGTTTTGAGAAACTACAGTTGATTCCATTGCTGGTTATCACGCCGCTGGCATTCTTGGGAGGCAGTTTTTACTCGATAAAAATGTTACCCCCAATCTGGCAGACCCTCTCCTTAGCCAATCCCGTTGTGTATCTGATTAGTGGGTTCAGATGGAGCTTTTATGAATCATCGGATATCGGACTGAGCGTGAGTGTCGCCATGATAATCGCTTTCTTGTTACTGGGTCTGGTCACCATCGCCTATATTTTTAGGACGGGTTACCAACTCAAACAGTAGCGACACAATAGTGGGGTGATTATGCAACTGATTTTGACAACGCCTTTTCTGCCTGTTTGAAGGCGAGTATCAGAATGCTGGCGGAAAACAGATAGGGTAGTATGTTTTCCATAGATAGACCAAGGTGGGAGACAGTTTTTCCTTCAATAATGTTATCGTAGGGCATGATGAGAACAGCGCTGAGTAGTAAAGTTAAGTTGAGACTGCTCTCTAGCAATGCCACGAAGTGATGGGAGCGGGGCTTGTACCAACAGATCCAGGCACAGAAGAGGCAGAATCCATAGTAGCCAAACTGTTGTGGGCTGTTCAGTCGTTCGCTCAGACGAAGTTCATAGCCCCACAAGAAGTCTAACAGCATAAATAAGGGCGTGCTGAAGTAATAGTAAGAAATCAGGTCAAACTTATTTATCTTCTGTGTCATGGAGAGACTTATCAATCGAGAGTTTAATGAGTCGTATCTAAACTAGCGGCCAACCTGAGCATTATTGACAGATCTGATGTGTCAGCCGTTGCTTGCCGGGATGAGTTGGTCGCCCTAATCGACAGCAGCTTATGAGAGAACAAACAAGAGAAAAACAGTGGTGCGTCTATATCATTGAGTGCAGTGATGGTGCTTACTACACAGGCATTACCACGGATCCCCAGCGTCGTTTTGCCGAGCACGCCGGCAATGGAAAAGGTGCTAAATATTTTTACGGTAGACGCCCGGTACGCATTGTCTTTATCGAAAACAGAGAGGATAGAAGCAGCGCCAGTCGGCGAGAAGCACAAATCAAGGCGATGAGCAGAGCACAAAAGGAAGATCTGGTTGCTTCCCGTCAATGATGAGTGGTTAAGCTCTAGGTTTAAGTTTTAGAGTATGGTGTCAAATAGTTCTAACTGAGGTGGTCCTAGATAGATGTCTTTATTGCCACCCGCTTGCCGATGCGCTTTTTTAAAGGCTTCGGATTGTGTCCAATCTTCAAAGGCTTGACGGGATCCCCAGACGGAATGACTGGCATAGAGACAATACTCCTCGGTTTCTGGGCCTTTTAACAGATGAAATTGTTTAAACCCAGGCACGTCCTCTAAGAAGGTTTGACGATTTTTCCAGATCTGTTCGAATTCCTGTTGCGAACCTAGTTTGACCTTAAATCGATTCATAGCAATAAACATAACGGTTATGGTTCCAATGCGAGGCGGTTGTAGCGGTTAGTAAATTTCCAACAACTCTTCTAGTGCTTTGAGTTGATTACCAGCAGCTGAAGAGGGCACGATGATGGGTGTTTTGAGTCCGGCGTCGTACCAAGCTTCAATCCCCTCGCGAACCTTTGAAGCGCTGCCAAACAGAGTCACATCCTCAAGCCAGCGGTCGCTCATTAATTCTTGAATACGCGGGATTTCACCTTTATCAATTGCTGCCTCGATGTCGTTCATCTCCTGTTCATAACCCGCTGTTCGCCAATAATTGCGATAGTTGGGTAACATGGTATACATCACCAGGGTTTTACGATTCACGGCTTTTGCTGCGCTTTCATCGTCACAAATGCAGGTGGGGATCATGTCGCCGATAAAGAAATCATCTTCTTGACGTTGAGAATCAGTGAGTGCGGAGAGTGTGGTGGGCAGATAGGATCGGGCGCCGTTGGCGATTACGATACCGTCCGCAATCTCGCTGGCCAAAGACACCATTTTATTACGCATGGCGGCCAGCACAATAGGGGGCAGTTGGCCCACTCTGGGCGCCGCTCGTAACGCCTTCACAAAATGACGCATATCTTCCAGAGGCTTGCCGCCTTGAAGTCCCATTGCGGCTAAGGCGGGTTTGTGGCTGACGCCGATCCCGAATTGAAATCGACCATTGGAGATTTCCTGAATGAAGCCTGCGGTTTGGGCGAAATCTACAGGTGTGCGACCATAGATTGGCATGATGCTGGTACCGATGGGGATGGTGCTGGTTTCCATGGCGATGGCGGTGGTTAAGGAGAGTGCATCGGACATGCTGGGCATATAGAGGCCACTGTAGCCTCGTGACTCAAACTCTTTGGCAAACTCTATAATGGCCCTTCTGCGGCCGGGGACAGCAGCTAAACTAACAGCGGGTAGAGAATAGGACATGATGGATCTCCTGATCTACAGCGGTGAACCGTGTAATTGTGAATCAATGAGACGGCTGTATAAAAATACTTGATTCAAACGAGAAGTTAAAGCGTTTAATCAAAGGTCAAAAATTTCCGCGCTTAAATTGCCGTAGAGGGTTGGTTTAGTCCAATAACGATACCTCACCTGTGGTCACTGTTGCTTAGAGTCTGATCCGCAACGAGACTTATTTGTGAGCGATGGGTTGATTGGTAAAGAGATAGTCTTTGAGCTCTTTATCGAAAGTGGCGTCTTGACGTCGTATCCACTCCAACATCATTGCCGCATGTTCTTTTTCTTCATCCCGATTGTGAACTAATATCGCTTTTAACTCTTCGTCTTTACAGGCATCTACCCGTTGATTATACCAATCCACTGCCTCTAACTCTTCCATGAGGGATTGAATAGCGCGATGCATATCTTTGGTTTCATCGCTCAAATCGTCAATTGCTTCATGGAATCCTTCATTGGACATACCGCCTCCTAGTTAATATCGTTCAAATTATACAGGTATCTTGGGTGGTTAATTTATCATATTTTGGCTTAAGGAACCTCTGATTAAGTCCATGCTATTTCTGCGTGACCTGAGGCGTGCAGTTGCAAGGCGCAAAGCGAAGGCACTGGCCTGAGTCCTTGGCGAGATTTGCAACGCAGCAAATGTGCGCTTCAGGCCTCACCCTTCGGGGCGTGCAGGATTTCCCGCGCTCTTAGTTGTGGCTGTTCACAAGGCACGGACATTATTTCAAACCCACGTCTCGATAACGGGAAAACCTATAAGCCAGAAATAGCATGGACTTAATCAGAGGTTCCTTAGCGCCACAATAGTAGAAATAGCTCAGAGACTCTCAACCATGTGCCTGCACAAAACGACTTCGAGTGTATGACATGATACTTTTCGTTCCCCTGTCGCTTGATTTAAAGACGAGTGAAAATAAATGACCACTCTGGAGCGACATCAATAAAGAAAGGAAAATGAGCAAATAACTCTGACAGATTGGCTTAGTGTAATTTCAGTCTCGGTTTGCTGCGTCGGGTAATCCAGTTTGAGACGGTATTCAGCACCACCCATCCCCAACCCAATAAAGTACTCTGATGCATTTTGTACAAACTTAAATAGGCCAATCGTGCAAACCAGCCTTCTATCACGAACGCACCGGTAGATTTACCGAAAAGGTTTCCCATCAGGCTACCTACCGTAGAGTAGAAGCTCATATTGACTAAAGAGCCTCGATCCACGTAGCGATAGGGCAACAGATCACGTTTCTTGAGACGGGCCTGTATGGATTGCGCCAGTAATAATGCCTGTTGGTTAGCACTTTGTGCTCTGGGGGGTACCGGTCGATCCATTCCTTCCAATTGACAACTGGCACAATCACCAATTGCGAAAATATTGTCATCATTGGTGGTTTGTAACGTCGGCTTGACCACCAATTGGTTGAGGCGATTGCTTTCTAAACCGTCAAGATTCGCCAGCCAATCAGGCGCTTTGATACCAGCGGCCCAGACACGAATATCTGCCGGAATGAGGCGACCACTTTTTGTATGAAACCCTTCCGAAGTGGCTTGAGCAATAATTTCTCCGGTATAAATGGCGACGCCCAATTTTTTAAGGATCTGTTCCGTCTGTGTCGCTACTTTCTCTTTTAACGCCGGTAGAATGCGCTCAGAGGCGTCAATCAAGGAAAACTGTACGGCTTCCTCCACCGGCAAATCGATCAAGTTATAGTACCGCATTTCGCGAATAGCGGTATGGAGTTCTGCGGTTAATTCTACGCCGGTGGCACCAGCCCCGACGATGGCGACGTTGAGTTTTCGAGACTGTAACTCGTTATGGGAATTTGCAGCCATCCAGCGCTGTAGAAAGACTCTTTGAAAACGTACCGCTTCCGGTAGGTTGTCTAAAAAGAGGCAGTGTTCCCGTATCCCTGGGATGCCAAAGTCGTTAGTGGCACTGCCCACCGCAATCACCAGGGTGTCATATTGCAAGGTGCGCTCGGGAATAATTTGCTCGCCCTCTCGGTCCAATACTTCTGCAATTTTGATCTGTTTGTGTTCTCGATCTAACCCTTTCATCGCGCCGAGACAGAAATTATATCCATGGTTTCTACCGTGGGCCGCATAGCTTAGTTCGTCAACATAGGAGTCGAGCGTGCCGGCTGCCACTTCATGTAGTAATGGTTTCCAGAAGTGAGCCATTTGAGGATCCACCAAAGTGACTTTAGCGTGGCCTTTTTTACCTAAGCGCTGTCCTAGTTTTGTTGCCAGGATAAGTCCCCCGGCACCGCCACCGACGATGACAATTTTCTCCGCATTGTTGCTCATGAAGGGCGTTCCAGTTCCTGTCAATTTTGTGCGCAAAAAAGCGCGATATTTAAAGGGTTATCTTGCTAAAAAGCAAGTCTGCATTGAGACGATTTTTGCCAACCTGTCCTACTCAGAAATGTATCATATTGAATAAAAAAGGAAATTAAACGGTTTTCTCGGTGCGTCCATTGATTGTCTGTGGACTAGATTGCCAATGCGGCTCAGATTATAACTGAGCTTGGTAGAATTGGTGAATGATAGTTTCTAAGAATCAGCTTTGGGTGAATGGCACCGTAAAGTAGAGTTGCCGCAGTAAACTCAAGCGGGGCAGTACGCCACAAGCGTCTTGGTGGCTTGTCGAGACCAGTTTACGGCTTCTTTGTCACACTCATTGCTAAGTTCACATAGGGCGACATAGATTTCCAAGTCATGAATCACGCTACACTCTTTCTGATTGTAGCGTGCTACTCCCCGTTGATACCAATAGGTGGCATGACTGGGTTTTAACTCAATGGCTTTTTCAAAAGATTGAGCAGCATCTGCATACTGATTTAAATGTGATAACTCCAGCGCGCCTTTCATTGCCCAAATTATATGTCGATTGGTGCCCAACTTTAACGCCTGTTCCATATCTCGTTTGGCACGCACATAGTCCCCTTGTTGCTGATGCAGATAGGCACGGTTAAGCAGATAGGAAGGATTTAGAGGGTCGAGAAGCAGGGCTAATTCCCAATCGGCGAAGGCTTGTTGGGGTTGTTTGAGTTTTTGGTATGTTCTTGCTCGTTTGTCGTGCGCCTCTGGCCGCTGGGGCCAAATAGAAAGCAGCATATCGAAATCAGACAAGGCTTCGCGATAATGCTCTTGTGCGTAGTGGTACTGACCGCGGCTCCAAATGAATAATGGGTGATCGCCGGTTGCAACCGCTTTATCTATCTCTGCCAATGCTTGATCGTATTGATTAGCTTGTTTGTGAATATCTGCCAGAGTGTAGTGAAAATATCCCCTCAATATTTTAAGGCCAGGATTGACCTTTAAATAGAGATTTGATTCGTTTATAAAATGCCTCATTTGCTTTAAAGACCCACCCCATTTGGGTTGTAAATTAAATGCGTATTGTCTACGGATAACCAATGATTTGGGATTGCTGGCCAGTGCTTTATCCAATAAGACACGCATCTCTTCGAGACCTACCTTATATTTGGCCCACCTCAATAGACTATTCCAGGCGATTGTCGATCGGTCGTTCAGGCGAATAGCGTGCAAAATGTCTGCGTACGCTCGCTCAAAGAAATAGTTCATCTCTTCGAGTTGATTGTCGTGGGTCTCAGACATGTACCCAAAACCTCTGGCAATTTCCCCGCGATGCATTTGGTAAATACCCCGTGATAGGTGTGCGGCATAAGAAGCTGGGTAGGTGTCCACCCACTCATCTAATGGGGCGGCGAGTCTTGGCGCTGAAGTGGCAAAAGTTTCGAATGCAAATTTTACGGCATCTTCTTGGCGGTAGTCAGATTCGTAAGCTTTTTGTAACAGAGTGAGAGTTTCTTCCAGTTTGGGGAAATTCTTTTGTGCTAATAATTCGATAAGCTCTAGGCGGTCAATAGGGTTTTGACTCTGCGCCCAGATCAGAAAGGGTGCAAACAATAAAGTCCAAAAAACCATCCATCGCAATTGAGATTGTAAGGATAGAGATGGGACCATGGAAACATGCTCATTTGTGGGTAAATACGCAGATGAATTCGGTCATCAGCGTGACGGCAGTGAAATGATGTACGAACTTTATCGGCTCTAACCTAGATAACGGTTGATTTAATAAGAAGCTTTAGAAAAGACTGGTTGTGACTGTTTTGCCTGCTTTCACATAGAAAGCTGACGTATAGATAATTTGGGCATAGTAGAGCTGGGTTTAAATTGTCGTGAATGAGCACAAATTTTCAGAGAATGGATATTTGCCAGTTGATGATCCAAAAACCAAAGGTGTGCGGTGCGAAACAGAATAGGAACGCTTCACTCCCCGAACCACATGAGATATCGGTTCGGGGAATGATTGGAGCAGAGACAATCACTGCTGAGAAGTTTCGGTGGTGTCGGTGAAATGGCTAAAATTCACTACCCACTAAACATTGATCGAATACAGGTATTCCAGAAATAAAGTTGTTGTTTAAGTCTATGGTCAGACAGGCATCAAGATCAACCATGCAACCAGACAGGAAAATTGGTGTCAATAAGATTGCAACTACTGTCAATGAACGAAAAGATTTCATAACGCCTCCTTGATAAAAGTTATGTTTTTAATAAAGAGAGTCTTTCTATGGAAAGATCCATTTTTTAAGCTGGGAGATCCTACAACCAGGTTAATAGTTTATTGTCGACTAATTTAACGTTTGTTAGTGGTTTCTATAAATACCCACATTGGTAGCTTAACTAAATAATTGCAAAATTTCATATTATTCTTCTAAGTGAGTTGAATTTCTTCGTCTCATTAAAATCTATGTTTTCACTTCTCCCATCCTTGGTAAAGCTCACATCTAATATATCGTCATGCTTAGATAAAGTGGATTTAATCGATCTATTCTCAAGGCTATTCAACACTCCGCTGAGGTGATAGACATGATACAACCCGTATTTGTTTTAAGGCTTTTAAGTGGTTCCGACGCTTGAACATCTGCTATTAATAATTTTTAATTGGCACAATAAAAAATAAGTTACATGTTGCACGACAAAACGGTTTATTTTATGAGTAAGTTGCTATCTATTAGATGAATTCCACCTGAATCAGTTTGGCTGACCTTTGTTATCTGGGCTATGTTGGATCCAGTCATCCACGACAGATTTAGAGATTTTGCTCTTCAGGCCAAGTGGTCTAGGGAAAATAGATGAAGTGGTGCAATTAAAGGTTAAGGAGTTAAGAACGTGTTACATGGTAAAGCCCTTTTAGCACAATTCTATTCATGGGATAGCCAGCCACAGATCATGTCTTTGCCAACTATGCTATTTTCTTGCATAGATTCCAGAGTTTATGTTTTGTCAGTTCATTCAGATGTCATAGATACCTCAATGGGTGGCAGATGTACTGTTTCTCATAAAAGTGTCCAGAACCATTAGATGATAACTTATTAATGAGGATTGAATTCGAGAGAATGGTTTGCAAGATCAGAAAATTGATCGACTCAATAACAAGTATTCTTGTCGTGGTCAACTGTTTCCGGATACTTCATTAAGCGTTTTTTCATAATCCATTGGTGTTTTATAGCCCAGCGTCGAATGCAGACGCATTGAGTTATAATACACCGCCACATACTCTCTCACATCGGCAATCGCCGCCTGCCGGGTTGGGTACAAACGGTCACCGGTCCATTCCCGTTTCAGACTGGAGAAAAATCGTTCCACCGGTGCATTGTCCCAGCAGTTACCTTTCCGACTCATGCTACAGATCATACCGTGCTGCTTCAGCAAAGTTTGGTAAGTATGGCTGGCATACTGACTGCCGCGCTCCGAGTGATGGATCAGGCCGGGTGGAGGCTGCCTGAGATTGATCGCCATCATCAAGGCTCGAATAACCAATGCTTTCTTCATGCGCCGATCTATCGACCAGCCCACCACGCGGCGGGAATACAGGTCAATCACTACAGCCAGGTAAACCCAGCCTTCCTTATTGGTGATGATATGACCATAGGGAGTGCATGCTAGTTGCCCCCAATTTCTCAATGGTTCATGAAGCTCAACAATTGCTGATTTTGGTGTGCCACTACAATCACCAGCTGGGGATGCACTAGCATTAATCGAAAGCATAAATATTGCGATTAAGATTGAATATTTCATCGATACTCCTGGAGGCCTAACGGGTCGTAGCGCGCATCTGTTTAACGCTCGCATTTGCGGATGGTTTGAAGCGCAGCGTAAAACCAGTCCGCCAACATGCGCTTGTTAACTGTGTATCCTGAAAAGGTTTGCATGTTTAAGATTCTTCTGTAGCTTCATGCTCTTTTCTTTGTTTAAAAATATCAATTATAAAATGCATTGGTACGGGCAACCTATAATGCCTGCAACCAGTTAAGATAATCGGCCAAAAAGAGTATTGGAAAGCAGTCATATCGTAGACTTTATTTGATTGGTCACATTCACTAACCAGCTGCTTGATCAATTCATCTGGATTTTCTGTCACGCAAACATCAGATAACGTTGCACCATGCATTTTGTCGAAGCGGTAAAAGTGATCTTCAGAAGACTCATCAAGAAAATACACTTGAAAGTTGCAGTGCGGTAAAAACTCTTCTTTAATTTTTTTAACTATTTCATATGGCTCTGGAAATCCCATAATCGCTGAAAAAGCAGATATATAGGGGTATAAAATTGAACCTTTAGTTACGCTCTTCCTGTACTCGTCTGTTTTATCAACGGGGTGCTCTATTAATTCAGCGTAGCTTCGTATGGTTGTTGGGTATTTATCACCAATCTTAAACATTTGATATATCTCTCTTGACATATTGCTTAACCAAGAGTTGATATCACGCCAATGTTTATGATCTAGAGAAAGGAACCAAAGAGCCAATACTAAATCGATTGCTTGTTCATCTTTGTATGGTGTAAATAAAATAGGGTTATTTACAATTAGCTTCTTAATGCCATCTTGATATTTATTTACTGCTTCTGAAAAAAAATTGCCTGCTTCTACATTTTCATCATTAACTTGGCCTAAATACCAATAAGACCAACAGCCTGTAAGGGCTAGTCGACCTAAGACATCAAACAATTTTAAGTTTACATCGATGGCACAAGAAGGATTAACTGCATGTGATAAAGCATACAAGTTATTACAATGAGGCATTATTTTGTCTTCAATATATTGATTTGATACCTGTAAATTTAATTTAATAATTGAATCTAAAGTTGTAAGTGTGGAAACGGCTACCTTATTTTTTTGGCCAAACGCAAATTTCGCGGCTTCCCACGCATTGAGCATCGTAAACTCTGCTGAAAGAAATGCACTCTCTAGATTATCTTCATCTCTACACCAAGAATATAAAATCCAAAGGCACAAATATAATTGACGAATACCTGTTAAAATATCTTTTGGTTTCTTGTCATCAGTACAAGTAAGGCTAATAGCAAGTTGTCTAAAATGTTTGAAAGATACTTCTGGCTCATCAAGCATCGCAAGTGATTTGCGAAGTAACCCACGACAGTTTTTAGGCAACAACTCCTCTCGAAGCATATTCTGCTCTATTAAGTCAGCAAGCCTGTCTCCATTCCATTCGGAAAAATTTAATTCATTAGTTTTTAATTTACCTAAAAACATACTTACATTAGGTCTTACTTCTTCTTTAACTTCACCGCCAAAACATAAACAAATTTCAATAGGTTTATTTTTGTATTCTGCTGGAATTCGAGTAGGAATAAACACATCAATTATTTCATTGATAGAAGGGCGCAAGTCCTGTGGATTACCGCTATCCCAATCCTTTCTGTCCAAATCCCCAGACTTGACAGAGAATAGGTAAACAGCACTTTCAGATTCTCTAGTCAGTTTACCAAAAGCAGCAACATCTACTCCAAACTGTCTGCTGCCGACGCCTGGCTTTAAAAATACTTCCAACCCCATTTGCGAAAGTAAGTCGGGCAATAAAGCATCCAGTTCGCCTCGCTCTTTCAAAGATGCCAAGTATTGTCTAATCACTAACTTCATGACGTACAACCCTCAGCTTTAAACTGCCAGATCATATTTTCTAAACCGTGAGGATCAAGGTTATGCATTGATGCTAATTCAAGCGATGTGCTAATTTCACTAAGAGGGACTTCCTGACGGGTCTTTTGCTCACCATGATGTATATAGTGAATCGACTTATTTCCATAGAGTAATACTGATTCATTGCCAGCAAACAAAGAGGTAAAAAGTGATTTGCTTCTGGCCTTCTTCATAGATTCACTCATTAATTTATTGTGATATCTCCAGTACGTATGCCTATCCTGCTCACTAGGGCTTAATTCATTTATTTTCAAAGTTGCTTTCACTGATGCTTGATATTTTTCGAATTCAGACAAAACATCAGATGCTATCTGTTTGACCCTTTCTTCTTTTGACTCGCTCATTGTTTCCAAGTGGTCGCGAATGCTTCCAGGATAACTCACACAAAGCGGGTGAAAAATGAGCTGCTGAATGTCTTTTAATTCATCATCAGGAGCATCAAAAATTAACGACTCAATTAAGCTAATTGCTGTTTTGGGCTGATTAAAGAACCACCCACAGGCTTTTCTCGCTAAAAATAGGTGTACGCCTTTGCTTTCTTTGGTTACATAGGAGCGGTCAAAACCAATAGAAATACCTTTATCTGAATCCCGAAGAAGATCAGAAGCATATTTTCCTAGCTTTACTTTTTTTGACAACAACCATCGTGTAAGCAACGAGGATAGATGAGTATCTCGGTGATTATGCAGCTCTCGAACAAAACTGTCGAAATGCTTTATAGACAGTTTGTACCCACTTAATTCAAAGAATCGTTCCAAAAAAACAACACAATCATCGAAGCTGTTTCTTTTTAGCATTCGCTCCAAAGCGTAATCAATATTATTAATAGTGCCTTGATTTTTTGGCTTGGTATAGCTGCAGATATTCAACAACTTAGATTCAGCATTACCGCTTACGTTTTCCCCGTCATAAAATAATATTTCTGAAGCAGCATGAACATATTGTTCATCTAGGTGTTCTGAATGCGTGTTTAAAAAATCTAGGAACAAACTCTCTAAATCATCAGATTGAGAAATAATTGCAAACAGCGCTCTCATTGATATCGCCAAAATTATATCTTCTGGTGAAGATGCTGATGATTTTTGGATAGCTACTGCAACTTTCTTTAATAGCGTTTTGTCTTGGTAGTTAATTCTGCCCAGTGCAAAAATGGATCTTTGTATAATTAACTCGCTTTCATGAGTAAGCAGTTCAATCGCTTGATTGACGTATTTAACTTCATCATTACTTGCCCCAGATTCAATAGCAGTAGATAAATGGTCAAAGTTTTCATCAATATTAGTTAAAGCGATATCAAAAAGACCTTTTGCTCTATCTGTATCTTTTTTACAGAACTCTTTAAATGGGGGCAAAAGCATATATGCGGCCATATCTTGACCTGCTTCTAGCGTAAGATGCTTGACACAATCAGCAACGTCTTTTACCGGAGCATTGATATCCGGTAAAACCTCTTCGAAAACACGTCGTACTGAAAAGAAGTCATGATTTTCATTTTTATTTTTAAAACTGGTGAATAACTCTATGAGATTTAATAGCCCCTCATTATGCAGTTCAACCAAAAGGCTAGGCAGAAGCTTTTCACCTCTTCGGTCTTTATAATAAGCTTCTTGGATGAACTTAAAAAAGCTGCCATCTACATTAGCATTTAACAGTTTTTCTTTAAGTTCATCCACGACTATTCATTCCTATAACGATACTCTGCGTACTCTTGACAGTTAACGCCAACATAAACGGCGCGCGCTTTTTGCGCGTCCGGCGACCGGAGGGAGCGCATTTAATGTTTTTGTTATATTTTTCATACCTTTACTTTGTAATTTAACGACAGCTCATCGGCGGGCATACCTCGAATTCCCCAATTCTCCATTGGTGTTTCGAAAATTGTTATTTCTACGTCTTGACCCACAATACCCGTATATTGCTCAACTTTAGAAAATAACAAATTGATTAGTCGTTTTTTTGCCTCTAATGACCGCCCTTCAAATATTGAAATTTCAATAATGGTGTATTTATAACTTCTGTCTGATGGGTATATAAACTCATCCTCATTTAGCGGGATAAACCGATGAAATTTTTTGTTTTCTGGTAGACCAAAAGCATCCATTAATGATTCATGGATTGCCTTCGAAAGACTTTCCTTGTTCTTTGATAAAGGGCCATTAAGGCCATATATTTTTATTTGCGCCATGGGGTTCCTTTGTAAATATAACGCTTCGCATCACCGGCAGCCAGAAGCGGCGCGACGAAGGAGCGACGCTTTTGGCTGTCCGAGTGCATGCGTTTGTTAGGCATTATCCTCTGCTGGACCTTCGTTTTCTTGTTGGTTGGCACGATTTGCATTCCAAAAGGTGTTAAATATAAGACGAAAAGCAAGCCACCAAGCATAGATTGAATATATATTTTGGCTTTCCTCATACCCGATAAGACCGTGCGCTAATTCATTTCGTAGATTAGGTCCGAAAGGATCACAAAATATTGCTTTTAATTCGAACGAAAGATCTTTTCCAAAGACATCTTCTACCTTTGGATTATCCATTAGCGCGCTAAGACCGTTTTCGTTCTCTATGCCGTTAATATCTATATTGGTTGTCTTTTCCTCATTTTGTTTTAGGTGATATCTAACTAAGTTTTCTATTTGGGGAATAAGCAAATGCAAGGCGCTAATAAAATCTCCATCGAAGCCTTGAAAAAGCGCTTTTGCCATCAGCCGAATTCTATCTGGCGGTACTACAGGAGACCTTTTTACAACCAAATAAATATCCGCCTCCTTCAATCTGTGCTCTTGCCTAATTACATCAAGAGCTGGCCAGATATCACCCTGCACTACCAAGCTGAGTTCCATAGCATAGTGCTTAACCATTTCGGGCCAGATGACTGCTTCTTGGTTTTCTCCCCCAAGATCAGCAGCAGGTTTCTTTGCAACTACTCTGCCGTCGGATGACATATGAGTAGCTGCAAATAATGACTGCAAGGGATGATTCCTTATCATTTCCTCAGAGAAACTTCGTATTTCGTCAGCTCGTGCCCCTCTGTAGACGTTTGCAAACTGCAATAACGCTTCCGATAATTCTTTCCCCTTTACCGCTTTCACTGAGTTTTCAATTAGTTTGCTGATATCTATTGGTCCAGATGTAATCTGGCCCATTTCATTAAGTGAGTTTTCTCCCGCCTCATTCATTAGACCTCGGAGTTCAACGATCCTTTCTTCAACATTGTGTTGATCGCGTAGCGCTCTCGGAATTATTCTGTATTTGTGTATTGCGTTTTGATAAAAACTCGCGGCAACCATGTTGCTAGGATTATCACTAGCTTGTCTAGCGATAGCCTCCTTAACCCAACACTCTGCATTTCTAACAATCATTATTGTTGATTGTGGTGTATCTTCTGATTTTTTATACCATTCAGATGCCGCATCTAAATAATCTCTTGCCCTATGAAGATCGCCAGAGTCTTCAAAGTAAGTAGCAAGCGCCTCAAGTTTTTCAGCAATATCCTTCTTATCTTTAACGCCCAAGTGGTGCTTTGAAAGTAAATCAGCTAGCCAGTTGGCCAAATACCCATCTTCCGGCGAAGATTCTTTCAGCGCCTCAACTATTTTTGACTCTATCTCTTTTACCCTTTCGCCGGCGCCATCCCGAAGCATTAGACACAGCTGTATAGCCCTATCCCAACATTCCCGACCATCTCGAATCCAACTTTCGGTACCGATTTCAATACTTCTATAATTATCTATCGCAGAGAGTGCATGCTGAGGATTCTTTGGCTTAAATAGCAACCACGCTATATCTGAAATTCTTGCACATAATTTAGGCTCATCGATCAAAGGTATGATTTCTGAAAAGAATTCGATGTCTTCATTTTTAAAATCTTCCGGAAGTGCCGAGCGTTTTCCATCCATAACCATAAAAGGTGCAAACGGCTCGTTCAAACTATTAGGCTTCAACATCATTGAGCAGGCATCTGCAAGTAACCAAAGTACTTTCCCTGCTTCTAAATTACCTTCTTCTGTAGCCTTCCGTGCTTTCGACGATAGCTGTTGCCACATGGATGAATAGTCTTCTCGACGTGCTTCGTCCAATGCCTCGCGCCAACCGCAAGCGTTAAAGTCATCCAATGAAATATTTGTATTCTCTGGGTAACGTTCCATGATGTACCAAACCTATTTAATGCCTAACGCCCCAATCACCGGGCCAGCGGAGTGAAGCAATTTTTGTGGTACAAAGGAGCGCAGCGACACCACAAATAATTGCGCAACGTAGCTGGCTCCGCGTGCATTGGCTTGTTATGTTTTATTGATTCCAAGGTTGAGTTCATATCCTTTTCGGTACTCAAAATGCAAAGCATTTGTTATGTTATTTAAGTAAGAATATATACACATTGCTTTATTAATAATGCCTCTGTCAGCTGACACCAGCGCATTGCAATAAGAAGCCATACCGATATGTTGTCCGTCAGACAGAATATTCTTGATTTTTTCTCTCTTGGCCAGCCCGCTATCAGGGCTTATGCCAATCATGTTTAGAACTATGTGCGCGCCCGATATTGCCCCGTGCTGCGTATGTTGAACGCCTTCTATTCCTGGAATAGGCTCAAATCCAAAGAACTGGTCTTTTGAGACGACACTAGGAATAGCAGGAGAAATAAGCTCCCAAATTTTATCTATTGCTGCCGAGCAAGATTTTTCAATTGTTTTACGATCTTCACTTGTGATGCCAAAAGCCTTTCTCGTTTTGTCAATCGGCATACGTTCTTTCAAATGCTTTTCAATTGAGGCCTGCATCTCATTCGAAACTGCAAAAGCGCTCTCATTTATCTGTTGGCGCCGCTCGTCATCGATAATACTTGTGATTCGTTCTATTTCTTCACGCATTTGTTCCGGCGTTTCACTAAGTTCCTTGAAGTTATCCGCTCCAAAAGAACGAATAAGGTGCTCTACCATATGATCAGCAACATCCTCAAACCCAGATATTGCATCCAAGTGCTGTTCATATCTCGCATGAGGGTCAATGTAGTCTCGAAGAACAATATTACCTACAGACTTAAAATCTTCATTTAGAACATCATTAACCTCAATAGCCCCTAGTAATCTCATACCATCAAGTGCATCAGTATTCCCATTCCTATGTATTTCATCTAAATGAACATGAGAGTAAACCCAGCTAAACCGCTCAGGTTCAAAAATGGATATATCTCCACATGCCAAATATCTGTACACGTTCATATCTGCGTAGATTGTTGGCTTTCCTGACACTAAGTACGAATTCATCCTGGCGACTCAACTCACTGGAAACATAACAGTTAACTATATGGAAGACGATAGTACAACACTAGACAGAATCCATCTAGCGACTGACTATCTACATGTTATGAATTCTACGATAATGACATTGAATCAACAGGATAGTCCTGATAGGGCGGAGCCTTCTGGATATCAACGGTATTTCGATGCGTTACTAGACAGAACGGTGCCCGCGAGTGCGAGTCCATGGTTGGCGCGCCATGCGCAATTGTTCGTCGAACAGTTAACAAAAATGAGATCAGTCCTCACCTTTCACACAAGAAATACTCATACGAGAATGTCAAATGTAAGGCTTGTCTCCTTTTATGCGAACATCGCGCTACATGGTCACGCTGAGTGTCACCCTGTACAATCCCACAAAAGGCGGTTTTTATCGTCAACTGGTTTAACAGGGTAAGCACAAAATAGTCGCCTTAACGGCAGCAATGAGAAAGTTCTTAACCTTCCTGAATGCGATGAACCGGGATACTCAGGAGTGGGTCGATGAATCATTATTTAGCTACGGTTGAACCACAGTCGCTTGTTAGAAAACATTTTCAGTCGATTCTCAAAAATATTGCACATCAACTAGCAACGAAATAGGCTTTCGTTTTTTATCTATCTGAACAAACACATAAGGGAACCCATTTGGAGCTATCGCAATGCAACCGGTATCTGAGCCTGGAATAGCCATGGTTATTTTTACTATGACTGTACTAGCATCTTCTTGTACAGAAGTGACAGACAACCTATCTCCACAACCACTATTAGTACCAGAAAATATTGATATCATTGACTTATCTGCGAAATCAGGATTTGGCATATAAGGAAATAAGGGGTCAGAGCCCTTTTATAGCAATCTTATTAACTTAATTAAGTTCTAAATAACTAAAACTACTTTATCTTGCAAAGGGCTCTGACCCCTTTCTCTGTTAAGACCATAAAGATTAAGCTAAATGGGCAAATGTAAAGCCATAAATTAAATGCCGTGGAATCCGCCTAAATTACGCGCATATTTTTATAAATAATTGTGGGTGTCCTTATATCTGTTTTGTTTTTGATGCCTATTTACTAATTCTTTCATGTATCCAACTCGGCCATTCTCGATGACTCTCTAAGCTACTATCTAATTCTAACCAAGGAACCTTACTATCAGTGAATTGTTGATAACTGATTTCAATACCTTCGTGACAATCTAGACTACCCAAAGATAAATAACAGTTTACTGAATCTAACCCATGAACGGACAATAAAAACGAACCGCAGTTCGAGCAAAAGAATCGCTCTAAGTTATTATTTTGGCGAAATGTCTTTAAAACTTCTTCACCAGACAACCAACTAAATTCACTTTTTCTTACCATCCCATACGCTCCCATCGCAGAGCCAGTTAGACGACGACAGATAGAACAACAGCAATAATTACAATGCATCGGGTCACTTTGGATTTCATATCTAACTGACCCACATAAACAAGAACCTGTTTTCATGATTTATTCGATCCTCATAGAGACATCATGCTTACAGCAGGCGCGCCGCTTTTTGGCGTCGCTTACCAGTTATTGTTAAATGGCCATTCTCCCATTGCTGCTTGGTAATTCGCCATTCAATTTGAGTCCAGCCTCTGCTCGACATCCAAATAGGAGTCGGTTGAGTTATTGCAGTGGCTCCAAACGCACGTGCCAGACGCCCAATCCGAGAATTGGAATCAACGGTGCGACCAAAAATTACGCATAAACCAAGTGTGTCGAAGCCATACCCAACCAAACTACGGATGACCTCGATGGCATACGCATGCCGCCCCCAATATTCGGGAGCCAATTCAATACCAAGTTCGGCGGAACCCGGCTCCGCATCAGCGCAACGTAGGCCACCGCAACCAACAAGAACTCGGGCTCCACTACGTTGAATGATGGCGAGTTGATAGTTAAGCCGCGGCTGCGCCGTTGCCCATGCTTTGAAGAGAGAAATAAGCTGCCGAGCATGGTCCGGCTTGGTCTCCTCTGGGCCATAAAATTCTTGAAAACGCGGATCGCTGTGATAAGCCTCAAAAGCAGCGGTATCCGTGTCGGTGAAATCGCGGAGCAGAAATCTTTTAGTCTCCAGTTCCACCACGTACTCCCCTTGGTTATCTAACGCCTGGCTATTTTGAGCCGTGCGTTTCGCGGCGTCAATTTGAACCACTTGATACTTGTTTATGGCCCTTCCTCTTGCGCTCGGGCATGATGGTGTCACCCCCGATCCAAAGCATCTAACGTAGCGGTTTCTTGAGAACCAAACAAAGGAGAGAGTCATATGAAATTCTACACTAATATTCATGCACATTTTTGCGGAAGCGATCGACACAGCAAGAAAGGGATGCCTTTGATGAGAAATATTTTTTTAAAACCTGAATCACAGAGTATGAGCAGCTCGTCTTGAGCTAAAACGTATCACTGGATCTGTTATGGTGGAGTACCGATAGAAGAACCACATTGCTTGGAGACTTAGATCTCGGTGTGTCTCTCTCAACAGATGCCTAAGGCCCAGGCGCTTGAATAGACAGGACAAGTTGTTCATTTATGGTGTAGAGGGTAACGTGACTGCCTCTGAACCTTAACCGCGACATAACTAGATACCGTCAGGTCAACTCGATCGGCGTGATTGGACAGGTACAGAGTCACGGACCATGTTCTAGTACATCGTTTAATAATAGAAGCGACATCGTGAATCACTGGCGTGATTCATGACAGTTGCTCAATAGATGTTTGTGTGGGGCCACGGATGCAATACAGATTAACTGGTACGCAGTCGTTGCTTAACGTTGACGATTATTTAAAATCAATCTGCGTATTATGATTGGCTTGCGCATCGCTTTGGCTTATTGACATTGAGGGTCATATAGATGTTATGTGGTGGGTTATGCAAAAGGTTTTCATTTGTTCTTATCTGGCCATTGCCAAACAGGTTGATCGAGCATTCCCTGCCCGACAACCTGGGTTTGGCCAAGACTCTTATCTAACTGTACCGAATTACATTCTTCAGAGTCCTCAAGTGTTGCTATAAGCCTACTAGCATGTGATACAACCCAAACTTGAGTAGTTCTTGATGCTTTAATAATCAACCTACCCAAAGCAGGAAGTAGATCAGGATGCAAACTCGTTTCCGGCTCATTTAATACCATAAGTGGGGGTGGTCTAGGTGTCAGAAGAGCTGCGACCCAAAGCAGGTAACGCAATGTACCGTCTGACAATTCTGAAGCGGATAAAGGCCTCAGTAATCCTTCTTGGCGTAGATTCACATTGAAGCGACTGTCTTGTTGTATGGAAATGCTTAAACTGGCTCCTGGAAATGCATCGGAAACGGCCTCGTTAAGTGCGTCTACGTCACCGATTTCTATTATCGTTTGCAATGCGGCGGCTAAATCTTTTCCATCATGATGCAGAATCGGGGTACGAGTACCTAACTGAGGTAAACGAGCCGGCGCTTCAGAGTCTGATCGGAAGTGGTCATAGAACCGCCAGCCTTTTATCTCTTCTCTCAACGCAATAATTTCAGGTGCTTTCTCAGGGTCCGCTACTTGACCGAAAATGCTTTCAAAACTGCTTGTATGCTGCGAAATTACTTCCCACTTTCGGTTCGAACGTACCTTTGTAATAGCGCCTGTCCTATCTACTAGTAAACTTGCCGGCCGATATAAATTTCCCGCCCAGATACACTCACGTTTTATTTCCGGATCGAGAGCAAATGCAGTTGGACCAAGGCTTCCTGGAGGTGGTAATCCGAGTGAGATTGAATAGCCAAAATCATCACCAGAAAATCCTAGTCTTAACCTGGCAGCTTTCTTTTTGGCATCTCCTTGTATCTCCACTTCGCCTTTGCGCATCCTGTCAGAAATATTTTCGGGACCGGCCCAAAACGTCGAGCTTAGCCCTCCTTCTCTAGCAAGAGAATTAATGACTCCTCCCTGTGCCGTTTCGGATAGTAATCTTAGCGCCTTGTATAAATTTGACTTACCACTCGCATTCTCTCCGGTAATAACATTTAAGTTACCGAAGGGGACTACTAGATTTAGTAGGGATCTATAGTTGCCAATTGCCAGTGTATTGATCATTTCAAATTAGGTGTTTAACCACATAACGTCTAAGCTGTGCGGAGTGAACAGTCCGAGTGAAATTGCATTGTTAGGCGCACCCATGTTTAAAATAAACCTTTTACCTTTGACGTAAGCCAAGGTGAGATTGCAGTTACGCACAGAACCATGAGGAACAAATCACCTTTTTTAACATTGAACACCTGCATAATATTCTTCCAAGGTTTACCTGCAACATAATGGCCGAAAATAAATTCAAATAGCAACGTGAGTATCACCCAAAACAGTCCAATTGCAATATATATTTTTGGCTCTGATGTACCAATAAATGGGATAAAAATTAATGAAACTACAAAAACAATAATTGCCAATGAGACGCCGCTTAGAGGTAACGCCAGGTTTGCTCCAATTATTGGTGCTAGGATTTTCTCTCGAAGTGTGCCATTCATAATCGCAGCAAGAACGATAACAAACCATATTCCCGTTGCTTTGAGTAGTATGCCAATCATTCGATATATTGCTCCTAACAGGTATTAGACAGTAAAACGTCGTGACATAACACGGCGTTTTACCGTATAACACTCTAATTAATAATTAACCATTTAAGTTAATCAGCTGTCAATGTAGCCTAGATGTCTGGTTTATTCAATAAGACAAAATAGACTAAGTGGTGGCCACATTGTTTTAGGCAGATATTGAATGTGTGACATATGGTCTCCCACACACAGGTGTTGTGCCTGATGCTAAAAACACATTAGCTGTATAAAAAAACAGCAAAAGTAAATAAGATATGAACAAGTCAGCCACTGAGCCAGTGCCTTTGTTACGACAGGTAAAAAATGAAATTCGACGCCGGCATGACAGTAACAGAACTGGACAGGTGTATGTGGGTTGGATAACAAGGTATAGCTATTTTTACGGTAAGCGTTGCCCAAAGGTTATGAGTCGAGCTGAGATGTCTGGCAAATTCACCAATTAGCCCGATAGCAGGGAGGTCTCCGCTTCGACGCAACATCATGCACTGAGCGCTGGCGTTTTTATACTGTGCATTCTTGCATCAGCCGTAAGCATTGCAACTCTGGGCGGCTATAAAGAAACCAACTGAATCGCCCACTGTGTTATTGCTGACAGAGATCACAAGTCTGTTGCATCAACTTGAAGGTAGAAATTGCTTTACCGTCGCATTGATGCATGGCCGAGGTTTGCGTCTGATGGAAACCGTACATTTAAGAGTCAAAGATATAGAAAGGTGATAGAGATCGTGTGGTCACTTTACCCTCCAGCTTAACAGCCTAAAAAAAATTAGAAGGCAGCAAGCCGCTTGTTTTATGAACAAGACATGGCGGAAGGCCATGGGATAGTCTGTAGGGCGGTTGCGCTCAATCGTAAATCTCCCAGTGCCGCCAGTAGTTGGCATTGACAGTCTGTTTTCTTACGTCTAATCGTGCACTAGATCCGTGTACACATCTCATTCGACGACACCATAATTTTGAGACCACTCTGCGACGCGCAATGCGGGATACGGCCCGATTGGCAAAAATAGACAAGAGCGTGAGTTGTCATAGATTGAGGCATTCTTTTGCCACTCACTTATTAGAGAGGAGTGAGGAGATTCGGACCCTACACGAACAATTGGATCATGGAGATATGCGCACCACTCAAATAGAGACTGGTGTATTGAATCGAGGGGGTCGGTCAGGGCAGAGTCCCTTGGATTCTTTTATGAAGGATCGGGGCCTAGCCGATCCCCGCACACAAACAGTGGAAGTCATCGGTAAAAAGTCAACATATTGGCGCTTAAGACTTGGCCTGTTTTTAGGTAGACTGCCCCTCACTTATGGCTACGGCCGGAAGAATAAATAAGTCAATACTAATAGATACAGGGTATCGCCTGTCCCAATCATTCCGTTCTGCGGCGTCGATTGAGTCGGCGACTTCACCTGAATGGAGTAGCAGATATGGGACCATTAGCAGGAATTAAAATCATTGAAATCGCTGGCATTGGGCCAGGACCCTTTTGCGGCATGATGTTGTCAGATATGGGGGCGGAGGTGATCCGCGTGGAGCGTGCCAGTGGCGGCATGACCGGCAGTATGCCGAAAGATGTGATGGCTCGCGGACGTCAATCCGTCGCTGTAAATTTGAAAGATCCCGAAGGGGTCGAAGTGGTGCTACGCCTGATCGAGCAGGCCGATGCGGTGTTCGAAGGGTTTCGTCCTGGCGTGATGGAGCGTTTGGGTTTAGGGCCAGATGTGTGTCTCGCACGCAATGAAAAAATTGTCTATGGCCGCATGACCGGCTGGGGGCAAGAGGGTCCCATGGCCAATGCTGCGGGTCACGATATTAACTATATCTCTCTTTCTGGTGCATTACATGGCATTGGGCGCAAAGGAGAAAAGCCCGTACCGCCATTAAATCTGGTAGGTGACTTCGGTGGCGGTGGCATGTACCTCGCATTCGGAATGGTGTGTGCGCTATTAGAGGCGCAGCGCTCTGGCAAAGGTCAAGTGGTAGATGCCGCGATGGTGGATGGATCGGCATCGCTGATGTCTATGTTCTTTACCTTTAAGAATATGGGCATGTTTAATGATGAGCGCGGTACCAACATGCTGGATGGTGCCACTCACTTTTATGACACTTACGAAACCAAAGATGGGAAATGGATCTCTCTCGGCTCTATCGAACCCCAGTTCTATGCAGAGTTGATACAAAAAGCCGAGTTGGATGCCAAAGAGTTCGGCGCCCAGATGAATCCACAAAAGTGGCCGGAGCTGAAAGAGAAACTCACTGAAGTATTTAAAGCAAAAACCAGAGACGAATGGTGTGACATCATGGAGGGGAGTGATGTCTGCTTTGCGCCAGTCTTATCTATCAACGAAGCACCGAATCATCCCCATAACAAAGCGCGAAGCACTTTTGTAGAGTTAGATGGTGTGATGCAACCGGCACCTGCTCCAAGATTTAGCCGCACGGTGGCAGAGATCCAGGGCCCGGCGCGAGTTTCTGGTGAGGATACTTACGAAGTGTTAAAAGCCTTCGGTTACAGTGACGGAGAAATTGAAGAGTTGAAAGGTAAAAACGCGATTCGCGCCTAAAGTTTGCAAATCGATAAAAAAAGCCGGGCGATCTGTTTAGATTGTCCGGCTTTGTACGTCGGGGGACATAGGGGTACGAATGGTCTATTATAAGTCTATACTGCGGCTTTGCCAGTCTCCTGATAGATCTTTTTCCAGGATTCAATCACATCCCGATTATCCAGATGCCAGGGATGAAAATCTCGTCGGTAGTAAGCCAAATAATCTCTGCCCAACTTCCTTAGGGCAGGTCTTATTGCTTTTAGAAGCTCTTTATTCTTATCCATCTTTTTCGCTTCGCTGGGTAATTTGTCCCGCCTGAGTGAAATCAGTTGCAAAACGCCAATTGCGGGCACAAAGGTGATGGTCATCAGTATGAGAGGCATGATGCGTAAAAAATAGCTGCCGCTCACCTCTTCGAATACGTCAAAAGCGACGGCTTTGTGCTCTGATTCTTCCACCGCATGCCAATACCAGAGTTCTTTGTATTTGGGCTCTACATCTGCCATTAAGATAGGATTTTGCAGCAACACGTTTGCACCAATGGCCGTGATGTGTTCCAAAGCCACGGTTAATGCCAGTTGCCATTTTTTAGGGCCATACTTGTGAAAAACCACCAATCCGTAATGCACAAATTTTTCCATCAGCTGTAGATCTTTATATCCCTGTTTATAGACATCTTTGTTGAACAGATCATGTTGCTGGGAGTGGGTGATTTCCTGGGCAATAAAGCCATTTATCTCTTCGCGTAGTTTGGGATCTTTGATTTGGTTTTGAAAATTCTGCACCGATTTAATAAAGAAGATCTCCCCTTGGGGGAAAAACATCGAAGCTGCATTGAGACCATGGGTGAGGATGGGATTGTCGCCATGCCAGTAGCGCGGTTTGTTCTCAATACCTTCAAATTCTATATGGCGTGCTTCTATTTGGATATCTTCTGGGGTGCGGCTGATGCTTATGTCATTCATTCAGGTTCTCCTGCCTGCGGGTTATTATGGCACAAACAGAGTGTGAAATTGCCTGGGTATTTAGATGCATCTTGTACTTTTATTGGTTTCGTAGCAAATTAAAGAAATTTATACAACTAAGACAAGGAAAATGAACGACTGTATTGCAACGAATGGTGAGGATTTTTTGATCAATTGTTAGGTATCAGATATGGTCCATTCTCACAGGGAAGCATGACATGATTCGATACCCTAAGGGTAAGATGAAAATAGCCAGACTTGCCTAAAGACCATGAGCAAAAAAGATAACAACGGATGATTTCACAATAACACTAGAGAGGATGAAACATGAGTGCAACATTAACTGCTCTGACAATTTATGGATTCTGGACATTACTACTGCTGCTAATCGTAGTGGTTGCTCGCGGTGCAGATAATATGATCAATGGTACTGCGCTAAATGCGTTTGATCCACAAGGGGAGGGCATGTTTCCTTTTGGTCAAAGGGTGACCCGTGCGCACCTAAATTGTGTGGAAAATCTGCCCCCTTTTATCGCAATTGTGGCAGTAGCCTACATGACCGATCAGTTGGCCGTCACAGATGGATTAGCCTATGTGGTAGTGGGCGCGCGCATTATTCAGTCCAGTGTGCATATGCTTTCAACCGCACAACCTGTTGTGATGGTACGCGCGACCATGTTGGCGGTACAAATTGGTATTCTCATGTACTGGGCGTATCAACTGCTTTCCTAGATTTACGGATGAGTTAAATGCTTGGGCGCTACTATTTACCGTCGCCGGAGGACTGCCCTCCCGTCGCTGAGGTGGCGCTCGAGTTTGAGACCAATTTTAATGTGGTGCCAGGTGAACATGCCCCCATTCTTATCCAGAACGCGCCAGATCAGAGCAAACTAGTACTGGCACATTGGGGACTGATCCCCCACTGGAGTCAAGACGACTCGTTTGCTTTGAAAATGATCAACGCCAGAGCCGAGACCATCAGTGAGAAGCCGTCGTACCGAGAGGCGTTTTGCAAACGGCGATGTTTAGTGATTGCAGGTGGATTCTATACATGGGTTGGAGAGACGGAACACAAACAACCCTATGTGATTGCCATGCAAAAAGAGTTGCCCATGATAATGGCGGGTATTTGGGAAACCTGGCAGAAAGATCAACAAGAGATCATCAGTTTTGCCGTTATCACCAGTCAATCAGTGCCGAAACTCTTACCCTATTGTCAGCGCATGCCGGTCATCTTGCCTGAAGGCAGACATGAAGAGTGGTTAAGCGAGCATACCAACATGGCCCGGGTAAACTTCATGTTATTGCCTTATGGGCATGAAGAGCGGTTGAAAATTTACCCGGTGACTACTTATGTGAACAATCCGCAACATCGGGATGCACGCTGTATTGAACCGATTGACAGAACGAATCAAAAATCTCAGTAGCGCTTAGTTAAATAGAGATTCGATTTGGGGGCGATGGCGTTACACCGGGTAGATGGGGTTGATACGCTCGGAAAAACGCTCTTTTTTGCTTTCGTATAACTCGTATCGTTGAATCAACTCATCGCGTAACGCATCAAAATCCACAATACCATCGATAATCATTTGCGATGCCAATCTATAGAGATCGATGTCTTGTCGATACGCTTCTCGTTTCTCTGCGATGAATGTGGCCTTTTCTTCCTCTGACAAGTTTTCAATATGATTGGCATAGACTGCATTCACCGCGGCTTCCGGTCCCATCACTGCGATTTGTGCACTGGGTAACGCTAAGGTGATGTCGGTGCCGAACGCCGGACCGCACATGGCATACAAGCCTGCGCCATAACATTTACGCACTATGATTGAGATTTTAGGCACCGTGGCTTGGGCCACGGCGGCGACCAACTTGGCACCATGACGAATAATGCCGCTGCGCTCTACTTGTGATCCGATCATAAAGCCGGGCACATCAGACAAGAACAAAAGTGGTAATCCATAGGCATTGCAGAGGTGAATAAATCGAGCGGCCTTGTCTGAGGAGTCGGCGAACAGAGTCCCTGCTTTCACTTTAGGTTGGTTGGCAATCAATCCAATTTGTCGGCCATTGAGGCGCGCAAAACCGACGATTAACTCTTTGGCGAACTCTGCTTTCACTTCTAAAAAGCTATCCCCATCCACTAGTGCTTGTATCAGTTGCTTCATATCAAAGGCACGATTGGTATTGTCGGGAATGATCTCTTTGAGAGACTGTTGCAGCGCCGGCGGTTTGCCAGGGGCCGGAGTGAGCGTGCTTTGATAATTTTGTGGTAGGTAGTTCAGACAGCATTTTGTTAACTCAATGGCCTCAGCTTCATCTTTTGCCAGAAAATCTCCTAGACCGGAAACAGAGCAGTGCATGCGTGCACCCCCCATCTCTTCCAGAGTGACTTTTTCACCTATTACCATCTCTGCCATGCGCGGTGATCCCAGATACGCACTGGCATTGCCATCGACCATAATCACCAAATCGCAAAAGGCCGGCATATAGGCTGCGCCTGCGGGTGAGGGGCCAAATAGTATGGCGATTTGCGGTGCCACACCGGAATATTGCACTTGGTTATAGAAGATGCGACCTGCATGTCTGCGGCCAGGGAAGACATCAATTTGATCGGTAATACGGGCACCGGCAGAATCCACTAAATAGAGCAGCGGGATTTTTAAAGACATAGCTGTCTCCTGGATGCGTAAAAACTTCTCAATGGTCTTGGCGCCCCATGAACCCGCTTTCACGGAGGTATCGCCCGCAGCAAATGCCACCACACGACCATTGATTTTACCCATGCCGGTGACTAAGGCATCTGCGGGCAGATCGGGATTGTTGGCTTCGGCAAACAGGTAATCTTCTGTGATGCTGTCTGGATCAAATAGGCGTGTTAATCGTTCTCGTACAAACAGTTTGTTCTGTGTCTTCAGTTGATCGTGGTATTTCTGTTTGCCGCCCTGTTTGATGCGGTTGATCTGTTGTTGTAAATCTTTTGATGATTGGTCCATGGCGTTCTATTTCAGATAACTGTGAATGATCTGTGTGTTGTAGTTGCCCTGTTGAAAATCCTTATCGATTAATAGTTTTTGCAACAGCGGAATATTCTGTTTGATCCCGGTGAGCTTGGTTTCGTTTAACGCCTGTTGCATGCGTTGCACTGCCTCACCTCTGTTCTCTGCATAAACTGAAATTTTAGCCAGTAATGCATCATAGAACGGGGTGATGGCTATTCCATTGGCGAGGGCATGATCCACCCTCAGCCAATCGTATTCGGGAAACTGAACCTGATCTAATGTTCCCGGACAAGGCCGAAAAGTGTCTGGACCTTCGGCATAGAGACGGCACTCCAATGCGTGGCCTGTTAACGGCTTGTTTGCCGGTAATGGTTCACCTTCTGCAATTTTCAATTGCATCTGTACCAGATCGCAATCGGTCACCCATTCTGTGATTGCATGTTCGACTTGAATGCGTGTGTTCATCTCTAGAAAGTAGAACCGTGCTTGGTCGTCCATTAAGAATTCTACGGTGCCTGCATTCACATAGCCCACAGCCTTTGCCAATCGTAAAGCGGCATCGCTCATTTGTTGGCGCACAGTTTCGTCCACTATGGGGGAAGGTGCCTCTTCTATTAGTTTTTGATGTCGACGTTGCACGCTGCATTCGCGTTCACCATAGGTAGCCATGTTGCCCTGCTGATCGGCCATCAGTTGGATCTCGATGTGACGAGCAGGTTGGATAATCTTTTCTAGATACAGTGTTCCCAGTCCAAACAGATTTTCGGCTCGTTTTGACAGCGAGTCGTAGTGTGCTTTTAACTCCTGTTCACTCTGAATCATCTGCATGCCTATGCCACCGCCGCCGGCCGCTGCTTTTAACATCACAGGGAAGCCGATCTCCCTGGCGTGCTGCACGGCCTGTGCGAGATCTGCCAGTGCCAAACTACCGGGGATCACTGGCACATTCGCCTGCTCTGCCAATTGACGGGCGGCCAGCTTGTCCCCCATCTGTTGAATTACCTGAGGGGACGGGCCGACCCATTTAATTTGATGTGCCAATAAACTTTGCGCGAAGCGGTGATTTTCAGATAAAAAGCCGTAACCTGGATGCACAAAATCTGCTTTCAATTTTATTGCGGCTTGTAGCAATGCGTCTAAATTGGCATAACTCTGATGTGCACGGGCTGGCCCAATGCAGAGGGCCTCATCGGCCGCGCTCACGTGTGGTGCCTGTTCATCTGCCTCTGAATAAACCGCCAACGTGGTCCACCCGATGGATTTCGCGGCGCGCATCACCCGCAAGGCAATCTCAGATCGATTGGCAATTAACAAGCGACTCATGATTTGAGCCTGGGCAGATCAGGGGGGACTTCGATTTCCATGCGTAATAACATGGAGCCAAAACTTTTTCCTAGATTATCACTGCGTAAAGATCGAGAGGCCCCACCTTGCAGCGCGCCATGTAAGACAAACTTCAGTGCCCATAGATTGGGCAAGCACCAGCGCGCCACATGGCCTGTGATCACTGGATGAAAATGTGCGCATACCGCATCAGTGGTGATCTGTTCCACTAGATGTGTGTAAGTGACTTCATCATAAGCGAACAGACCAAGATCAATCAGATCCCCCTTGTCCCCGCTGCGCGCGTGGGCAATGTGAGCTAAGGGGACGATGACTTTAGCTGTACACATAGCTGATTTCGATGTTTGGGGTGACATGAGATTTATCAATCAAAGTTGGCCAAATGCCCAGTAGTTGGCGCACCGGAGCCATGCCGCCAAAGCCACCCACAAAGGGAGGACCTGATAAAACGAGTGGCGGAAACAGCCGGCCAAAGGCATGAGCGCTTTGCTTATCTTGTGTGCGCAGGCTCATTTTTAAATAGACTTCATTTATGTCATCGACGTTGCTGTAGTTCGACAAGGGGCCGTGCAATGAATCCACACCCACAAATTCTGTGTGAATGTCATCTACATTAAAAGCACGTTCTTGCAGCTGGGTGCGAATAATTTTTTCTGCCTGTTGTGCTTTGGCAAAAGCATCGGGCCAGGCATAACCCATCGATCCTTGCGCCATGAAACCATCTTCATAACCGGCTACTACCTTGAACTGCTCTGGCGCAGCATGTCCCCTGGTATGATTCACTGCCACTCGATTAGGTGCTATCTCTTCTACCCGTGTGGTGCTCAAATCCAATATGGCATCGGGTAACACATAGCGGTGCGGGTTTTGAATTTCATACAACAACTGTTGGCGTACCGTATCGAAACTCACCTCGCCACCGGTATTTGGCGCCTTGGTGATGATCGCCGCACCATCCTCAGTGACTTCTGCAATGGGGTAACCAATATGCGCCAGATCGGGGACACGTTGCCACTCCCCGCCGAAGTTGCCACCGCTTCCTTGGCCAGAACATTCCAACAGGTGGCCCACTAACAGCCCCTGTGCTAAACGATCCCAATCTTGCCATTCCCATTTGAATTCATAGATAAGTGGCGCCAAAAAGAGCGCAGCGTCTGCTACCCGTCCCGTGATCACAATGTCAGCTCCCTGTTCTAATGCTGTGACCATCGGGCGTGCACCCAGATACGCATTGGCAAACACCAACCGAGAGCGCACACTTGTTATCGGATCTTCAGTCACCATGTGTTTGAGAGGCGCACCGGCCTGTTCGTAGTCAGTGAGCCGATCCAGCAATGCATCTCCCGTGACCACAGCCACTTTTGCAGAGAGATTTAGATCTTGAAGCAGGGAGACGACAGCGTCACCCGCCCCTTTGGGATTCAGCCCGCCCGCATTGAGTAAGAATTTCACGCCGCGCTGATGGGCCAAGGGATAGAGATCCCGCAGAAGAGGGAGCAAGTCTTTGCAGTACCCTAAATTGGGATCACGAGAGCGATCTTTTTGCAGAATGGCTAAGGTGAGTTCTGCAAGATGATCAGAGCCGATATACTGCACTTCACCTCTTTCAATGCTGTCGCGAATAGGAAGCCAACTGTCGCCATAGAATCCCAATCCCGCACCGATACGTACCTTTCGACTCATAGGCTCAGTCTGTTTCCACTATTATTAAGGTGGCGCCTTCGTCCACAAATTGATCCGGTGCACAGCAAACTTCCGTCACTGTGCCTTGACAAGGCGATTCAATGGGCACCTCCATCTTCATAGACTCTAAAATGACCACCTCCTGTGCAGGTGAAACCGCCTCTCCTACATTGACCAGCAGTTTCCATACGGTGCCGCTCATTTCTGCTTTGATCTCCTGTTGCATTGCTACTCCTCTATTTGCCTCGCCAGACAGGTGCACGCTTGTCTAAAAAGGCGCGAGTGCCTTCTTGCAGATCGTCACTTTTTAATACCAATGTGCGCAAGCCATTCATCACATCATAAGTGGTGCTATCCACATTGGTACGCGCTGCTGCAAAAGCCTGCATGCCAATTTGAATCGCCGTGGGACTTTTTGCAGCAATGGATCCAGCATGGTGTTTGGCGCACTCTAACAGTGTTTCCTGAGATATCTGATGATGTACCAAACCTATCTGTTGTGCTTCATCGGTAGTCAAGATTCGTCCAGTGAGTGACAACTCCAACGCCTGTCTGTAGCCAAGCATGTGAATCAAATGGGGTGTGATTACAAAGGGAAACAGACCCAAATTGATCTCAGTGGCGCCAAATTTAGTCTCCGGTGTGGCCAGCACGATGTGGCAGGCCGCAGCCAGTCCGAAGCCACCACCTAATGCGTGACCATGTATCGCGCCTATCATAGGTTTGCGAAGTTGAAAGGCTGTTTCAAATAGATCGCGCTGTACTTTGCCTTTTGCTTCAATTTCCACTGTCGAGAGCTGACTCATTTGAGCAAACTCTTCAATGTCGCCACCCGCGCAGAAACTTTTGCCGGCACCACTTAGTAAAATAACGCGAACAGCTTCATCTTGGTTTGCTTGGCAAAGAGAGTGATTTAATTGCAAGGCAAGTGTTTCGTTAAAGGCATTGCGTTTTTGCGCACGATTCAGGGTAATCTCAGCAATGTGGTTGTTGACTTGGTATAGGACTTCCATCTAACTTAAATACCTTCCTGCTGAGCAATTAGCGATTGCGCGATCTGTCGAGACACCTGTTGTGAGCCGCCGATCAACAAGCGAATAAACTTGGCATCCCGCCACAGTTGTTCGACAGGAAAATCGCGAATATAACCATAGCCGCCGAAGATCTGTACGGTCTGCTCCGCTACCGGCTCGACATTATGAGCGGCCTGATGCAACACCGCGAGCGCGTCAGTGAGCTCCAATTTGTCCGCCGCTAAACTGGCAGTTTGATACAGCAACAGACGGGTGAGTTCTGTTTCCGCATAGATGTCGGCCAGTTTTGCTTGGATCAGTTGAAAGTTTGCAATGGGTTGATCAAATTGCTCTCGTCGCTGCGCAAAGTCCAAGGCGTGGCGTAAACAACTTTGCATGATGCCTAAGGCCACGGCGGCAAGAGCGAGTGCTTCCAAGGTGTGCCATCTTCGCAGCAGTTGATGACCCTGTAGGTTCATGATGTTCTCCTGGTGAAAAACGTAACCAGTCATTTTTAAATGGTGCCAGTGCAAACCTTGCATGCCTGCCAGTTGATGAGCCGACTGTAACTCTGCTGCGGGGTGAGCAACTTCTGCAAGTAGCAATGCATGATGGTGTTCATTCACAAAAGGTAAAACCAGGGTCTCTGCATGTTGGGAAAAGAGGATCTGATGGCATTCCCCACTCACATCAAAAAGCTGTGAATCACCTTTTAGTTCAATCGGGGGATGCAAACATTCCATTGGCAGCAACAGCGGCAGGTTAAACAGACGTTTGCCCTCGGCTAACTCGGGCAATATCGATTGGTTTTGTGCCTCTGTTGCACAGAGTTGAAACAGATCAGTTAGCACGATGCTGTGCATCGCCGTATAGAGGGCGATGCTGGGATTCATCTGAGCGATGGCTTCTATGCTCAAGAGGGTTGTGAGCAAATCGGAACCGACGCCACCGTAGCGTTCAGAGATGTGTAGTGCAAATAGTCCCTGTTCGCTTAATAGGTCGACACAGTTATCGAAATCATCTTCTGCGGAGAGTTTGTCAATTGCCCATTTATGAATGCTTTTTTGCACAATTAACTGTTCTGTGGAGAGTTCGCTATTCATTATCTTTGACCTAATAGTTCGCGAGCGATGAGAAGGCGGCGGATCTCACTGGTGCCGGCACCAATGACCATTAACTTTGCATCACGCCATAGGCGTTGCGCCACATTTTCGCTGCGAAAGCCCATCACTTGTACGAGATCCAGCGTTCTTTCAGCGCCGCGGAGCGCTTTTTCTGAACTCGTTAATATGGCTAATGCGGCTTCCTTACTGATTCTGTGCCCCTGTTGTGCCAGTGAGAGTGCGCGGTAGGTGGCAAGTCGGGTACTGCGTTGCCAACGATAGATATCGGCAATCAGGGTGCTGTATTGGTCTGTTTGTTCATTTTGGTTGTTGCTTAAGACAGCAAAATCGATGCAGATTTCCAAGCAGTGGCGCAGCACCGCCAGATTGATGGTGCTTAAAAAAGCCCGTTCAATGTCCAGTCCGCTCATCACTACTTTATAACCTTGGTTGAGCGTGCCCAGCAGGTTTTTTTGCGGAATGAAGACATGGTCAAATCGCAGCTCTCCCGTGGGTGAACCCCGCATCCCCACTTTATCCAGTCGGCGCGAGACGCTGAATCCCTCCGCAGGCAGTTCTAACAGAAAAGCGCTGATACCGTGCTTGCCGGCCGCAGGATCAGTTTTGGCGTAAAAAATGAGAAAATCAGCAATGGGTGAGTTGGTAATAAACATCTTATTGCCGTTTACAATGAATCCATCATCCTGTCGGTGAGCGACGCATTGCATGCCCATGGCGTCAGAGCCGATATTGGGTTCGGTGATCGCCAAGGCACCTATCCATTCTCCGCTCGCTAGTTTGGGCAGATAGGTTTTTTTCTGGTCTTCGGTGCCGTTTCTTAACAAATTGTGGGCACACAAATTTAAATGTGCGCCATAGGAGAGTGAGAATGCCGGGCTCACATAGGCGAGTTCCTCGCCTATCAAGGCGCCAGAGAGCACATCATTGCCTTGGCCGCTGAACTCTTCGGGAATGCCTGCGCCCAAGAGCTTTGCCGCGCCTAATTTTGGCCACAGTTGCTGTGGAAAGGTATCTTCGGTGTCCATTTCCAAGGCCAGAGGTGACAAATGTTGCAGGGCAAAATCCTTTGCCGCTTGGCGCGTCGCCAGCTGTGCGCTGCTGAGAGCAAAATCCATTTAATTTCCGCCGATTTTTAGGTTGTCTCTAATCTCTAAGCAATCTATGTTCCTAAGTGACTCTATGCATTCAAGTTTCAGGTGTTAGTGGATATCAGACTCGGCCGATAGAGTAAATATTACCGGTTGCCAATATTAGGATAAAAAGGTGAGTTCGAAAACGGAAATTCGTCAAATGCAGTTTTCTCAACAGCTAATAGACGCCGCACGTTATGCCACTGACGATTTTAATCTTTTTCACGATCCCGATCGCTGGCAACAGATCTACCGGAATCAATTCGGTGGCCCAATCGTACTGGGTTTTCAACTGGCTCAATTTGTTGAAGGCGTATTTAATCAAGTTCGTTCGAGAGATTCAGATTTAGATCAAATCCGAGAACATCATCTTGGATTCAGTCACTATGCTATAGATTTTATCGGCGCGGTGGGTGTGGATTCACCGATTGACTTGGTGATTAAACCGAGTCGTTTTCACCCTGATACGCTATCTTTGTCCAACCGATTTTTAATTACAAGCAACGATAAATTAGTCCTAAAAGGTGTGAAACGAGAGACTAGAATGCCAATGGTATTGAGGGATCCTGAATTTCCGCCACTGAAAAAGCTCAATACTGTGGAAGACCGTAGTTTTATTGACGAATTGGGGACCTTCTATAAACGCAAGTACATGAATACGAGCAACGCCAAAACTTTTCTACTCGGTTCTGGCGTCAATCAATTGGATTATTTTGACGAACTCTCGGATAGGGTGCATTTCCCGCAGATTTTCCCAGTCGCCTATCTCTCATGTGCATTGTTGGAACGATATAAGAAAATGGGCCACGATTTTGAGAAGGCGCCGATGGTCTATACCTCTCATCAGATTTGTGTCGATCGGGTACTTGCCCAACAGGTCAAGAGTAACGACAAACTGCATATTTTGATTGGTCCACCTCAATCTAATGTGAAAAGTAGAGGCTTGGGTGGAATACCTATCTCTGCGATCTCATTTGAAGGATTGGGCATCCTTGATAATGGCAAGATTTTGTTTCGCGCTGAAATTGGGCTGGCTACCTTAGAAAACATCATCAAGCCGATGTTGTCCCACAATAGTTAAAATCAAGCGGCGATAGAAAAAACTGCCCGCTTCCAATTCGCTTATCAGTCCCTCAGATGGCAATGGGTCTTTTTGTCATTCAACCTCTCTTAGTTTTTACTTGACTCTATAGTAGACTATAGGGTTATACATTCATCAAGGTATTGATAAGTATGCCCAATTGGGTGGAGTGGCGGAATGTCTGAACTCAAGATTGGTCAGTTAGCGACGGCGTCTAATATCAGTGTGGAAACGATACGATATTACGAGCGGGAGGGACTGTTGCCTGCGCCAAAACGTCGACGCTCTGGTTATCGCGTGTATGGCGATGAGTTTTTAACTCGACTAGGATTCATCAGTCGCGCCAAAAAGTTGGGGTTTAGCTTGAAGGAGATCCGCGAGCTACTTGCATTGGCGGATGATCCACAAGGAGATAATCATGCGGTCAAATCCATTTGCGAACACCATCTAGAAGAATTAGAACAGAAAATTTCCGATTTAACTAACATGCGCGAAGCAGTGTCAAAATTAGCAGAGCAGTGTGATGGCAAAGGGTTGGTTCGCCATTGTCCAATAATCGAATCGCTGAATCAGTAACAGAAAAGGATAGATCCATGCACAACGTGCTAACAGTCTCTGAAAATAGAGATCCTGTTTGTGGAATGACTGTCACAAAACCGGATGCGCCCCACACAATCTATCAGGCTAACGATTATTTCTTTTGTTGTGAGGGCTGTAAGAAGAAATTTGATTCGGATCCGGAATTGTATTTGTCTGATGAACCGCGCCCACAAGTGGAACATCAGGAAGGCATGATATATCTGTGCCCCATGCATCCTGAGGTGCGAGAAGAGCAACCTGGGGATTGTCCGGATTGTGGTATGGCATTAGAGCCCGAAACGCCGGTTTCCGTTCGTAGTCGTTATAGCTGTCCGATGCATCCAGAGGTGATCCAGGATGATCCGGGAGACTGTCCCAAATGCGGTATGGCACTAGAGCCTGTTCTTGCCCTGCCAGAAGAGGACGATACTGAGCTGCGATCCATGACTAAGCGTTTTTGGTTCAGTTTACTTTTTAGCGTACCTCTGTTGTTCATTGCCATGGATGAGATGATTCCATTTTTTTCTGTAGATGCGATTCTTCCTGCTAATTTGAACTCAATTGCGCAAGCAATACTGGCCACCCCTGTGGTGTTATGGGCAGCGGTACCTTTTTTTATTCGTGCGTATCGCTCATTTGTGAGTGGCAAATTAAATATGTGGAGCCTAATTGGCTTGGGCACAGGCGTCGCATATGCATACAGTTTGTTTGCACTTTTTTTTCCACACTATTTACCCCAATCGATAGTGGGTGCCCATGGTGCACCGGTATATTTTGAGGCAGCGGCGGTCATTATTACGTTGGTGTTGTTGGGGCAAGTATTGGAGCTGCGTGCCCGAGGTCGAACGGCGGATGCATTGAAGTCATTGTTAGCCCTGGCCCCACCCGTTGCGTTTCGTTTAAAAGAGAATGATGAAGTGGAGCAAATATTATTGGACGAAGTGCAGGTGGGTGACCGATTACGGGTACGGCCGGGTGAAAAAGTACCCGTGGATGGTGTCCTGTTAAGCGGACATTCCGCGGTGGATAATTCGTTTATCACCGGTGAATCGATGCCTGTTTCTGTGGACGAAAATGACGAAGTGATCGGTGGCGCGATGAATCAAACAGGTAGTTTTGTCATGGTCGCGCAAAAAGTGGGAACGGACACCTTGCTTGCGCGCATGACTTCAATGGTCGCAGAGGCGGGACGTAGCCGCGCACCCATTCAATCTCTTGCAGATAAAGTGGCTTCTGTTTTTGTGCCGATAGTGTTGGTCAGTGCGCTCACTGCTTTTGTTGTTTGGATGCAAGTTGGACCCGAGCCGGCGATGAGCTATGCATTGGTGTCGATGGTGTCTGTACTAATTATTGCCTGTCCCTGTGCATTGGGACTGGCGACACCGATGTCCATAGTGGTGGGTGTGGGACGGGGCGCTCAGCAAGGCGTATTGGTGCGGGACGCTCGCAGTATGGAAAAACTGGCTAAGGTAGATACGGTGGTGGTAGACAAAACCGGCACTTTGACGGAAGGTAAACCACAGGTACAAGAATTCTTCTATTTGGATGCGGTGGATGAGTTTGAGCTTGGGAGTTTGATATATAGCCTAGAAATCCTCAGCGAACATCCGCTCGCGCAATCAGTGGTGTACTGGGGAAAAGAGAAGGGATTTGAAGCGTCCGAAGTCGTCGCGTTTAACGCCCATGTAGGCAAAGGCGTGTCTGGGCAAATTAAAGGTCACCGAATATTAGTTGGAAACAAGCGATTCTTAAGGGAGCAAGGCGTCTCCACCGATGGCTTACAAGCCGCAGCAGATGAATGCCGTGCGAAGGCGCAAACGGTGATGTTTGTGAGCGTGGATGGGAGCGCATTAGGATTTATTGCGGTGGCAGATCCAATTAAGGCGAGTAGTTTTGAGGTCGTGAAGTTGCTTCAGGAAAAGGGGATACGTATCATTGTGTTAACCGGTGATAACCGTGCCACCGCAGAATCAGTTGCGGCTCAACTGGGCTTGACGGAAGTGGTGCCTGAAGTATTACCACAGGACAAATTCAGACTGGTGGAACGGTTGCAGGAGAAGGGCTACTGCGTGGCCATGGTGGGCGACGGTATCAATGACGCGCCCGCATTGGCGCAGGCAGACGTGGGCATCGCTATGGGAACTGGCTCGGATGTGGCCATGGAGTCAGGTGACTTAGTATTGGTGAGTGGCGATTTAACAGGTTTATTACGTGCGCAGAAATTAAGCAAAGCGACCATGCGCAACATTAAGCAGAATCTATTTCTTGCCTTTTTTTATAATTCGCTGGGCGTGCCCGTGGCGGCCGGCGTGTTATATCCATTTATCGGTTTGTTGTTGAATCCGATGATAGCCAGTTTGGCGATGAGTTTGAGCAGCGTTTCTGTGATCGGCAATGCGTTGCGATTACGTACCCTGGATCTTTCATCATAGTTGTCAGTTTAATATTTAACTGACAACTATCACTCGTCAGCACGAAACAGCAAGTAGAGATCGATAGCCATTTGTGGGATCTCCTTTAAAAGTTTCGAAGCTTGTTTTTTATTCCGATGTAATTGGTGATAGGCCGGTTCATCTATAATTTCTGACCACACAAAGACAGGTAACAACAGCTCTCCCACATCGGGATTGTCATCCATTAACCATGCGTCTTCTTGAGCCAATAGTGCTTCGATAAATCCCGTGGCCCAACTTTTTGCTTGTGCTTCGCGTTGTGCGGGAGAGGAGTGGTTAAAGGGCGCATTGGGTAGATCGTGGCTAAGTTGGTAGTCAATTTCTTGCTGTAATCGTTCAATCCGGTTGCGGAACTGTTGTGCTTCAGTCTCGGAACGATATTTCGGGGAGATTGGAAACAGTATTGGCCACCATTGCGCCACTGGCATGGGCTGAGGCGAGATACACACCGCTGTTAAAAAGCCATGTGTGCCACAATAATCATAAAGTTGTTCACTATCCACAAGTTCGGAATCTAGAAAGTCTATGAGTTGTTCCCGTTCCGCTGGTGAAAGTTGTGGGATCTCCAAGAGCATTTTGTCCAACTAGAACTCAAAGCGACAAGTGTACGTAAATTTTTCTCATGCGCCTATGCATACCTTGAGTTGTTTCAGCAATCTGTTGCAGAGCAGTGTGCTGATTGTTGATTATCGGATATTAACTTTCGCGCCCAAGAGCGTGTAACGCGAGACCAGTGAATCTGTTATTTCGGTTTGTAAAATTAAAATAACAATAAATACAATAATTTATTCTTAATGTGCCTTGATATTAAATGTCATCACTGATTTCTATCTGGCCGCCACTCTTGCCATTGCACAGATTCCTAGGTATATCCCCAATATAAAATAAAATAATAGTCAAGATAGGTATGGAGGCAGGAGAGATGGCAAATGTAATGGCGGACGCATTAGCAAGATGCGCCAAATACAACCCAAATGGTGAAGTACTGGTGTACGGTGATCGTCGCGTCACTTGGCGTGAACTGAACGACAGAGTGGACAGACTGGCAAATGCATTGGATGAAGCGGGACTCAAGTGTGGAGACAAAGCCATTATCATGTTTCATAACTGCCCGGAATTCTTCGAAGCCAATTATGCGATCCAAAAATTGGGTGCTATCCCGGTTCCTATGAATTATCGTTTTTCCCCGCGGGAAATTATTTTCCAAGCTCAGCACTCTGATGCCAAGATGTTTATTCTCGAGTCTATTTGGCTGGATATGGTGGAAGAAGCGCGACCGGAGTTGACCGGCATAGAACACTTCATATTAAAGGGTGATCCCCGGGAGGATATGCTGGACTATGAAAGCTTGATGCAACGCCATCCGCCGATTTGTCCCCAGGTGTCTGTTCCCGCAGAATCTGTGTGTGTGATCTGCTATACCGGAGGCACTACCGGTATGCCCAAGGGCGTTATGTTGACTTACGAGAACCACATTCGCTTGGTGGAGCAGATGGTGGCTGGTTTTGTACCCCGTTTTAGCAATATCCAGATCCCCGGTGATCTGCGTCAGAAGCTGATCAGCAACGGCGTACCGGGAATCGCATTAACCCTTGCGGAATCTAGATTGATGCGTTGGTTATTGGGTCAAACCTGGCTGCAAACTATGATTGTGGGCATGGCGCGTCGAACGGTGGGTAGCGCATTGGCAGTAAAATTGGGTTCGCGACATGCTATCAAGTCTATGATGCCTTCTTTTCCTATGTTTCATGATGCGGCTTACCAATTAGCGGTGTTGGGGCCGATGATGGGTAACATGACCATGGTGATGCCCACTTCTCCCCATTTTGAACCTGCCGAAGTGTTGAAACTGATTGAGCGAGAGCGGCCACAGATGTTGGGTAATGTGCCCACCGGGTGGAAGATCTTACTTGCCTATCCAGAGCTAAATCAGTATGACCTGAGTTCTGTGCAAGTTGCTGCCACCGGGGGCGGGGTATGTACCGCCGCCACCAAACGAAAAATATTTACGGCGTTTCCCGGAGTCATTATTGGCGATGGTTTTGGTCAAACAGAAATGACTCCAACCACCTCTTTTAGAATAGATACCTCTCCGGACACCCTAAAGGATCGTTCTGTGGGCAAGCCCTTAGTGGAAACTAAGGTAGTAGATGACAACGGGCAAGAAGTGGCTCAGGGTGCATTGGGTGAGATTATCTACCGTAGCCCCACGATCATGAAAGGCTACTACAAGGAACAAGATAAAACCGATGAAGTCATCAAAGATGGCTGGTTTTATAGTGGAGACTTAGGATACTTTGATGAAGAGGGTGATCTGCGCATAGCAGAACGTAAAAAAGAGTGTATTTCATCTGGTGGCGAAAAAATATTTCCCGGTGAGATAGAAGATATTCTCGCCGAGCATGAGAGTATTCAAGATGTTTGCGTGATAGGTGTGCCCGATGAAAAATGGGGTGCCAGTGTGCGCGCGGTAGTGCGATTGCGGCCTGACGCGAAAGAACTCACAGAAGAAGCGTTAATAGGTTGGTGCAAGGAGCGGGTGGCGAGTTATAAAAAACCGCAGTCTGTGGTGTTTACTGACGATTTTCCCATCTCCGCCGTTGGAAAAATTCAGCGGAATAAAGTTCGGGAGCTTTACGGCCAACCTTCGGTACAGAAGTCGGTATCATGAAATCTGGCTCGACGGGTTCGTCGAATCCATCACTATTGAGGAATCGAAAGACGTCGGGCCGAATTTTTTTCACACCAGTGAGTATTTGATCTAAATCGTTCCAACATAACACCCGCTGACTACCCAGGTGCTCTATAGGTTGACAGATACGGTAAAAATCCATTCCAAAATATCTAAGGGCGCGAATAAATGGGGTGTCCATACCTACCAACCAATGTTTGATTCCGTTTTCTTTTGATAGTTGGATTGCGCCTCGCAAAAGCCCTAAGATGATAAATGGATGGCTGCGTCTTTGGTTTTCCGATGGTGTTGATTCCAATGGGTGATTCATCACCATACCGTGTGAGACTTGAGCTTCTCCAGGACGGTTGCGAAATCGCTTCGACACGGCCAATCGAGATAATTCTGCAGTGGTTTCGCGATAATTTTCCGGAATTTCAAATCCCGATTGTAGGAGTTGATTTTCGAATAAATCTTCTGCAGGGAACCAATAATTCTTATCTGCCGTTGCCGGTAATACCAATCGTACGGTGGCGGCAGCATGGCCGGTACGTCGATGGTTCAATAGGCAACTGACTGAGCGGTGCTCGTAAGGATCGATAGGGCTTTCGTCTACTGCAGATCGGTGGGATTCGTACTGGTTTTCAATTTCAAACACTTGTTTTCTTAGCCAGTAGACCTCCCCTAAGAGCCGGGGAGAACTGGCTTTGACCAGTTCGAAATGTTGTTGAAACTCGTTCAATAAATTCATTCAAATACTACCTGTGCGGTTAAATTCTTACTATTTTTCGGCCTAATCAGACGTAAAAGTAACATCTAGCGCACGTTTTTCAATTTTGACTGAGCCATTAGAGGCTCTAATCAATATTTCGGCTGTCTAGACAAATTGATAACCTTATCAATCAAACGGTCGGCCAATTAATCGATGGTTAAATAATATTTCGACCTAATCCAGGGGAGCTTGAGTGGCTGCCCAATAGTTGTTTATTTTTGAGGCGTGTTAGAATGCACCGCCCCAGGAGAGGGGTCGATTTCCTCCGCCAGTAATAGATTTTTTTATGTCAAAGAAAACTGAATTCCATAAACTACAGAAACGGTTAATGCGCCAATTGGGACAAGCTATTTCTCAATATCAGATGGTTGAGGACGGCGATAAAATCATGGTGTGTTTGTCGGGAGGAAAAGATTCTTACACCCTGTTAGAGTTGTTATTGGCCATTCGAGAACGCGCGCCAGTGGACTTTGAGCTGTTGGCGGTCAACTTGGATCAAAAACAACCGGACTTTCCTGCCCATGTGTTACCCGAATATTTAGCAAAAAAGCACGTTCCTTATCATATCATTGAGCAGGACACTTACAGTGTCGTACAACGTGTGGTGGCAGAGGGCAAAACTCAATGTTCGCTCTGTTCCCGATTGCGTCGAGGGTCGATATATACATTCGCTAAACAGCAAGGTATTTCTAAAATAGCACTTGGCCATCATAGAGATGATCTGATAGAAACTTTTTTCTTGAACTTGTTTTATACCGGGAAGTTAAAAGCGATGCCGCCTAAACTACGCACAGACGACGGTGCACATATTGTGATTCGACCACTGTGTCAGATCCGCGAAAAGGATATTATAGAATATGCAGCGATGAAACAGTTCCCAATCATTCCCTGCACTTTGTGTGGGTCACAACCGAATTTAAAACGACAAATGATCAAGCAGATGTTACAGCAGTGGGAACAAGAAGACCCCCATCGATTGGATGTGATTCATAGTGCGCTACAGAACGTGGAGATATCTCATCTGGCAGATGAAAAGCTTTTTGATTTTACCGGTCTGAAAGCAGATGAACATCTCTCGTTGGATCAAAGATTAGAATTGGTGGGCCTCTAAATAGGACATTTTAATCCTCGATACTGACGTTGCTGGATCATGTTTCTTCTCATATCGATAGGTGTATTGTTGCCTATCCCATTGAAATAGCATATTTTGTTTTGAACACCTTTCTTCCCCATTGAGAATTGAAGCAATCGCTGTCATTAGCATGGTAAAAAAGATACTTGCCCGCCTATTTATTTGCATAGAGATCTACTATAAATTATGGTGTGATGATGAATGTTAATTGTCATCGATGAGATATCTGGTTGTTATCTTTCCTGATTTTTAACTGAGTGCACGAAGTGCGTATCTATATTGTGGGCTATTATGTCAAAGGTTGTTTTTTTTAATTTGCCTGGTGCCAGCGGACACGTGAATCCAGCCATTAGCATTGTAGAAGAGCTGGTGGAACGAGGTGAGCAAGTCATTTTTTATGCCAGTGAGGAATTTCGCGATCGATTTTCTGACTTGGACGTGGAATTTCGGACCTATAAAAAATGGACAGATCATGAAATCACCGATGAAATCACTCACGATATATTGCCTACCGTGCTCACTCAGTTTGATATGCTATTGGAGGTGATACATCCTCTGATGAAGCTCACTCGAGAAGATGCACCTGATTACATTATTTATGACTCAGTCTGTATTTGGGGAAAGTTTATCGCCCAGGCTTTAGGCGTGCCTGCCATATCTTGTATCACCATGGTAGTGAGCCATCCATTTATTATGGTCACAGATTGGCGAATAAGCGCCAGGGTAGTGAAGACCCTGATCATGGGGCTGCCCCATGCGATGTGGGCGAGACGCATGTTGAAAGAGACCTTGGAATCCATTGGGCTCAAATACCGCGGCGCATTTTTTCATGTGTTTGATTTTTTCGCTTCCATTGGGGATCTCAACATCGTTTACAACGCCAAAGCCTTTCAGCCCTATGCCAATAACTTAATAGGAAATTTTAAATTTATTGGCACCAGTTTTCGTGAAAATCGAGATCATAGTGATATTGATTTTTCACAATTCAAAAGATCCAAGCTGATCTACATTTCTATGGGTACAATTAATTTTAATACCGAAGATTTCTATCGCCTGTGTTTTCAGTCTTTTGGTGATCAAAATGTAGACATCATTCTATCGGTAGGTAAAACCACCGATATTCAATCGTTGGGGAAAGTGCCAGACAACTTTTTGCTACGTCATTCGGTTCCTCAGTTGGAGGTCTTGAAACACGCCGATCTATTTATCAGTCACGGAGGCATGAATAGCATCAACGAGTCTTTATACTTTGGGGTGCCTCTAGTCATTGTGCCGCAACAGTTTGAGCAACATTTTAACGGCAGAAGAATGGCGAAGATAGGGGTGGCACAGGTGATTAGACCTGAAGTCATCACCTTGGAGAAATTGCGTGCGGCAGTGAACCATCTGTTAAGTGAACCCAGTTACCAACTCAAGGCACAAGAAGCGGGTGAGCAATTTCGTCGCTCGGGAGGGTATCGATCCGCAGTTGAAGCCATTCTTAATTTGGTTAATAAACAGAATGGATCTTCAGTCTCCCGCTCGGTCACAGTCTAAGTGAATTAGCGAAGCACAGCAGGATCATTGGGGACTTACCGGTAGTTTTGCTCTCTCTCGCAGAGCTACCGGATTTTTTAGTGCGTGGCGGAAGTGAGTTTTAGTCCAACGACGCTCACCACAATAGTGAAAATAAAGACGAGTCTTAAGGGATCTCTGCCTTCGTTCAAAAATAGCATACCGATGGTGGTAATACCTGCGGCGCCAATCCCGGTCCAGATGGCATAGGCTGTGCCCATGGGTATTTTCTTCATCGCGATTGCCAGTAACACGAGACTCATCGCTGATAATAGGACGGTGAATACACTTGGCCAAAGGCGGGTAAACCCATCTGATGAGTGCATACTCAGGACCCATGCGATTTCAAATAGACTGGCACCGAATAGAATCCACCAGCTCATGATAGATCCTTTAATACTAGCCGTTGCGATTCCTTGCATTCAGGAAAGCGTTGCTGTTCTATGCGGTAGTATGCTTTCAACAGATCGACCTCAAGCCCCAGTAGTGTTCTGAGTTGCGACAGCGACTTCGTGAGGTAGTTTTTGAAATTAATCTTATCCAATCGCTGGCATTGGGAGAGACGTCCCAAGTGGACGCCGGCGCGAAAGACATCAATATCTTTTCGGCTGAATTGATAGGGTTTGGGATAAAAGAGGCGTGAAATTTGTGAGAAAAGCCACTCATCAATCCACCGCATCTCCTTGGTATTCCCCATCGTAAATCCAATAGTGAATGCTTCATCTTTCGGTAATAGTCCCCGGCCAAGCAGAATATGAATGGCGTCATGGTTGGCTAAGGTTACGGCACCAGGCAATCTTTTAAAGCGAAAACGGGCCATGCATGGATTTTCCAAAAGACGAATAATAAAGGGGATCTCCTTGGCGCCGGCCCCCACTGTAGCAAGAGAGGCCAGTGCGTCTTCAAGCGTCAATCTGTCGTCGTCTAGGGAGATAAACCACTCTTTGAAAGATGTGTGCTGTTGCATGATCCACCTTCAGGCTATCTTTACATCTGAAGACCAAATATCAATGAATCAGGGTCGGCTTAACCATCCAGATCGAAATGGATGCCTTGAGAGAGTTGCACCCCATAGCCATAGTTAATCGTGGTGGTTTGTCGGCGCATGTAGTTTTTCCAGGCGTCCGATCCTGCTTCGCGGCCACCGCCGGTATCTTTTTCGCCACCAAATGCACCGCCAATCTCGGCGCCTGAGGTACCAATGTTGATATTAGCAATACCGCAATCACTGCCTACTTCTGACAAAAACTGTTCGGCGTGACGCAAGTTGTTGGTAAACATGGCGGAAGATAACCCCTGGGTGACTGTATTATTCATTTCTATAGCTTGCGCTAATGTAGTGTATTCTTGAATATAAAGTACAGGCACGAAATTTTCCTGCAATACCATTGACAGGGCTCTTGGAACGCGTACTAGAGTCGGCTCCACATAGTGACCGGGGCCATCAATGGTCTTGCCGCCACATAGAATGGTGCCACCCTCCGCCTTGATGGCTTTGATAATAGAGCTGTATTTTGCGACGGCATACTGATCAATAATCGGTCCCATCAAGGTGCGCGGGTCCATTGGATCACCAATGCGTACCTCTTTATACGCTTCTATCAATCGTGCGCAGAATTCGTCTACGATATTCTCTTGGATAATCAAACGCCGAGTCGTCGTACATCTTTGACCGGCAGTGCCAATGGCACCAAAGACAATTCCTTCGACTGCCATATCTAGATCCGCTGACTCTTCTACAATAACGGCATTGTTGCCACTGCATTCGAGAATCGATCGACCCATGCGGCTAGCCACTCGTTGTGCGACACGTTTGCCAACACTAGTGGATCCGGTAAAAGAAATCAGCGGCACCCGTTCATCATCCACAAAGCGTTCTGCTAAAGTTTGGTTATCGCACACGAACAACATAAAAATGCCGGGTAATCCTTGGGATTCAAGCACATCGTTGCAAATGTTTTGTACCGCGATGGCGCACAATGGTGTTTTCGGAGAGGGTTTCCAAACCACCACGTCGCCACAAATAGCGGCATTAAATGCATTCCACGCCCAGACGGCCAAAGGAAAATTAAAGGCGCTAATGACACCTGCAATGCCTAATGGATGCCACTGTTCATACATACGATGCTGTGAACGTTCGGAGTGCATGCTTAAACCGTATAGCATCCGAGACTGACCCACACAGAAATCAGCCATATCGATCATCTCTTGAACCTCCCCCATGCCTTCGCTGAGGATTTTTCCGGTTTCAAGGGTGACTAGTTTACCCAGCGCATCATGTTTGTCGCGTAACTCTTCACCGATTTGTCGTATGACTTCCCCTCGTTTGGGGGCAGGTATAGCCCGCCATTCGAGAAATGCCGTTTGTGCGTCTTTGATGATTCGTTCGTATTCGTTTTCCGTGGTGATTTGTACTTTAGCGATAAGTTTACCAGTGGCTGGATTGTGAGATTCCAGTAGGGGTGCATCTTCATTTTCTATCCAACGACACCCGGCTGACCAGGCACCTGGGTTGATTGCGTTGATACCGAGCTGTTTCAGCACGTCCTTGGCCATGATGTGGTTCACCAGTCTAAATTTTCGAGAGAGTTTTCGAACTTCTCAAGTTGGTTATCGGGGTTCTCGGCGTAGTAAGTGCCGAAGGGATTATTGAGTATGTCGGCCAGATCATAGGCTTCCTGACCAATAAATCCACAATATTGGTTGGGATTCTTTAAGGTTAAATCAACCACACTGCAGACGCCTGAGGCGGTGCTGATTTGAATAGCGGACCACAGTTGACCAGCGATCCATTGGGGATAGACTTTCTTCAGGTAATTCTGTTCGTAAAATTCTGCCTCTCTTTGTCCAGTGACCGAAACAAAGATTATCACCACATCTTGCTTGGTTTTGGGGATGGCGCGTTCTAACACTTTTTTTAAGGTTTCTCGATCCTCGTTTAGACGCAGATCTTGCATCAACAAATGGATTTTCTCGCAATGCCCAGGGTATCGCATCGTTTTGTAATTCATGGTCTGTACCTGACCTTGATAGGTTTCGGCTAAGGTACCTAACCCGCCGGAGGTATTGAATGCTTCATATAACAAACCGTCTAATTCGATGGTTTCCAGGCCCTCTAATGGCTGAAGTTCCTTTAACTGACCCTGTTCAATACCTTGACAGGGATTGCCGTATTCATTGATTAATCCATCGGTGGACCAAGTGAGAGAATATTTAAGGGCATTGCTTGGGTGCAACGGCAGCGCGCCCACGCGCATTTTAACGCTGTCTACTGATTCAAATTGAGACATTAAATGATGGGCAGCGATGCCAATAAATCCCGGTGCCAACCCACATTGAGGTACCAGAGCGGTAGTTGCTTTATCGCTTAATGCTCGAGTGTGTTCGGTGACTCTGATATCTTCGGTTAAATCGAAATAGTGTAGACCAGTCTGACTGGCAACTGTGGCCACCGTCGGGTTACAGAAATAGGGTAAACAGGAAATCACGGCGGTAAATTGCTGCTGTTTGATAAAAGTTTCTAAAGACGCAGCGTGAGTCGCATCCACCTGTGCCGCAGTGATTCCTTTCAAGTTTAGCTTGTCACGTACCTTTTGTGCGTCTCGCAACTCTAAATCAGCCAGGCAGACGCTGTATGCGTTTGATTGCGCTAAGAGACAGGCGATAAGAGAGCCTATTTTACCCGCTCCTAAAACCAGAATGTGTTTCATGGCAAGCCCTTGCTCAAGTTGTCTTGGTCTGTGCTATCTATCGGCTTGCTTAGGCCGATACTATAATGGAGGTCTTCTTATCGCAATCGATAAACACTTCCGCCACACTCCCACTAGGTGTATCTTCAGATAGGCAGTCCAGTATGTACAATCAGAGACTCATGAGAATGTATCAGCAAGGCTGTGAGCGTCGTGGGCACCTATTGTCTCAACACCCGGAGTGGCAGGCGGTGGTGTCACATGACACCCAAATATCCATAAACAGAAACGATCTAGAGTGGGTGACCATGGATCTCACACCGGTCTGTGGTGTTCCACAAGAGTCTACTGCAGAACCATTTTTTAAGGAAGTGGGCACAGTCGACGAATTAATAGAAGCATACACTCGATGTTGTCATGCGCTTCAATTGGAAGCTGGTTATCTAGATATACATGTACATCCTTATGCCGATGAATTTCTAACTCAAATATTCGATACGGCACAACGATATCTGGCTGATCAGGATGCCAGACAGATCGCCCGATGGGTCTGCGAGTTCGATATTTACGTCGCCGTTAAAGCGGTGGAATCATTGCTCAACTCCGAAGCTGATCTGGCTTTACTGAGAGCGGCCGTACAGAGGCGTTGGCAAGTGCATTTCGACCATTTAGCGATTCGCTGTGGCTGTAGTGACCGGCAGCATGCAGAGAGACTAGTCAAGTTGCTGGTGACCACTCATGGTTACCAAAGCCCTGATGTGGCCTCTGAAGTGTTCTATCGCTTCCACGATGGATGGAATGCCTATTATCTATTTAAAGTGTTACGAAATGGCTTGGTACTCAGACTCTTTATAGATCAATCGGAACCAGGACACCCGCAACAGATCATTCAACATTGGAATCGGGTTTATGGCTTTAGCGCACATCATCTTGCCATGCGGGCCACTCGCATTAACCATAATCAACATCAAGAGATCCCGCTGAGCGAATTAATTAAAGCAGTAGAAGATCAGGGTGTTCAAGTATTAGCAGCGACCGGAGACTATACCCATGGACTGTTGGAGCAGGTGTTCACCCGACCCGAGCAGAATGATTCTCTTCCTCAAGATCTGATTGAAGAGTTAACACAGGTGGATCCCGCTCTAGTGACGGTCATACGCAATGGCAAACTGCTAGAGTTAGTGAGTCGTCGTGAAGTCCCCAGGGCACTGGCAGAAAGATACTTCGAGTTATTGGGGCTAAACTATGATCCTGTCTCTCGGCACCATTCATGCCCCTATTATGATTATTTTTTACCCTCGCAGGCTGCGCACGTGATCCGCACTTCAGTCCAAAGTGTGACGCAAAATCGGGTAGTGAACTAGTTACCAATCTAACAGACAATAGATGTCAACTCAGACCAGGAAATCACTGTTACAAGGTAGTGCACACTCTTACCAACTAAAGTCGATACTAGAGATCAAATATTTTTCCTGGATTTAAAATCATTCTTGGATCAAAAATTAATTTTAACTGTTTCATCAGTGAAATTTCATTTTCACTGCGGCTAAATGAAAGTTGTTCCTTTTTCAACAGGCCCACACCATGTTCGGCAGAGATACTTCCCTGGTGCTGATGAATGGTTGCCCCTACTAGTTGACTGACTCGATGACACTGTTTTAGAAAGTCAGCATGGTTTAGTGTATCTGGTTTTAGAATATTTAAATGTACGTTGCCGTCGCCAATATGGCCGAACCAGATAATTTCGTAATTAGGGTAGGCTTGGTTGACCAGTGTTTCCAGCTCCTTTAAAAAAACAGGTGCCTGACTGGGACAGACCGAAATGTCATTTTTATAAGGCGTTTTATAGGATATCGATTCACTGACTCTTTCTCTTAATTGCCACAGTTTTTGGCTTTGGCTTTCGGATTGCGCCACAATCCCATCCGAAATCCAACCCTGTTGCAGACACTCTTCGAACGCCTCTTCTATTCCTTGTTGTGCGTGAGCAGAATCGTAATCATATTCTGCTAAAAGATAGTACGGAGATCGCTCCGCAAATGGTGCTTCTAACTCACTATGTTGCAGTACGTGGTTTAAGGCTTTGTCGGAAAAGAATTCAAATGCGCTCAGGCGTAGTCGCTGACGAAAGGCGCGTAGGATGGCCAGGCAATCCGCAAAGTCGTTTAACGCACATAAAGTGACCCCTTGCAGCACTGGAAGTTCGGTGAGTTGCATCTTTGCTTCGGTGATGATGCCGAGGGTGCCTTCGCTACCGATCATCAAGTGTCGCAGATCATAGCCGGTGGCATTTTTGATCAAACCCTGATTGAGCTCCAGTCGTTCACCGCTGCCGGTGACAACGGTTAAACCCGATACCCAATCCCGAGTCAGTCCATAGCGTAAAACGCGGATGCCACCGGCATTGGTGGCGATGTTGCCGCCAATCTGGCTAGAGCCACTGGAAGCGAAGTCGACGGGATAAAAGAGCTGTTGTGAGTGTGCATATTCTTGCAATCTGGCCGTGACCACACCCGCTTGGCAACTCACCGTGCGATCGGTGGGATTGAAATGAAGTATTTGATTCATCTTTTCAAGGCTAACCACCACTTCTTCTTGGGCAGCCACCGCACCCCCGCTTAATCCTGTCCTGCCGCCGGAAGGTACCAACTTAATATCATATTGATTCGCCCAATGAACGATATGTTGTACTTCGTCAGTGGTACTGGGTAGAAGTATGGCTGCGGGAGCAGGGGTAAGATGTTTGGAGGCATCTTGCCCATAGTACTGCAGCTCTGATGAGTCAAGCAGCACTGTGAGGTGAGGACACCTGCTGTGTAAACTGTCAATCGTGTCTTTTTTCAGTGTGGCCATCACTATTTCTGTTTTTCACCTTGGACGGGGCGCATATGGTATCATGCGCCGCCTCATGTCTTCGAACACGCCTAGGTACAGTCAGATGCGCGAAACATCATTTGATAAAAGCAAGTTGCAGGTCACTCTGCTGGAGGGCATTCATCAGGATGCGGAACGGCGCTTCCAAGAGCATGGATATGCCAATTTAACCACTTTCAGTAAGGGTTTATCGCAGGATGAATTGTTAGATCTGGCTCCCAGTATTCATTTCTTAGGCATCCGATCTCGCACCCAGTTAAGCGCTGAATTCTTTCAACGCGCGCAAAAACTGGTGGCCGTGGGGTGTTTTTGTATTGGCACCAATCAGGTTGATCTTACCGCAGCCACTTCCCATGGTGTGGCAGTATTTAATGCGCCTTTTTCCAATACACGTAGTGTGGCCGAGTTAGTGCTTGGAGAATTGATTTTATTATTACGCGGGATCCCGGAGAAAAATGCTCTGGCGCATCGCGGTGTTTGGCAGAAGTCTGCCAAGGATTCCTATGAAGTACGCAACAAGCGCTTGGGTATTATCGGTTATGGCAACATTGGTGCGCAGCTCGGTGTATTGGCTGAGGCGGTGGGTATGGATGTCTCTTTTTATGATGTTGTGCCCAAATTACCGTTGGGTAATGCCAGTATGGAGCATCAATTGGAAACTCTGTTGGAGACCTCAGATGTTATTTCTCTTCATGTACCCGCGAATGATGCTACCCAGAATTTAATTGATGCGGCCAAATTAAAATTAATGAAACCGGGTGCCATTCTAATCAATGCCTCTAGGGGCTCAGTGGTAGAGATAGATGCATTGGTTGCGGCCCTCGAATGCGGGCACATTGGCGGCGCGGCATTGGATGTTTTTCCCGTTGAACCCAAATCAAACCAAGAAGCGTTTAAGTCACCACTGCAACAATTTGACAATGTGATTTTAACACCCCATGTGGGGGGCAGTACGCAGGAAGCGCAAGTGAATATTGCATCCGAGGTGGCGGGCAAATTGGTTCGCTACTCAGACAATGGCTCCACACTCACCTCAGTTAACTTTCCTGAAGTGAATTTACCAGAGCATCCCGGGCAGCATAGGATTTTACACGTACACCGTAATGAACCGGGTATTTTGACTCAAATCAATGAAATATTTTCCAATGAAAAAGTCAACATTACTGGACAATATTTACAGACGAATCCAACCTTAGGGTACGTCGTGACCGATGTGTCTCAAGCTCAGGGTACCGCAGCCTTAAAACTATTAAAGGCGATCCAGGGTACCCTAAAAACACGTATTTTATTTTAAGCGACAAACTGTGTGAGAAATATGGATATCACTGGTGTTGTAAAAGTGCGTGAGTTCCGATTGAGGAACATGAACATTGTCATTGATAAACCAGTCTAAGAGTTAGCGACAAGTCTATCGATATGAACCTATTGCCAGTAGTTGGCACGGAATAGGGGCAATCAGTTTTAGCTCTCCTCCTCTAGCTCTTCTGTTGGGATCGTTGTGGTTTCGTACCATAGTCCACTACCACCTGATTCAGCGGTGTGTATGGTCACTTGATCAAAGAAGTGAACGATGGCGCTATAGAAACAGTGATCACTCGGAATTAAATTATTCTCATAATATTGTTCAATCCCGATTTCGATGGCTTGAATTAGATCATCCGTTTTAGTTTTGTTAATCATTGAAGTGTTCATTAGGTGCAGCGTGCGTTCATGGCGCCAAACCATTTGTTCGAATTTTCCTTCCGCTAACTCCAGGTACTGTTGATTAAAATAGGCGACAAAATCGTTACTGACTGACTGTTCATCTAGTTTTAAAAAAAACAGAGGCCCGAATCCGTATTTCGATTTGAGATCGGTGCCTTGGATTTGTTCACACCAGCGGTCAAAGGTATTAATTTCATGACGAACGCAAGCCGTTAAACTGAGACTGCCGACTAAGAGAAAAATTAACACTGACACGGATCTAACAAACATCTTGCATAGACTAATTTTTGGTTAAGTGGAGGCTATCTGGGTTTGTAAAATAGTACCATTGATCAAACACAGAGACCTAACCTTTACCACCTCCGGTCAACCGGAGCTGTTGTGATGATTAAATTTGCCGATTTTACTCTCTGGATTCGTTCTATCTTGGGGCGGTAAGTTTTCTAATACGACCGGTTGGTTGATGAGTTGTGAGAGTGTGTTCACTGGTGACTTTGCGTAATTTCTACATGTTGGTTGCTCTGATGTGTCTTCTGGGCTGTCAAACGGAACCCCAGATCACAGTTCAGCATATAGATCCCTATGCCGCATTTGAGTTGAAAGAATACGAACAAGCATTTAGCCGACTGGTTCCTTTAGCTGAAAAAGGCGATGCGAAAGCTCAATACCATCTGGCCATCATGTTTGACCAGGGATTGGGAGTGACAAAAAGCGTGGTGACAGCCAGTAAATGGTATTTGATTGCAGCAAATCAACAGTACCTGCCAGCAGTGTTTGAAATGGCAGAAAGATATTTCTACGGTGTTGGCGTGGAACAGGATCATCAGGCAAGTATTTCTCTTTTTGAAAACGCTGCATTTAACGGGCATGTTGATGCGCAACTGCGGTTGGCAAAAATTTTTGAAAGAGGTGATGTGACACAAACAGATCTCATGTTAAGCCACCATTGGTATCAACAGGCCGCCAAAGCTGGAAATCGTAAGGCGCTCTATGAACTCGGCCGACTCGCAGCCCATGGAATAGGTATGGAGAAGGATTTAGTGCAGGCATCACACTGGTGGCGGGAAAGCGCGTTTTTGGGTGACGCAGATGCACAATACTATTTTGGATTGATGGTGAGTCGAAAAATAGCGGGAACAAAAACCATGGAGGAGGCTCAAGAGTGGTTGAAGGCAGCGGCTGAACAAGGTCACTGGGCGGCGATGCTGAAGTTAGGGGATATTGCACAAAGTAACGATGAGCTTTTCATGGCAATGAGTTGGTATCTCTCTGCAGCGGCACTGGGTTCTTCCAGTGCCAGTCACAAAGCGCGACACCTGGCAACAGAGATGGGTGAAGAGGCGCGTCAAGTGGCGCAACAACAGTCTCAGATATTTCTTTCTTCAGCTAAGCAATACTAGTGAAGTAAACCACCCCTCTGAAACGTGCCGGTGGTTCGTGCCTTTGTACGACTGGGCAGAGTGACTTTTATTGCCGATGATATTCGAGCACCATTTCTACCTCTTCGGCGGATCCCATAATCACAGGGATTCGCTGATGTAACTCCTTTGGTTGGATGTCTAAAATGGGTTGCACACCTGTGGTGGCTAGTCCTCCGGCTGTTTCCACCAGTAACGACATCGGATTGGCCTCATACATGAGTCTTAATTTGGCGGGCTGCTGAGGATTTTTACTATCCTCAGGATAAAGAAATATGCCACCTCGCGTCATCATTCTATGTATGTCTGCGACCATTGAGCCCACCCAGCGCATATTGAATGTTTTTCCTCGCGGCCCCCTTTCACCTGCGACACAGTCATCAATATAGTGTCGAATGGGATCTTTCCAGTAGGGACTATTGGAAGCATTGATAGCGAATTCCGCGGTGGACTTGGGGATCTTGATATCCGGGTGAGTGAGTATGAATTCACCGAGACGCTGGTCTAATGTGAATGCATTCACGGTCTCACCGGTGGTGAATACCAGTACTGTGGATGAACCGTAGATAACGTAACCGGCGGCAACTTGTTCGCGGCCGGGCTGCAAGAAACTGTTGTCCGAACCCCGATGATCGGAGTCTGGACATTTTAAAATAGAAAATATTGTTCCAACGGAGATGTTCACATCTATGTTAGAAGAGCCATCCAATGGATCAAATAAAAGTAAATATTCCCCTTTAATATAAGGATCTGGTATGGGGTAGACTTCATTCATCTCCTCTGAAGCAATTCCGGCAATTCTTCCTGTCCATTCTGTGCCGTCCAACAGTATTTGGTTGGAGATAATGTCCAACTTTTTTTGCACTTCACCTTGTATATTCTGTGTGTCATGGCTGCCGTAAATGTCCCCTAGCGCGCCCTGATTCACCGCCATCGAAATTAATTTACATGATTGCGCCACATCGATGATGAGTCTTTGTAACTCTTCAGGGATTTCAGCCTTGTGTAGAGAGAGGAAACGGCGTAATGGTAAAAAACTGTTTTCATGAATCATACTGCTGGCTCCGAACTACTGGATATAGTCACGCATGGTGACGAATTCTTCTGCGCTACTGGGATGAATGCCAATGGTGTGATCGAAAACAGATTTGGTCGCACCTGCTTTAAGGGCGACAGCAAACCCTTGGATGATTTCCGCGGCTTCCGGTCCCACCATATGTACTCCGAGCACCTTATCATTCGAACGATTGACCACAAGTTTCATTAGGGTTTTTTCTGAATTCCCACTTAAGGTGTTTTTGAGGGGGCGAAATAGAGAACGAAAAATTGTGACTTCACCATATTGTGCGCGGGCTTCTTGCTCTGTTAAACCTACGGTCGCTAAATTAGGTTGGCTAAAAACGGCGGAAGGTACATTCTGGTAGTCCAATCCAAAATCTCTTTTGCCATAAAGTTGTTCAATCAACGCGGCAGCTTGATGTATGGCTACGGGAGTTAGCGCCATATGATCGATGACGTCTCCTATGGCGTAGATGGACGCTATGTTGGTTTGAAATTGTGCATTGACGCAGATAGCACCCTTGTCATTCATCGCCACCCCTAAGGATTCCAAGCCCAGGTTGCTGCTATTTGGCTTGCGCCCAATGGCACACAGGATCTGCTCTGATTCGAGACCAGTTCCGTCGTTTAAGATTGTTCTCAGTTGCCCATCCTGTTTTTCAATCGATTCGATGGTGGTATCGAATTTCAGATCGATACCTTTCTTTTCCATTTCTGTTTTCAAATGGCGGCGCAAATCATCGTCAAAGCCTCTCAGAAACAGCGGGCCTCTGTACACTAAGGTCACCTGGCTGCCTAAGCCATTAAAAATACCGGCGAATTCCACCGCAATGTAACCACCGCCAACGATAACGATATTTTCAGGCTGTTTTGCCAGACTGAATACATCGTCAGACACCAGGGTCAGATCGCGTCCCGGAAAATCAGGTAGGTTCGGTTGACCGCCGGTAGCGATGAGGATACGTTCTGCTGAATAGATTTCATTTTCAATCTGTACCTGGTGTGCATCTATCAGCTGCGCCCGTCCCTGTAGCAGGGTGACACCGGCCTGTTCCAGTAAATGGGCGTACACTTGATTGAGTCGGGAGATCTCCTGATTTTTATTGGCAATCAGCTCACTCCAGCAAAAACGGGCCTCGTCTAGATGCCAACCATATCCTGCAGCGTCGTGGAATTCCTCTGCTGCGTGGGCGGCGTAAACCATCAATTTCTTGGGCACACAGCCGACGTTGACACAGGTTCCCCCTAAAGCAGACTGTTCTACGACTGCGGTACGGCGATTGGATTGACTGGCTAAGCGCGCCGCCCGTACACCGCCAGATCCGGCACCAATCACCAAAAGATCGAATTGATATCTTGCCAATTTAGTCACTCTCTACCAATAAAACCAAGGATTCTACAATAAAATGAGAGGCTTGGTGTTAGCATTGGTACCCATTCAATCACCTTAAAAAGTCGGCTAAAATAGCGCGCCCGGATTTTACCTTGAGTATGAGATGCCCTTAAAACTTTATATTAAAACCCATGGATGTCAGATGAATGAATATGATTCGGCAAAAATGGTGGATGTGCTGGCTGCGTCTCATCAAGCAGTGGTGACCGATAATCCAGAGGCAGCGGATATACTGTTGCTCAATACCTGCTCCATACGAGAAAAAGCGCAAGATAAAGTGTTCTCTGAGATCGGACGCTGGCGTCCGCTGAAAACCAAAAATCCAAAGTTAATAATTGGAGTGGGCGGCTGTGTTGCCAGTCAGGAAGGTGAAGCACTGCAAAAAAGAGCGACCATCGTCGATCTTGTATTTGGGCCACAAACCCTGCATCGCTTGCCACAAATGGTGGATAAGGTTCTAACAGAACGCCAGAAAGTGGTGGATATCAGCTTCCCGGAAATTGAAAAATTTGATCATCTTCCTGAGCCACGTGCTGAAGGAGCGACCGCCTTTGTCTCGATTATGGAGGGGTGCAGTAAGTATTGCACATTCTGTGTGGTGCCCTACACCCGTGGTGAAGAGGTGAGTCGGCCATTGGACGATGTGATTGCCGAGATCGCACAGTTGGCCTCTCAGGGCGTCAAAGAGGTCACACTCTTAGGCCAAAATGTTAACGCCTATCGTGGTTTGACTCATGAGGGGGAGATAGTTGATTTCGCGTTGTTGCTTGAATATGTGGCCGCAATACCGGATCTAGAACGCATCCGCTATACCACCTCACACCCGATAGAATTTAATGATAGATTAATAGAGCTTTATTCTCGCGAGGCTAAATTAGTCAATCACGTGCACTTGCCGGTTCAGTCTGGTTCCGACAGAATTTTGGCGATGATGAAACGAGGACACACCAATCTGGAATATATGAGAATCATCAGAAAATTAAGGGAGGCTCGACCGGAAATATCGATATCATCCGATTTTATCGTGGGTTTCCCCGGTGAATCTGAGTCAGATTTCAATGACACCTTAAAATTAGTAGAGGCTGTGGGGTTTGATACCTCCTTTAGTTTCATCTATAGCCCCAGACCTGGCACCCCGGCAGCAAGTTTTTTTGATGACGTACCTTTGGAGGTGAAAAAAAGTCGTTTAGAATTGCTCCAGTCGCGGTTGCGTCAACATGCAGATAAAATAAGCAAACAGATGGTGGGTACGGTGCAATCGGTGTTGGTGGAGCGTCCTTCCCGCAAAGATCCCACTATGATGAGCGGCAGGACAGAAAACAATCGAGTGGTTAATATGTCTTGTCCTTCTGATTCCATCGGCGAGATGGTCGATATAATGATCACAGAGGCATTGCCAAACTCATTGAGAGGTAAAGTTGTTTTATAAAGAGGAGCCATTAACTTGGCAGTTCAGCCAGCTAACTTACAATTAGCTTGGTGGTTATCACACGGCAAAGGGGTTGGGGTTGAGTAAGCCCTTAGATTCCGCTGACTTTGTCTTAGAGCCGGTCAACCAACGTCAGTTGGCAAGTCTATGTGGTCAGTTTGACCAGCATATTCGCCAAATCGAACAGCGGCTCGGCGTCGAAATCAACAATCGTGGTAACAGTTTTCGGGTCCTGGGCGGCCAAAAAGCAGTACATGCAGCTGAACGCATATTGAAGGAGCTATATCGAGAAGCGGCGAACAGTGATATCAGTGCCTCCACCGTGAATCTATTCCTTCAATCCAGCTCTCTCACTTCAGAGCAGTCTACGGAAAATGAGCGCAAGAAAAAAAGCATTACCTTGCCAAAGGGGATGATTTCGCCTCGCGGACACAATCAATCACAATACGTGCAAGCCATATTAAACAATGATATTAACTTTGGCATCGGCCCGGCTGGCACTGGCAAAACCTATCTCGCAGTGGCCTGCGCCGCCCATGCTTTGTTGCAAGATCGGGTGAGCCGCATTCAATTGGTGCGCCCGGCGGTAGAGGCCGGGGAAAGATTGGGATTTCTGCCAGGCGATTTGGCGCAGAAAGTCGACCCCTATTTACGCCCCCTTTATGATGCGTTATACGACATGCTCGGATTTGATCAGGTGGCAAAATTGATGGAAAAACAGGTCATTGAAGTCGCGCCCTTGGCATATATGAGGGGGCGCACCTTAAATGATTCGTTTGTCATCTTAGACGAGGCACAAAACACCACTCGTGAGCAGATGAAAATGTTTTTAACTCGTATTGGTTTTGGTTCAACCGCAGTGATTACCGGTGATATCACCCAAATCGATTTGCCAAAAGGGGAGCAGTCGGGTTTAAAGCACGCGATGGAAGTGCTCGGTCAAGTGTCGGGGATCTCCTTTACTTTTTTTAAAGCAGAAGATGTGGTCAGGCATCCGCTCATCCAACGCATTATCGAAGCTTACGAACGTCAACAAACCTCCGGTGAGTGAACTCGAATTAAAGATCGATCTTTCTCAGGGGGAGGGCGTTGAAGGTCCGTCAATTGCGCACTTGTCGCACTGGAGTGCCTGGGTGATACCCTACCGTAAAGCGGCCACAGAAATCTCTTTTCGTTGGGTAGACGAACAAGAGAGCGCAGATTTAAATCAACGATATCGCGGTAAGAGTGGAGCGACAAATGTGTTGTCTTTCTGTTATCAGGATGACACAGGGGTTGCACCAGGATTTCTAGGCGATATTGTGATTTGCAGTTCATTGGTCAAAAAAGAAGCAGACTCTCAGGGTAAGCTGGAGAACCATCATTGGGCCCATTTAGTAATTCATGGTATTCTGCATCTTATTGGGTATGATCATGAGACTGATGCTGAGGCGGCGCAGATGGAGTCTCTTGAAATCAGTCTATTAAGCGAATTAGGCATAGCCAATCCATACCAAAAGGGGGCAAGCACCAAATCACATGAGTGACGGAGCAACCGCCAGCAATCCTGGGCGATCGATTCTGGAGCGATTAAGTCAAGCTTTTTCCGCGGAGCCTAAGAATCGTGATCAATTAGTCAGCACACTTCGTGAGGCAGAAAACCGAAACCTGATCGATTCTAATGGTTTAGCCATGATCGAGGGCGTGTTGCAGGTGTCGGAAATGCGCGTTCGCGACATAATGGTACCGCGCTCGCAGATGATCGTACTAGAAGCCGATGCTAGCTTGGAACAGGTGCTGCCGGTAGTCGTGGAGTCTGCCCATTCGCGCTTCCCGGTGATCGGCGATAGTCGCGACGAAGTGGAAGGATTGTTACTGGCAAAAGATCTGTTGGCCTTTACCAACATTGAAAATGCGGCCACCAGGTTCGACATGAAAGAGCTGTTGAGAAGGGCTGTGTTTGTACCTGAGTCGAAACGCCTGAACGTGCTGTTAACTGAATTCCGTAATAATAGAAATCACATGGCCATCGTGGTGGATGAATATGGTGGTGTGGCTGGCTTAGTGACCATTGAAGATGTGTTGGAGCAAATAGTCGGGGAAATTACCGACGAATATGATATTGAAGAAGAAGAGTATATTAAGCGGGATGCAGACAATACCTTCAGGGTAAAAGGCTTAACCCCTATCGAAGATTTCAATATATATTTTGGTAGCGAGTTTTGTGATGACGATTACGACACCATGGGTGGACTCATCGTCAATGGTTTTGGTCACATGCCCAAGAGAGGCGAAAAATTAACGCTTTCGGACATAGAATTTGAAGTGATTAGAGCAGACAAGCGACGTATTCAACTGCTGAATGTCTATATTACCAACACTGATATTCCAGGACTAGGCACTTCTATTGACGCATGAAATTGAGCCCGGCGTTTTACGGCGCACTCTCCTTTTTAGCCGGTATTTCCTTACCCCTTGCTTTCGCACCCTTCCACTATTGGCCCCTAGCGCTCGTTTCCTTAGGCGTATTATTTAAAATAACGACTCAAAGCTCCTTGCGCCAGAGTGTCTGCTTTGGCGCCTTATTTGGCTTGGGCTATTTCGCACTAGGCGTTTCTTGGGTGTTCATCAGCATGCACCGCTTCGGACACTTAGGCACGCCCGTCGCTTTTTTCATGACTGCATTGTTGGTGTGTTATCTGAGCAGCTATCCTGCGTTAACTTGCTACGTGACAAACAGATGGTTTCAGTCCCGCGCGCGCTGGGTCGGCGCATTGGCATTCGCCAGTATTTGGACATTAAGTGAATATTTGAGAGGTACACTGTTCACTGGATTTCCATGGCTCGTGTTAGCCCACGCTAGTGTGGATACCCCTCTTGCGGGTTGGGTGCCGTTGCTGGGCGAACTGGGTATGAGTTGGCTGTGGGCATTCACTGCGGCACTGTTGGCAACTTGGCAATGGACGCACATCAATTGGAGAGTACTGGTTGCAGGGATGGGTGTGATTTGGGCAGTCGGCTCACCCTTAAATAGTGTGCACTGGACGGCACCTAACGGAGAACCGCGTACAATGAGTTTGGTGCAAGGAAACATCCCGCAAAATATTAAGTGGATACCCAGTTATCGACAGCAGATCATCGATGAATTCTTAGTCTTGAGTGAACCGCACAAAGGCAGAGATATTATCCTTTGGCCGGAAGCTGCCTTACCGGTACTGCATCACGAGGCGGAAGAGATGATTGAGGAATACGCCGCCAATATGCATGCTCAGGGAACGACCTGGGTGTTGGGGATCTTGGTGTACGATGCCGACGCAGATACCTATTACAATAGCATTCATGTGCCCACTACAGATCAGTTCTATTATAAAAGAAAATTGGTTCCCTTTGGTGAGACCATTCCTCTAGCGGGCTTGTTGGGACCGATAATTGATCTATTTAATTTACCCTATTCAGCTTTACTGCCGGGAACAAACCAATCTGCGCTCATCGAATTAGACAATGATCATCTGTTAGGCAGTATCTGTTACGAGATCGCATTCGGTCGATTAATGAAAAAACAGGCATCAGAAGCGAACTATATATTGAATGTGAGTAACGACACTTGGTTTGGTGACAGTATTGGGCCCCATCAACATCTACAAATTGCACGATATCGCGCTTTGGAATTAGGCAAAGAGTTAGCACGAGGAACCAACAACGGTATCACTGCAGTAGTGGACGCGAAAGGCCAAGTACGGTCGCGAGCAGATCAATTTCAGTCGGTGGTGCTCAACACCTTTATTCAACCCTATGAGGGGGGGACCCCCTATTCCAGGTGGGGAGACTGGTTCGCGTTCTCAATCGTGCTATTCGCTCTGTCACTCTGTATTATGAATAGAAATCGTACCGAAAATGAAAAATCAGAATACATTTGACAAAATGTCCCATTAGGCGTCAAAAATGCGACTGCTTCGCAAGCTTAAGTTTTGGTTAAATAGAATTCAATTTGGATCAATCGTTTCGATAATTTGCGAGACAGGGCCATCTAGATTAAAGTGACAATCTTTTTATATATTGTGCAGCGGCAAAACGAATAAAATAGGTCAGCAACTAGCCGTTGGGTCATTATCCATGGAGAAAAATAATGTATAACCGACGACATCTGTCAAAGTTTGGAGGCAGTTTGTTTTTCATGGCATTCGCTATGCAAAATAGCACGGCTTGGGCGTCTGGTTATCAGATTTTAGAACACAGCGCGGCAGGGTTGGGCAATGCATTTGCCGGGGCGGAGACAATCGCTGAAGATGCGTCAACTACCTTTTTAAATCCAGCAGGAATGATTGCATTGGAGGGGAGGCAGATCCAAGCCGGAATGAGTTTTATATTCCCCAATCTCGACTATACGGACGCCGGCTCACGCACCCCTGCATCTGCACCTTTAAGTGGGTTGGAAAATGGCGGTGGTGAAGTAGAGGCAGTGATTCCAAATTTTTATTACGTCATGGATCTGGCGGAAAACTGGAAATTCGGAATCGCATTGAATGTGCCATTCGGTTTGGCCACGCATTATGATGATGACTGGATCGGACGTTATCATGGCGTAGAGAGTAACCTGCAAACCATCAACCTGAATCCCAATTTCGCATACAAAATTAATGATCGTTGGTCGGTGGGTTTTGGCCTCAGTGTACAGCGCATCGATGTGACACTTAGCAATGCGGTAGATTTGGGCGGTGTGTGTGCAGCCTCGGTGGGCACCGTCCAATGCAGCGCCTTGGGTGTCGTGCCCCAAACCACCGATGGATTTGTCACTGTGGAAGGCAACGACACTTCTCTTGGCGGTAACTTCGGTATTATATTCAAGCGCAACGAAAAAATTCGTTATGGATTTTCTTATCGATCAAACATTAAACATGAATTGCAAGGCAATGCAGAGTTTTTGGTTCCTGCATCTGCACAGTTACTGACGGCGTCTGGTGCGTTTACAAACGGGAATGGCGAAGCTAAGGTGGATTTGCCTGCACACGCTTCTTTTGGTGCTATTTATAACCGCACCGATCGCCTGACCTATATGTTTAGTGTCAGTTGGACGGAGTGGAGCCGGTTCGATGAACTGAGAGTCACATTTGATAACCCCGCTCAACCCGATGCCGTGGTCACCGAAGAGTGGGATGATACCGTTAGATATGCGCTAGGTGTGTCTGTGTTACGCACATCGAATGTGAAAGTTCGATTGGGCATTGCTTTCGATCCTAGCCCCATTCCTAATGATATCAGACGTACTGTTCGGGTCCCTGATGGCGATAGAACCTGGTTGAGTGCAGGTCTAGGCGTTCGTTTATCGGAAAAGGCGACAATAGATATTGGATATACTCATCTTTTGATCGAAGATGAGAAGTTTAATAACACTCTGGAAACGACCACTCCTTCAATTAATCATACCTTGGTGGGAGAAGTGGAATCTGTTGCCGACATTGTCAGCGCACAATTGAGATATTGGTTTTAGAGATGATAACTGGCATGCGAAATAGAAGGAGAACCCCCATGCGCATGATTCAAAGCGCTGGTATGCTTTTAGTGACTTTAGTGTTGATTGCTTGTGTGGAAGAGGGGGACACAAGATTACAAGACAGTATTGGATCATCCACTGCGGCCTATCCACTGTTTGATCCTGCGGCAAATGTGATTCCTTTTCCGAACGATCTTTTAATTGACGCTGCGTCCGGTAAATTAAATATTCCCATTAGCGATCCCAGTAATTCAGCCGATCCCACCTTCGGTCTCAATACGTTGGATGGATTCTCAACGGTTGCGCCGTTTTCTGTCGGTTTTTCTGCGCCGGTAGATGGCGCTACCTTACAGGCGGGAGTGACTGTTAGGGTATTTGAGATAACCAACGCGCTCACCGGCAGTGGACAAGATCGGGAGTTAGTAGGGGGCACGGAGTTTCGCGTCGCCCTTTCTCCTGCGGATGCAACCAATAGTACAGTGTTAATTTTCCCACTGCGGCCTTTGAATAGCAGCGCTCGATATATGGTCGTCATCACTAACGGTCTAAGGGATGAGTCTGAGAATAACATGATCGCCTCATCTGCTTATGCTCTGACTAAAGGTTCTCAGGTTTTAACCGGGGATTTGGCAGCATTGGAGCCGTTAAGACAAACAACCAATTTATTAGAAAATATAGCCGAAGCATTTGCTAACGGCCCGATTAGAGAAGAGATAATTTTAAGCTGGACCTTTCGTACTCAATCTCTCTACGATGTGTTGACGGAAGTGTATGATCTTAACGAGGCTGCCGCTGCGCCCACTTCAGCGAATTGGGTAGATAGTGGTGAAGATACCGCGTTTTTTGCCTATGCAGATCTTTATACCGCCACTCTGGATCTCCCTTATTATCACACTGCGGCGGATAATAACGCTTCTACTCTGCCGTTAACCAGCGTTTGGCAAAATAGTGATGGGGTGCCGCCGGATGTGGCGAATCCCACGCCTGTGGCCACAGAAACCCGCACAGTGCCATTGATAGCTTCTATTCCCAATGGCACCGATCCCAACGGTGCCAGTAAGCCGGCTGGCGGTTGGCCGGTGGTGGTCTTTATCCATGCCATAACTGGCAATCGTTCCAATATCGAAGGATTAGGGGATTCCTTGGCGCTGGCTGAGAATGCGGTCATGTTACCGACACCTTATGCTGCGGTGGCCATAGATTTGCCCTTACATGGTGTGACCGACACCAGTGATGCTTTGTACGATGCGGCGAATGAGCGTCATTTCAATTTGGATTTGGTAAACAATGCTACTGGCGCAGCAGGTGCTGATGGTGAGATCGATCCTTCCGGCGAACATTTTATTAATCTCAGCAGTCTGCTCACCACACGGGATAATCTTCGCCAGGCTGTGAGTGATGTATTAGGGTTAATTCGAGCATTAGAGACGATGGATTATGATGGTGGCGGTGCGGATTTTGATACTTCCGAAATCCATATTGTCGGCCACTCCCTAGGTGCCATGGTGGCGAGTGTCGTGGCGGCACTGACCACGAACACCGACGTGAAAACAGTGGTGATGGGTATGCCGGGAGGCGGAATCGCCAAATTGTTGGATGGTTCGGCCACCTTTGGACCGGAGATCGAAACTGGGTTAGCAGCCGTGGGTTTGCTGAAAGGTACGACGGAATACGAGGATTTCGTTAATGCGGCTCAAGCGATTGTGGATTCTGTGGATCCCATCAACTATGCCTTCACCAATGCCATCAATGGCGGCGCCTCGGCGAATCATCCGTTATTGATGTTTGAAGTGATCGGCAGCGCCACTTCTTTGCCAGATCAAACCATTCCGAATCAAGTGACGGACAATCCCCCAGCCGGCACGCCGGCGGGCACACTGCCTGGATATCTAGCTGGAACAGATCCCCTAGCTCTGTTGTTGGATCTGACACAAGTGGGAGAGACTATACTTTCTCCAGGGGTACCATTGGATTTATGGACGCGTTTCCTCGCAGGAAACCATGCTTCATTTTTATCGCCTTTAGATGAACAGGGTAATGTGGACAGTGTGTTGGCGGCAGTCACCACTGAGATGCAAACCGAGGCGATCTCATTTATTGCCACCAACGGGCAGGCATTAATTATTGATGATCCCGATTTGGTTGAAGATGTGGCTGTGACGCCCTAAATGGTCGCATGAGTAATCAAATTATCTTATTTGGTGCGACAGGTTTCACTGGCCACTTAATTGCCGAAGCCTTAGTGAGGCGAAATATTCGCCCGATTTTGGCCGGTAGGAGTGAAGACAAACTAAAATCACTGGCCACTCGGTTGGGCGATTTAGAAATACGAGTTGCTGATGTCACCCGCCCAGAGTCGGTGGATGCGCTTGTCTCCAAAGGCGATATATTAATTAGCACTGTTGGACCGTTCGTTCAATATGGCAATGCGGCATTACAATCCTGTATCAAAAAAGGCGCACATTACCTAGATTCAACGGGTGAGCCTAGTTTTATTCGTGAAGTGTTTGAGCATTATGATGCACCTGCCCGCGAAGCAGGTATTACTCTGGTGACCGCATTTGGTTACGACTATGTACCGGGGAATTGTGTTGCCGCTGCGGCTTTGGAACAGGCTGGCGAAGCGGCCTCTCGAGTGGATGTGGGTTATTATGCGCTTGGTCCCTTTAGCGCGTCATCAATGAGCCAGGGCACGAGAGCATCGGTGATGGGTGCAACCTTGGATCCTGGGGTATTTTTCGCCGGAGGCAGCAAGAGAGTAAAATTGGGAGTCGCCAAGGTTAGGCGATTTGATGTGCGGGGATCTCGCAAACCGGCGGCAGCCGTACCCGGTAGTGAGCATTTAGCCCTACCACAGAGTTACGCCCAACTGCGTGATATCAATACCTACTTAGGTTGGTTCGGTGCCGTGTCCTATCTCATGCCGTTGCTGGTATTGATGCAAACCGTTTTGTTTAAGATCCCAGGTTATCGAGCGCTACTAGCAACTTTATCTCGTCGCTTTGGCAATAGTGAGGGCCGTGGGCCGGATGCTAAATTAAGAGCGAAAACCGGCTCCTACGTGGTGGCGCAAGTCTATTCGGATACGGGTAAACAGTTAAGTCAGTCCGTGTTGCAGGGGGTGAATCCTTATGATTTTACCGCCGAAATATTAGCCTGGGGCGCGGTGCAAGCGCAGAAACAGGGCTTTATCGCTAACGGCGCACTTGGTCCCGTGTCTGCATTTGGATTGGGATCTCTGGTTCAAGGCTGTCATGAAGCTGGATTGGAGTTAACACCCGCTTTGACGCCATCTCGCGCAGACGCGATGCATCAGTAACACCCCTCTATTTTCCAGTGTTGAGTAGTCACATCGAGTCAAGCTGGTGATCCCTAACTAGTTGTTATAGAGTCCCAGCTGATTTTAACTCACCATCGATCTTACACTCAGTAGTGAACAGTCATGCAAGATAAGTATCAACATCAGCTCATTGAGCAGCGAGCGCAAGCTTATTGGGAGGCGTCAAAAAGCTTCCAGGTTAGAGAAGATAGCAGCAAGCAGAAGTATTACTGTCTGTCAATGTTTCCCTATCCCAGTGGTCGATTGCACATGGGACACGTGCGAAATTACACCATTGGGGATGCCCTTGCTAGGTACCACCGTATGCAGGGTAAAAACGTACTACAACCCATGGGTTGGGATGCCTTCGGGTTGCCGGCAGAAAATGCGGCGTTGAAAAATCAGGTGGCACCAGCCGCTTGGACTCGAAGCAATATTGACTATATGCGTACACAGTTGAAACAGTTGGGATTCGGTTACGATTGGAGCCGGGAGCTGGCTACCTGCGATGCGGAATATTACCGCTGGGAACAACAGATGTTTGTGCGTCTGATGCAAAAAGGCTTGGCTTATAAAAAAACTGCGCCGGTGAATTGGTGTCCACATGATTTAACGGTGTTGGCTAACGAACAAGTGGTGGATGGGTGTTGTTGGCGTTGTGATACGCCGGTGGTGCGTAAAGAGATCCCTCAGTGGTTTTTGCGCATCACCGATTATGCTGAGGAGTTACTAAAGGATCTGGATCAACTCGATCAGTGGCCAGAACAGGTCAAAACCATGCAACGAAACTGGATTGGCCGCTCGAAAGGTGTGCAGATCCAGTTTCAAGTGGAGAATGAATCTGCGGTGCTGGCTGTGTTTACCACGCGACCCGACACCCTCATGGGTGCCACTTACTTGGCCATCGCAGCGACTCATCCCTTGGCATTAAAAACAGCCGAATCCAATGCCGAATTGCAAAAGTTTATTGATGCCTGTGGTCAAGCTGAAACCAGCGAAGCGGCCATTGAAACTGTGGAAAAGCAGGGTATTGATACAGGTTTAAAGGTCATCCATCCTATCACTGGAGAGACACTGCCCATTTGGGTGGCAAATTTCGTGTTAATGGAATATGGCACTGGTGCAGTGATGTCAGTGCCTGCACATGACACCAGGGATCATGAGTTTGCACGCAAGTATCAGTTACCCATCAAGCAGGTGATAGAGCCGTTAGATGGCGAACAGATTGATATTTCCCAGCAGGCCTTCGTCCTGCCTGGTCGATTGGTGAATTCGGGACAATTTAATGGCTTCACTTCGCAAGAGGCATTTGGCGCGATTGCCGATCATCTTCAGCAAACCGAGCGCGGAGAAGTGCAAATCAATTATCGTCTGCGTGATTGGGGTGTGTCCCGGCAGCGCTATTGGGGCGCGCCCATTCCTGTGATTCATTGTGCGGCATGTGGGACGGTACCAGTGCCTGAAGATCAGTTACCCGTACGCTTGCCAGAAGAGATCACCTTAGAAGGAGTGGGATCGCCACTAAAGAAACTATCAGAATTTTACCGTACCACCTGTCCAAAGTGTGGTCAGGAAGCTGAACGAGAGACAGACACCTTTGATACATTTATGGAATCTTCTTGGTACTATGCGCGATATACAAGCGCAGATGCTACTGACGCTCAGTTAGATGAACGGGCAAACTATTGGTTGCCTGTGGATCAATATGTAGGCGGCATTGAACATGCAATATTGCATCTGTTGTATGCACGTTTTTATCATAAGCTCATGCGCGATGCTGGGTTAGTGAGTAGCACTGAACCATTCTCTGCCCTATTGACCCAAGGCATGGTACTCAAAGATGGTGCCAAGATGTCTAAGTCCAAGGGTAATACAGTGGATCCACAAGAGTTGCTTGACCAATATGGCGCTGATACCGCTCGGCTCTTTGTGCTTTTCGCAGCACCACCGGATAAATCACTTGAATGGTCAGATGCAGGCGTAGAGGGGGCCTATCGTTTTATTAAGCGTTATTGGGCCACTTGTGCTAAACATGTGCATCAATTTAAAGAGGTGGAAAAACTCGAGATTAATCATCTGAATGAGGATCAAAAATCCTTACGTCGTCAGACTCACCAGATGTTGTCCAAGGCCACTGATGATCTAGGTAGACGGCAAACATTTAATACCGTGATCGCATCCTGCATGGAGTTATTAAATGCGATTCAAAAGTATGATGATGAGACACCGCAAGGCGCGGCCGTACAACGGGAAGCGCTGGAAATAATGACTCAGGTGTTGTCTCCCATTGCGCCCCATGTCACTCACGAGGTTTGGTTGTCGCTGGGTCAGCAAGAAGCGGTCATTGACTCTAACTGGCCTGCGGTGGATAAACAGGCGCTAGAAGAGAGTGAAGTGGAGTATGTGCTACAGGTGAATGGAAAGGTTCGTGCGCGGGCTGAGTTGTCATGTTCTTTGACACAGGAGCAATTAGGACAAGTCGCGATGCAACATGAGAGACTACAAAAATTTTTGGTGGACAAAAAGGTACATAGAGTGATTGTGGTGCCAAATAAACTCATTAATATAGTGGCCAAATGAAAAAAGTTCTGATGAGCCTATTCTGTGCGCTCTGGATCTGTTCCATCGCAGCGTGTGGCTGGCATTTAAGAGGGGCGTTTGAGTTGCCGGCCGAGTGGCAACCCCTCGCGATTGATGGTGCAAACCTAAAATTTGGTTTAGATCAGGCGCTTAGGAATCAGTTCGAAGCCAACAACATTTCTTTGGTGATGTTGGGAGAAGAGGAGAGCGCGAAGGTTATCCTAAAAATTTCTAGAGAACAGCTTGATTCAAATATACTGTCTATTGGTGCAGACGGTAAAGCTAAAGAATTTGAGTTGATCTACGAGGTCTATATTCAATTGATGGATACAGATGGCAAACCAATTTTAGAACCGACTCCTATTCGTTTACGACGCGACTATAGTTTTAATGAGGGACAGGTTCTAGGTAAGGACGCAGAAAAAAGATTATTACGTGAGCAAATGGTGCAAGAGGCCAGCATGCTAATTATTAATAAGCTAAGTTCAAGTTTAAAAGCCCACACCAAGAACATTGCTCCCGGCGGATAAGCAATGAAATTTCCTTCCTATCAACTGACGGCGCAACTGAAGCAGGAAATTCCAGCAGTTGTATTAATAGCTGGAGATGAACACTTGCTGGTTGAGGAAGCTTGTGAACAACTGATAAAAGCGGCTGAACAACAAGGGTATCAACGACATCAACAGTTCACACTGGATAACAAGTTTGACTGGTCCAGCCTCCTAGCAGAGCTTCGTACGCAGAGTCTGTTTGCCGAAAAGTATGTGCTACAACTGAATCTGTTGCATGGCAAACTAAAAGAAAACGATACCGCAGAGTTATTGACTTATCTATCTTCTCCGAACCCGGATAGGGTGCTGTTGATTCGCAGTGCAAAAATTGAGTCTTCTCAATCTCGAAGCAAATGGATCAAACAGATTGAATCCGCAGGATGGTGGGTTCAGGTTTGGCCCATCGACAGACAGAAATTACCGCAATGGATTCGGCAGCGGCTCAGGCAGCATCATCTAGATGCAGAGTCAGAGGCCGTTCAGCTGCTGGTCGAACGCTCGGAAGGGAATCTATTGGCTGCCGCCCAAGAGATTGAAAAGTTGGCTCTGATTTTTCCCAAAAGTCACATCACGGTCAACCAGATGATGCAGGCGGTGGGACTCAGTGCCCGCTACACACCCTTTGATTTGGTAGACGCGGCGTTCAACGGTGAGATGGCCAAGGTGCGCATGATGCTGAGCACTTTACTTGCCGAGAGCGCAGAGCCGGTGTTGATCCTCTGGGTTCTGCTCAAAGAGATCAGAACACTCATAGCGGTGGCTGAGTTAGTAGCAGCGGGAACCTCTTCAGCAGCCGCATTACGCAAAGTGGGGGTGTGGCAAAAACGAGAGGCTTATTATCGCTCAGCGCTCAAACGGCAAGATTTGACACGTCTCTATGCCCTGTTGGCACGAGGTGCGGCGGTGGATAGGTGCATTAAGGGCGTGGGATCCAGCAATATAGAGGCCGAATTGTTACAATTAGCGTTAGCCATAGCGAGTGAATCGACCCCACCACTCGTCAGTGTGGGGCACAATGAGAAGGTTGTTGGGTAATGGATATAAACGGCTATATGGCGCGATTGGGACAGCAAGCCCGTGTGGCGTCGAAGCTGATGGCAGTGGCCACTACGGTGCAGAAGAACCAGGCATTGATCACCATTGCCGAGATGTTGATTGGCGCTCATGAAGCCTTAATGACCGCCAACAGCTTAGATCTGGAGGCCGGTCGCGACCAGCAGTTGAGTCCAGCTTTATTGGACCGTCTTGCCTTAGATGAGAGTCGAATCCACAGTATGGCCGAAGGCTTGAATCAGATCGCGGCGTTGCCAGATCCGGTGGGAGAGTTAACCGATCTCTGTTTTCGTCCCAGTGGCATTCAGGTAGGACGCATGCGTGTGCCTTTAGGGGTAGTGGGCATCATTTATGAGTCCCGGCCCAATGTCACGGCTGATGCAGCGGCATTGTGTCTCAAATCAGGTAACGCCACGATATTGCGGGGCGGGTCGGAGGCGAAACATTCCAATCAAGCGATTGCTAAAGTGATTGCAGCAGGTTTACTAGAAGTGGGTTTACCCAGTGACGCAGTGCAAGTGGTGGACACGACTGATCGTGCGGCGGTGGGCGCGTTGATTAGTCAACCTGAGTACGTGGATGTGATTGTGCCTCGTGGCGGCAAAGGGTTGATTGAGCGTATCAGCAAAGAGGCTCGTGTGCCGGTGATAAAACATTTGGATGGAAATTGCCACCTCTTTGTGCATGAAAAAGCAAATTTGGAGATGGCGAGAAAGGTCGCTTTTAACGCAAAAACTCAACGCTACGGAACCTGCAATACACTGGAATCTTTATTGGTCGCCGAACCTGTGGCGGCAGCGCTCCTACCAAAATTAATTGCAGACTATCAACAAGCAGGCGTGGAGATCCGAGGGTGCGCAAAAACTCGTGAATTGATATCCGGGTTGGTCGCCGCTACAGATGAAGATTGGGAGACAGAATATCTTGCGCCTATTTTAGCGGTGCGTGTGGTCAGTGGATTAGATGAAGCACTGGCCCACATTGATGCCTACTCCTCGCGACACACAGAATCGATCATTACCGATGATGTCCATGCGGCGCAGCGATTCTTACGGGAGGTGGATTCCAGCTCAGTGATGTTGAACGCGTCCACCCGATTTGCAGATGGTTTTGAGTATGGTTTAGGTGCGGAGATAGGCATCTCCACTGACAAAATACACGCCCGCGGTCCAGTAGGATTAGAAGGGTTAACATCACAAAAATTTATAGTCATTGGCCAAGGTCATATTCGTGAGTAGTATGGCAGCCTTAGGCATTTTGGGCGGCGCATTCGATCCAGTGCACCATGGACATTTGCGAATGGCCGTGGAGCTTCAAGAAGCGCTCGAATTGGATGAAGTGAGATTGGTGCCGACCGCTCAAGCCGCTCACCGAGAGCCAGCCGTGGCTTCCGCTGAACAGCGCTTGTTATTGTGCAGAGCTGCCGTTAAAGGTGAGCCATGCATCCAAGTCGACGACTGCGAGATCCTGCGTGATGGCCCCTCTTACACATTTGATACATTGTGTCAATTTAGAGCGCAACATCCAGAGACCTCTATCGTTTGGCTGATGGGCAGTGACGCTTTCGCGAATTTGGACGCATGGTATCGAAGCGCTGAACTACTAGAATTGGCTCATCTAGTCGTTGTGCACCGTCCAGGCGAGACTGTTTCTGAGGAGAGTCTGTCGGTTTGGGGAGAACATGTGACTGAAGAGCCCACAGATTTACTGCAAAAACCCGCTGGTGAGATTTTATTTTATTCGATGACACTATTAGATATTTCATCCACACAGATAAGAGAGTGTTTGCGTCAGAAGCGTCGCATCCGTTATTTGGTGCCGGATAGTGTATGTGAACTCATTGAAAGCTGGGGTTTATATTCAAATTATGATGTGAAGTCCGGTTGATATGAATACAGAAGAGTTAGAAGATTTAGTTGCAGACGCATTAGAAGATGTGAAAGCTATCGATTTAGTGCGGTTGGCGGTGTCCGATTTTACTAGTGTGACGGACTACATTCTTGTTTGTACTGGCCGTTCAAATCGTCACGTACGTGCTTTAGTTGATAATGTAGTCGAAAAATCAAAAAAGAGTGGTGTGCTTCCTCTTGGGGTCGAGGGATATCAAGGCGGTGAATGGGGATTGGTGGATCTAGGAGATGTGGTAGTGCATGTGATGTTGCAAGAGGTCCGGGATTTTTATGCGCTGGAAAAATTGTGGGATCCAAATGCCACGGCTTTGCTTAACACCGATGAGATTGATGAACAAGTTGATTGATTTTAGCATCATCCGATTGCTCTTCCTGATCTGCCTCTATGCGGCTTGAATTAGTCGCTTTTGGTAAAAGCATGCCTGCATGGGTTGACGAGGGATTCAAAGACTATGCGTCCCGTCTGCCAAAAGAGTGGAAGTTGACGCTGACTGAACTCCCACTAGAGCGTCGTGGTAAAAACTCAGATCAGAAGAGAATTGATCGTCGCGAGGCGCAGAGAATGCGCCATGCCATTCGCTCTGGTGCCCGAACCATTGCGCTGGCGGTGGAGGGGAAGCACTGGTCTACGGAGCAATTGGCGGACAAGTTGGACCAATGGAGAAGTGATCACCAACAGCTTGTCTTTTTAGTAGGCGGACCCGATGGATTGCCTGGACAGGTGCAGGCAGCGGCCGATGAGGTCTGGTCTTTATCCCCGCTTACCTTGCCTCATCCTCTTGTACGTGTGGTGGTCGCCGAACAACTCTATCGGGCTTGGTCGATTCTAAATGGGTTGCCCTATCATCGAGGTTCCTAATGGGTCATGTTGATGTGATTCTTGCGTCCGCCTCACCGAGAAGGTTGCATCTATTGCAACAAATTGGACTCGAAGCCTTGGTTAGGCCAGCAGAAATAGATGAGTCCTTATTCATCGGGGAGCAGCCCGAAGACTATGTGACACGCTTAGCCACTGAAAAGGCGAACAAAGTGAAGCAAGTATGCCAAGCGGAACACATTCCAGTGCTCGCGGCCGATACCATAGTAGAACTACATGGACGCATTTTTGGAAAACCCGAATCGTTAGAGCAAACTCGGGAAACCTTAGGGCAACTCTCGGGCCAAACTCACAGGGTGTTGACAGCGGTTACCTTAATCGGTGACTGTCGACAGACCGTTTTATCTGAAACCTGGGTGACAATGCGAGCCATCAGATCGGCGGAAATGGATGCTTATTGGCAAACGGGCGAGCCAAGGGGAAAGGCAGGCGCCTATGGGATCCAGGGACTCGGTGCGCTCTTTGTGAGTAAAATTGTAGGCAGTTATTCAGCGGTGATGGGTCTACCCCTGTATGAGACCGCACAGTTGCTCGCTAAGGAGCGAATACATTGTCTGTTTCGTGACTAGAATAATGAGAGTTGTAGAATTCTATGGATGGAATGAATGCGTTCTGAAATTTTAATCAATGTTACCCCGCGAGAAACTCGAGTGGCATTAGTCGAGAATGGCGAGTTGCAGGAGATCAGTATTGAGCGAAGCAATCGTCGTGGGATTGTGGGTAACATCTATAAAGGTAAGGTACGTCGTGTGTTACCCGGTATGCAGGCGGCATTTGTAGATATCGGTTTGGAGCGTGCGGCTTTTTTACATGTTTCCGGTGTTGTGAGTCAGTATCAATTACCCGATGACAATATAGATGAAAAAGAGTTAGACATTACTGATTGGTTACATGATGGCCAGGAAATTGTGGTGCAAGTGGTGAAAGATCCCGTGCGTACAAAAGGTGCACGTTTAACCACTCAGATCACCTTGCCATCCCGTTATCTGGTTTACATGCCGAATGTGCAGCATGTGGGCGTGTCCTTACGCATTGGCGATGAAACTGAACGTCAACGACTCAAGTCCTTGATCGAGGATGAAATTGGGCCTGAACCTGCCGGTGGGTACATCGCACGTACCGCTGCGGGCAGCATGACCAAAGAAGAAGTACACGAAGAGGTATCTTATCTCAATCGATTGTGGAACTGGATCCTCGAAAGTACCGACAAGGTGACAGGTGTGGGACTAATTCATGAAGAACTCCCTTTGGCAATGCGTTGTATGCGTGACTTGGTGAATGATGATGTGGAACGCATCCGCATCGATTCTCGTGAAACCTATGAAAAGGTACATGCTTTCGCCAAACGATTTATTCCTAACGTGGCCGCTCGAATAGAGCTATACCCTGGTGAGAGGCCCCTGTTTGAATTGTTCGAAGTGGAAAATGAATTACGAGGTGCGTTAGAACGGAAAGTGATGCTTAAATCGGGTGGATACTTGGTCATTGATGCCACAGAAGCCCTGACGGCCATTGATGTGAATACAGGTGGATTTGTCGGCAGTCGGAATTTAGAGCAGACGGTATTTACAACCAATTTAGAAGCAACACAAGTGATAGGCAGGGAGTTAAGACGTCGAAATCTAGGTGGTATTATCATCATAGACTTTATTGATATGAAGAGTGTTGATCACAGGGATCAGGTCATAGAAGCATTGGAAAAGTCTTTAGCACGAGACCACTCCAAAACCTCCATCAGTGATGTTTCCTCGCTAGGGTTGGTACAGATCACGCGCAAACGAACTACCGAATGTTTGCAGGATGTATTGTGTGAACCTTGCCCGACCTGTAATCATCGTGGTCGAGTGAAATCTGCGGAAACCCTATGTTATGAAATTTTTCGTGAGATCTTACGGGAAGCGCGAGCCTTTAATGCAAAACAGTACACTGTGTTGGCTTCCCAATCTGTCATTGATCGTCTAAACGATGAGGAGTCCGAAGGCGTGCTGGAATTGGAGGAGTTTATCGGCAAGCCCATCCGACTTCAGGTGGAACCCAGTTTTACTCAAGAACAATACGATGTCATTCTAACCTAAGCTATGCTGCCACTGTTGCGTCGAGTTCTGTTTTTATTGTCCACTTTATTGGCGACGACCTTGTTTTTGTGTGCCGTCACAATTTGGACGTTACGAATAGGAATCGAAATGCCTGATACCTATTTGGTTAACATAGAAAATTTTTTTTTCGAACGCTTCAATCAACAGGCGACGGTATCTGGCGCTCGATTAGGTTGGCGGGGTTATGGTCCAGAAGTCAGGCTTCGACATGTACAGTTACTAGATTCTGACACCGGAAAACAATCCCTGGCTTTTAAAGAAGTTGCACTTGGAATTGATCTGTTCCGATCATTTTTAAGTAATCGACCTGCGATCTCTTTTTTAAATTTAATTGGTGCTCATTTTTATTTGCAACAACAACCGGATGATACCTGGCGATTTGCGGGTATTCCTCTGATGTCCCAGAGCGGCCCAAAATCTCCTGTGCTCATCACCGAGCAATTGGGATTGCAGAATGTAGTGATCATTTTAAACGAAATACAGATTGAGACGCAGTACTATCAAGCTAATAGTGAAGTGTACTACATCAAAGAGCTCGATCTCTCTCACAGAGCACGACGCTTGAAACTAGCCGGTGAAGTGGAGTTGCCACCCAATTTAGGAAGACGTTTTTGGGTAAGCGGTTGGGTGAGTGAAGAGTTATTGCTATCTAAGCCTTGGCAGGGTGAACTCTATGTAGAAGGTGACTACATCAATTTAGGTTATTGGCAGCGATATCTTACTACCGATCTCATAGAACTTCGTAAAGGTATCGCCAATACAAAGGTTTGGACCCAATGGCAATCGGGTAAGTTACAACGAGCCCGTGGGGAAGTGATCGCCAGTCAAGGATATATTGTTGCAGAACAATGGGATCTATCGGCGCCATTGCAACAGTTTTCTACCCAGTTCGATTGGTTTTGGCAGGCAGATAAATGGGATGTGATTTTCGAATCTTTGCAATTTCAGTCTGATACAGTTGCAGCTCATGGTATGCACTTTTCATTGGAACAACAGGCAGCGGCCGACGAGACTGCACAAGCCTCTAAGCATGTGGTGCGGGTGGCGAAGGCACAGATAGAACACCTTCATGGCATTCTAAAATTAGCACCGACGCTTGCACCGGAAACCTTGGCACGACTCAACGAGATAGAACCGTCCGGTAAAATTACTGATGGTGTCTTGGAACTCTATCCACAGGCGATTGAAGATAAAATTAAGTTTTCCGGTCGTGTGGATAACTTAAAACTCTCTCCCAGTTCCCCCTTTCCTGGTATGGACGGAATCGATGCACGAGTGGTGGCCAGCGCCTCAAGTGGGGAGGTGGAATTGGTAACTCGCGAAGGTCACGTCTGGTTTGAGCATCATTATGTCGAACCATTTTCAATTGGAGAAGCAAGCGGAACGGTGAGATGGTTAAGAAGGCCGCAAGGTCTAGAGGTGGTTGCGGAGGGATTTCGAATCCAATCGGAAAAATTATCTGCAAGGGGACAGTTTAAATTAAATCTAGCTGACGCTGGACCGCAAATAGATTTTCATCTACTTGTGGATCATGCGCAGTTACGACACTTAGATGAATATATTCCCCTGTCCGTTCAAGCTGCCAAGTCCCGTCGTTGGTTAAATCAAGCCTTTCAGGGAGGGGAGCTGTTAAACGCAGAGGTGAGCGTAAAAGGACCACTTGCAGCGTTTCCGTTTTCTAAAGGAGAGGGTGAGTTTCATGCCAGCGGAGAGATCCAAGCGGGCGAGTTAAATTATGCGGCTGGATTTCCAGCGGCAAAAGAAATAACCGCCAATTTTAATATAGTGAATGCAGATCTAGAGGTGCAGACATCCCATGCTAAAACCTATGGCATAGTGGTGAATCAGGGACAACTAAGAATCGCCAATCTATTTCGTTTGCCTCTAAAGTTAAAGCTAACGCTTGAGGGCGCGGGGCCGGCAGCAGATGGGTTCCGATATTTAACACAGACACCACTGAATCAAGGTGTTGGTGCGCTATTTCCGGAAGTGGACGCTCAGGGCGCATTCAACTTGAAACTGACATTTGAAAAAGTGTTGAAAAAAAACACTCTACCAAAGCTATCAGGTGAGATCGCTCTACAAGGGAACCAGGTTCACTTCCCAAAATGGTTTTTGCCTCTTGAATCGCTACAGGGAAATTTAAAATTCACTGAGACTGGATTGAGTAGTGAACGATTGACGGGCCAACTGTTTGGTGGAAGTTTTACTTCAACAATAGAACATGAGATCAGTCAACACACCAATCTGATGCGGTTTTCCACTCAGGGTGAGAGTGAATTTTCTCAGATCGCCGACTATTTTGAATTGCCCCCTTTATTGAATATGCAAGGAGGGAGTGACTATCGTAGTCAGATCCAAATATCCCGTATCCCAGGAGAGCGAGAGACTGAAATCGACTTATTGATAGAGTCAAAAATGACGGGCGTAGAATTGTTGATGCCGGCCCCTTTACGTAAGAGTCAGCAAACGAGCTTGCCAATGAGAGTCAAGTGGAAAAAAAACCGATCCGGTGCCTCTAAATGGCAGGCAAGTCTGACAGATGATCTGTACTTTAACTATGATATCAATCCGCGGGGACAAGGGAGTGGTGAACTGAAGTTACGCCATCTCGATGTGGCGGAGTGGCAGCCAGTTTTAAGGTCTTTGTCCAACAGGCAGTCAACACAGGCCGCTGCCGGTGCCCATCAATTCCAGGTGATGACAATAGAGGTCGATGAATTGAATCTTTTTGGCAATCTATATCAGTCACCTAAACTGGTCTTCAGACTCGAAAAACCTGAGTGGTATCTGGGCATCCAACATGCAGATATTGATGGTGGTATCCGTTTTCCCGTCACAGGTAGGCGTTCTCCATTAAAAGTCGATTTCGCTCGTGCTGATTTAGAACAGTGGTTTGATTTCGGCAGCCATCAAAAAGAGTCGCCCGAGCAAACAGGTATGGATCCAGGCGCCATTCCTAGCATCGAATTTGATATTCGCTCGTTAATCATCGGTGAGCGAAAGATAGGTCGTCTTGTCGGTAGACTGGATGCCAAAAAAGGGGGCGTGCATCTGTCGAAGTTTGATTGGCGCGCTTCCCATCAGCAGCTTTCGGCACAGGGTAGTTGGATCAAATTACCGCAAAGTCGTCAGCAATTGGATTTCAGCCTCACCAGTAAAATAGATGATGTGGGTGCTGCCCTAGATGAGTTGGGAATTCCCGATCGAATTGCCGAAGGTAAGGGACGATTGTCCGCTGATCTCAGTTGGCTTGGTCCCTCACAGGATCTATTCAGAGCATCTCAGTTGAATGGTCAGGCTGCAATGGAAATGAAAGATGGACGCATCCTGAATGCCGATCCTGGTCCGGGCAAGGTTTTGGGTATCTTTTCCGTGTCTTCCTTACCGAGACGACTACTACTGGACTTCAGTGATCTGTTTGCTTCGGGTTTAAGCTTCGACAAGGCGACAGCACAGATCAAATTTAATGAAGGTTTGGCGCAGACTGAGTCTTTTGATATTCATGGGCCTGCCGCGCAAATAGAGATCACTGGTTTCACGAATTTAAGTCAAAGAGAATTCAATCAAAAGATCACGGTGGTACCCAATATTGGTGGAACGCTTCCGGTAGCGGGCGCTATTGCAGGCGGACCCGGTTTAGGTGTGTTGCTATACCTGGGACAAGATTTAGTGAATAAACGACTCGGGCGACTCATACATTATGATCTGTCACTCACGGGGCCTTGGAGCGAACCGAAACTAGAGCGATTGTAGGCGATGACTGAACGATTGAGAATCGCTGTGGTGCAAATGTGTTCCCGTGCGGACATGAACGCTAACCTAGATCAGGTTGCGGAGCAGATAGAGCGAGCTGCAGCCAGGCAGTGTCAGTGTGTGATCTTGCCGGAAAACTTTGCGCTCATGGGTGCGGATCTGAACACAAAACGACAGGCGGCTGAGATGCCCGGAACAGGCCCCATACAAAAATATTTAGCCGACTCAGCACGGAATGCGGGACTCTATATAGTAGGCGGTACTCTATTGACTCACGCGCCTACCGGTAAATTTTATGCGGCTTGCTGCGTATATGATCCAAAGGGGGATCTAATAGGTTGCTATCACAAAATGCATCTGTTTGATGTACAGCTCTCGGAGCAGGAGCGTTACATGGAATCCGATGAGATTGTGCCGGGAATGGAGCAGGTGACATTCATGATTGGGGCTTTTAATATCGCTCCGGCAGTCTGTTATGACATTCGTTTTCCAGAGTTTTTTCGTAAGCTGTCCAGCGAGGGTGTGCATCTTTTTGTCATTCCTTCCGCCTTTACAGATACCACCGGTCGCGCCCATTGGGAGGTATTAATAAGGGCGCGGGCCATTGAAAACCAATGTTTCATTGCCGCAGCTAACCAGACGGGGCAGCATCAAAACAATCGCCACACCTTTGGATATAGCATGATTGTCGACCCTTGGGGTAAGGTATTGGCGCAAGCAGAGAAACAACCTGCATTGATAGTGTGTGATTTGCACATGCAGCGGTTAAAACAAGTGCGCCAGGATTTGCCTGCACTCACACATAGACGTGATATTTTTTAAAATTGAGCCGCTTGATTTTACTCGAACTGGGAGAAATCTGGCGCCCGTTTTGCAAAAAATGCAGTGACCGCTTCCCGATGCTCTGCCGAGGCCAGGGAGGCTGCGAAGGCGGATAACTCTTCTTTAAAGACATTCTCTAATGTGAGTTGATTGATCCCTTGGTGTATCAGCGCCTTTGTTTGGCGCACTGCACTGGGCGGTAATTTGGCCAATTGTGACGCGATTTCCATTGCTCTTGCGTGGATCTCAGAAGCGTCACTCAGTTCAGAGGCGAGCCCAATATCCAGTGCGGTTTGACCTGAGAAAGGCTCTCCGGTGAGCAAGATCTGACTGGCTCGTGCCCGCCCTGCCAGCAACGGTAACAGATACGAGCTGGCGAATTCAGGTACCAATGCTAACTTTACAAAGGGCAGTTGCAGTCTCGCATCATGAGCCACGACATTAATATCTGTATGCAGCAGTAGTGTCACGCCGATGCCAATCGCCATCCCATCCACTGCGGTAATAACCGGTTTAGGAGTATTCATTAACGCTTTTTGAAAGCTGATGACCGGAGAGTCCCCTGTTCCAGAGACCATAAAATCTTTTAGGTCATTGCCACTGGTAAAGTTGCCACCTTCCCCGCTCAGCAAAATGACCTTTACCTCCGGCTGTTCTGTCGCCGTCGAAATCAGTTGAGCGGCTTGTTGATACATCTGTTGTGTCAGTGCATTTCGTTTATCAGGCCGATTAAAAGATATGCTAAGAATATGATCTTCAACTTCGGAAAGTACCATTGCATCGCTCATCGTTAGTATCCTATGGAGTTGATATTCGCGCGTACACAGGTCTAATAAGAGATGTCGTTTGCAGTTTCGATTAACTTGTTTTTGTACCGTTTAGCGTTTTCAACATAGTGCATTGCAGACATTTTAGTCATCTGGATCTGTGCTGGATTCAGTTCGCGAACGACTTTGCCTGGCGAGCCCATCACCATAGAGCCGTCTGGGATCTCTTTGCCTTCAGGAATCAGGCTGTTTGCGCCAATGATGCAGTTTCGTCCAATTTTTGCGCCATTTAAAATGATGCTGCCAATGCCCACTAAGGTGGTGTCACCTATGGTGCAGCCGTGCAGCATTACCATGTGGCCAATAGTCACATCGTTGCCAATCGTGAGTGGGATCCCCGGATCTGTATGCAACACAGAGCCATCTTGTACGTTTGATCCTTCTCCCACAGTTATCAGATCGTTGTCCCCACGGATCACTGTATTAAACCAGACGCTGGCTTGGTTTTTTAACAGGATACTACCGATCAGAGTGGCGTTGGGGGCAACGAAGTGGCCTTCGCCTTCGAATGTGACTTGACGATCTTCTAATTGGTAAAACATGGCGCCTTTTCTCCTCTGGTGCGGACATGAGAGCAGGATTGTAGCACGAGCGGCTTAGTCCACCAGTTGATGACAATTAGGCCACCAGGAGCAGCGTTGCCAGACCCAGGAAGCCGAAGAATCCAACCACATCGGTGACGGTGGTGAGTACCACACCCCCTGCTAGTGCGGGATCAATACCCAAGCGCTGCATCAAGACAGGTAAGTACAGACCACTGAGCGCACCCATCAGCATATTGAGCATCAATGCGATGGCCAGAATAAAACTCAGTTGCAGATCATGAAACCAGAAAAAAGCAGTGACGCCCACGACAACAGCCCAGAGCGTACCGTTTAATGCGGCCACTGAAAGCTCTTTACGTAACAACCAACGCACATTGGCATCGCTCAACTGACCCAGCGCCATGGCACGAATCACCAAGGTTAGGGTTTGGCTGCCGCCAATGCCCCCCATGCTGGCGACAATGGGCATCAATACGGCTAGTGCGACATAATGTGCAATGGTCGCTTCGAATAGTCCGATGACCGCTGCAGCAATGAAAGCGGTGACTAAATTGGTCCCCAGCCAAATCGCTCGACGTTTGGCACTATAGAGAATCGGGCTGAAGGTATCTAACTGTTCTCCCAAACCTGCCATACTTAAAAATTCGTGTTCCGCCTCGAGTCGGATCACGTCGATGATATCGTCTACCGTAATGCGACCCACTAAAGTGCCATTCTCGTTTATCACCGGCGCAGTCACCAGGTGTTCTCGCTCGAAACGGTGAGCCACTTCTTTTTCATCGGTGGTGGCGAGAATGGGTTCTAGATTGGTATGCATGATAGACTCGATAGTATGATCCACGGGTTGTGTCAGTAGATCTGCCAAACTCACTACGCCTAAGTAACGATTATCTCTATCCACCACCACCAAATGCTCCGTCGCAACAGGGACACTGGCGCGCCATCTCAAGTAGCGGTTGGCGGCACCGACTGTGATCTCCGGGCGTACCGTAATGGCGTCTGTATTCATCAGGCCACCAGCAGTATGGCTAGGATAGGCGAGGGCATTTTCCAGCTCGTTCCGATCCTGCTCGGGCATACTTTGTAAAATTCTGGGCACGGTTTCGGAAGGAAGATCTTGTAAAATATCCACTACATCGTCTGTATCCATGCCGATGGTGGCTTGAGCGATGTCCTGAAGATCCATACGGCGTATTAGATTGCCGCGAACGGAATCATTGAGTAAGGGTAAAATTTCCCCCTGGCTGTCGGAATCCACCATTGCCCAAACGATGTACCGCTCCTTGCGTGGCATGGACTCTAAAATGTCAGCGATGTCCGGACCGGACATCTCCGCCAACATATCGCGGATCTGAAACAACGTGCCGCCTTCCAAAGCTTGTGAAAAGGCGTCTAGACTTGGTTTTGGCTTCTGTCCATCACTCTCAGGTGTTGGGTGCTCGGGCTCAACTGACTCTGACATAATTTTTGCTTACAGCTCGAAGTTATTAAGTGTTCACTCTTGCAATAAAAAGTGGTGATTCAGTTACCGGGGCGATGCTTATTCAGTTTCATCGAAACGGTTTTCTACTAAGGTCTGGATCTGTTGGATCGCTTCGGCAGCGTCTTCCCCGGTCGCATGTATCACAATGGTTTTTCCTTTCCCTGCTGCCAACATCATGAGACTCATTATACTCTTACCATTGGCGCGGCGATCGGCTAATGTGACGTCAATGTCACAGTTAAATTTTGTCGCCAAAGCAGCAAATTTTGCCGCAGCTCTGGCATGCAACCCCAGGCGGTTAATGATGGTCAGCTCTCGTTGCATTTGATGGGATCTCCAACATCCTTGGTGCACATAAACACGCCTTCCTGTCCACCACTATAGGCTTTTATCGCCAGTTCGGGGAGGCTCAGATGAGGATAATTGAGGGTGCGAATTAACATCGGTAGATTCACCCCACTGATCACCTGCACCTTAAACTTGGGCAATAACTGGGTGGCGATGTTGGCGGGCGTGGAGCCATATAGATCGGTGAGAATTAATACGCCATCACCCGTATTTAAGTGTTGCACCAACGCCTGAGCCTGTTGATAAATCGCGTCTATGTCACCGCTCATGGGAACATTCAGGGCGCGGATCTGCATCGGTGTACTTTGTATCGTAGTGAGCGCAACGTCAACCAACTCTTGACCGATCTGGTTGTGGGTAATGATGAGTAAATTGACGCTCATTTCAATTCTCGATGGCGCACCAGAGTCGAGACGCCTCCTTGATTAAATTGTTGGGCCAATTGATCGGCTATATACACTGAACGATGTCGACCCCCGGTACAGCCGATGGCGACGGTTAAGTAGCTACGATTATTTTTTTCAAATTCCTCTATCCATTGATGGATAAAATGGTGGATATCTTGAATCATTTTGCGTACTTCTTTATGTTGTACTAAATAGTCGGCTATTTCTTTGGACTGACCATCGAAGGCGCGCAGTTGCGGCTCCCAGTAGGGATTCGGAAGACAGCGCACATCAAAAATGAAATCAGCGTCTTGCGGTGTACCATGTTTGAAACCAAAAGACTCAAACAGTAAAGACATCTGTTGCGAGCGCCCTTCATTTAAGCGCTGTTTAATCAATTGACGTAATTGATGTACGTGCAATTTGGTAGTATCAATGCAGAGATCCGCTTCGCCAGCGATAGGTGCCATGAGTTGACGCTCTTTGGTGAGCGCTTCCGTAAGCGAAATGGTATCGTTGGATAGAGGGTGTCGTCGTCTGGTTTCGCTAAAGCGCCGTAGCAGCGTGGACTCTTCGGTTTCTAAATAGATCACTTCTACATGAATTTGTGAATGTAGGAGCAGCTTACGAGACTCGAAAAAAGCGTCCGATTTATTTTTTAAATTGCGCGCGTCAATACTCACAGCGATGGTGTCCGGTAAAGTCAGCTGCCCACCAGTCAATTGTTGAATAAATGTGGGCAAAAGTTCGATGGGCAGATTGTCGACGCAGTAATAGCCGAGATCTTCTAGGGTATCTAGGGCGATACTTTTTCCAGAACCACTTAAACCACTGACAATAATGAGTTTCATTATTGAATTTCCTCAGATAGATGGATGCGTTGAGTGAGCACTAAGCGATTTGCTAATTCTACTATTAATGGCAGCGGTCGGCTCTGTGATATACCCAGAGTTAAAGTCGGCAGGGGCAGGTTTAACTGCAGTGTGCGCTGCCAATTACCTATGTGACGGTTTTGATGTTGGTAGAGTGACTCTTGAGGCTCGCTGCTGAGGTTCAGCTGCCAATGCACGACAGACTGTTCCAGCCAGGCATTCGGTCCGAAAAGCTCGGATACGGGGTGAATGCCTAACCCTCGGACTTCCATTTGCGCACAAGTATCGGGGGCATGCATGCCGATAATTTTGTCACCACGGCGTGTTAATAGCACCAGATCGTCGGCGACAATTTGGTGCTGTCGTTCCAATAGTGCTAATGCTAAATCACTCTTACCTTGCCCGCTATCGCCGGTAATCAGTACACCCTGTTGCTCAATTCGCATCAAGGTGCCATGAATAGAGTTAGAATCTGGATGACACATTTTCGTTGATCACTGTTTGGATGAATTTTGATGATTTCGCCATGCCAGCCATCCATTCTAAAGAGGCTGAGAGTGGCATGGAAGTCCAGACCCGTGCGGACGTATTATTATTTGGCGTAATGGACAATCATCTCGTAAAGACTTTGGTCGTTTTCGGCGCCTCGCAGGGCCTGACTAAAGTTTTTGTCACGAAACATGGTGGCTAGGCGGGAAAGAATTTCCAGGTGTTCGTCAGTGGAATTGACCGGAACAACCAGACCAAACAGCAGATCAACAGGGATATCATCAACGGCGTCAAAATCAATCCCTTCTTCGAGATGGATGATTGCCCCAACACAGTGATCACTCTCCACCCGTCCATGAGGAAGCGCAATCCCCTGACCGATGGCGGTTGAGCCGAGCCGCTCCCGAGTAATCATGGCTTGATATATCTCCTGAGGATCTAGGGTCAAATCTTCGCGACCAATGAGATCGCACAGTAACTCTATTGCTTTTTTTTTGCTGGTGGCCCTAGCCTGGCAGAGGGTACACTGAGGAGATAATATATTGTTCAGGAGCATCGGCGACATCGTCCACCCTTCACAGTCTCGGTGCGTGGAGCGGATCTACTTCATTTAAATTTTTTTATGATGGTCTGTAATTTTTTCTTTGTACTTCTTGATCTGTCTATCAAGTTTATCCGCCAATGCGTCAATTGCGGCATACATATCAGTGGACTCGGCATTAGCAAATATTTCGGTACCGTTCAGGTGCATGGTGGCCTCAGCCTTTTGTACCAATTTTTCTATAGATAATACCACATGAACATTATTGATATGGTCAAAGTGTCGTTGCAGACGTTCGAATTTAGCCTCAACATAGTCACGTAAAGCGTCGGTCACATCTACATGATGGCCAGAAATATTTAACTGCATTGATGAAACTCCTTAAACATTAGTAACCGGATCTAGACTAAGCTCTTGCGTGCATTTGAGGGAGGAATAGACATCGCTTCTCGGTATTTGGCAATCGTTCGGCGCGCGACATTAATGCCTTTGTCTGCCAATATATTTGCAATTTTACTGTCGCTTAAAGGCTTGCTTTGATTTTCCTCGGCTATCAATTTTTTAATTAATGCACGAATGGCGGTAGCAGAACATTCGCCGCCCGAGTCAGTACTCACGTGGCTTGAAAAAAAGTACTTTAATTCGAATATCCCGCGAGGTGTATGCATATACTTTTGTGTAGTCACTCGCGAAATGGTGGACTCATGCATTTCCACTCGCTCGGCAATGTCATGCAATACCAGTGGTTTCATGTACTCTTCACCATGTTCAAAAAACTCCTGTTGATGCGCCACAATCTGACTTGCCACCTTCAACAGAGTTTCGTTTCGACTTTGTAAGCTTTTGATAAACCACTTGGCCTCTTGCAGATTATTGCGCAGAAACAGGTTTTCACTGCTGTTATCGGAGCGACGAATGAGTGAGGCGTATTGGGAATGGATCTGCAATTTAGGCGAACATTCCGGATTGAGTTCTACCATCCATTTATTTTTTCGTTTGCGAACGAATACATCTGGAATAATGTACTGCGGTTTTTCAGGTGCGATTAAACTTCCGGGGCGCGGGTTAAGGGATTGGACTAAAGTCACTACTTCACGAAGTTCAGGTTGCTTCAACTTCATTTTGCGCATCAGCTGATTGTAGTCTTTTGCCCCTAATATTTCTAAATAGTGGCTCACCAGCAGTTTTGCTTCGTTCAACCAAGGCGTGTCTGCGGCAAATTGTGACAGTTGTAGGCTTAAACACTCCTGTAGGTTTCTTGAGCCGCACCCGATAGGATCGAATTGATGAACCCGTTTGAGTACCGCTTCAATCTCATCTAATTCCAATTCCGCAAACTCGGTGATGAGGCCGGAGTGCAAATCTTCCAATGTAGAGGTTAAGTACCCATGGGGATCAATCGCATCAATGATAGCGGTGGCAATTGCATGGTCCGATCCGGCAAGTGGCGTCATCTCTAACTGCCAAAATAGATGCTCCTGTAGCGTCTCTTCCGCGCTATTTTGAAATTCAAGCTCTTTGCCTTCAAAGCTGGACTGGCTGTTATTCGATAGGGAGGGAACCTGAGGGGTTTCATAGACATCTTCCCAACCTGAATCGATGTCTAAGTCATCCGGAAGTTCGCTTTTTTCCATTTGCAGCTCTGAATCGTCTCGCTGAGCGGTCTGTTCTTCACCATTCGCTGCTGTCTCAGGGTTGGATTCAGAGCTGTTTTCCTTAGCGGATTCACCATTAGATTCTTCTTCAGGCGCATAGTCCAGCATAGGATTAGACTCGATGGTCTGCTGTATCTCTTGCGCCAAATCCAGAGTGGAGAGTTGCAACAGGCGGATAGCTTGCTGCAACTGAGGCGTCATTGTCAGGCTTTGGCCGATTTTCAGTTGAAGCGATTGCTTCATATATTAAAAGCCTTCGATTGATTCATTCCATATCCCGATATTCTAATTAATTACACCCAGAGAATCGACCTTTATAATCGAAATGTTTGACCTAGATATACGTCTCTAACCTGTTGGTTGCGCATAATTTCTTCTGGCACACCCTGGGAAATCACTGTGCCTTCATTCATGATATAGGCGCGCTCGCAAATATCCAATGTTTCTCTCACATTATGATCGGTGATGAGTACCCCTATGTGACGTGCAGAGAGTTGTTGAATGATGGATTTAATGTCCATCACAGAGATCGGATCGACGCCGGCAAAAGGTTCATCCAGCAGAATAAACTGTGGATTGGACGCTAACGCCCGTGCGATTTCTACGCGTCGCCGTTCGCCTCCCGATAAACTGGCACCTAAACTGTGTCGTATATGTAATAGATTAAACTCTTCCAGCAGTTGCTCTAAAATAGACTGGCGTTCACTCCTGGAAACACCCTTTCTAAGTTGTAATACACCTAACAAATTATCTTCGACACTCAGCTTGCGGAAAACAGAGGCTTCTTGCGGTAAATAGCCGATCCCTAACCGGGCGCGAGCATGGATTGGAAAGTGGGTAATATTTTGATTGTTGAGTAATAGTTTCCCTTGGCTGCACGGCACCAGGCCGACAATCATGTAAAAGCAGGTGGTTTTTCCCGCACCATTGGGGCCCAGTAATCCCACTACCTCACCGAGGCCTATTCGTAATGACACATCACGTACCACCTGGCGGCGACCGTATTGTTTGCCGATCCCTTCAGCTACTAATTCACTCATTGATTCTGATTACTGGATTCTTGTTTGCGAGGCGCAATGGTCATTTCTACCTGGGCACCTCCGGCCGAGCGCCCCTTGCTGGCTAAGATGACTGATCGCAACAGATCATATTCTATTTGATGAGAACTAAACTGTGTGGTGCCGTCCCAGAGTTTCGCCTCACCTGACAGCCAGAGTCGTTCATCTGTAACGCGATAAATGATCTCCTTTGCATGAGCCACCATTTCAGGGGCATTTGATTCGGGCTGTTGTTTGAACGAAACAGGTTCACCGATACATCGCACTTGAGAGACTTCCGAGTCATTCTGTTCTACCGTGATCTGATCTGCACGAACCTGAATGCTGCCCTGAGTGAGACGGACATTGCCTTGATAGTGACTAATGCCGGTTTTTTGATTAAATGAGACTGAATCTGCTTGGATCTTGATGGGCGCATCTTTGTCCGAGGGTAGGGAGAAGACAGGCAGTAGGGGATAGGTGACCAACAGCAGGGCTAGCAAGACAGATAACAATCGCTTATTTAGCATGAAGATAAACGCCTTCTACTTGGTTTAAAAGTTGGATTTCTTCGTCTGCAAGGTTTGCAAGAAACCCCACCGCAGTTGCTTGTCCATCCGCCACCTCTATTGTAACCAAAAGTTCTGAGGAGATGGTTTGTTCATCTGGTCGAACCACAAATTTTTCGCTGGTAATCTTAAGCTGCTTGTGGTCGGATTGGGTGATCCGTTTAATTTCGGCCTGGCCCTCAAAACTAATTTGGCTTCCATCCGGCAGTGCAATGCTGCGAAGGGCAGTGATTTGCCAGGGACTACCTGTTTCACTATACCAAGTGAGGGTGGGGTGTGTCAGATTAGCTTGCTCGTCGCGTTTGACTTGGCGCAACAATTCACCTTCTAGACGATGTTGCGGTTTACCCGAGGCATTCATCTGTTCCGCCACAAAATTTCTCATAAATATCACGGGCGTGTCATTCCTCTGGCTGGTGCGAGGCGGTTTGGTGTCCTGTTGCCTTATCCAATAACTGGTGAATGCCACAGTGGCAAACAGTAAAAAGAGAATGTAATGACGGAATCGAAACACAAATATCTTTTTCAGGGGTTTCCGCGACCAGAGCGAATAGCCAGTTCATGTATTATCATGTCGCACACTTCTCGAGCGGCGCCGCGGCCACCGGCTAAAGTCGTCACCCAATGCGCTTCTTGCTGCACTTCAGGCAGTGCATCTGCCACTGCGATACCCAGACCCACCTGGCGCATGATGTGCAGATCGGGAATATCGTCCCCAACAAATGCGACCTTTTCAGGCGAGATGGCGAGTTTTTTGAGTAGGAGTTCAAATGCAGCTTGTTTATCTTCCTCACCTTGGAAAATATGTTTGACACCTAGTTTTTCCATGCGATGCACCACTGCAGCGCACTCTCGCCCCGATACAATCGCCACGTCAATGTTGTGTTGGCTTAAACTTTTTATCCCAAGACCGTCTCGAGAATGAAAAATTTTATACTCCTCACCATCCGGTCCGATATGGATGCCACCATCTGTTAACACACCATCCACGTCAAAAATGACTAGTTCAATCAGTAACGCCCGTTGTTTTAACTGTTCAAGTGTCAAATGTGCCATGGGGATGGGTCCTTGCCGTTAAACGACACCTGCTCGAAGCATATCATGCATGTTCAGTGCACCGATTAGACGTTGTTGACTATCGGTAATCAGTAGCTGGTTAATTTTGTGTCTTTCCATCACTTCTAAAGCTTCTGCTGCTAAAATGCCTGCTTGTACAGTGACGGGATGGGTAGTCATATAGTCACTAATAGGGCTTTGCTGTAGATCGATGCGTTTATCCAGTATCCGTCTTAAATCACCGTCGGTGAACACACCCAATAGCCGTTGTTGCGGGTCCACGATTGCGGTCATACCTAGCCGTTTATTGGTCATTTCCAGTAATGATTGATTGATGGGCGTGTCTGGAGAGACCATAGGCACATCTTGATCTTGATGCATGATGTCATCCACATGAATCAGCAAACGTTTGCCCAACCGCCCTCCCGGGTGGGAGCGGGCAAAATCTTCCTCCGTAAATCCCCGCGCTTTTAGTAAGGTTACAGCAATCGCATCCCCCATGGCTAACGCGGCAGTGGTACTGGCAGTGGGGGCCAATCCTAGGGGACAGGCTTCCTGAGTCACACTCACATCAATGTTAACAGTGGCCATGGTTGCCAACTTGGAGTGCGGATTTCCGGTCAAGGTGATCAAAGGCACGCCCAGTCGTTTGATAATGGGTAGCAGGATGAGAATTTCCTCGGTTTCTCCTGAATTAGATAAACCCAGCACCACATCTTGGGCAGTGATCATGCCTAGATCGCCGTGACTCGCTTCTCCTGGGTGAACAAAAAAAGCGGGTGTCCCGGTGCTTGCTAATGTGGCTGCGACTTTACTGCCTATGTGCCCGGATTTTCCCATACCAATCACTACCACGCGTCCTTGGCATTGCAAGATTAATTCACACGCTCGTTGAAATTGTTCATCTAATCGCGAAATCAAATGTTGAATGGCTTGGGTTTCAATTTCCAGAACGCTGCGACCAAACTGGAGAAAATTGTGTTCGTTTTTGAGCTTCATGCTAGGGAGGACACTCAATCTTGTTAAACCGTATGGGGCACTGCTTGTGCCACTGTCACCAACCAAATGATGTATACGCTGAAGCATAGCATTAAGAGTGCACCGCCCCAACGATTGATATTCAAGCTGAGATAGTCTTTGCGTCGGATGACGACCCACAGCAACAGTGTTAATCCGCCCATGACAGGAATATCTCTTATTAATACTATTTTTTCGATTTGTGTCGGAGCCACGAGACCTGGGATGCAGAGTACCGCTAACAGATTAAATAGGTTAGAGCCGACAATGTTGCCGATGGTGATATCGTGTTGGTCTTTCAAGACACCCGCAATTGAGGCTGCGAGTTCGGGTAGACTGGTGCCAATGGCCACGATTGTCAAACCGATTACCAACTGACTAATGCCTAATAGTTCGGCGAACTGTACGGCACCCCAGACTAACAGTCGAGAGCACGCAACGAGTACCACGAAACCAATAAAAAGGGAGAGGAGAGCCTTAGATACCGACATTTCGCCAGGGTATTGTGCGCTGGGCTCTTTGGCGATGTGCGCGCGTTCGGACAAACGTGAAGACTCCTTGAACCCCAACCACATCATCCAGCTTAGGGTGGCAATCAGTCCGGTTAACAGTATGAGTCCATCCACCCACACAAGATCACCGTCTAGTATTAAACCCACCGCTAACAGGGTGACTACTAGTAAAAGAGGGTAATCACGTCTTAGGGTATCTGGATGAACGGTTAAGGGAGCAATGATTGCGGTGCCTCCCACTACCAAGCCGATATTGGCGATATTCGAGCCGATAACATTTCCGATAGCGATATTACTGGCATCATCTAATGCGGCAAATAGTGCCACCAACATTTCCGGTGAAGAAGTGCCAAGCGCGACGATGGTTAAACCCACAATCAACGGCGACACTCCTAAAGCATAGGCAGTGGCGGCAGCGCCGTCGACGAACTTATCTGCTCCCAAAAAAAGTCCTGCCAACCCAATTATGATAGCAATGGTTGCTATTAACATGTGGCTCATATCCAAAAAGCGGTTATTCTAACGATTCTAACTGGACCTTGCAGGTGTTAAATTATTTCTAACATCTATGTGATGCAACTATTTGTTAAAGACAGACCCTAGGTTAAAAAGCAGATTCTATACTTGAAAAGGCAATACCATGCTAGAAACCGAACAGACACAAAACGGATGGCTGGATAAGTTAGAGCGTGCTGGCAATGCGCTACCTCATCCCGCCACGCTGTTTATGATTGGCGCACTGATAGTCATGCTCATGTCACACCTTGGGGTAGTTCTTGGATGGCAGGTGAACAAGCCTCTCTTGAAGCAAGGCGAATTGAGTTATGAACTCATTCACGTGGTGAGTCTGCTAAACGCAGAGGGAATTTGGTGGATACTAAAAAATATAGTGGAGAATTTTATTCGCTTTCCACCATTAGGTTTGGTAATCGTGGGCATGTTGGGCATCGGCTTGGCCGAGCAGAGTGGCCTGATGCGTGCAATGATGCTCAAAGGCCTTTCCAATCTCGCTGCATGGTTAGTGACGCCTGCGGTGATGTTTGTCGGAATTCTCTCATCTGCCGCGCTCGATGCCGGTTACCTGGTCTTGCCGCCGGTCGCTGCCGTTTTGTGGCAGCTAATGGGCCGCCCACCCTTGGCAGGGATTATGGTCGCTTTTGCCGGTGTTTCCGCAGGGTTTAGCGCGAACTTGGCCATTACTGCTCTGGATCCCTTATTAGCGGGTTTTACTCAGGCAGGTGCGCAGTTTTTGGTGCCTGATTATGAGGTAGCCGTCACGGCTAATTGGTGGTTTATGATTGCTTCCACTGTGGTGCTCACTGTCGTGGGGTGGTGGGTAACAGATAAAATTGTAGAGCCACGCTTACTGGCTCAGGGTGCGCTGGATGAACGACCTGCGACTAACATAGAGATTACCCTTGACGAGCAACGCGGTTTGCGTTGGGCTGGTTATATCCTAGTCGCAGCAGTCGTGTTGTTGGCGCTTGCTATCTTGCTACCGGCAGCGCCTCTGTATGGGATCGGTGGCCGATTTAGCCGCTGGGTGGAGGCAATGGTGCCCATTACCATGATACTGTTTCTACTGCCTTCCCTAGCTTACGGATTAGGTGCCGGTACCATCAAAAGCGATAAAGATGTGGCGAAAATGATGGGTGACACGCTGGCGAGCTTGGGCCCCTATATAGTGCTCGCTTTTTTTGCGTCGCAGTTTATCGCCTTTTTTAACTACTCTAATCTTGGTTTGATGCTCGCAATTAAAGGTGGCGAATGGCTAGTGGCACTCAATATTCCACTTACCATTCTCATATTAGCTTTTATTTTAGTGTCAGCAGCGGGCAATCTGTTAATTGGTTCAGCATCGGCTAAATATGCATTTTTAGCCCCGGTGTTTGTGCCCATGTTGATGCAGGTGGGCATCAGTCCTGAACTAACCCAGGCTGCGTATCGTGTTGGAGATTCTTTTACCAATGTGATCTCCCCCATGAATCCGTACATGGTTATCATTCTTGCTTTTATGCAACGCTATCTACCGCGTGCTGGGTTGGGGACTTTAGTTGCGGGCATGTTACCCTACAGTATCGTGTTCGGGATGGTTTGGATTGTCATGATATTTGTTTGGATGCAATTGGGTTTACCTTTGGGTCCAGGTGGCGATCTTTGGATCAACGTGGCACCTTAGCGACCTGTGTTATACTTCTTTTTGGTGGCAGGAGGTATCAATGACTAGTCCAAAACAATCTCTTTTTCGTGTGATATTTTTAAATCAGGGACAGATCTATGAGCTCTATGCCCGTGAATTGACACAAAATCATTTGTACGGATTCGTAGAAATTGGAGATTTTGTCTTCGGTGAACGATCCGAAGTGGTGGTCGATCCCTCTGAGGAAAAACTAAAATCTGAATTTGAGAACGTCACCCACAGTTATATCCCCATGCATTCTGTGGTGAGGATAGACGAAGTGAAAAAAGAGGGTGTCAGCAAAATTACAAAAGTGGATAGCAGCGCTAGTAATATAACGCCCTTTCCCTATATTCCCCCAGTGAATAAATAGGGTCAGTTTGCGATTGCCAAGCGGAAAAAGCGATTAGCAATAAAAAAATTCAACGCGACTACTTGAAAAATACATAGACTATACGCGTCGCTGATATTCTCAATCCGGTTTGTATACAGATCACTGTTGAGTTCAATTTAGAAAAGGTCTGACCAGTTCATGCATCAGCGCCACATGAGCAGGATCTGAATTTAATGCAGACACATAGTGAAACTTTTCCCCACCTGCGGATAAAAAGATCTCCCGGTAGGTCTGATTGATCTCCTCTAACGTTTCCAAACAGTCAACACTGAATCCAGGACACGCCACCGTCACCTCAGAAATCCCCTTCCGTGCCCAAGCAATCAACACCTCATCGGTATAGGGCGTTAACCATTTTTTAGGGCCAAACCTGGATTGATATGCCAGGGACCATTGCTCGGGTGGTAGATTTAACTCACAAGCTAACTGAGTAGCAGTTTGTTGGCACTCATCTGCATAAGGATCCCCTGCATCCACATACTCCTGGGGCAAGCCATGAAAAGAGAGCAACAACCGTGCATTGGCAGAACCGCTAAAGTGAGGGCGAATGGATTGCGCCAAGGCACTAATGTAGGTTGCAGAGTGGTGATAGCTTGGGATCCAATGCAGTATCGGTTGATAATTGAGCTTGCTACAGCAGGAGAGCACGCACTGCTCTGTAGTGGTGTAAGTGGTGTGGGAGAATTGCGGATAGAGTGGCAGTACGATCACTTCTTCAACCCCTTCTCGTTGTAGTTGTCGCAAGGTGCTGTCAATGGAAGGTGCGCCGTAACGCATGGCAAGAGCGACTCGATGTTCACAACCCATATGCATCAATTTATTTTGTAATGCCTGTTGAAGTGCCTGGCTGTGTACCAACAGAGGCGAGCCCTGTGGTGTCCAAATTTTCTCATAAAGTGCTGCGGATTTGGTAGATCTGAAGGGCAAAATGAAACAACGCAAAATTGGTTGCCAAACCCATTTAGGTGTCTTGATAACATAGGGGTCGGAGAGGAATTCTTGTAAATACTGTTTTACCGCGGTGGGCGTCGGCGCAGCGGGACTGCCCAAATTGGTGAGTAGAATAGCGGTGTGTTGTGTGGTCACTAGAATGAGCTGTATCTAAAGAGAGGTTAAAGGGACGCATTCTACCGAGATTGCGATACTGACAAAAGCTTGAAAGGAGATATTAATGGCGAAATCGATGAGTCTCACACATGTGGCACTGCATGTGCTGGATTTAGCTGCCTGTGTTCAGTTCTATGAAAACTATTGTGGACTAAAAAGTGTGCATCAGCGTCGTAGTGGCAACAAAGAGATCTGTTGGCTGGCGGAGCCGGGCAGAGAAAAGGAGTTTATCCTCGTGATAATGAATGGTGGTGCCTTGAAGGAAGCGAAACCGGGAGATTACAGCCACTTAGGCTTTGCCGTGGCGTGTAGAAAGAGTGTCGATCAAATCGCAGCCCAGGCACAACAAGAGGGCTGCCTGATTTGGGCACCAAAAAAGGAGCCTTATCCAGTGGGCTACTACTGCGGGGTGCGAGATCCCAATGGTCACCAGGTGGAATTCAGTTATGGTCAACCCCTAGGCCCTGGTGCAGAAGAACCTACAGAAAAGGGCGCGAGTAAACGATGATCTATCTAAGAAACGGAAAATTGAACTTCGAATCGGAATAATCGTTGATGGATCTTATTAATCACTTACTGCAACGTTCGGGCAAAAAATTGACAGGTTTGTCGGTGTCTCCGCAAGGTCTCGGTTTTGCGTGTATTGGCAAAGGCTTAGGGGATGCACCTGTGCTCGATCTGTGTGGCTTCCATCCCGCACAAGTGGGCATTAATTTGACTGAACAGTTGGCTCATATCGCCCGCGCCAACAAATTAAAAAAACAGAATTGTGCCGCAGTGATAGATTTGGGTAAATATGATCTATTTCCAGTGGAGGCCCCCAATGTGCCAGAAAACGAACTCCGGGGTGCGGTCGCTTGGCGTATTCAAGAGATGATCGATTTTCCGGTGGAGGAGGCGGTGATAGATGTGTTCGATTTCCCTGGAGACAGGCCAGCGAACCAACCGCGGCAAGTATACGCAGTGGTGGCCAGGGAGTCGATGATACGGGAGCACAGCGAAGCGATTCGTGCTGCCCATATGCAGTTAAATGCAATCGACATCCCAGATTTGGCGTTAAGAAATATTGCCGGCCTGCTTCCGGAAGATTCCCAAGGGGTGGCGCTGCTGTATATCACTGGTGAGCAAAGTTTGATTACAATTACCAAGCACAAATCACTCTTTTTTTCTCGAAGTTTTCCCATCGGGTTTAATCACTTGCAGTCTGAAAAATTAGACAAAGACGAGCAGACTGAAAACACTGAAATAGCCGGATGGTATGAAACTTTGACTTTGGAGATCCAACGTTCCGTGGATTATTACGAAAGTCATTTTCGCCAGGCTCCTTTGATGAACTTGGTATTGGCGCCTATCGAAATTGAATTACCTCAACTTCATCAACACCTGGAGGACAGTCTCGGTATAAAAGTGAGAAAACTGGATATATCCAGCATACTGTCTGTACCTCAGGAGTTGGATGAAAAAATCCAGGCACGCACTCTGCTCGCAGTGGGTGAGGCTTTGAGATAATAAATGATACAGCTTGAACGTGTCTCCCGAAGAAACATCAATTAATAGTTAACTGAATCGCGTCCCACCAGCCGTAGGTGGCAAAGAACTCACTAAAATTTCTTGCGCGTCGTACACGGAAATAGTAACCAATTCGAATCCTATCGATGGTCATGCCAGCAGGTACAACCCACCCGGTAGTGGTCGCATTAGTCCAAGGGAAATCTGTGATCTGCTCGTTGCACCAGAGTCGATAGTTGGTGCCGTCAGTGGCCACCAGATCGAGATACATGTGGTGGTTTTGTACTCGACTGGCATTACCCATCGTTTTCGCAAAGTAAAGACTCAAGTCAACAGTGTTGCCCGCACTGATGGCGGTGGGTAAAGTTGCCTCCCTGTATCCCCTATGAATGCGGCTGCCGCCGAAAAACCAAGACCACAGCCGTGCTCTAAAGGCGCCACCCACAGAAGTAGGAGCGTTATTGACTCCATCCCAAGTTGTTGTACCCACTTCACTGAGCGAGCCGTTACCTGTGTTATTACAACGAAATGGATATCCCCCGCTGGATGGACCCGAGGTGGAGAAGTCATTTATGTCCGAGGGAAAATGGTACTCGATGAGAGTCGGCCCACCACCCGAGTCGGTGGCAATGAACTCGGAAACTTGCACCACACCTAGGGTGGCAATTTCGCCGCGCGCGCGGATTCGGCACTGACTCGCCGGTAGCGCTGTGACGCCGTCAAAATCAGTGGTGAATCCCTGCTCGATGATGATGGTTCTACGGCTGTCCAGCACCAAAGTTTGCGCCAGCGAGCCATCACATGGGGTGCCATCAATCCAATTTTTTGTGGCCACTTCGATGCCCGATTCTGCAAGAAAAAACGCTTCATGACCCTCGTTCAACATCGCCGAGTCTCCCACACCGCTGCGACTCATCTCTAAGGCGACCACCACCATCAATGTGATCACCGTTAGCAACAACACGGCTCCCATCAAAGTGGCCGCTCCAGATTGGCGTTTGCATGGCGATAAGTGAGTCATCAGTGTCTGAGTGCGACGGAAACTAGGTTTGCAGTGGTCATGGCACTGCTGTCCAGGATGAGGTCAACCCTGCGCACATCGGTGCGTGAAGCAGTGACAGCGCCGTTGGCGTCGAAATAACTGAAACTAGCACTGTTTAGATTGTCTAGCAGGGTAAACGTGCCCACAATAGAATCGTATGTAATAGTGAGGTTGCCACCACTGATGTTTAAAGTCACTGTGATGCCTGCTTCATTGGTGAATTCGAACTGGCCACTGGTCATTAGGTTAATATCATAATCATTGGGTAAAACCGGATCACGGCGAGTCCAGCGCATCTCTTTCGTTAAGCGAGCGACAGCAATCCTCACCGCACCATAATCAGATTGCAACTGGCTGACGCTGGTAAAAGCACGGGCGCTTCCTGTTAGAGTTCCAATTAAAGCGGTGCCGATAATGGCCACAATTAATATCGCCAAGGTGAGTTCAATTAGGGTAAACCCTTTGGGATGTAGCGGTCTCATGAATCCACAAACACCAGGGTAATATTTGAAAGATTGGACGTCGCAGAATTAACGGAAACCACTATCTGTTTACAAGTGGCCGCCAGAGGACAGGGTGTAGCAGTGAAAGGGTCAGTGACCGTGAGTGTACGGGTATAGGACGCATAGGCTGCGGGCAAGGTATCCGTGCCGCTGCCAGGTAGGGATGCATAGCCCAGATTACGCCGTATCATAAACAACTCTTCGGCGCGTGCTAAAGCCAGTTCACTGCCGATTTGTAATTCCTGATCATAGATAATGGCGTATTGAATATTGGCGAATGCGGTCATCAAAGGGGTAGTCAAAATCGCCACTACTACCATCGCTAGGGTGAGTTCGAGCAGATTGAATCCTCGCTGACCGGTCTTCATGGTTATAACACCGAGACAAAACCGCTGACGGGATCTACCTGAATGGTGACACTTTTGCCACCGTTGCCGGTGAGCACAAAACTACGGGCAGCGGTAAGCAGGGCGCCGCCGGTGAGTGGTCTGGCCCAGGAATCAAAATCTGTATCGATTCCACTTAAGGTGACACCATATTCAAGGTTAACACTAAAAATCTGTTGGCTAGTGGGATCGGTGATAATCACCCCACTCTCACGTACGCTATAGCCGTTACTGGAGACATCCAGGGTTAAAGTGGTCTCTTGTTGCATCGCCAGTGATTGCAGGTGGCGAATATCCCTTGCCAGGCGCTCTGCCTGTGTGCCCACAGAATTGTCTGACAGGTCGACTCTTGGTATCACCGTAGTGGTGATGATCGCCAGAACAACGAGTACTAGGGTCAGTTCTATCAGATTGAAGCCATCAATGGTTTGCTGCATATCCTTTTATCGGCTTAAGTAAAAGAACAGATAGACACATAAAAAAACGGGCCATCGAAATGGCCCGTTTTGATTTCATTCATACAATCCTATGGAATACTACCGACACAAAGTACGGTATCGCCCACAGCTGTTGTGGCAGTGGAACAAGTTGAATCTGTATAGGTGGGAGCGACATAGGTGCTTCCATCAATGGTGACTTGCACGCCGGTAGCGACTGCGCTTATACCTTCACCATCCATATAATTGGTGGCGAGCTGAGTGATGGTGGGGAAAGTTTGCAAGTCTGCAATCGCAACAACAAAGGCAGATTTCACCGCACCTGTCATTCCGTCTTTTGCAGCATCGGTTGCATTGGTGGACAGATCAATAAACCTGGGTGCCGCCACCGCAGCTAAAATACCGAGGATGACGATCACCATCACCAATTCAATTAATGTAAAACCTTGTGTCTTTTTAATCACTATCGAGTCTCCTCAAAATTGTTGGACAAATCTAAATAAACCAAAATCTTCTGCTCTTTTTCATTTTTGGTTGGCGTCCATGCGCCGCAGTGCTTCGTCAGGATTTATGGTTGCCCAACAATCGCTTAAAGGCCGTCCTGGGTGCCTGAAAATACCAATGTAATTCTTTTATCGGATAGTTTGTCCTCGACTTGAATAAAATTTAGTGAAAATTCGTAAAGTTAAACAATAACGGGCGTATGTTTTAATGAGTGGTTCATTGCCTATTCAAAGCCACCCCAGCCAGATCCCACATGGGCAAGAAAATACCCAAAGCCAGGATTAAAACCATGCCACCTAGTAGTACGGTGATAATCGCGGGGATCACTTCGTTTAGTCTTTTTATGGAGTAGTCCACTTCATTTTCAAAGTAATCTGCAATTACATCTAATAGATCTTCCATGACACCAGTCTGTTCGCCCACGTTTAACATCTGTAACACCAGTTCATCGAAAAGTTCTGAATCTCTTGCGGCTTCAGTAAGCGTGGCGCCGCGTTCTATGCGGTCATATACTTGAGAAATTTTAGTTTCCGCGTATAGGTTTCCCTGAGCTTTGGCTACCGCTCCCAATGCAAGAAAGAGCGGTAAGTTGGCGCGCATAGAAATCGCAAAAAGGCGGGCGAAGCGCGACATGGTGGCTTGATAAATAAGCTGCCCAATTACTGGTAATCTAAACTTAGCTCGATCCCAAAGATAACGTCCTTTCATGGTGCGTATATAAGATTGAAATGCAATGAGTGCGGTAAAAATCACTATCACCATAATTGTCCAATAGTCGACAAAAAAGTTGGAGAGAGCGATCAATATCTGAGTCGGCCAGGGTAGCTCAGAACCAAAGTAGTCGAAAATACCTTTAAAGGCGGGCACCACTTTCACATTTAGAAAACCAATGGCAATCAATACTGAGGCGATTACGATGGTGGGATATCTAATGGCGGATTTAATTTGATCCTTGGTTTTCTTCTCTCGCTCGATGTATGTACTGAGATGCCACAATACATTGTCTAGGCGACCAGATTGTTCTCCCACACGAACAATGCTCACATAAAATGGGCTAAATACCTCGGGATGAAGCGCCAAAGAGCTGGCCAGATCGCGGCCACTCTCTAGAGCACGAATGGCATCTGCCAAGGCTCGTTTGATTAACACATCATGAGTGCTGCGCGCCAAACTGGTTAATGCTGTCAAAATAGGTACGCCTGCCTGTGTCAGGCTATAGAGTTGACGAGTCAATTGGAACATGTCACCGGCTTTTACTTTTCTGCCAAACAGACGTTCCTGAGACTTGCCGGGATGGTCGCTACTGGCTTGCGCCGCGGAACGAACGGCAACTGGGATCAGCCCCACTTCATTCAGCTTTTGTACAGCCACTTGGCTATTCATGGCTTCCAAAGTACCCAGCTTGAGTTTACCTTCACGATCCCGTGCCTGGTATTCAAACAACGCCATTAGTCATTCCAACCAATTAGTTGCATCAACTCTTCAATACTAATGCTACCATTTTTGGCCATTTCCAATCCTGCTGTTGCCATTGAGACATATCGTGGATGCTGTTTGGCAAATTCAGCGAAGGCTTGGTAACGAGATTCTCGTAGTAACTCTGTCAGTTCGTTGGTTAGCTCTAACAGTTCAAATATGGGTTTTCTTTTATAGTAACCAGTACGGTTACACCGATCGCATCCTGCTCCCTTATAATAAGAATGGTGAACAGCTTCTTCCCCATAGGTAGCAGTTAGCCAGGTCACTTGATGAGGTTCGAGGGCGGTTGGTAGGGCACATTTCTCGCAATTGGTGCGTATTAACCGCTGCGCCACAATCACATTCACTGCTGCGGCAACAAGATAGGGCTCGACACCCATATCCACCAGACGAATAGCTGTAGAGATAGCGTCATTGGTATGCAGCGTGGAAAAAACCAAGTGGCCGGTCAAGGCAGCTCGTAGGGCAATCTCTGCGGTTTCACCATCTCTGATCTCGCCCACTAAAATAACATCGGGATCTTGGCGTAAAGCAGAGCGCAACACACGGGCAAAGGTCAGATCAATGCGGCTATTGACTTGGATTTGGTTGACTCGTTCAAGTCTATATTCAACGGGATCTTCTACTGTAATGATCTTAATATCAGGTGTATTGATCTGTTGTAATGCGGCATAGAGCGTGGTGGTTTTTCCGCTACCGGTAGGTCCGGTGACCAACACCAAACCATTTGGCCTGGAGATGAACTGCTTAAATCGGCCTCGTAAGGACTCACTCATCCCAACTTGAGCTAAGTCCGGAATGCCTTCAGTACGATCTAACAATCGTAGAACTATCACTTCACCAAATTGTGAAGGCATGGTTGAGATCCGTACATCCAGTTTATGCCCATGTATGTCATAGTTGAATCGACCATCCTGGGGCAATCTCTTTTCTGAAATATCCAGTCCTGCCATGATTTTAAATTTTGAGGTGATGGCAGAGGCGATATTCTTCTGGTTGACAATCTCCTCTTTCAATCGTCCGTCAATGCGCTGCCTGACACGAATAATATTTTCTTCAGGCTCAATGTGTATATCAGAAGCGCGATTTTGGATGGCACTCTCAAATAGGGTTTGAATAAAGCGCGCCACCGGTGCTTCGGCATCTGCTTGTGGCGTCTCTTCAGAGGTTTCGGTTGTATCACGTGCCACATCTTGTCCCAGCTCTCCTGCGGTTTGACTCAGATTTGCAGGATTTCTGTATATTTTATTAATGGCTGCCAGTAGTTCCGATTCTCGCACGATTGCTGGCTGTACCGGTTGGCTCAGCAATCGCACTAATTGATCGAATCCAAAAATATCAGTTGGATCTGAGAATCCTACTAGGATCCCCTTTTCAGATTTTTCCAAAGCGATGGCTCTGTAGCGACGAGCATAAGTTTCCGGTAACAATTTAATCACGGCCGGGTTAAAGTGATAGTTGGATAGATCAATAAGCGGCATGCCTAACTGTTTTGACAACAGAGTCAGAATTTCCCCCTCGCTAGTGAAACCATTCTCAATCAAAATATGACCGAGTTTCTTACCATTTTGCTTCTGACTCGCTAGTGCTCTGCGTAATTGAACATCGTCAATAATGCCGTGCTCTACCAGCAGATCACCTAATCTGATTTTTTTTCTAGCGCTGCTTGATGGGGAATTCATGGCAGTTTGCATCCTGCATCAAGTTAGTTCAATTGCAGTTGTTTTAAACGAAATTGGATATAAGAGATGAGTTCTGGACTCAGTCCTTCACGAAACAGTGCTTGCTTGTAATTCTCTATGGCGGAGGCAAAATCTCGCGTATGTTCCTGGGAAATAGCCAGTCCCATCCACCAGACACCACTAAAGGGATGTTCTGTGACTACTGATTGGTATAGTTCCACAGCCTTTTCATGATCGCCTTGTCGTTGATACATAGCGGCAAGAAAAGCGTGATACTCTGGATCATCAGCTAGGGCCGGTTTTGCATCTTCCAAAATATAGATGGCGCCGCCGATGTTATTGCGTTCAACCAAAATGCGTGCATATAGTTTGGCAAACGAACTCTGTTTGGGGTGCATTCTTAATGCTTCTCGTAAGCCATTTTCAGCTTCGCTAATGCGACCAGTGCGCATGAGCAGATCTAACAGCCGTTCTCTGGCGGCAATATGATCTGGCGCATGTTCAAGCGCATTTATCAGCATTTTGTATGCTTCATTGTCTTGCTTCTGTTCGATTAGTTTTAAAGCTTGGTAATAGTGACGATCAGCGACTTCGGTCGGCGTCAATTTTCGCGGGATGCGATTAGCCGTACGAAGCGGTGGTGGGTTCTTGTGAATGTTTGCCTGGTGACTGGTCTGTTCTGAAACCTGGGTGGATTTTTTCTCAGCTGCCTTGGCGTGTTGTGGTACCAAATTACTTTTGGCCGCGGTTGATTGAGTCGCCTCTTTAGCGGTGGCGGTAAATACAGGTTCCGGCACCACCGCTGGCGACACGTCACGCCGTTTTTTTGGGACTCTCTCATTGTTTTCAATTTTCTCGGATAGCGCCGTTGTTGAAGAAGGGAGCACCTTGGCGGTTTGCTCACTTAAGGCTGTTCTTTTTACACTAAATGAACTGGCATCGGGTGCGTGTCTTATAGGGGCGGATCGAGCCATTAGATCGAGTACCAATCTATGTCGCGGATAGCGATCATCGGGTGCCAGAAAATAGCTGTAAATGGTGGTTGGGATTCGAGTGTCAATGATGAGTTCCAAATCCTGTTCTGTACCCCCATACTGAAGTGATCTAATTAGTGCCTGTTCAGTGATCACCTTTTGTTGGTTTTCGGGTAGATAAACATTGGGCAAATAGAGATGATGTGTTTGTAGCTTCTCATCCACTTGAAGTTCGTGTGCTAACGTATGGTCTAGCTCAAATACTAAACGTGCTTCTGTTTCCGTATTGGAAAAACGAAACTCATGAATTCGATTTGTGCCACTAGGAAGACTGTTAAGCAGTGCTTCGGCGGGTGGCTCAAAAGTGTCCACCTTAGAACTATGTTGCCCCAATACTAGTGGTTCGACGTCAGACTGTGAGGGGGAGAGCACGATCTCCGTTTCCAGTGATTCCTGCAGAATAGAGCTATCCGATAATTCTTGCATGTCGACAGATGAAGAGGGAAGTAACTCAGGTAATTCCACTTGGCTGAGTGCTGTCAGATTATCAGAGTTGTTTTCATCACTTCCCGCAATAAGCTGTGTGTCGACGTCAGCGGAAGGTGATGGAATTACCGCATGATCGTACAACCATTGGATCCCCAGCAGACTTCCTGCGGATAAAGTTAGAAATCCGACTACTAGACCGCCGATTAATAGATAATTGGTTTTAGGTTCTTCCTGATTGACCCATTGTAAATCCTCAGTGGGTCCGGATGTCGGTAGCGCTTCTTTACGGGATTCTAACCCCTTGAGTACTTGATTGATTAAACTCATTTAGGGAGAATCCTGAACCGGAGCTGATTTATAAAACGGTCTAACCTGATTGAACCATCCTTTAAGTCTGCGCAGTTTTTTTTGCGAGTTCAGGCTTTCAGTATCATTTGCCGCCAGAAGCACATGGTTTTTATTAATTCGTTGTTCGTTGGCGCCAAATGCACTTAGCATTGCTTTGTGACACAGGATATTAATTAGCCTGGGTGTGCCTTTTGTATAGCGATAAATCGTTTTCAGTGCAGTAGGTGAAAATAAAGTCTCTCCGGCGTATCCAGATATCTTTAATCGATAGTTAATATAGGCTTCAACTTCTGTAAAAGTCAGCAAATTAAGTTGGTAGGAGAACGCGATGCGTTGTATCAATTGTCTGGTTCCTGGCGTGGCGAGACGTTGATCCAGTTCTGGTTGCCCGAACATCACGACTTGCAATAACTTGTAAGTTTCAGTCTCTAAATTGGTGAGTAAACGCAGTGCTTCTAAGCTTTCAGCGGGTAGTGCCTGGGCTTCATCCAGAAAGATGATAATTCGCTGACCACTGCGGTTAAGATCAATGAGCTTTTTTGTAATGATGTTAAGTAGCTTGTTGCTATCCATAAATCGATCACAGGGGATCCCTAACTCTTCTGCCAGCGCAATATGCAAAGCCGCGGGGGTGAGATAGGGGTTGGGGATAAAAGCCGACACGTGATTAGGACCCAACGAGTTGAGCACCTTACGGCAAAGTAACGTTTTTCCAGATCCGACTTCACCGGTAATTTTTACGAACCCTTCGCCAGTTCTCAGACTGACCAGCAGAACGTTATAAGCGTCCCGGTATTGACCCTGGCAAAAGAAGTATTTGGTGTTGGGCGTCAGAGAAAACGGCGCTTCCTTGATACCGAAATGTTCTGAGTACATTTTTTTTCCGTTAGTTAACTATTTAAAGCGCACCCTGAATGCGCTGAACACGATTGACGTCAGTTAATCTTTCGGCAGATTGGTTTAAGTTGTGAGTCCAGATTTGATGGCTATTCACCACCAATGGTTTCAAAAGGATGACTAACTCACTCTTTTTGTATGATTTATTCTGATGACTAAATAAGCGCCCGAGTAGCGGAATCTGGCTCAAGCCCGGTATGCCGGCATCTAGTGTGACGCTGCTATTTTGCATCAGCCCACCGATCACCACGACTTGACCGCTCTTTGCTCGGACAATGGAATCTGATTCGCGTATTTTACTTTTTGCCAGCGGTACGCTGACTGCAGTTTCATTGGAAATATTGATGTTCTTAACTTCTTCTTTCACCTCACTAATGACTGGATGAATATGTAGGGTGACTGCTTCATGTTCGTCAATTTGTGGAATCACGTCCAGAGCTACACCAGAGAAGAATGGAGTCAGCTCCACATCCACTGTGTTATTGGTAGTTTCGTTGGCTGTATCCGTTTGGCTACTAAAGTCAGTGACAAAAAATTCATCTGATCCCACTTTTATCACAGCCTTTTGGTTATTTACCGTCGAGACTCTGGGGCTGGAGAGCACATGCACTTTGCCCTGAGTTTGCAACAGTTCAATAAAAGCCGAAAAATCATCGAGTTTGACACCCAAGCTAAAGATGCCACCAAAGGCACTGGCCAGTGTGCTGTCAATGGGCGAAAAACGGCCTGGGTTCAGATTGCCGGTTTGCCCCGCAATATCTGATAGGCTATTTTTAAACGCGCTGCCGCCCCCGGTTTGGCTCGCCAGGATTGCCGCATTGTCTGCCAATGTTGCCCAATTAATTCCGGATTGAAAATTTTCATTCAACTCAACTTCCAATATTTTCGCTTCCAGTATCACCTGGCGGCCTATTGCATCTTGCGTCTTGTTTAAGAAAGTTCGCACACGTCTTAATTCATCAGGAAACGCTTTTATCACCACCACACCTGCGTGCGGTGTCACCACCACTTGTCTGCCCTCTTGATCACCAATGATGAGATTCAACGCGTCAGTTAGCTCTTGCCAGAAGTTGGAATCAGAATCGGTGGTGACTTGGCTACTACCGATGCCTCTATTGCCCGATCGACTGTTTGGATCTGAGTCAGAGCGACTATTAGAGCTATCTTGGTTGTCGGAACCAGATGAAGTGTTGGTGGCGCCAACTTCACCGGAACGTATGTTGGTTTGGGACTGGCCGCGTCGTTGTAATGCTAGGTAATTGACATGAAAGATCTCCGTACGGAGGGTGCGCGGCAGCACTTCATAGCCATTACTGGTTTTGATATATTCATAACCATAGATGTTACGTACCGTATTCATGATTTCGTCTAAAGAGACATTTTTAAGCGTTAGAGAAATGTTTCCTTTCACCTGATTATGTACCACCATATTCTGCGGTGTGCCGTTCACTAGGCTCATGAAAAACTGTCGGGCAGCGAGTCGATTTACCTGTACGTCGAAGCGCGCCTCTTGTGAACCAAAGGGGAGAGGTGTCTTGTGCATGCTCATCGGTGGCAGTAATGCCGCCGCTACTTCTGGAGGGGGGGTGCCGGGGCTGGGAGTATAGTCTTGAGATGCGGAAACCGCTGAATTAATCTGCTCTTGCATTGATTCGATGGTGTTGTCGTTGGACAACCGTTCCTGCATGAGCGCACAAGCATTGAGGAGTAGACAGCTTAGCGCCAATAATAATCTTAAGGTGTGTCGTATCAAGATCATCTTGTTAAGGGTCCCCAGTTTCATTTAACACGCGTTTTTTATTTAAGTTCAACTGATAGGTTTTACCCTCATATTCTAAAGTTAAATACATCGGGGTCACTTCTAACAGTCGAACCTGTTGGTAGGCATTGCCTTCGGCAACATATTGGCCATTTATCACCGCTGCTCGGCGAGAGGGGGAGACCAAAGTGGATGCCACGTTCCAGTGATAAAATTCTAATCGACGCTTTTTTTGCACCGGCGCTTTGGTTCTAAGTTGAGGCGGTTTTGTTGGATCGTCTAAGATCACTGGCCGCGTCTCTTTAATGGCGGGCTCTGATGCTTTGGTAACACTCAGTACTGGAGTGACCAGGATCAACGCCATCACTGCACTACGGTAGCGTTTGACTGTGCACTTTAGTGGGGGGTGGGAATTAAATAAAAACATCGAATTAACCCCGACTCAGCGTATAGATTTGTAGTGTCACTTTAGCCTGGGGGTAGTCAGTAACTTCATACTCAAGGAGTTCCCACACTGGACGCCACGGCATGGATTCCAATTTTTTTAAGTACGACAAGGTATCGAAGTAATCACCGGAAAAGGTGATAGCTAGGGGGTATCGATAGACCACGTCGGTTTGACGGATCTGGCTATTGACTAACGGTTGGTCGATTTCTCCGCCTTCAATAGCGCGTTGCTGCTCTATCAACTTGGCTGCCAGGGATTGCTGAAAAAGATCCACAGATCGTCTGTTTTCTTTTTCTAACAAAGGCTGGTTGAGTGGCTCTGGGATCTTGGTGTGCAGACTAACGAGAGACAAGTCGCTACTATTGACTAACATCTGTTGCAGGATATCTGCAAACTGGTCCGGTTTTAAAAAGTGGCGAAGTTTTTCATCAATCGCTGCATCCAGTTTGTCCAGTTCGATTTTAAGATTTGCTGCTCTTTGATTGGCTTGGATCAACGGATTGTTTTTTTTCGCTTCTTCCCCAGCGATGGCGCTCACAGCAAGATCATGTAATTGTTGTTCTAGCTTCAGATGTGCCTCATGAATTGAGTCCTGCCGGGCTTTTAATGGCCCCATCAACCCGAGATCCCAAACGGCAAACATCGCCACTAGTGCGGTGCAAGAAGCTAACACGCGTTGAAAAGGCGTTAAACCTTGCCAACGTTGTTGTACTATCAAACGCCATTTATCCATGGATTAGTGGTTCTCCTGTGTCAGTCTACCTTCGGCCAGTAGTAATCGAAAATAGACTCTGGGCGATTGGTTATGCTCTTCAATTTCCAGAGTCGCCACTTCCATGCCTTTAAATATCTCCTGTTTCGATAATCCTCGTACGAACTCTGCCACTTCTTCTGCATGTGTGGCCTGACCCATCAGCTCTATGGCGCTGCCCTTTTCTGCACCGATGGTGAAAGCAGTGATCCAGACATCAGAAATTGGGAAACGTGCCAGACCTTCTAGAAAATGTGAGAATCCTGGAGCCGCTAAGTTCGTGCCCCCTACTAATTCAGTGATTAGGTTGCGTCGATCGCGCACCATGGTTTCCCGCTGCCGTATCAGGATCGCTAATTCTTCGGCCGACAACCCAGTGGCCAAAGTGGAATCGTCGATTTTTGCAATCTGGACAGCATGTTCTTGACGTTTAGTTTCTAGTTTTCTCTCTAGATCCCACGAATCTTGTAGTTCCAAAAAATAGATACCGCTCATTACGATAAAAATACAAATAAAAGCGATGGCGAATAACCGGCCTTCAGAAAATGTCGGACCTGTGGGCAGGGTCGATAGGGCTAAATTAATCTGTTGTGTCATCTTTTCTCTTTGTCTGAAGCCACGGTCAAGCATCGCAACGGTGGGTTGCGATCTATCTCTTTATCTGCCGGCAGAGCAACAAATTTAGCGGTTGGTTAATTTTTAGATTGAATTCTGACTATCAAAAACAAATACTTATACTCTTCAATAAGATAATAATCATGATCGGAGCAAACAGTGGAAGAACAACAGGTATCAAAAGAGGGAGAGTTATCTATATTGGCGGGCTGTGTTCAAATTACTGATCCCCTGCATAAGGCGGTGGCGTTACAGGCAGCGGCTGCGAAAGTTAATTTTGATTGGCAACACACAGAAGACATAGTAGACAAAATTACTGAGGAGTTAGCAGAATTAAATCAAGCTTTGTTCGAGGAGCAAAATCGGGCACGAATTCTGGAAGAGTTAGGTGATCTTCTGTTTGCATGCATCAATCTTGCGCGCTGGTTAGATATGAATCCCGGCCAGTCGTTGAGTCTGGCAAACGAAAAATTTTATCGTCGCTTCGTACGTATGGAGTCAAATATGGCAATTAAAAAATTAGATCTTCACCAATGTAGTGCTGCAGGCTGGGCACGGGAATGGCAGCAAGCTAAAAATGAATGTGGCTAAATAGGTGGTATTGCACAAGTAGATGGTGATCTGACGGGGTTGTCCCAGGGCACGTTGATAACTGAATAGTGGGCGGGTAGACAGCATCGTTGGTTGCGTGTGTCGAACTAGATAGCTCAATCCACATAGCGCTAACACCATAGGAAAGAACTAAATTTCACGCATCACTTTTAAAGGTGGCACTTGGATGACAGAGCGCGTTGCCCAAAGACTGGTGCCACCGATGACTGTGCCACCACCGAAAACGCCGATTAACCAGAGCCACGGATTGATGACAAATCCGATATGAAATATAAAGTGGCTGAGTAGGATGCTGATCACCGTTGCCGCGCCTGAAGCCAAGATGCCAGCTAGTACGCCCAAGGTGACAAATTCCGCTAGTAATCCTCGTTGAAGTTGTTTCTTACTGGCTCCCAGAGTTCGTATCACCGCGCCTTCGTAGAGTCTTTCTTCTCGACTGGCGAGAATCGCACTGAAGAGTACCATTAAGCCGGCAAGGAAGGTGAAACCGAAGATGTATTCCACTGCTAGGATGACTTTGTCGGCGGTATCTTTAACCTGATCGATGATGGCGGACATATCAATTACAGCGATCCCCGGTAATTGTCTCATTAGGGTTTTCGCGGTCTGTTTGTCAGCGGGATCCAAATAAAGGTTGCCTATGTAGCTGATGTGATCTGTGTTGAATACATCCGGAGGTGTGAGCATAAAGAAGTTCGGATTGAATGAATCCCAGCGTATAGAGCGAATATTGGTGACGGTTAATGAGACTTTTTTTCCATCATGCAGAAACAGTAGTTCATCACCGATATCAATTTTAAATGCCCGGGCAAAATCTCGTTCTAAAGAGACATAAGATTTACCGGAACCGGCTTTACCCCACCAGTCTCCCTTTATCACTTTATTATCGTCCGCTAAAGTTGTGGCCCAGGAGACATTCAACATGCGCTCTAACATGCGTTTGGAGCGCAGGCTTTTCATGCGTATGCGCTGGATCGGTGGCTCACCGTTGATTTCAAGTAGCTTAGGATGAACCATGGGCGCCATGCTGCTGCTTTTGAGACCGTTCTCAGCAATGAATGTATTTATCGCTTCCAACTGTTGTTGTTGAATATTCATAATGAAGTGGTTTGGCGCATCTGCGGGCAGGGCTTGCTGCCAACCATTTATGAGATCATTGCGCACCATAGAGAGCAGTAAAAGTACCATCAGACCGATACCGAAGGCCAATAGCTGAGTTAAACTGCTCATCGGTCGTCGTGCAATGTTGGCGAAACCAAAGCGCCAAGCCGATCCTACTCGTTGACGCAAGGGATTGAGGGCGCGGATCAAGATCCAACCAGCCAATGCCAGTAAGCTGATGGTGACACATGCGCCAATGCTAACAATGATAGTTAACAGTAGATCATTGGAAATCCATAACATCAATAGCCATAAGGTCACCAGAGCAAAACTGTACACGGTGACTTGGCTGACCCGATTGTCTCCTAACTCTTTTCTTAATACTCGCATCACAGGCACTTCCTTTAGCGCGAGTATGGGTGGTAGGGAAAAACCAAGTAAAATAGCCATGCCGGTTACTATTCCATAGGCGGCAGGTAACAAGCTAGGTGGGGGAAGATCTGTAATGATAAGGATCTTCAGCATGGAACTGATGACAGCCTGAGACAGATATCCAATGCTGGTGCCTATCAAGGCCGCAATCAATCCTATCAAAATCAGTTCTAATATATAGCTTTTAAGTACAAATGACTGATGACAGCCGTGGCATCGCAGCAAGGCGCACTCACCAGTGCGAGACTGAGCAAAATAGCGAGCGCTGGTAGCAATTGCCACACCGCAGAGTACCACACTGACCAATGCAGCCAGACCAAGAAACTGATGGGCGCGATCCAACGCTGTCTTGATTTCAGGACGAATGTCATGAACATTTAATATGAGTGCTGCGGGCGCTTCCTGGGTGTCTAACCACTGATGAAATTCTTTGATGGATTCGGATCGGCCTGATAGCAGTAATCGGTATTGAACGACGCCGCCGCTGCCCACTAAGCGAGTGTCAGCTAGATCTTGCTTGGCTAAAAATATTCTAGGTAACATTGCATAAAAGTCACCCATGCGATCGGGTTCGAATTGCACAATTTTGCCAATGGTAAAACTTTTTGCGCCTAAACTAAGCTGATCCCCGGTACGCACGTTCAGTTGGTACACCAACTGCTCATCCACCCAGACTTCGCCCGTCTGAGGTCCGTGATCCACCCAGGTACCGTCCGAGCCCAATTGCTCTGATACCCTCAATTGGCCCCGTAATGGATAGGATTCAGAGACCGCCTTAATGGCGGCGAATTGGGAGTTGTTTTCAATAACGGCGAGGTTTGGAAACAACACCACCTCGGCGGAGGCTAAGCCGAGTTGTGTGGCTTGTGAATGCCATTCGGGTGGCGAGGGAACCTGAGTCTCTACCACCAGATCGGCAGCCAAGACTTCGCCGACCTGATTGCTCATTGCGCGTTCAAGCCGTTCTATAAAGTAGGTGACACCAGATAGACTGGCCACTGCGATGACCATGGCGCTGAAAAGAATGCGCACTTCAGCGGCGCGCCAGTCTCTTCGGAGAGAACGTAATGCCCAGGTGGTTGGTGTCATGATTCGCTAATAATTCGCCCTTCACTCAAGGTGATCTGATGGTCACATCGAGCTGCCAAGATAGGGTCGTGGGTGACTAAAATGAGTGTGGCGCACTCTGTTTCATTGAGATGAAACAAAAGATCGATGATCGCCGCACCTGTTTTGGTATCTAAGTTGCCCGTGGGTTCATCTGCGAACAGAATGTCCGGATGGGTGGCATAGGCTCGTGCAATCGCGACTCTTTGTTGTTCGCCTCCTGATAGGACTTTCGGGTATTGATGTATGCGATGGCTCAATCCCACTTGCTCCATTATGGACAATGCTCGTTGTTTGGCGTCTGGTATATCTGATAACTCCAGGGGGAGCATCACGTTTTCCAATGCGGTGAGTTGTGGTAACAGTTGAAAAGACTGGAATATAAACCCAATGTGTTTCGCGCGAATGGAAGCTCGTTCATCTTCATTCATTTGTGTGAGACACGCCGTATTGATAAACACTTCCCCTGAAGTGGGGAGATCCAATCCTGCCAATGAACCCAGTAGAGTCGATTTACCTGAGCCCGATGTACCGACAATGGCCAAGCTATCACCGGCAACAACTTGCAATGTGATTTTATCCAATATGGTTAAGGGGCCTTCCGGCGTGTCTACAGTTTTGCTCAACTGCTGGCAGGCCACTTGGATCACCGGTTTGTCGGTATCGCCACAGCTGTTTTCATTTGGAGAAAGCAGGGAATTCACAATAGTATCCTGTTGGCTCAGTCGTCATGTGTTATACGGGATTATCTAAATCTAAAAATTCTGTCGCAACTTCGTATCTTTCAGACAGGTACCTTAATAAAGATTGCACACCATATCGTTCAGTGGCGTGATGTCCGGCGGCTAAGTAATCGAGTTGGTATTCCTTTGCTTGATGGACGGTTTGTTCAGAAATCTCGCCGCTGATGTACGCGTCCAATCTAGCCTCATAGGCTGATGCGATTAAATTTTGCGCCGCTCCGGTGCACCAGCCGATTCGTTGTAGGGGCTGATTTCCGCCCGCGATGTGTAACGGTGCTCTGCCCAGACGTGTTTCCAAATGTTGTGCAAGCTTTGCGCCAGATATGGGCACGGGAAGTGTTGTATACTGACCCAGCGGCGTCGGCCCAGGGCCGAACGTACCGGATACAGACCATCCCAGATGTGCAGCGAGTTGCGTGTTGTTGCCGTATATCGGATGAACGTCCAGTGGTAAATGATACGCCAATAAATTGATATTGTGTTGTAGCAAGATCTGCAGACGTGGTTTTAATAGACCCACCACTCGCATCTCATCTCCGCGCCAAAATAGGCCATGATGCACTAATAATGCATCGGCCTTCACTGCGCGGGCAGTTTCGATACATTGTAAACTAGCGGTGACCGCGCCAACAATTTTATGGATCTCTGGTTTACCTTGGACTTGTAATCCATTAGGACAATAGTCTTGAAAAGTTTGAGACTGTAACAATTCATCTAAGTGGCTATTTAATTCGTGGCGCTCTAACATAGAAATTATTTTGCCTGTAAATATACGATGTCACCATAATACTAAACTTTAGCTTAAGGAAAGAAAACCAATGAAATATCCAATTAGGGTCAGCTGGCGTGTTTCCCTTTTTATTCTTCTATTGCTGTCCAGTTTGGCGACTACCAGTTGGGCGTTGAGTGAGGGACCGGTTTCCTATGCACATGCAGTAGAACGCGCGGCGCCGGCGGTGGTGAATGTATTTACGAGTAAAACCATCACGCGACGCGCCCATCCATTTTTCGACGATCCCGTGGTCAGACAATTTTTTGGTGATAATTTGATTGTACCCCCAATGCAACAAAAACAGTCTAGCCTAGGATCGGGGGTCATCATCAGTAAGGAAGGGTATCTGCTCACGAACAACCATGTCGTCGCCGGTGCAGATGAGATACAGGTGGCATTGCGTGACGGTCGTACCATGAACGCAACAATTGTCGGTACCGATCCGGATACAGATTTGGCCGTGTTAAAGATTAAAAAAGACAATTTACCTGCGATTCCCCTGGGCCAATCGAACAGGCTGCAAGTGGGAGATGTGGTATTGGCCATTGGCAATCCTTTCGGTGTGGGGCAGACAGTGACCATGGGTATTGTCAGTGCGACAGGTCGAAGTCGATTGGGATTAACCACTTTTGAGAATTTTATCCAAACAGATGCCGCCATTAATCCCGGTAATTCTGGTGGTGCCTTGATCAATGCCCACGGAGAACTGGTGGGCATCAACACAGCAATTTTTTCTCGTTCTGGCGGTTCCCAAGGTATCGGTTTTGCTATCCCATTAGCGCTGGCAACGGGCGTTCAAGAGGACATTATTGAGTTCGGATCCGTGGTTCGAGGTTGGTTTGGCTTAGAAGCGCAAAACCTCACGCCCGTGCTGGCTGAATCCTTCGGCTTAGCTGATGATGCGGGCACGGTAGTGGCGGGTGTCTTTAGAGATGGGCCAGCAGACAGAGCCGGTCTCAGACCGGGGGATGTGTTGTATGAGATAGATGGGCAAGGAATCGCAGACAATCAGAATCTCATGAATCGTATCGCAGGATACCGTCCTGGGGAAAAGGTGGAGGTCAAGTTTATTCGAGATGGTAAACGAAAAAGAACAGTTGTGGAGATAGGACAACGGCCGAGTCGCCGCATGCGTCGTTAACTGGGTGGCGTTTTCGTCAGTTAACTGATAAGGCCTGTCTCAATGCCGTTAAAAAAGCTTGGTTCTGCTCTGTTGTGCCCACGGTGACACGCAAACAGTCTTTTAAAAGTGGGTGAGTATGAGACAGGTTTTTAATTAAAATACCCGAAGCTTGTAAAGCACTAAAAACCTCCGCAGCACGACCATCAGGTGTTTTAAATAAAATAAAGTTTGCATCACTGGGATAAGCGGTGAGTGAGTCCATATCGTTTAGGGCTTGAAAAAGGGTGTGTCTTTGCTGTTTTAAACTCTCTATCTGTGTGTTGAGTTGAGCGTTTCTGCGTAGCGCGAAGGAGGCTGTCACTTGGGTGAGTGTACCAATATTGTAAGGCAAACGAATTTTATTGAGTTCATCTATCCATTCGACGCTACCGAATAGCATTCCGAGGCGTAATCCCGCCAAGCCAACTTTGGAGAGGGTGTGCATCACCAATAGGTTTGGATATTCCACACATAGGGGGAGCAGACTGGAATCCGCAAATGCATGGTAAGCCTCATCTATCACCACTAATCCTTCTGAGGTATCCACAATGGCCTGGATCTCATCGATGCTAAAGCAATTACCGGTAGGATTATTTGGGCGAGCAATAAAGATCAATTCCGGTTGCTGTTGTTGAATGGTTTCTAGGGTATTTTTAAGATCAATAGTGAACGCCGCTGTTAATGGGATCTCAAGATATTGGCTCTGTGTGTAGCACGCGATTAACTGATACATGACAAAACTGGGAGAAAAACTGCACACTGTTCGATGTGGGCCTGCTAGCAATTGCATGAGCAAACCAATGAGTTCATCTGAACCATTGCCCAAAAGCACATCAGCATTCTTTGGCGCATTGAAATAGGACAAAATATCACTGCGCAATTGTTCACAAGCTGCATCCGGATAGCGATTCAGACTGATGTTTTCTAGTTCCGTCAACCACTCTTGTTGTAGGTTTCCTGGCCAGTTGAAGGGACTTTCCATGGCATCCAGCTTGATCAGATCAGTGGCGTCCTGTACCTGATAGGCGGTTAAAGCTTGGATTTCCTTGCGGACGAGTTTGGTGATCCTGTGTTTTGCTTGACTCATAGAAGAGGCTACTTGTTTATCACACGCTTAGTTAGGTTGGTCTGGTTTTGTGAGGCGTGCCTCTGCTGAACGTGCATGGGCTTCTAACTCTTCTGCTCGGGCTATTTTAGCGGCAACGTCGGCCAATTGTGTGGCACCTGCATCGCTACAGCGAATAATAGAAGTGCGGGTGATGAAGTCATAGACTCCTAAAGGCGACGCAAATCGCGCAGTTGCCGATGTAGGCAACACATGGTTGGGACCAGCACAGTAGTCACCTAATGCCTCAGAGCTGGCGGCACCGATGAAGATGGCCCCGGCGTGAATGAATTCTGTCTCACGGTGAATGGCCTCTGAGGCGTGTAATTCGAGGTGTTCGGGTGCTATCTGATTGGCGATCTCGACGGCGCAATCCATATTTGGAACTTCTATCAACGCGCTATGGTTTTGCAAAGACTGCTGAATGATCTTTGCCCGGGGGAAATCCGCCCATAATTGATCAATAGTCTCTTTTAATCGTGTGAGAAAACCAGTATCAGTACTGACGCAAAAGGCTCTTGCCGCCTCATCATGTTCTGCCTGTGAGAAAAGATCCAATGCCACTGTATTCGCATCACTATGTTGGTCTGCAATAATCATGATTTCAGAGGGGCCGGCAATCATATCGATGCCGACTTCGCCATACACCAGGCGCTTGGCAGTGGCCACATAAGCATTTCCCGGGCCTACAATTTTAGACACTTTAGGGATGGTCAGGGTGCCGAAGGCAAGCGCACCAATGGCTTGAGCACCGCCAATCGAATAAATTTTTGTCACGCCCGCTATATGAGCGGCGGCGAGTACCAGCGGATTCAGTACATCCCTTGGTGCAGGGACAGTGGCCACTATCTCACTCACGCCGGCCACTTTGGCCGGGATTGCGTTCATTAACATTGAAGAGGGATAAGCGGCCTGTCCGCCAGGTACATAGATCCCGACTCGTCGAATGGCTTGTATTCTCTGTCCTAACTGATTGCCCCATTCGTCCTCAAAGGACCATGAACGTTGTACCTGTTTTTCATGAAAATGTTGGATGCGATCGGCTGCGTGTTGCACGGCCTGCAATGTTTCTTTATCTACAGATTCGATGGCATGTTCTATTTGTTCTTCACTGATGCAGAGTTCGCTTATCTCTTTTAGTGAACGCTGGTCAAAGTGATTGGTCAATCGAAGTAACGCTGAGTCCCCATGAGTTTTGACCTCTTGTAAGATATCGTTAACTTGCTTGTGCACCGCTACATCGTGAATTTTATCGGTAATGAGCAGAGACTCTAGTGCGGTCTGAAAATCACTTTGATCGTAATTGAGATAGGAAATCGATTCTGCAATGTTTGCCGAGCCTGCCACTAAATCACCTTTTTCAAATCAGTGGCCACCTGTAAGATGGCGGACTGTTTCATTTTCATTGATGCTTTATTTGCCACCAGGCGAGAGGTCACCGGCAAGATTAACTCCGTCGGTTCCAATCCATTTGCCTTTAGGGTGTTGCCGGTATCTACCAAGTCGACGATACGATCAGCTAACCCCACCAGCGGTGCGAGCTCCATGGAGCCATACAGTTTTATCAGTTCCACCTGCTCCCCTCGCTGATTAAAATAGCGTTGGGTGATATTGACATACTTGGTTGCCACCCTTAGGCGTCTATGGGGATTCGATCTCTCGGCGCCCTTTATTTGCGCAAGCATGAGCCGACAGGGCGCGATTTTTAAATCTAGTGGTTCATAGAGCTGTTCGCCTCCGTGTTCCACTAGCACATCTTTGCCGGTGATGCCGAGATCGGCTGCGCCATATTCCACGTAGGTAGGCACATCGGTCGCGCGAATGACCACTAGTTTGATGTCACCTCGGTTGGTTTCTAAGATGAGTTTTCGACTTTTTTCAAGATCTTCTAAGGGTTCGATACCAATTTTACTGAGTAAAGGCAGCGCTTCTTTTAAGATCCGACCTTTAGAAATAGCGATAGTAAGAGTTTGTTTCATCTGTTGGGACATCTAATCAGGTACTCGATGAATGTTGGCGCCAAGTTGAGAGAGCTTCTCTTCAATACACTCATAACCGCGATCCACATGATAAATGCGATGCACCGAAGTTTCTCCTTCAGCAACTAATCCCGCCAATACCAAACTGGCCGAGGCGCGCAGATCTGTGGCCATCACCGGTGCGCCTTGCAATTTCGGCACACCTTTGCAAATCGCGGCATTGCCTTCTAACTGAATTCTAGCACCCATACGTTGCAGTTCTTGTATATGCATAAAACGATTTTCAAATACGGTTTCGGTGATCACTCCGGTACCTTCGGCGATGCAATTTAGGGCGCTAAACTGAGCTTGCATGTCGGTGGGAAAAGCGGGATAAGGGGCAGTGTGCACATCGACAGACTTAGGCCGATTACCATTCATGTTGAGTTCGATACTGTCTTCCAGGGTATTAATATGCGCGCCCACCTCTTCTAGTTTCAAAAGCACCGACTCGAGTAACTCCGCATTGGTATTTTTCAGGGTGACGTGGCCACTAGTCATGGCAGCTGCGACTAAGTAGGTTCCGGTTTCTATCCTGTCGGGTAGGACGGAGTAGTGCCCGCCATGTAGTTTTTCAACCCCTTCGATGGTGATTGTACTGGTGCCGGCTCCGGAGATATGGGCCCCCATCGTGTTGAGACAATTGGCCAGATCCACCACTTCTGGTTCTTTAGCTGCATTTTCGATAATGGTGGTGCCTTTGGCCAAGGTGGCGGCCATCATCACGTTTTCAGTACCAGTGACCGTGACCACGTCCATAAACAGGCGGGTGCCGCGCAGGCGGTTGGCGCGCGCACGAATATATCCGCCTTCGATACGTATTTCCGCGCCCATCTGTGTGAGACATTTGATATGTACATTGACCGGACGAGAGCCGATGGCACATCCACCCGGCAAAGAGACGTCCGCGCGCCCAAAACGGGCCAGCAGAGGACCTAACACCAAAATCGACGCCCGCATAGTTTTCACCAGATCATAAGGGGCGCAGTAATCGTTAACTGTATTGGTGTTCACTTCAATGGACATCTGCTCGTTCACCGTTAGCGATGCACCCATACGACCTAGGAGTTCCATAGTGGTCGTCACGTCATGTAAGTGGGGAACGTTGCCAATGCAAATGGTATCTTCCAACAATAGTGAGCATGCCAAGATCGGTAGTACCGCATTTTTGGCGCCGGAGATTTTAATAGAGCCATCTAGCGGCTCCCCACCAGTAATGATTAGTTTATCCATATTGAATAAATTCTTATTTGCTTGAGGACTGTTTGTTTTGCCAGGCCAGCGGAGTATAGGTTTTTAATGCTAAGGCGTGAATGTCCTGGCTAAATCTATCGCCTAAGGTTTGATAGACAAGTTGATGTTGCTGCAACAGGCCGATGCCTTCGAACTTCGCAGAGATCACAACGGCTTCAAAATGAGTGCCGTCATCGCCGCTGACAAATACCTCCGCGTCAGGGAGACCTTGTTGGATAGACTCTTTAATTGACTCTGGTTGGAGCATGAAGTGTGAGGTTTCCTTTTTTGTGATTCCCATGGGTGACTTTAGATGGATTGAAGTCAGGTTCCTGCTCGGACCTTCATTCCACCAACAAATTAAGAGTTAGATTGTTCGTTTTTTAGTTTCAGTTGCTCAGTGACCGAGCCCACGCCACTTTTCTGTAACTCCTGGCTCAGATCACCGCGAAAAGATTTTAACAATCCGGTGCCATCAACTATGATTTCGAATACCAACCAAACATTGTCCGTTTTCTCCATGAGATAGGCAACGTTAATAGTGGTGCCATTTGACATGACAATCTGCGTTGGGACTTTGGCAATATTAGGATTTTTTTTCGAATAGATAGGTTCGAGAAACTCGATTTTCTGATCAGAGTAGCTCAGGAGCGTCGAGGCGTATGAGCGCAGTAATAATTGCTGAAACTCATGGGCGAAGGCCCCAATCTCCTCTTCACTGGCATCTTTTCTATTTGGACCCAACACATAGTAGGTCATTTTTTTTATGTAAAAGTGTGGAAAGACTATTTTTTCTACTGCTTGATACAGTTGATTGGGATTTTCTTTATAGTTTTGCGCATGGGTGGAGAGGTTCTCCAACATTTGCAAGCTCACATTCTTGACAACCAATTCGGGAGGATTAGAAGCCAGAATCTGTCCGGTTGTGAACAGAAACATAATAGTTAAGCCAATGAATTTTATACTATTAATCTGGTTCATCGGATGACTCCTGGTCAGTGGTTCCGCCGTGAGCCTATGCTCACAGCGTCAGGGATCTGAAAATGGTACAAATCAAATCACAAGTGTACCTTGCTTCGCTCATGGTGAAAATGAGCTGTGACCATTTTATGCCGAGTTCAATTAGTTATCCCTCGGTAGCATGGGTTTCCAAGAGCGAACTTTCGATCATCTGCTGCAAATCATTGGCGATTAGCAACGCTTTAGTGTGTTCACGTATCTCCTTTGAGGTGTCCAGCTGCAAACAATGTTGGCTGTGCTTCACTAGGGTAGGTGCATCTAGGTGATTTAAGATCCATTTGATACGAGGGATGCGCATGATGGGCATGCTTAAAGAGTGTACCCCAAGTCCTACCAATATCACTGCCGCTAGGGGATCGCCTGCCATTTCGCCACACACACTTACGGGGGTGTTTTCATGCGCACAGTCGGCAACCATGGTGGCGATGGCAGTTAACACGGCTGGATGCAGGTGATCGTACAGTTTGGCAACACGGCTGTTGTTTCTGTCCACCGCGAGCAAATACTGAGTGAGATCGTTGGTGCCAATGGAGACAAAATCAGCACGTTTAGCGTACTGTCGGCATTGAAAAATAGCCGCCGGTACTTCCGCCATCATACCTATCGGGGGTGGGGCAAATTCATTATACCTGCCAATCAACTCATCCCTAACCTGATCGGCGATGCACAATGCCTGATTAATCTCAGCTAATTGGGTGATCATAGGAATGGATATGTGTAGATTGCCTAAGCCTAAGTTTGCCCGCATCAGGGCGTGTAATTGGGTGTGAAATACCTCAGGATGATCTAAAGAGATGCGGATCCCGCGCCAGCCTAAAAACGGGTTTTCTTCGGAGATAGGGAAGTAAGGCAATGACTTGTCTCCACCTATATCCAGCGTTCTAATGCACACCGGTTTGGGATGAAAAGTTTGCAAGATATCCCGGTAGGATTGATATTGTTCCTGCTCGCTGGGGAAGCGTTCCATTTGCTGGAAAAGGGTTTCGGTTCGAAATAAGCCCACCCCATCGGTGAAAGAGGTTTCTGCCGGGGTGACCTGGCCTGCCAAGCCTAAATTGACCTGTAGCTCGATGGTGACGCCATCTAGGGTTCGGCACGGTTGTTGGCGAGCACTATTGAGTAGATTCTGCAGTGATTGCTCTGTGCGAATCAATTGCTGATAGGTGTGTTTCGTGGCTCTATCTGGTTTGAGTTGCACCTGACCGCGGTACCCATCCACAATCATTTCCAGACCGTCGAGGTACCGTAGCGGCAAATCGCTTATGCCCATCACCGCAGGGATCCCTAATGTTTGCGCTAAGATGGCGCTGTGAGAGGCGACCGCCCCTCGGCACTGCACCATGGCGGCAAGTTTGTGTGCGGGCACCTCCACCAATATACTCGGGGTGATTTCCTCACCAATTAAAATGGTTTGGGAAGGATAATGCCGCGGCTTTTGGGCGCCAGGCTCGAGGTGATTTAAGATTTGTCTTCCCAGATCCAAAATATCAGAAGCCCGCTGTCGAAGGTAGAGATCATCCATGTTGGCCAGGATGTTTGCCTGTTTACTAAATGTAACCCGTAGCGCGGTCGCCACCCATAGACCTGATTCTATCTCCTGCTTGGTGGCACCTATTAGGGTGTCGCTCTCGAGCATCGCCAAATAGGCCTCAAATAGCGCCTGAGTCTCTTTCGGCAATAGAGATTCTAGCTGGTGTAGTTTAGCTTGAATGTCTCGACGAGTATGTTGAACGGCGATTTCTAATAATTGTAAATCAATGGCCGGATTGGCGGTGCGTCTGTCCGGGATCGCATCGAGTCCTAAACTGGGGTAAACCACAACGGCCTTGCCGATGGCGATTCCAGGTGCGCCAGAGAGTCCGTGTAACTGATTTAAAGATGTATTGGATGTCTTGGACCGCAACTGATGAGAAAATTGTGTCGATTTTGCTTGCGTAATCACCCCTGCCAGTTGTGCTGAGACAGTGACTAGAAATGCAACTTCGTCTTCGGAAAACTCACGTTTTGCTTTTTGTTGCACCACCAAGACGCCTAGTACCTCTCCATGCTGAATAATAGGAATGCCAAGAAACCCATGGAACAATTCTTCTCCACTCTCTGGGAATAAGCGAAAGCGTTCATGTTGTTGTGCGTTGGTTAAATTAATCGGCCGTTTTTCTTCGGCCACGTAGCCTATCAATCCTTCGTTCGGTTTCAAGCTGATTTGGCCGATGGTTTCGGGTTTGAGGCCGGTGCTGGCTCTGAGTATGTAGCTATGATGGGGTGGATTGAGGAGATAAATGGAACATAAATCTGCCGCCATTGAAGAGCGCACCCGCTCCACTATGATGCGCATGGCGCTGTCCAGATTGGGTGCTGAACTCACTTCCTGCACAATGCTGCGCAAGATCTTTAACACAAACCAACCTTTTTTGAGGAGAATAATATAGGCGCGAGTTCTGCCAGGGCGCGTCGATAGACGGCTTGTTTAAATTCCACCACTGCGTGTATCGGATACCAATAGCTGACCCAACGCCACTGATCAAATTCTTGATGTGCCGTATGATCCAACTTGACGGCACTGTCTTCGCAGGTCAGGCGTAACAGGTACCAAAGTTGCCGCTGACCAATACAGGTTGGAATTTGATCGGCGCGGATATATTTCTTGGGCAAGCGGTAATTCAGCCAGTTTTGTGTCCGACCCAAAACCTCAACTTGGGAGTCGGTGAGACCGACCTCTTCATATAGTTCCCGAAACAGAGCTTGCTCCGGTGACTCATCTCGTTTGATACCCCCCTGGGGAAACTGCCATGCATCTTGCTGGAAACGTCGCGCCCAAAGTAACTGGCATGCTTCATTGGAAATCATAATGCCAATATTGGGGCGGAAACCATCGGCGTCTATCATCGCCGTACTCCGGGATTAAACTTTAGTTAAAACTATTCTTCCATAGAAAGGCGCTGGGAACAAATATGACACCTTGCAGAAATGGTTGCATGATCTTAATTATTTTTGCAATTTGAGCTTAGCCAAACTGCTAATGTTTGATATAGAAGTTCTAATTTTACTGGTTTAATTAGACATGCATCCATGCCGGCATTGATGCACCTCTGTTTCACCGGTCCGATGGCATTGGCGGTAATGGCAATGATGGGAATCTCTTTTATGGACTCTTCCTGTCGAATAATTGCGGTGGTCTGGTAGCCATCTAGGTCTGGCATTTGACAATCCATTAATATCAAGTCGAAGGGTTTTTCATGAACCAGTTGGATTGCTTCTTCCCCAGAGTTTGCGATATCTGCAGTGAGACCCAATTTTTCTACCATGCGCAGCGCGACTTGCTGATTTACCTTATTGTCTTCGACGATCATAATGTGCCCCTGCAGGGGGGGCAGAGACTCTTGAGTCGTGGTGATCGTCTCATCGGTATCTGCGTGCAGCCGCAGTAAAGCCCGGCGTAAGATAGAAAGACGTAATGGTTTGCTTAATTGCTCGAAATAGGGCGCCATATCGTTGGGTTCAAGAAGGTAATCTTTAAACCGGTTGAGCGCGATCATAGGCACCGGGTTGAGCTTCGGATCAGCCAGTAGGCGTTGATGGAGTTGGATCTGTGATACGCCTTCTAACCGATCATCGAGCATGATGAAATCTGGGGCCCGATCCACTGAATGTTGTGCGAGTTGTGAGAGTAATTCGACGGGATCCATCACCCGTTTTATTTGTATGTTCCACTCGTCCAGATATTGAGACAGGATGCGCAAATTGATGCTGTCGTTGCCGATTAACCACCCATGCAGGTTTGCTAAGGTTGGTTCGGAGGGGTAGGGCGCGACAATCATGACATCAATGGTGAACCAAAAGCGCGCCCCTTCACCTAACTGGCTGTCCACGCCAATGTCTCCACCCATCAACTCTTTCAGTTCACTGGCGATGGTGAGTCCCAAGCCTGTACCGCCATGACGTCTGGTAGTCGAGCCATCTGCCTGCACAAATGCGTCAAATAACTTGTCTTGGTTTTCCGGGGCAATACCAATACCGGTATCTTCAATTTCAAAATGTAACAAACAGTGGTTATTTTCCCGTGATTCTACTGTATGGCAGCGTACCACCACGCTACCAGACTCGGTAAATTTGATGGCGTTTGCCATCAAGTTAGCGAGGATTTGGCGTAGTCGTGTAGGATCACCGCGAATAATTTGTGGCACATTGGGGGCGATATAACAGGCGATTTCCAGATCGGCTTGCTTGTTTTGCGCGGAGTAGAGCGAAGCGATTTCTTCCACGCATTGGTGTAGATCAAACTCCACGGATTCTAACACCAGCTTACCCGATTCGATTTTTGATAAGTCAAGCACATCGTTGATTAGATTCAATAGTGTGGCGGCGGAGTTCAGCGATAGCGTCACACATTCACGCTGGAATTCATTGAGTTCAGTGGTGGACAATAGCTCCAACATGCCTAACACACCGTTCATGGGCGTGCGAATTTCGTGGCTCATATTGGCAAGAAATTCCGATTTGGCGTTCAGGGATTGCAGCGCCATGTCCTTTGCGTCCACCAGTTGTTGGTTTTGCTCTATTAGTCGTTCTTGGCTTTCACTGATAGTGGCAGTCATTTGATTGAACTTTTCTGCCAGTTTGCTCAGCTCATCACCTGGCGGTAAAGTGACTCTGGCGGATAGATCTCCTTGGGTGATGCGCAGCGCTGTGCGATACAACGCCATCACTCCGCGTCTAAAGCGTTGGCCAAAATAGACTGCTGCGGCCAGGCTAACAGCCATAAAAAGCAGGGTGATGCCAACAGACACCCGTAACAATATTTGTTCAAGTTGTTGGGACTCCTGTTCGATCCACTCCGCAAACTCATCCTCTAACAAGATAATCTTGGTATTAATTTGATGAAGTTTAAGTAGCTCTGCCTCCCGCTCTTTTAGACTCCATTGCGAACTCGAGATGGCCTCGTGTATCTTGACCCCTTGTGCCATCAATTGAATCAGTAGGGGGTCGACCTGTTCCCATCTTCGAACGGATTTCTCTACAAAGCCGCTGCTTTGAAATCGCTTAAAAGAGGAGACAATTAACGCTGCATCGGTTTCACTGAGACCTGCTTGCAGTAAGTGGGATTGAAATAGAGGCCACTCAAATTCTAAATTTTCGTTAACAATCTGCGAGCGTAGTTCGATGCCATTCAGTGGGATAGCAATTTCCTCTTTGAACTGCTGAAAATGAAAAATATTCTGGTTATAGGCATAGCGAATCATTTCTTCCACCGCATGTGCTCGATGCTTGGCATATAGAGACTCGGCGTTGATATATGCGCGACTGAGAGAGAGCGCGCGTATGACTTGATAATTCACAGTCGTGATGGCGATACTGCTTAATGTGAAGATTAGAATGATCCACGGTAAGCCACGGCGAATGGTGAGCCGACGCAACTTGGGCGCCGATTTGATCAATGGATTTGTCACGCCCTGCTCGCTTTCGGCTGATTTTTCACTGGGAAATTCGAAAATTGAGTATGCATTGTGTCAATGAGCCACATCAACTACGTCTATTTGAACGCCTCACAGCCTACGGAGTCGCTGTTGATACGGGTAGACTTCTTATTATCCGCTAATTCGCTAATTATAATGTAATATCACAGCTAACGTCTTATTGGCGGGTTTTCTGTGGGATTTTTCGTTAGCCTGAAACTGAACATATGACGTTTTTCAGCAGGATTGACCTTGATTCAGAGTGGTTTCTCAAGGACAATACGCGCCGAGTCAGATCCGGCCACTGCACTGCTTGCCTTTGAAGGGCGTATCAGCAGCTTGGTCCTTGAGTGAATTGCGACTATCCCGGAGAAAATTGGCATGAGCGAAGATGGTGTAAGCAACGGCCGTCGTTGGTTTCTTATTGGCACGACCGCAGCGTTGGGCGGCGTGGTTGGCGCGGGGGTGGCGATACCCTTTGCTGCCAGTTGGACACCCAGCGCGAGGGCGCGGGCGGCGGGTGCGCCAGTAGAAGTATCACTAAAAAAACTTGAACCTGGGCAGTTGATCCGGGTGAAGTGGCGTGGTCAGCCAGTCTGGATCTTACATCGGACCGAATCTGCTCTATCTACCCTGCAACAGCTTACCGGCGAGTTGCGGGATCCCCAGTCGGAAAAAGATCAACAACCAGAATATTGTCAGAACGAGTCACGTTCTCTTAAGGAAAAGTACCTGGTGGTGGTGGGATCCTGCACCCATCTCGGGTGCTCACCCACTTATCGTCCAGATGCCGGCGCTGCGGATTTAGGGACGGACTGGCTGGGAGGTTTTTATTGTCCTTGTCATGGTTCCAAATTCGATTTAGCTGGAAGAGTCTATAAAGGTGTACCGGCACCAACGAATTTACCGATTCCACCGCATAAATATCTCGACGACGAAACCCTACTCATTGGTGTGGATACAGAGGCGGCCTAGGCGATGAAAGAACTGATTAGTAACAACACAACAAAATTTATGGATTGGGTGGAACACAGGTTTCCTATTCAAGCCATCATCCGTGCCAGTGCTTCAGAGTATTATGCACCGAAGAATTTTAACTTCTGGTACTTTTTCGGCTCTTTAGCGTTGTTGGTGTTGGTGATTCAGATTGTATCCGGCATCTTCTTGACCATGAGTTACAAACCCAGCGCCGAGGAGGCATTCGCCAGTGTGGAGTACATCATGCGGGATGTGCGTTTTGGCTGGCTGATACGCTATATCCACTCCACCGGTGCCACTGCATTTTTTATTGTGGTCTATCTGCACATGTTTCGCGGCTTGCTCTATGGCTCTTATCGGGCACCCAGAGAGCTGCTGTGGATTGTTGGCATGTTGATCTATATTGTGCTGATGGCTGAAGGATTTATGGGTTATCTATTACCCTGGGGGCAAATGTCTTACTGGGCTGCACAGGTGATTGTGAATTTAGTGGGAGTGATCCCCTTTATTGGCGATATGTTGGCGCTGGTGGTACGCGGTGATTTTGTGATTTCCGATATTACTCTTAACCGATTTTTCGCTTTGCATGTGATTGCATTGCCATTAGCTCTCGTGGCTCTGGTTGTGGTGCACCTCATCGCGCTGCATGAAGTGGGTTCAAATAATCCCGATGGCATCGAGATCAATGACAATCTCGATGCCGATGGCAAACCCGTGGATGGCGTACCCTTTCATCCTTATTACACGGTGAAGGATATTGTGGGCGTGGCGGTCTTTTTGATTTTCTTCGCTATCGTGATTTTTTATCTGCCAGAGATGGGCGGTTACTTTTTAGAAGCGAATAACTTTATTCCTGCGGATCCATTAAAGACCCCTGAACACATTGCGCCAGTTTGGTATTTCGCACCTTTTTATGCCATTTTGCGTGCCATCCCCAATCCACTGTTGGGTTTCATTGCCATGGGTGCATCGATAATGATGTTCTTTTTTCTGCCTTGGTTAGATAGAAGCCCGGTGCGCTCGATTCGATATAAAGGGCCGCTGACAAAAATGGCACTCACCGCCTTTGCGCTAGCGTTTCTCGTTCTGGGATACTTAGGATTGATGCCGCCTACAGAACTCTACACCCAGTTGGCTCGATTTTTCTCCCTGGTGTACTTTGGCTTTTTCCTACTGATGCCTATCTATACTTCCATAGATAGCACAAAACCTCTGCCTGACCGTCTCACATAGAAAGGCGTATCAATGAAAAGAATTATATTCTTGGTATTCATAGCTGCGATGAGCAGTCACCTTTGGGCTGCAGGTGGTGCTCATGTTGAGTTGGAAAAAATGCCTGTGAATTTGAACGACAAGCACTCCATGCAACGGGGTGCCAAGTACTATGTTAATTATTGTATGGGCTGTCACAGCTTACAGTATAGTCGTTATAACCGAGTTGCTAAGGATTTAGGCATGACCGATAAGCAGGTGTTAAATAACCTGGTGTTCACCGGTCAAAAAGTCGGTGAGCTGATGATTAACGCCATGCCCACGGAAGATGCCGCAGTCTGGTTCGGTACTGCTCCTCCCGATCTGACCGTGATTGCGAGGGTGCGAGGTGCAGATTGGCTCTATAGCTACCTGAAGGGTTTTTATCTCGATGACTCCCGTCCTTACGGCGTCAATAACAGTGTTTTTCCAAGTGTCGGCATGCCCCATGCGTTATGGGAGCTGGAAGGCTTGAAAAAACCGGTCCACCACAGCGAAGAGGCGGCTGGGACAGATCACGGTGGCGGCCATGGCGCCAGTCAAACCGAGTACGAAATGATGATTCCAGGTTCAATGAACGAGGAAGAATACGACAGAGCGGTAAGGGATATAGTCAATTTCTTGGTCTACGTGGGTGAACCCGCGAAGCTTGTACGTCGTCACGGTATTTGGGCAATTCTGGTGTTGATCTTATTTTTGATCGCAGCTTACGCACTGAAACAGAATTATTGGGAAGACGTACATTAAATCTAGCATCCTACAAAGGCGAATGACTCATATTTCGCAGAGGCTGGTGTCTTAGGCCGTCTCGCTTTACACTTATACAGTTAATATTCCATCGAAGTACCGGAGCGCGCTCATGGCGGTAATTGCAAATAGACGGTCAGTGATGACTTTTTTTTCTGATCCAGAATGTCCACATAGTCATCGTTGTCGTATTGTTTTGTCCCAAAAAGGGGTCAATGTTGAAGTCTATGATGTCGATCCGGACAATTTACCGGAAGATTTATTAGAGCTGAATCCCTACGGTAGTACACCCACTTTAGTAGATCGCGATCTGGTTCTGTTTGAGTCTAACGTGATTATGGAGTATTTGGATGAACGATTTCCTCATCCCCCATTGATGCCGGTCTATCCAGTGGCCAGAGCGAAAACACGATTGATGATGTATCGCATGCAAAAGGATCTCTACACCTTAGTGAATAAAATTGCGAAGGCGATGGATGCTGCAGAAAAAGAATCCGCACGCAAAGAATTGAAAGAAAATCTAGTGGCCATCTCGCCTATATTTGAACAAATGCCCTATTTTATGAGTGAAGAGCTCTCCTTAGCAGACTGCTGCTTGATTCCGGTGGTCTGGCGTCTACCTCATTTGGGCGTGCAACTTCCTGCTGCCGCCAAGCCGCTGCTGAAGTATGCGGAGGAGTTTTTTGCTCGCGACGCATTTGTTGCCAGTTTATCCGAGGCAGAGAAAAATATGCGACATGCCTAATACCTAATTGATGGCAATGTTTAAATGAATAATAAATATAGATAGTTGTAAAAAGAATTGGTAATTTAAAGTGCAGATAATCTAAATTATCTGAAGCATAAAAAAGCCTTTTATCAGATGACTAGGCTGTATTCGTCGGATAAGATAGATGCTGTCGCTGCCAGGTGGCTAGCTGGAGGAGCTGCAGATGACCTCAAATCGGCCTTATTTAATTCGCGCACTCTATGAGTGGATCATAGATAATCAAATGACACCCCATTTGCTGGTGGAAGTGGTCCATGACGAGGTGAAGGTTCCCACCCAGTTTGTACAAGATGGACGTATCGTGTTGAATGTGGCGCCCTCGGCTGTACAAGCTTTGGAAATGGGCAATGACTATATTCTCTTCAGTGCACGATTTTCCGGTCAGGCAATGGACGTCGTGATTCCTGTGAATCATGTGATGGCAATCTATGCCAGAGAAACCGGCGAAGGCATGGCGTTTCCTTCCATAGAAGAAAGCGGGGAGTCAGAATCATCGGAAGAAGCAGGGATCTCATCCATGGAGAATCGCAGCAAACCCACTTTAACTGTTGTTAAATAGTCCCTTCTTCACATAGCCAATGTGGCACCTGATCTGCGCAGACATCACGACTCTCCATGTCGATGCCATAGTCAATGCCGCCAATCAAACTCTGTTGGGCGGAGGAGGCGTGGATGGCGCTATCCATCGTGCGGCAGGACCTCAGTTGTTAGCAGAATGTCGTTCTTTAGGGGGATGTGATAGGGGAGAGGCGAAAGTGACGGGTGCCTATCATCTGCCCTGCAAATTTGTCATTCATACCGTGGGACCGGTTTGGCGTGGTGGGGAGCACCAAGAATCTCAACTCTTAGCTGCGTGTTATGACAATTGCCTCCATTTGGCCAGAACGCGTCAGTGTCGATCGATAGTTTTTCCCGCTATTAGCACCGGTGTGTACGGTTACCCAAAAAAGGCGGCAGCGGAAGTGGCATTGAAATCTGTTCAGCCGTACCTAGCAGACTTTGATCTGATTGTATTCTGTTGTTTTAGTTTTGATGATGCGCTGATCTATCAATCCATTTAGAGGGTTCGAAGCGACGAGCAGTGGCTGAAAAAAGCAGGTTCTGACTGCACACCTAGTCTGGTAATCCGGTACCAGGATTGAGAATATTGTCCGGATCAAACTGCTTTTTGATCCCTTTCATCAGTGCGATTGCTTCTGGCTCCAATGCCAAGGAGAGGTAATCTTTTTTTAGTTCTCCTATTCCGTGCTCTCCTGACAGGCTGCCGCGTAGTGTCAGCGTGAGTTCAAATAGTTTATTCAGGTAAATAGATGTGGACTCAATTTGATGCTTTTCTAGCATTAGGTTCACATGAATATTGCCATTTCCCGCGTGGCCAAAACTGACAATCATGATTTGGTGTTGTCTACATAGACTGTCCAATCCGTGAATTAACTCTGGCAGTGCGGCGACGGGTACAACGATATCTTCATTGATTTTTTTTGCCGCCAAGTGCCTGAGTGTCGGTGATAAGGCCTTGCGTGTTTGCCATAACGCCTCTATTTCTGCTGGCTCAGAGGCATATTCCACAGAAATGGGTTGGGTGGAGTTGATCAGCGGATTTAAAGACTGTCGCTCTTCCACTAATCGCTGTCTGCTGCCTTCCAATTCAACCATCAGTAACGCGCGCGCGTCTTTGGGTATGTGTTGTTGCCCCTGACGCTGTAACAGCTCTAATGCGTGATGATCCATAAACTCTAAGGCACAGGGGATAATGGGTTGGGACATAATCGCGCCGATGGCCTCGGCGGCGGTTTCAATGTGTCGATAAAAAATTCGCATGCAGAGTTTGGCACTGGATAAGGGCAGTAACTTCAAGACTGCATCCACTACGATTGCCAAGGTCCCTTCAGATCCGATAATCAAACGAGTGAGATCCAAGCCCACTGCATTTTTAGTGGTATGACAACCGGTTTGGATCCAATCACCGCTGCCGGTGACGACGCTCAAGCCCAGTATGTTTTCTCGGGTGGCGCCATACTTCACCGCGCGCGGGCCACCTGCATTGCAGCCAATATTTCCCCCCACCGAGCAGAAGGCGGCACTACCGGGATCAGGGGGCCAAAATAGTCCTGCTGTGGACGCGGCTTGTTGCACCTGCTGGTTGGTGACTCCGGCTTGCACCCGCACCATTCGATTGTTTTTTTCGACTTCTCCCAGATGGCATAGCCTTTCCGTGGACAACACTGCGCCGCCATAGCGTGGTACTGCGGCACCAGTGGTGCCGCTGCCCCGTCCGCGAGTGATAATGGGGACTCGATGACGGCGGGCAGCCAGCACGATTTGCTGGATCTCATTTGCCGTTGTGGGAAACAGCACAACATCCGGCATCGCTTGCAGACGGCTGTTATCTACTCCGTAGGCCAAGCATTCAGCAGGATCACTTAAGATCTGATGCGATTGCAGCGTCTTTTGAATACGAGTTATAAATGCTCTAAGTTGTGCGGGGGAGGGTGCCACTGACATTGCACTATAGTGAAGACGTGTTACTAATCTATATATTCAATTAAGTTGATAATTTTTTTCACGCCACTTGTTCTTTTGGCCACATAGATGGCGTCTTCCGTTTCCGTCCGACTGGCTAATCCCATCAGATAAATGACGCTGTTTTCTGCAATGACTTTAATATGTGAGCCTTCAATACCGCGAATTCCCAATATGCGACTCTTAACTTTGGTAGTTAACCAAGCGTCTGCTGAACGCTCTTTCAGAGAGGTTGGCGTGCCGATTTCTAATTGATTATAGATGACGATCCCCGGTTCAACCTGGCGTACTAAAACGGAGGCTAACTCCCGTCTCTTTTCGTCAGGAACCTGGCCTGTTAATAACACCTTGTTGTTAATACTGGTTACATTAATGTGGCTGTTCTGATCAAACTGTGGATTCGAATACAAGGCGTCTCGTGCTTTCAGTTCGAAGGTTTGATCATTGACGAAAGTTCCCGCAGAGCGTCTGTCGTAAGCGACGGCACCACCTGCCGCGCCACCGGCAACAATCGCGGCTGGACACCCCTGCAGCACGAGTACTATGGGCGGGAGAAATAATAATATTAAATGTTTCACCGAGTACTTCATGAATACTTCCCTTGCCCCTGATTAGTAGAATTCATTTCAACTAGTTACCTGAATTGTAATGGGTTTTAATCAAATCCAAAACTTGGAATTTGAGATTTATTTAGTTAATGTTCATTTCTATCTGAAATGCATCTCGTATCCAATTGAGTTTTTGACTATCGTCCTGCTTCGATCCGATGCCCACTACATCAAATCGACAATTGAAGTCGTGGTACTCTGGCCGATTCTGTAGGAAATGTAGTGCGGTTTTGATGATTTTGCGCTGTTTGCGTTTGCTTACAGTTGCCACAGCATCACCAAAGGATGAGTGGGTGCGCTGACGCACCTCCACAAAAACGAGATCTCTACCTGATCGCATCACCAAATCAATCTCCCCATAGGGGGAGTGGTAATTTCGGGTGACTCGATCGAATCCTTGAGAGAGCAGAAATTTTTCTACCTCGGATTCTGCGGCGCTACCCTTGAATTGGGTGGGGCTGGGCAAACTAACGCTACCAAGTGCCCACGTCAGATTGCATGCGTACAGCGCGACCTCTCTGAAACTGCGCCCACTGTAGCTGACGTTCGATTTGGTTCTGTTTATTGAGCGTCAAACTACCGGTTTGACCTTCATAAAATTGCGATGGGTAAAGAATTAAATTTTCCAGATAAGGGACCATTTCGTACGCGTCGATGCCAAGGGCGAATAAGCGGCTATAGTCTCGATAGTCGTTAGGCCAGAGTCTCTTAATGGTTTCTTTGCGATGATTGTTTCCATCTAATATCCAGGGAATGTCACAAAAGATGATGCCGTTTAGGTCGCGATCCGCTTTTGGATCTGACCACCCTGAATAGACGTGAGAAGTGGCAAATACAGGTAAATTTTCTGCGTAATAAAAACGCAGCAGTGGCTGGATTTGTCTTGCCTGGGCGGGAAATGCGGCCACGAAGATAAAATCTACATCCTGTCGCCGCCGGGTCTCGAATTTCAGATTTCTTCTTAACAGCTGACGTAACTCACGATGTCGCGCTTCACTTTCATCTACATTTAACAGACGTCTGATAGAGCCAGCAATGGAAGCATCTTCTGCAAATTGCTGTGATTCCAAAACTTGCCCCCCCAATTCTCGCCAATGGTGATCGAATGCAGCACTAATGCGTTCTCCCCATTCACCTGAAGGGGTGATAATTAATACGGAGCGATGTCCTTGGCTCCAGGCTAAGCTAGCTACTTGCCTGGCGTCATCTTCTGGTGCCAAGCCAAATTGAATCAGATTTTTTGTCTTCTCTTTTGTAGTTTGACTGTAGTTTAAAGCTAACATGGGTACTGGAGTCGGCTCGGACTGGCTGGCAAATGCGACTAATTCCCGGTTTAGCGGCCCAATGATTAATTCTGCTCCCTCTAACAGAGCCTGAGCTTTGGCCTCTTGATAGCCCTCTATTTGACTGCCGGTATCGTAAAAACTGATGCGTGGCCTTTCTATGGTTGCAGAGTCATAGTAGGCAGTGAGGAATCCCTGTTTCACTGCCAGTCCGGCCCTTTTTAAGGGGCCGCTAAGGGGTACCAACACGGCGATTTGCTTTGGGTATTTCTCTAATTTAGGTAAGTTTATTTCCCCAACGAATTGGCTGGGATCACTAATCGGATGATTGGGATATTGATTTTGCCACCTGAGCGTCGCGAGGTTGAGTTGTTGTTGATCCTCTCGATGCAATTTATACAAGTAGGCCAGCTCTAACCAACCTTGTGTTTCCAATGAGTACGCATGCTGCTGTAAACTCAATAAGGATTGTAGGGGAATATTTTGTAGCAGATCCCAAATCTCGGCATGTATGGCATCACGTTTCGGGGATGGCTCAAGAAGACCAGCCAGCCAGACTAAATTACGGGTGGCAGCCAGGTAGTTACCCATTTGCCGATAGGCGTTGGCGCGACGTTGATAAAAAAGGCGACTGTTTTCACCTGTGAGTGCCGAGTCCGGTAAGTTATTAAGTAGTTGTAAGGCGGCAAAGGCATTGTTCTCCACTAACAGGATTTGTGCCTGGACCAGTGACTGTCGGCTTATCAACTCTGTGGATAAACGTTGAGGATGTTCGATTTGACTCAGTGTGCGTTGGCTGAGTGAAATATTGTGGGCCCGGGCAAAGTAGTCTGCAGCCAATAACAATAGCTCCTCTTTTTGAGGTGATGTGGCATTTTCGGCTTGTTTTAAATATTCCCTCCCGGTTTGCTCGAGTTCCAGTCTGGCCCGCTCTTCAGCGGTCAGTTGCACACTGGGGATGGGCGCCGGTCCGGCGCAGCCAAATACCAACAGCAGAGGAATGATGCCGATAATAAGAAATCGTTTTATTCTGTTCATGGCTTGAGTATAAGGGTACCTTGGTTGCAAAACGGTCAAATGAAACAGGTTCCTAAACAGCAGGATCCCAACTCAGGTGTATTGTACGTGGCGGCTACCCCAATTGGCCATTTAGATGATATCACCATTCGTGCCATAGATATTCTCAAACAGGCGGTGCTTCTGTCGCATCAGGGTACCCACACATCAAGAACTCAATGCGCTCGTTCACACCCTCAGCCACCGGGTCGCTTGTTGTCTGGAAACGCGTGGTCCGCTGGAGCGCGATGTAGAGAATACCTGGTTAACATGGGAGCAGGCTGAAGACGATGTGTGAACTCAGGTACACGACGACTCTGTTACTTACCGCATAGCAATCGGTCCTCAGCAGGGTCGCACGGTGGCTACCTTGGGCTAGATCATGAGGAATCAATCGAGTCTGATCCTGTTCATGATGCCTACTCGTAGCTTAGATGGGTGGCCTTTCCGCGGAACACCCAGTGTATAAACACCGTATACGCTAGAATCGCCGGCAAGGTAATCACCGTGCCATAGAAAATCATTTTCAGAGACCCCGTCGCAGCGGCTGCCTGCCAAATATTCAGTTGCCCAATGACGATTTCAGGAAATACACTATAACCCAAGCCAATTGCAGCCATAAAACAGATAACCACCAGACCAAAATAAACCAGGCGGTAATACCCTGCGGCAAGAACTTGTGGTGAATTGAGTAACCAAATGATGCCGCCATATACGATCAAACAGCTTAAGGGGATCGGTAACAAACCAATGGTATTAGGCAAAACAAACCATTTATCCGCAATGGTTTCACTTACAATTGGGGTTGCGATCGAAATCAGCAACAAAGCAAAGCCCATGGGTAATATCGATTTTTTTGCCCAGCGCACCGCTTTATCAAACAATTCGCCTTCTGTTTTAATCATGAGCCAGGCTGCGCCCAACATAATGTAAAAAGCGGGCAGGGTAATGGCGATCAAACTGGAAAAGATGAAACTATTTTTCGTATCCTGTAGACCCGTAATATAATCACCCAGCATCCAGCCTTGCGCAGTTGAAGTGACAAACGATCCAAGAAAAAAGAAGCGATCCCACATTTGCTTTTTCGAATCACCTGCCTTTACACGAAAATCGAATGCTACTCCTCGCAATATCAAACCAAACAGCATAATGGCTACGGGTATATACAAAGCGGTCAAAATCATTCCGTGGGCCTGAGGAAAAGCAATTAGTAACACACCGATACCTAAGACCAACCATGTCTCATTCGCATCCCAGAAAGGTCCTATCGATGCGATCATCATGTCTCGCTCCTGGTTTTTGGCAAAGGGCAACAATAAACCGACACCCAAATCGTAACCGTCAAGCAATACGTAAATCAGCATCGACAAGCCCATGGCGAAAATAAAAAATACTGGAAGCCAATACTCCATTAGCTTGTCCTCCCAGCTGATAAATCGGCTTCTGTTATCGGCTCGTATTCGTGGACCAATGTTAAAGAACGAGCCGGTTTCGTTGATAAATATAAAATCGCACCGATATAAGAAAACAATAAAAATGCATATATTGCGGCATAACTCAGTAAGGTGCCCAAAACCGTGGTACCTGGATGATCCGCAACAACTTCACTGGCTTTTACCATGCCACTAATGATCCATGGTTGCCGACCTATTTCTGTCACATACCAACCGGCAAGCACCGCAATCCAGCCCGAAAATGTCATCGCCGAAATCGCCCTCAACTGCCATAAGCCCATTTCTTTTTTCCGCAAAAAGGTAATTGCGCCCCACCAGGCGATTATCAGCATCAACATTCCCATGCCCACCATGATACGAAATGACCAAAAAACAATAGCCACTGGCGGATGCTCGCCTTCAAAATCATTCAGCCCCTGCAATTCACCATCGAAATCGTGGGTTAAAATCAAACTCGCAGCTTTGGGAATTTTAATCGCCCATTTCGTGGTACGGGTTTCTTCATCGGGCCAGCCAATTAATGTGAGAGGCGCTCCCTTTTCGGTTTCCCAGACTCCCTCCATCGCGGCAATTTTTGCCGGTTGATGCGCCAAGGTATTTAAACCGTGTAAATCCCCCACCAAGATTTGCAAAGGGGCTAACACAGCAGCTAAGGCGATACCTGTTTTCATGACCATCCAGGTTGCAGGGCCATCCACTCCCTTTTGTGCACGCCAAGCGCTCACCCCTGCAACTAAAAATGCCGCCGTTAACAAGCAAGCAATTGTCATATGTGCCAAACGGTAAGGAAACGAAGGATTAAACACAATTTCCCACCAGTCTTTCGCAAAAAACACTCCGTCTTTTAATTCATAACCGACGGGTGTCTGCATCCATGAATTTAAACTAAGAATCCAAAATGCTGAAAAAGAAGTGCCAATTGCAACCAATGCCACCGAGATTAAATGTAAGCGATTAGAAATGCGGTCTTTCCCGAATAACATCAAACCGAGAAACGACGCTTCCATAAAAAAGGCGGTTAACACCTCATAACCCAATAGCGGTCCGGCGATATTCCCCGCCCTTTCCATAAAGCCAGGCCAATTCGTACCAAACTGAAAGCTCATGGTGACGCCAGATACGACACCCAACGCAAAGGTCAGCGCAAATATTTTCACCCAAAAGAAGTAGGCGTATTCCCAGGCTTTATCATCAGTTTGCGTATAACGAATGCGAAAAAATAAAAGAATCCAGCCGAGGCCGATGGAGATAGTGGGAAATAAAATATGAAAGCTGATATTTAGTGCGAATTGAATTCGCGACAAAATAAATGGATCCAGTTCCATAGCTATTACCTCGCTGCGATCAATATGGTGAGCAGCACCATAACGAAAAACTCGAAATAAAAATAGCTGTATTTTTTTTCGCCAAAGACATACAATGTAAGCCTATTCTTTAAGAAAAAGGCCACCTGGTCATTTTCCCCTTGCCTATACTCATATCAGTCTCGACTTCTTAATCTAGCGAAAGCATTAATTGCCAAACCATCCTAAAGCCCTGAATGATAGAACTAACAATACTTATCCTCAACGCGACGTATAAAATAATCCAAACAATGCGTCGGTGTCGTTTCTAAATAGTCATGAAGCTCTTCAGTTTCTTCGAAACTCCAAAACAAAAATTCCGCTAAACTTCTCGCAATTCGCGCCCGCCTAATACAGTCTAACTATCCTCCCATCCAATCATTCCCATAGGCCAGATAGTACGAGAAGTGTCTATTCTATTTGCATCACCATAATCGAGACGAACTTTTTGCTGTCGTTCGCATACTTTGCGCAGACGCAAATGTAACTGATGACCAGGCTCATCTCGATCGAGTATAAGTTTTCAGGGTCTTGTGTGCATGATTGCGTGCCAGTGCCAATAATAAATCATCCTCTGCATACACCGGAATGCGCGCGAAAAGCGAGTCGAAATGTTTATCGAAATACTCATCTACCGTTAGTGTTTCAGGTAATGAAAACACCACCGGACGTGGCCTCATCACGTCGGTGACTTTGGTTTTGTGCCACCGGAAAATATTTTTCAGGGTGTGCGATTCCTGCTCATCAGGTTGCCCTTCCTAACAGGAGTTGTGCCTGGATCAGAGACCGTTGGCTTATCAACTCCGTGGATAAATGTTGAGGATGTTTGATTTGACTCAGTGTGCGTTGGCTAAGTGAAATATTGTGGTCCCGGCAAAGTAGTCCGCAGCCAATAACAATCACTCCTCTTTTTGAAGTGATGCGGCATTTCCGGCTTGTTTTAAATATTCCCTCCCGGTTTGCTCGAGTTTCAGTCTGGCCCGCTCTTCAGCGGTCAGTTGCACACTGGGGATAGAAGCCAGTCCGGCGCAGCCAAATACCAACAGCAGAGGAATGAGGCCGACAATAAGAAATTGTTTTATTCTGTTCATGGCTTGAGTATAGGGTACCTTGGTTGCAAAATGGTCAAATGAAACAGGTTCCTAATCAGCAGAATCCCAACTCAGGTGTCTTGTACGTGGTGGCTACCCCAATTGGCCATTTAGATGATATCACCATTCGTGCCATCGATATTCTCAAACAGGCGGATGTGATTGCTGCCGAAGATACTCGACACAGTAAAAAGTTATTGGATCACTATCAAATCATTACGCCTTGTCTTTCATTGCATGAGCACAACGAAGCGGCAAAGATACCGGCACTCATAGAGAGAGTGCAACAAGGCGAAAAACTGGCGTTGATATCTGATGCGGGCACACCTCTCTTGAGTGATCCCGGCTTTTTATTGGTGCGCGCGGCCCGCGAGGCAGGCCTTCAAGTGGTGCCCATTCCCGGGCCCTCTGCATTAATTGCCGCTGCATCTGCTGCAGGCATCGCGGTGAATCGATTTTGTTTTTTGGGTTTTTTGCCTCATCAGCAGGTGGCACGGCGTAAGCAGTTAGAAAAATATGGATCGATTGACTGCACCCTAATCTTGTATGAATCTCCCCATCGTCTGTCGGCGACCTTAGAAGATATCAGCCAGGTATTGGGTGACACGCGCAATATTTGCGTCGCGCGGGAAATGACTAAGACCTATGAGACCTTTCTCTCCGGAAGTGTGGCGACAGTCCGCCAGTGCGTTGATGCAGATGCAAATCAGCTAAAGGGGGAAATGGTCATTCTCATTGAAGCCAATCAAGATGATGATGCGTTTAGCTTGATGGACGTGGATCGACTATTGAAGATCTTGTTAGCGCATCTCTCTCCGAGTCATGCGGCAAAAGTAGCGGCCCATTATACTGGTCTACAGAAACAGTCTATTTATCGGCGCGCGTTGGCTCTCAACGCAAAAGAAGCTGGCGCAATCGACGATTCTTGATTATCTTGGTTGCCGGAGTTGACCGGGTAGCCGCTGTGCACCAAGCATGGAGGAAAGTCCGGGCTTCATAGGGCAAAGTGCCAGGTAACGCCTGGGGGGCGTGAGCCTACGGAAAGTGCCACAGAAAAGATACCGCCACGGCGACGTGGTAAGGGTGAAATGGTGCGGTAAGAGCGCACCGCGTCGATGGTAACAGCGACGGCAGGGTAAACCCCACTTGAAGCAAGACCAAATAGAGATCCTAAAGCGTGGCCCGCGTTGGATCTGGGTTGGTCGCATGAGGTGATTGGTGACAATCATCCCAGATGAATGGCTATCCACGACAGAACCCGGCTTACAGGTCAACTCCTTTCTCTTACTAAAGAAACAGTTATCTTCCTTTATCGTTCCAAAATATTAGAAAATCTGCACAACATCATGAAAAAACTACGATAAGACAATCAGCCTCCGAATTTCTTAGTTAGGTAAGCTAAGTCATTGTGAGATAAGGAGGAATTTGTTTAAAAAATTGCAGTTTTTGCTTGACACTAGGTGTCCACCATTTATAGTTGAGTCTCGAAGTGGGATGAAATGGGTTCAAATGGATCTATGAGTACCTGAAGTGGGGGAGTTTCCCCAAAATCAGGGTTCCTGGCAACTAACGGGATTCAAGGTGCACCCCGGTGTTTCGTGGCTCAAACGACCTGAATTTAGATGATAGAGGGCGCTTAGCGATTCCTAAGCGTTATCGTGATTTTTTGAATGAGAATGATGGTGGTCATCTAGTGCTCACCATGCATCCTTTTGTACGTTGTTTACAGTTGTTTCCCTTGAGCGTTTGGAAGGTAAAAGAAGAAGAGCTGAATGCTTTGCCTACCTTCGATAAAACAGCGGGTCTGATACGTCGAATGGTTCAGGGAAGAGCCGAAGATTGCCTGATGGATAGCATGGGTCGCATCCTCGTGCCGCCTAGCTTACGTCAGTATGCCGAGCTACAAAAAGAGGTCACCTTGGTGGGTCAGGGAGAAAAATTTGAAATCTGGAGTCGAACGGCCTGGAGCGAGCAGGGTGTGGCTTGGGATCAACTGTTGGAAGATCCCGAAACCAGCGACATGTCGGATGCGTTGAAACAGTTAACTCTATAACGCCAGGTGAACTCTCATTTACACATAAGTGTCCTATTAACAGAAGCAGTTGATGCATTGATGACAGAGGAAAACGGAATCTATTTGGACGGAACCTTCGGCAGAGGCGGGCATAGCCGTGAAATTTTGTCGAGGTTGGCTGCTGAGGGACGATTGATAGCATTCGATCAGGATCCCGCAGCCATTCCTGTTGCCGAGCAAGTCACACAGCAGGACTCCAGGTTCAGGTTTTATGATGACAATTTCCTGAATATAAAAACTGTCTGCAAGAGGTGCGATCTGGAACAGGGTTTATCCGGCGCGTTGTTAGATTTAGGTGTTTCGTCACCGCAACTGGATGAAGCAGAGCGGGGATTTTCATTTCAACAAGCTGGTCCGTTGGACATGCGCATGGATCCTCGACAGGGCGAACCGGTGGCGGATTGGCTCAATCACGCATCACCAAAACACATTGCCCAGGTGCTCTGGGAGCTAGGCGAAGAGCGTTATGCCAAACGCATTGCCAGTGCCATCGTCGCGCACAGACCACTGAGTACCACACTGCAACTCGCTAAGTTAATTAGTGAGGCAGTTCCTCGCAAGGAGAAGGAGAAACATCCGGCCACCCGAAGCTTTTTGGCACTGCGCCTGTTTATCAATCAGGAGCTGTCTGTATTGGAAACCGCATTAAGGGATGTCTTGGACTTACTGCGTCGGGGTGGACGCCTGGTGGTGATTAGTTTTCATTCTTTAGAAGATCGAATCGTGAAACGTTTCATGCGTGATCAGGCGCGCGGATATGGTGCCACAGACTCGCCTCAATGGGCGCAACTACAGGCAAGACCGCGTATTAAGTTAGTGGGCAAGCCGATTCGTCCCTCTACCCGCGAGATTGAAAATAATCCTCGAGCACGCAGTGCGATTATGCGGGTGGCGGAAAAAATCTAATGGTGCGGATGATATCAGATTGGTTCAATCATTCAGTGGCAGCGACAACCATTGTGGTGGCGGCATTGTCAGTTTTGATAGCGTCGGCATTAACTTTAATTTATTCCCAACATCAAAGTCGGCAGTTAACTGCCCAAATGCAACAACTCTCGAAACAGCAAATCGAGCTAGACGTGGAGTGGGGCAAATTACTCTTGGAGCAGGGAGCCTGGTCTAGTCATGCTCATTTGGAATCTGTGGCCAGGGAGCGCCTAAACATGATGCAACCCTTAGCCCATGACATTAAGCGAGTAGAATTTTGACTCGTGATACTTTTTCCAGTCCTAGCTTCGCACTGCGTAAATGGTTGGTGTTATTGCTCATGGGATCGGCGTTGGCTGCATTGGGGGCGCGAATCGTCCATTTGCAAATATTAGATGACACCTATAAACGTCGTGGGGAAGGGTATATCAATCGTCAAGTAGCGATCCCTGCCAATCGCGGCATGATACGTGATGCGCGCGGCGAACCCTTAGCCATCAGTACCCCGATGCCGACGATTTGGGCGAATCCGAAGAAAGTAGATCTGGAGGATGATAATTGGAAACAGTTGGCTAAGTATTTAAAGCTATCAAGTGATGAATTAACGGATCGTATTCGCAGCAAACAATCGAAGTCATTTATGTATCTGGCGCGTTGGGCGGATCCGAATCTTGCCAGCCAGGCGAAGGCATTGAAACTCTCTGGATTGCAGATTACCGAAGAAGCCAAACGTTTTTATCCTGCCGGTGAAGTGATCTCTCATGTGGTTGGTTTTACAAACATTGATGACGTGGGCCAGGAGGGCATTGAACTCTCCTTTGAACATTGGTTGAAGGGGAGTGATGGATTAAAACAGGTGTTGCAGGACGCGAAGGGCTACACCATTGAAGAGTTAGGCATCGTACGGGAGGTGAGTCCCGGAAACGATTTGCAACTGAGTATAGATCTTCGTTTGCAATACATTGCTTACCGGGCCGTGAAAGAGGCAGTCATCCGCCATCAGGCTCATTCCGGTAGTGCGGTGGTGATAGATACGCTAACCGGGAAGGTATTGGCAATGGTCAATGAACCTTCCTTTAATCCTAATGATCGAACTCAGTTAGTGGGTCCAGCATTGAGAAATCGCGCGGTGACAGACGTTTTTGAGCCTGGTTCCACCGTGAAACCCTTTACTTTACTGGCAGCGATGGAAACCGGTGAGTATACCCCCAATACGATGATGCATACTGCACCTGGTTGGTTTGCATTTAAGGGGCTAACCATTCAGGACGTACACAACTACGGCAGTCTCTCGTTGACACAGGTGATTACCAAATCAAGCAATGTGGCGGCCAGCCGGTTGGCGCTAGAGGTGGGTCGTGAAAAGATCTGGCACCTATTCGATCGAGTGGGATTCGGCGGCTATACCGGTAGTGATTTCCCCGGTGAGTCTATGGGCAGCTTGCGGGGCCCGGAAACCTGGCGTCAAGTTGAGTTGGCCACGTTGTCTTTTGGCTACGGCTTATCTGTGACTGCACTGCAATTAGCGCGCGCATATGCAGTTTTGGGTAACGGCGGTGAACGTTTAACTGTCAGTCTGTTAAATCAAGATGCGTTAATGGATCGGCAACAGGTGATAGAGCCGAAACTGGCCCGTCAAATGGTCGCAATGATGGAAACTGTGGTGTCTTCTCAGGGTACCGCGCCCGCGGCGGCAGTTCCTGGATATCGTGTCGCCGGGAAAACCGGCACAGTCAAAAAACTAGGCCCCACCGGTTATCAAAAAGACTCTTATCTCTCGGTGTTTGCTGGATTGGGTCCGGTAAGTCATCCCAGATTCGCCACCGTGGTGGTGATTGATGAGCCAAGGGGTCAGGCTTACTACGGCGGAGACGTGGCCGCACCCGCGTTTTCTACAATCATGTCGGGTGCGTTTCGACTATTTAGTGTGACACCCGATCAACCTGGAGCGGCAACGATTCGCATGGCCTCAAACTCATGAATCGATCAGTGGATCTAAACTATTCTCTTACAGAGTTTCTGGCACCCTTTGATTGCCAGTTACCCAGACAGGCGGCGGACATTCATATCAGCGGCATTTGCGATGATTCCCGTGTGGTACAACCGGGAGATCTGTTCGTTGCCCGTGTTGGCTCTCAGCGCCACGGAGAACAGTACATCGCGCATGCTTTGCAAAACGGTGCCGTGGCAATATTAATCGATTCGGCTTCTCCCTTATTCGAAGATTTCGAGTCGATGCCCCAGCCCATTATTCGGCTGACAGATTTAGACAGCAAACGGGTAGAGTTAGCACAAAGGTTTTTCCAAAACCCGCAAAAAGATCTGATCTGTGTTGCGATCACTGGCACCAACGGTAAAACCACGGTCACCCATTTAGTCGCCACCAGCCTGATGAACATGGGATCATCGGTTGCAAGCATAGGTACGTTGGGAATGGGAGTGAACGGCTGTTACCAAAGTACTGAGAATACCACGCCCGGACTATTTGAACTCTATCGCCGCTTAGCCGATCTACGAGCACAAGAGATTGAAGTGGTGGTGATGGAAGTGTCTTCCCATGCCTTGGATCAGAATCGAATCGGCGGATTAGAGTTTGAAGTAGCGGCATTTACTAATTTGTCTCGTGACCATCTCGATTATCACGACTCCATGGAAGCCTATTATGGCGCAAAGGCAAAATTATTCAGCCAGTATTCAGTCAACCATGCAGTGGTGAATGTAGCCGATCAGTATGGACAACAGCTCGTCAAGCAAACCAAAGCGCAAAACCTTTTTCTCACTTCCACAGAGGTGATTAACAATCTCGAGACAGTTCAAGGCCCACCGGTCGCCTGCTGCTTTGTGCAACAGGTGCGCTACTCAGCGATCGGAATCGAAGGTGAGTTGAATATCGATGGTGACGTGCATGAATTTGAGACATCCATGATAGGTGCCTTTAATGTGTCTAATCTGATGCTGGCACTTGGCTGTTTACGCGCGCTCTCTTATTCATTGGAAGAGAGTCTTGCCGCATTACGAGATGTCCATGCTCCCCCAGGGCGTATGGAGTGTTTTCATTCCAAGCAGTCGTCTGGATCCGTTGTGGTGGTGGACTACGCTCATACTCCAGATGCCTTGGCGGCGGCGTTGCACGCTCTGAAACCCCATTGCAGCGCTGATTTGTGGTGTGTGTTTGGTTGCGGTGGTGAGCGGGATCCGGGTAAACGTCCGCTGATGGGGGCGGTGGCTGAATCTCATGCACAGCATCTTGTGATCACCGATGACAATCCTCGTCATGAGCCATCCGAACAAATCATTGAACAGATCTTGGCTGGATTAAAGCACCCTACTCGTGCCTATGTAGAACCCGATCGAGCGGCGGCTATTCGCTACGCCTTAAGTCATGCCGCTAGCGACGATGCAGTTTTAATCGCCGGAAAAGGTCATGAAACTTATCAGATCATCCATGATCAACGATTGCCTTTTGATGATCGAGAAGAGGTGAAACAGCTGTTGAGGACTCTCCATTGACTCGTCCATTGTGCATGCAACAAATTGCCGATTGGGTAGCGGCCCCGCTGTTTGGTGAGGATCGTTCTGTGGCCGGAGTGAGCATTGATAGTCGAACGATTCAGCAGGGCGAGTTGTATGTGGCGTTGAAAGGCGAACGATTCGATGGTCACGACTTCATTCCTCAGGTCGTGGGATCGGGTGCAGCAGGATTAGTGGTGGAAGAGAAACCCAATAGTTCATTACCTTGGATCCAGGTGGAGAACAGCCGTTTGGCGCTGGGTGATCTGGCCCACGGTTACCGTTTACAGTTTGATTTACCCACCGTCGCCATTACTGGTAGCAATGGCAAAACCACTGTGAAGGAGATGGTGCGTCAAATACTTTCTTCGCAGGCGACAGTCTGCGCCACCGAGGGTAACTTAAATAATGAAATAGGTGTGCCTTTAACTCTGTTACGTGTCGATAAGTCATGTGCATTTTTGGTGGTGGAAATGGGTGCAAATGCGCCCGGGGAGATCGCCTATTTAACCAATCTGGTGGCGCCGTCTGTTGCGTTAGTCACCTGTGCATCGGAAGCCCATCTGGCAGGCTTCGGATCATTAGAAGGTGTCGCTCAAGCAAAAGGTGAACTGTACTCTCAGTTGGGATCGGCCGGTACGGCATTACTTAATCTAGATGATCCATTTTTTGAGTATTGGCAAGGTTTGTTAGATGGCCAACAGCACTATACCTTCGGCTTCGATCAGGCAGCGGATTTCCACGCACGGCAGATAGAACTGACGCGCAATCAGTTTGTTTTGGTCACCCCAAGTGGGGAAGCAGAAGTGGTGTTGCCCCTGTTGGGTAAACACAATATTTTAAACGCGGTTGCCGCGGCCGGTGTCTGTTCTCTGTTAGGCATAGCGTTGAATCAGATCGTGTCACAGTTGAAGATCTTTGAGGCGGCACCCGGTCGGTTGAACCAATTGATAGGTGTGCAGGGTGCGCGCTTAATTAACGATACCTATAACGCCAATCCAAGTTCTGTATTAGCGGCGGTACAGGCGCTGCAGAGTGTCCCTGGTGACAGTTGGGTGGCGTTGGGTGATTTGGCAGAGCTAGGTGAAGAGGGCGTTCGACTTCATCAGGAACTAGGAAAAAATATCAAATCTTTCGGTGTCACACGGTTATTCACCATTGGCGATCTGAGTCGGGACACGGCAAGCGCATTTGGTCCGGGCGCAGAACATTTCGAATCTTTAGAAGAGATGATTGAACGACTGAAAGCCTGTTTAACAAAAGAGGTTTGCCTGTTAGTGAAGGGTTCCCGTAGCGCTGGAATGGAACAATTGATTCGCGCACTACAAGTGACCGAGGAACCTGCCTAATGTTGCTCTACTTGACTGATTGGCTCACGCAATATCATAGCGGATTTCGTGTGTTTCAGTATCTCAGTATGCGGACGATTTTAGGCGTGCTGACCGCACTACTTATGTGCCTGTTAATCGGCCCCAGTATGATTCGTTATTTGAGTAAATATAACGTGGGGCAGACGGTACGTGATGATGGCCCGGAAACTCATTTTGTAAAAGCGGGTACGCCCACCATGGGCGGCGCCTTGATTTTAGTGGCGATCACGGTCAGCACTTTGTTTTGGGCGGATCTCAGTAATCGTTATGTTTGGGTGGTGTTGTTCGTCACCATCAGCTTTGGTGCTGTGGGGTGGTTGGATGATTACATTAAATTGGTACGCCGAGATCCTCAGGGTTTGACCGCGCGTTACAAATATCTATTTCAATCTTTGGCAGCATTGGTAGTGGCAGGCTTTCTTTTTTATTCCGCCGAGCAAGCTGTGGAAACCAGTTTAATAGTACCTTTTTTCAAACATGTCTCTATTCCTCTTGGCTTTGGCTTCATTGTATTAACTTACTTTGTCATTGTTGGGTCGAGTAATGCAGTTAATTTAACCGATGGCTTGGATGGCTTGGCCATCTTGCCGACGGTCTTGGTGGCAGGTGGATTAGGTATTTTTGCGTATCTCACGGGCAATGTTAATTTCTCTAACTATCTCGCGATCCCCTATGTGCCAGGTGTGGGGGAGATGACCGTGATTTGTGGTGCACTGGCCGGATCGGGATTGGGATTCCTCTGGTTTAATGCTTACCCGGCTCAAGTATTTATGGGGGATATAGGCGCACTGGCGTTGGGTGCTGCGTTAGGTGCGATCGCAGTGGTGGTGCGTCAAGAGTTAGTGCTGCTAATCATGGGTGGTCTTTTTGTGGTGGAGACTCTGTCGGTGATTTTACAAGTGGCCTCTTTTAAATTAACCGGCAAAAGAATCTTTAAAATGGCCCCGCTTCATCACCATTTTGAATTACAGGGATGGCAGGAACCGCAAATTGTGGTGCGGTTTTGGATTATTACCATCATATTGGTATTAACTGGCATTGCGACCTTAAAACTCCGATGATGAACACACATGACAACCACACACATCAGGCACCCCATGTGGTATTGGGCATGGGGCACACGGGTTGGTCTGTGGCACGATTTCTGGCCTCTCATGAAAAAGCAGTCATTTGTATGGATTCTAGAGAGGCGCCGCCTCTGATGCCGCAAATCAGGAAAGATTTGCCAACGGTCTGCTTTCTTCCCGGCGGCTTTGATCGGGAGATCCTGGATCGCGCCGCACAAATAGTGGTCAGCCCTGGGATCTCTTTGAACGAACCGGCCATTGAGTCTGCCATGCGTCAAGGTGCGAAGGTGGTGGGGGACATTGAGTTATTTGCTCAGCAAGCGACTGCACCAATCATTGCTATTACGGGTTCGAATGCCAAGAGTACGGTGACAACTTTGGTGGGGGAGATGCTAACGACGGCCGGACATCGGATCGCGCTGGGTGGCAATTTGGGCACCCCGGCGTTGGATCTGTTGCAACAGCCGGAGGCAGAATTTTATGTTTTAGAGTTGTCCAGTTTTCAATTGGAAACCACCTATACGCTGAATGCAGCTGCCTCGGTATTGTTGAATGTGTCAGAAGATCACTTGGATCGACATGGCACATTCAAAGATTATATAGACATCAAGCGTCGCGTCTATCAAGGGGACGGTGTGCATGTATTTAATGCGGATGATCCAGTTGTCCAAGCCATGTCCCACAACGGCACTCGTGATCTCTTTTTTACGCTACAGATCCCTGAAGATGAGCGTTATTTCGGTTTACGACGGCATGGGGGTGAAACTTGGTTAAGCTGTGGCGAAAAAAAATTATTAGAGGTGCGTTCTCTAACGGTCTCTGGACTGCATAATTATGCCAACATCCTGGCGGCATTGGCACTGGGTCACGGCATAGGACTGGACTTTGCACCTATGCTGGCTGCAGCGCGCACTTTTAGTGGTTTGCCTCACCGATGCGAATTGGTGAAAAATCTAGCGGGTGTGCGTTGGGTGGACGATTCCAAGGGCACAAATGTGGGGGCAACTCAGGCCGCCATAGAAGGTCTGGGTGCCGATTATTCTGACGCTTCCATCGTCCTGATTGCCGGCGGCATCAGTAAGGGAGCCGATTTTACACCGCTAAGGGAAGTGGCCCGACGCCATTTAAAATGTGCGGTGTTGATGGGTCGGGATGCGCAACAGATCGATGCGGTGTTAGGCGATCTCATTCCGGTGATTCATATGCAAGATCTAGACAGCGCAGTCGTGACGGCGGCAGAAATTGCTGCACCGGGTGACACGGTACTGTTGTCGCCGGCGTGCGCCAGTTTCGATATGTTTGGTGACTATCAAGAGCGGGGTCGCGCCTTTAAACAAGCAGTGGAGGATCTTGCCTGATGAATGCGATCCATCCTTCGTTGCGACAAGAAAGTCGGAAGAAAATCATTCCGCGTCAGTTAGCGAATACAGATCACCTGTTACTATTCGCCGCTTTGTCGCTTTTGATTTTAGGCTGGTTAGTGATGACTTCTGCTTCTATTTATAACGCTGAGAGGCTCTATCAAAACCCGTTTCATTTTTCCATCCGTCAGGCCATTTATATTGCATTGGGTGCGATGTTAGGTGTGTGTACGTTCGTCATTCCCATTAAAGAGTGGTCGAGATTGAGCACACCAATCATAGTGTTTGGCGTGTTGCTGTTGTGTTTGGTCTTGGTTCCAGGCATTGGATCGGAGATTAACGGCAGCCGACGTTGGTTTAGATTGGGGTTTTTTAATGTACAGCCATCCGAGTTGGTTAAGTTAGCGACCATATTATATATGGCTGCCTACTTGGTTCGTCGGCAGCAACAGGTTCGAGAGTCGGTGCAGGGATTTTTAGTACCGGTTGGCGTGCTGTCAGTGATCGGAACATTACTGTTAGCCGAACCAGATTTTGGTGCCACGGTGGTGATCTTTGCTACCGCTATGGGTATGTTGTTTTTGGTTGGCGTGCGCTTAGTGTACTTTTTAACTTTCGTCACTGCCATTGTGGTGATGATGGCCATATTGATTGTCACTGCGTCCTATCGATTAGCCCGTTTTGTCTCCTTTATGGATCCGTGGGCGGAACGTTTTGGAAATGGATATCAATTGGTGCATTCATTGATTGGTATCGCCCGCGGAGAGTGGGTTGGTTTGGGGATAGGCGCCAGTATTCAAAAGCTGCATTTTTTACCGGAAGCACACACCGATTTTGTCTTTGCCATTTTGGCAGAAGAGATGGGCGCCGTGGGCGCATTGGCAGTGATTGGTTTATTTGGCCTGTTTCTCTGGCGCGCCTTTCAAATTGGCCAAGTGGCCGAAGATCTGGGACAACCGTTTTCCGCTAATTTGGCCTATGGCTTGTCTCTTTGCATTGGTTTACAGGCACTGATAAACATTGGCGTGAACACAGGCATGTTGCCGACAAAAGGCATCACCTTACCTTTGATGAGTTATGGTGGTAGCAGCATGTTGGTCAGTATCGTCATGGTGGCATTTTTGATTCGTATAGATTGGGAAAATAGGCAACTAATCAAAAATGGTCAGATGCCTATTCGGGAAAAATACCGATGAGCGGGCATCGAGGATCAGTTGTGATCACTGCGGGCGGTACAGGTGGGCATGTCTTTCCAGCGCTTGCGGTTGCTCAGGAGTTACAGAATAGAGGGATCTTAGTGCACTGGATAGGCACGAAAAAAGGATTAGAAGCGGTATTGGTGCCAAAGCATCAGATCCCCATCTCATACATTCATATACAGGGACTGCGCGGCCATGGGTGGCGAAGAATGGTAACGGCACCGCTGATGGTCTATCGAGCCACTAGGCAATGTTTAAAAATATTCAAGAAACAACAGGCCCTATGTGTGTTAGGCATGGGGGGGTATGTGACTGGTCCGGTGGGATTGGCCGCTTGGTTGGGTCGATTACCCTTGGTAATACATGAGCAAAATGCAGTGGCCGGGACAACCAATAAAATTTTGGCTAAGTTGGCCAGGCAAGTGTTTGAAGCTTTTCCTGGAACGTTCACTCACCAACATAAAGTCACCGTATCGGGAAATCCTATTAGAAAAGAGATCACCGCATTGCCGATTCCAGAACACCGATTTGAACACCGTGAGGGTGCCTCTCGGATTTTGGTATTAGGTGGTAGTTTGGGCGCCAACATTTTGAACGAGTGGGTGCCGGAAGCGCTGGCGAGTTTACCAGAGACTATAGAGTTAGACGTGCGCCACCAGTGTGGTGAGGCCCACTATGAGAAAACTGAAGCACGGTATCGCAGTCACGGTTTGAACCAGTGGCAAGTGGAAAAATTTATCGAAAAAATGGATGAAGCTTTAGGCTGGGCGGATCTGGTTATTGCTCGGGCCGGCGCCTTAACGGTATCGGAGTTAGCGACTGCGGGAGTAGGGGCTCTGTTGGTCCCGTATCCTTTTGCCATAGACAATCATCAACGCCACAACGCGCAACATTTGGCCGACCGGGGCGCAGCGATTGTCTGTCTGCAACAGGAACTGTCCAGTGAAATTCTAGCTTCCAAGTTACTCGAACTATTGCAACAGGGGCGACAGAAATGGTTGCAGATGGCGACCAACGCGCGCACCTTAGCGCAACCCGATGCCACTGAGAAGGTGGCGGATTATTGTGAGCAGTGGGTAGTCAATGGTTGAAATGCGGATGCAAAAGCAAACAAATTCTCCTGCCACTATGGGCCACGTGCGTCGAATTCATTTCGTCGGTATTGGTGGCGTCGGCATGAGTGGCATTGCCGAAGTGCTACATAATCTCAATTATCAGGTGTCGGGTTCCGATCTAAAACAATCGGTGGTTGTAGAACGACTATCCTCATTGGGCATTCGAGCCCATGTGGGTCATGATGCTGCCTATGTGCAGGATGCGGATGTTGTCGTGGTGTCTACCGCGGTGGATCGCACTAATCCAGAGATACAGTGGGCATTGGCGCACAGAATCCCCATTGTGCCCAGAGCAGAAATGCTTGCCGAGCTGATGCGATTCCGCTTCGGTATTGCTGTGGCGGGTACCCATGGTAAAACCACTACTACCAGTTTAACTGCATCTATCCTCGCTCAGGATGGATTAGATCCCACCTTTGTAATTGGTGGTGTGTTGAACAGCGCCGGAACCAATGCGCGTTTGGGTGCGGGTCAATATTTGGTAGCTGAGGCGGACGAGAGTGACGCGTCCTTTATGCATTTACAGCCCTGTATGTTGGTGGTGACAAATGTAGATAAAGATCACATGGAAACCTACGGCGGGGACGTTCGCAAATTAAGAAAGACATTCCTCAATTTTGTACATCAGTTACCTTTTTATGGTTTGGCAATTGTCTGTATCGATGATCCAGGTGTGCACAAATTGATTAAGCGAATTTCACGGCCCTTGTGCACCTATGGTTTATCAGAGGGTGCGGACGTGCAAGCGACCAATGTGCGTCAGGTGGGCACACAGATGCAATTTGATGTGAGATTTTCTCAGCAAGATTCAGTGTTGCCGATTACTCTGAACTTGCCGGGTCGACACAATGTGCAGAATGCACTCGCTGCGATTGCGATTGCAAAGGAGCTGGATGTCAAGGATGACTCTATCGCTCAAGCGTTGGAGCGGTTTTCCGGGATCGGTCGCCGTTTTCAAGTGAGGGACTTTAATTGGCCCAATGGCCAGTGCACTTTTGTAGACGATTACGCCCATCATCCTAATGAACTGAGAGCCACCATTGAAGCCGCACGTGCCGCTTGGCCCAAGAGACGATTGATGGTGGTGTTTCAACCACATCGATATACCCGTACACGGGATCAGTTCGATGATTTTGTTGCGGTGCTCAGTGATGTGGATGAGTTGATTTTATTAGATGTCTATGCCGCTGGAGAGATGCCGATCACCGGGGCGGACAGCAGCAGTCTGGCGAATGCGATACGTGCGCGTAAAAAGGTGGTCCCCATTGTCTGCGCGAGAGAAGAAAATTTAACCCATGTGATTGCACCGCTTTTGCAATCTGAAGATTTGGTTTTAATGTTGGGTGCCGGGGATATTGCTGCAATGGCCGTTCAATTACCGCAACAGTTAGGGCAGATCTTATGATGGTGAATCCAATATCCGATCTCATCCGCGGTGACATTCGACGAAATGAACCCATGTCTCTTCACACCAGTTGGCGCACAGGCGGAACAGCCGCGTACTATTTTATTCCTGCTGATCTAAATGATTTATCTCTCTATTTAAAGCAATTAGAGGGAAACGAATCCAGACTATGGTTGGGTTTAGGCAGTAATCTGTTAGTACGGGATGGTGGATTTAATGGACACGTATTGGCTCTATTTCATGCGCTTAACCGTTTAGATATCCACACGGATCGGGTTTATGTAGAAGCGGGTGTGGCTTGCGCTAAGGTGGCGCGGCAAGCCACAAAGGCAGGATTAACCGGCGCAGAATTTTTAGCCGGGATCCCAGGCGCAATGGGTGGGGCCTTGGCGATGAACGCGGGTGCCTTTGGTGGTGAAACTTGGGAGTTGGTGGCCAAGTTGATAGTGATGGATCCTGCAGGTGAAATACATTCACTCAGTCAGTCAGAGGTGCAACGCAGTTATCGACAAGTCACCCTAGCGGAAGGATACGGTATTATTGCCACGGAGTTACAATTAAAAGTAGGTAACGTGGATGCGGCACAACAGCGCATTAAGTCTTTATTGGCTCAACGCGCCGCGACCCAACCCACCCAGACGGCCAATGCGGGATCAGTATTCAAGAATCCGCAAAATGATCACGCCGCAAGATTAATCGAAGCCTGTCAATTAAAAGGTCATCGCATTGGCGGTGCCAGCGTTTCTACCAAGCATGCAAACTTTATCATCAATGACAACCATGCCACTGCGGCGGACATAGAAGCCTTAATCCTGCTGGTGCAGAAAACAGTAAAAGCGCAACAAGGGGTGTCTTTAGAACCTGAAGTCAGAATAGTGGGGGACCGAACTGATGGTTGATGTCTCACGGTTTGGGAAAGTAGCGGTGCTGATGGGAGGTGATTCAGCAGAGCGCGACATTTCACTATTAAGCGGACGGGCCGTGCTGGATTCATTGATAAAACAGCAGGTGAATGCTTGTGCGCTAGATACAGATGAGTGGGCACAAGCCCTGATACAGGGAGAATTTGATCGTGCTTTTATTGTGCTCCATGGACGGGGGGGTGAAGATGGGGTGATCCAGGGCCTGTTAGAGTCGATCAATTTACCCTACACCGGTAGTGGTGTGTTGGGTTCTGCTTTAGCGATGGACAAAATGAAAAGTAAGCAACTCTGGCAAGCACAGGAATTGAATACTCCGCAGTTCCAACTAATCGAAGCGGGCTGTGATTGGACTGCTTTGGTTTCTTCCCTCGGGTTGCCCTTAGCCGTGAAACCCGCTACAGAGGGGTCATCAGTCGGTATTTCTAGGGTGAATCGAGTGCAGGACTTGCCTGCCGCCTACGCAAAGGCATGTGCTTATGACACCACCGTAATCGCAGAACAATGGATAACCGGACGTGAAGTCACCTGTGCCGTTTTACATGAGGCATGTTTGCCGCTGGTAGAGATTGAAACCGAGTCGGAGTTTTATGACTATCAGGCTAAATATGAAAGTGATAGCACTCAATACCATTGTCCGGCATCGTTGCCAGATGCGGTCGCGCAGCAGTTACAGGCGATATCTCTGCAAGCCTTTAGTTGTTTGGGTGCATCAGGTTGGGGGCGAGTCGATTTTATCCTCGACGAATCTCAACAACCTTTTCTGATTGAGGTAAACACGATTCCGGGTATGACGAGCCATTCTTTGGTGCCGATGGCCGCCAATGCCGCTGGTTATTCATTTGACGATCTGGTGATTGAGGTTTTGGCCACTTCTTTCGTTCCTAAGGGTGCAGTGGGGAGGAGGGACCGTTGAGCGTCACCGCGTTGGATAAAAATCATCGATGGCGAAAATCAGGGAAATATAGAATTCCCGTTGGAGGACCTCGTTGGAACTGGCCGCGTGAAAACAGACGTCTCGCGTCGGTGAGAGAGTTTTGGAAACATTGGGTGCTGCGGATCAGTAAAATCATCTTGGTTGGAGTCGTCGCTGGCACACTGATCTGGCTACAGTTGACATTGAAAGATCCAAACGTCTTTCCCATTGAGTTGGTACGAATTGAAGGGGACTGGCACTATCTTCAACGGAGTCAAATACGCCATGTATTGCAACCTGAGTTAGCCGTGAGTTTTTTTAGTTTAGATGTTCGTGACATACATCAGAAATTACAGAGTATTCCTTGGGTGGACAGTGTGAGCATCAAGCGAAAATGGCCGGGTACGGTGGCAATCCAGGTACTAGAGAGAAAACCAGTGGCCTATTGGCAACAGACAAAATTATTAGATCGCGAACTGCGGGTATTTAGTCCCGATGAGGTGCCCGTAGGATTAGCGTTACCAAAATTAAGTGGACCTTCCAGCCAATCGCAGGCGATATATTTAATGTTTCAAGAATTCAACCAACGACTATCGGCCTTACAGCTGAAGATTGATCGATTCACAATGGATGATAGACATTCACTTGAATTGTGGCTCGATAACGGTGTGCAGGTCACACTGGGCGCAGAGTCGGTGCGCAAACGCTTTCACAATTTTATTCGTATTTACCCTCATCTGGTTGCCGAGGAGGAAACGGCTATTGACAGCATCGATATGCGTTATCCCAATGGTATGGCGGTTCGGCGTGGTAGCCGATTGAGTCCCGAAGTGGGTGAAGGGTCGGTCACTAGGAGTAGCCAATGAACAAAAGAGCTGAGAAAAAAAATCTTATTGTTGGATTGGATATAGGCACCTCCAAGGTAGTGGCTGTGGTGGCGGAAATCAGTCCTGAACATGAAATTGAAATTATTGGGATCGGCAAACATCCCTCGCGAGGATTGAAAAAAGGCGTGGTGGTGAATATCGATTCCACTGTGCAATCGATTCAGCGTGCTGTGGAAGAAGCGGAGTTGATGGCTGGATGCCAAATACATTCCGTTTATGCGGGCATCGCCGGTAGCCACATCAGCAGCTTAAATTCACATGGAATTGTCGCCATACGAGACAAAGAAGTCACGAGCAGCGATGTAGAGCGTGTGATCGATGCGGCCCGGGCAGTAGCGATTCCAGCCGATCAGCAAATCCTGCATGTCTTACCACAGGAATTTATTATCGATAACCAAGATGGCGTACAAGAGCCGGTGGGCATGTCCGGTGTGCGTTTAGAAGCCAAAGTACACATGGTCACCGGTGCCACCAGCGCTGCACAGAACATAATCAAGTGTGTCAGGCGATGTGGTTTGGAAGTGGATGATCTGATTCTCGAACAGTTGGCATCTAGTTACGCAGTGTTAACTGACGACGAGAAAGAGTTAGGTGTCTGCATGGTAGATATTGGTGGAGGCACCACCGATATCGCTGTGTTTACGGAAGGCTCCATTCGCCACACTGCGGTGATCCCGATTGCTGGCGATCAAGTGACTAACGATATAGCGGTAGCGTTACGCACACCCACTCAATTTGCAGAAGAGATCAAAATCAAGCACGCCTGCTCTCTGAAACAGCTGGCCTCGGTGAACCAATCTATCGAGGTTCCGAGCGTTGGCGATAGACCTGCCAGACAGTTGTCCCGTCAAACTTTGTCGGATGTAGTGGAGCCGCGCTACGAAGAACTCTTCTCTTTGGTACAAGCTGAATTGAGACGTAGTGGGTTTGAAGATCTCATAGCTGCGGGCATCGTCTTAACTGGGGGCAGCTCACAAGTGGAAGGCGCGATTGAGTTGGCGGAAGAGATCTTTCATATGCCGGTGAGATTGGGGGTGCCGGAAGATTTAATGGGGCTCGGAGATGTCGTGAAAAATCCAATCTATGCCACGGGGGTAGGATTGATTGTGTACGGGTATCAACAGGAACGGAACTACCGCATGGTGGAACCAAAACTAGAGGGGGGATTTCAAAGCATACTGGAGCGGATGAAACGATGGTTTAAGGGTAATTTTTAAATTAGTTGTGCGGTGCAACTGTGTTAATTAAGTAGGAAGGCAACTCAAGGAGAAATCAATGTTCGAACTAATGGACTCATACACTCAAAATGCAGTGATTAAGGTGATTGGCGTCGGTGGCGGTGGCGGCAACGCGGTAGAACATATGGTGGCAGGGAACTTGGAAGGCGTGAGTTTTATTTGCGCCAACACCGACGCGCAAGCGTTAAAGGACAAGAGATCGGATATCATTTTACAAATGGGTAGCAATGTGACTCGGGGGCTAGGTGCAGGCGCCAATCCTGACATCGGTCGCCAAGCCGCCATGGAAGATAGAGAACGCTTGTGTGAAGTGCTGGATGGTGCAGATATGGTCTTCATCACTGCCGGTATGGGAGGCGGTACGGGCACGGGTGCTGCGCCGGTGGTGGCCTCTGCTGCGAAAGAGTTAGGGGCGTTGACCGTTGCGGTGGTGACCAAACCTTTCCCTTTTGAAGGCAGAAAGCGGTTTTTATTAGCAGAACAGGGTATCGATGAATTAAGTCAACATGTGGACTCTTTAATCACCATTCCAAACGAAAAGCTGTTATCGGTGTTGGGCAAAGATGTGAGCCTATTGGAAGCCTTTAAAGAAGCGAACAATGTTTTGCTAGGTGCGGTACAGGGCATATCAGAGCTGATCACCCGACCCGGCTTAATCAATGTAGACTTTGCGGATGTGCGCACGGTGATGGCGGAAATGGGTATGGCGATGATGGGGACGGGGTACGCTTGCGGTCCGGAGCGGGCTCGTGAAGCAGCCGAGTCAGCGGTGAGATCGCCACTGTTAGAAGATGTGAATCTCTCCGGCGCGCAAGGGATCCTGGTGAATGTCACAGCAGGAATGGATCTACAGATTGGCGAATTTGAAGAAGTGGGTAATACGGTGAAGGATTTTGCTTCGGAAAATGCCACAGTGGTGGTGGGCACGGTAATCGATCCCGATTTGACCGATGAGCTACGGGTAACCGTGGTGGCCACTGGTTTGGGCGCCAGCCGTGATAAGCCTGTGAAATTAGTTCACAAACGACGCGCAGATGGCACACCAGATTATCAAATGCTAGAAAAACCAACAGTGATTCGAAATAGAGCAGTAGGGGAAGATGTGGTACGGGACACACAAACTGATGATCTGGATTACCTGGATATCCCGGCATTCTTAAGGAGACAAGCGGATTAATCACTATTTAGATTGAAAAATCAATTTGAGTGGGTCTATTTGCACTATTATAGTGCAAATAGACTGGCGCGATAAACAAATTTGCAACTTGGTTGGTAAAATGTCATTATTCGCCACAACCAGCCGATAGCAGGATCCATCGGCGAATGGAATTCACCATTATCGCAGCCAATCTACTGCGTAGGAAACGCCTGGAAAGTCAATGATTAAACAGCGCACACTCAAAAACATTATTCGTGCTACCGGTGTCGGCTTACACACCGGTGAAAAGGTCTTATTAACTTTAAAACCTGCTCCTGCGAATACTGGAATCGTCTTTACTCGCTCCGATCTCGACACGCCCGTGGATATTCCAGCCTTGGCGGAATATGTGGGTGAAACGACCTTATCTACCTCGTTAGAAAAGGACGGTTATCGCATCTCCACTGTGGAACATCTATTATCGGCAATAGCAGGATTGGGCATTGATAATTTGTTTATCGATGTCAGTGCGTCTGAGGTGCCGATTATGGATGGCAGTGCCGGACCGTTTGTGTTTCTGCTGCAATCGGCTGGCATTGAGGAACAGAATGCCCCTAAACGGTTTATTCGCATTAAGAAAGCCGTGAAAGTTCAAGATGGTGAAAAGTGGGCTCGTTTTGAACCCTTTGATGGGTTTAAGGTCTCATTCGTAATCGATTTTGATCATCCTGCTTTCAAGAATACCGCGCAAGCGGCCACTATCGATTTTTCCAGTACCTCCTTTGTGCGAGAAGTGAGTCGTGCTCGAACCTTCGGTTTTATGGGTGATATTGAAAAACTGCGGGCACAAAATCTTGCTTTGGGCGGTAGTCTGGACAATGCCATTGTGGTAGATGAATATCGAGTCTTGAATGAAGAAGGACTTCGTTATGGCGATGAGTTTGTGCGCCATAAAATTTTAGATGCCATTGGCGATCTCTATCTATTGGGTTCCAACCTGATTGGTGCCTTTAGCGGATATAAGTCCGGTCATGCATTAAACAATTTACTGTTGAGAAGCTTGATTAAGCAGCCTGATGCATGGGAGCAGGTCACCTTCGAACAGGGATCTGAGTCACCTATCTCTTTTACTCGCCCACAATTCGTTCGCTGACTTAAATTAATGCGTCAGCGAGATTGAAGAAGATCTAGCACAGCATTAATTTTCTTTAATATCGCGAAGTGCGCTGCGAAGTGCCTGAAGATGATGTTTAGTGTCCAAGGAATGTGATGCCCGCTTTTGAGCTGTTGGGCGTCGCTGGGGAACTTCGGCGATCAGTCGTATCTTCTTTAAGTGTTTAAAAATTGGATCCTGTCTAAGTTGATTCTCTAGATCGGGTAATAAATAACGCGTACGAGTGAATAAACTGCCCTGCGGCATACTCAGGACTAATTCCCCATCTCGCCATTTGGCGATTTTCACGTGTGAATAGAGCTGGGGTGACAAGTGTCTGGCCAGTTGCTTCTCCAATTGCAGATGGCTGTTTGCTTGCGCCACTAGCGTACCAAGGGTGGCATTTTTTTTGCCTAATATCTCTTTGATTGGGCTCAATTTTGTGTTCAATTGTCGCTTTCCTGTAAGTTGCGCCGGTAATGACTTTAGCTTGATCTCCCTGCGCGCGTAAAGGGTACTGATCATGAAGATTGTGTTAATTCCACGACGGGGTGCTGCACCTCGAACATTTCACCTTGCCACAAAGGTGAAGTGGTTGCTCGTGCTGATAGTTGGATTGTTGTTTCCTCTCGGTCTGATGAGTATGGGGTATTGGCTGGCCACCCAGAGATCGCCACAGCTGCCCACGGTAGTGATCGCGGATCCGGAGCCGATGCAACAAAGCGAGCGCTACGCTCACAATGGTCTGCTCATTGAGCAGTTGGCAAAATTGGAGGCGCGTATCATTCGTATCGAGGCCATCGCCAATCGGCTTGTGAAAATGCTGGGGGCCTCGGATCCGGAGTTTTCGCTCTCCTCTTCAAAGAGGTTATCCAACACTTTAGCACAAGATGATGAGGTGGACTGGGCAGTGGTGCGATCAGGAGTCGATGAATTACAGACTCGGACAACCCAAATGGACCAACGCATAGGCGTGTTAACCAACCTTTTGCTGGAACAGAAATGGCGACAGGATCGCCGAATCAGCGGCTGGCCCATTCAGAAGGGCTGGATTTCATCTCGATATGGATACCGAAACGATCCCTTTCATGGACGACGGGAATTCCACAAAGGAATCGATTTTGCCGGCAAAGAGAATAGCCCAGTGGTGGCGGTGGCGGGCGGATTGGTCACTTGGGCGGGCAAGCGATATGCATACGGCAACTTAGTGGAGATCACTCATGGGAATGGATTTGTCACCCGCTATGGTCACAATAAATCATTAATTGTTAGGGTGGGTGATCTAGTTGAAAAAGGTCAAATAGTCGCCAAAATGGGTTCCTCAGGTCGTTCCACTGGCCCTCACGTACACTTTGAAGTCTTTGAACACGGAAAACATATTAATCCGATGCGATACGTGCGTGGTCGCCGAGGGTAGAAGAGTAATGGTGAGCCTACCCGCATCAAGGTACAATCGCGCTTAAAATTTTTCCTGCTTATCTGTTCCGAATAGGGGTTTCGTCAGCAATGTTTGCCAAAGTATTTACTAAAGTGTTTGGGTCGAGAAACAGTCGCACCGTTAAACGACTGCAAAAACAGGTGACGCTTATCAATGCGCTCGAAGCAGAAATCGAGGCCCTTACCGATGAAGCATTGCGTGCCAAGACCGAAGAGTTTCAGTCGCGAGTGAAGCAGGGCGAAACTTTAGACGAGTTGTTGGTGCAGGCTTTTGCGGTGGTACGGGAAGCCGGAAAACGTGTATTAAATATGCGCCATTTCGACGAACAACTTTTGGGTGGCATGGTATTACACGAAGGCAATATTGCAGAAATGAGAACAGGGGAAGGTAAAACGCTCGTCGCCACTCTTCCGGCATACCTCAATGCCTTAGGTGGTGAAGGTGTGCATGTGATCACAGTCAATGATTATTTGGCGAGAAGAGATGCAGAATGGATGGGCAAGATTTACGAGTTTCTCGGATTGAGTGTGGGCGTCATTTTCGGCGGAATGGAGGCAGAGGAAAAACGCGCGGCTTACGCATCAGACGTGATTTATGGCACCAATAACGAATTTGGATTCGATTATTTGCGTGACAATATGGCTTTTTCACTCGAGCAAAAAATGCAAAGGCAGTTGAACTTTGCCATTGTGGATGAAGTGGATTCTATCCTCATCGATGAAGCCAGAACCCCGTTGATTATTTCCGGTCCAGCTGAAGACAGCTCTGAACTATACAAACAGCTCAACGGCATCGTGCCCAAGCTGTCGGCGCAAGCGGATGAAGCATCGGAAGGCGATTTTTTTGTCGATGAAAAAGCTCGTCAAGTGTTTTTGAGTGAACAAGGTCATGAACATGTGGAGCAGTTGCTCATAGACGCCGGCATTATGGCGTCCGATGAAAGTCTGTATGGAGCCGAAAATGTTTTGCTGTTACACCATTTAAATGCGGCGTTGCGTGCACATACGTTGTTTCAGAAAAACGTGGACTACATAGTGCGAAACGGCAAAGTGGTGATAGTGGATGAATTCACCGGACGAACGATGCCAGGTAGACGTTGGTCTGAAGGCTTGCATCAAGCGGTGGAAGCGAAGGAAGGGGTCGCTATTCAACAAGAAAATCAAACTTTAGCGGCGATTACTTTTCAGAATTACTTCCGCATGTATAACAAGCTTTCTGGTATGACGGGAACGGCGGATACGGAGGCATTTGAGTTTCAGCAGATTTACGACTTAGAGGTAGTGGTGATCCCCACCCATAAAGAGATGGTGAGAGAAGATCTGCCAGATCTCGTTTTGCTCAGCGCCAAAGAAAAATATGAGTGCATTGTCGAAGACATTAAAGAACGAGTGAAAAAGGGCCAGCCTGTATTAGTGGGCACGGCTTCGATTGACTCGTCTGAATTGTTGCATAAGAAGCTCACACAGGAAAAAATTGAGCACCAAGTATTGAACGCTAAGTTTCATGATAAAGAAGCGGAGATCATTGCCCAAGCAGGCCGTCCCGGGCATGTCACCATTGCCACCAACATGGCCGGCCGAGGCACGGATATCGTGCTTGGGGGTAGTTTGGAAGCCGATTTGGCTCATACGGATCCCAATGACGAAGTACAGCAAGCGGCGGTCAAACAAGCATGGCAAAAACGTCATGATGAAGTGTTGCACGCTGGAGGATTGCACGTTATTGGATCAGAAAGACATGAAAGTCGCAGAGTAGACAACCAACTTCGTGGTCGCTCGGGACGCCAGGGGGATCCCGGATCCTCCAGGTTCTTCGTGTCGCTGGAAGATAACTTAATGCGCATTTTTGCCTCCGAACGTGTCTCGGGTCTCATGCAACGATTAGGTATGGAGGAAGGCGAAGCAATTGAGCATCCTTGGGTCACTAAAGCCATAGAGAACGCGCAACGTAAAGTGGAAGGTCGAAACTTTGATATTCGCAAACAACTATTAGAATATGACGATGTCTCCAATGAACAACGAAAGGTGATATACGAACAACGGGATGATCTCTTGCAGATGCAAGATATTTCAGAAGCCATTGAAGAGATGAGAATTGAGGTAGTGAATACATTTAGTGACAGGTATATTCCCCCTCAAAGTATGGAAGAGCAATGGGATCTTGAGGGATTACAGACTGCACTCACTGAGGAGTTCGGTACGGATCTGCCACTGCAAACTTGGTTAGATGAGGACGACTCTCTAGATGAAGAGGCACTTAAAAGGAAAATCGTAGAACAGTTAGAAAACCTATATCGGGAAAAAGAAGCGCGCGCGACCAGTGCCGTGATGCGGGATTTTGAACGTCACATGATGTTACAGGTTTTAGATAAATCCTGGAAAGAACATCTGGCCATGCTAGACCATTTAAGACAGGGCATTCATTTTCGCGGTTATGCGCAAAAAAATCCGAAACAGGAATATAAACGGGAAGCCTTTGAGCTGTTCCAGAATTTATTAGACAACATGCGCTTCGAAGTGATTTCAATCATTAGTAAGGTGCAGGTGCAAAGCAAAGACGAATTGGAACAGCAGGAAAGCGAAATTCAAAGACGCCGAGAACAAGAGATGCAATTTCGTCATGCCGAACAGAGTGCGATGGCCGAAGCAGAAGCGATGGCAACAGCCTCAGGCGATGACTCTGACACAGGTGATCAGCACCGTCCCTATGTGCGCACCGACAGAAAAGTGGGACGGAATGAGCCTTGCCCATGTGGCAGTGGAAAAAAATATAAACAGTGTCACGGCCAAATAAGCTAACATGATCAGAAAATGAATCAACATTTGGATACTCACATGCAGGTTTTACCTGTATCCGGTGTGCGTGTGCATACTCTTGCTGCTGGGATACGCTATGAAAATCGTCCCGATTTGGTTCTATTCGAACTAGTTCCCGGTAGCCACACCGCAGCTCTGTTTACGCAAAATGCGTTTTGTGCTGCCCCCGTGGAGATCGCAAAGGCACATTTGCAGCAGTCGATGCCACGCTATTGGTTAATCAATTCGGGTAATGCCAATGCGGGTATGGGTGAGCAGGGCAGACAAGATGCGCTAGCGTGCTGTGAAAAAGTCGCGGCTCTCGCAGAGGTCTCGGTGACGGAGGTGTTGCCCTTTTCCACTGGGGTAATTGCTGAGCGTCTACCTGTTGAGGCTATCGTGAATGCGGTACCCGCTTTAGCAGCAGGATTAAATGATTCAGGTTGGTTATATGCGGCTCGTGGAATTATGACCACAGATAGCAAACCGAAGGCGGCCTCTCGCAAGTTTGACGTTGCCGGGGAAACTTTTACCATCAGTGGCATTGCCAAAGGTGCCGGTATGATGAAGCCGAACATGGCCACTATGTTGGCGTTTTTGGCAACAGATGTGAATGTGGCACCACCGATTTTGCAGTCCATCTTGGCGCAGGCCGCCGCCGCCTCCTTTAATCGTATTTCCGTGGATGGGGACACCTCTACCAATGACGCCTGTGTCATGGCGGCTACCGGGTTAGCAGGTAACACACTGATAGACAGTGCTGAAGGAGAGCTGTACCAGGCCTTGCTGACGCAAACTCTCGATCTCTGTCGCGAACTCGCCATCGAACTGGTGAAGGATGGAGAAGGGGCAACCAAGTGTGTCACCATTGAAGTAGTAGCAGCGAAGCACGAAGAAGAGGCGGCAAAGGTCGCTTACGCTATTGCCGAATCGCCGCTGTGTAAGACCGCTTTTTTCGCCTCCGATCCCAATTGGGGGCGTATCCTGGCGGCGGTAGGACGGGCAGGTGTGGATGGTTTAGCCGTGGATAAAGTACACATATATTTAGACTCTTTGCCTTTAGCTGCGGCGGGCGCGGTGGCACCGGACTATGTTGAGTCGAGTGCAGAAAAGATTATGGCGCAGCCTGCTTTTCATATCCGTGTTGAGTTAGGTCGCGGTGACGCTTGTTACCAGGTTTGGACCACTGATCTCAGTTATGACTATGTGCGTATCAACGCGGAATATAGAACTTAAGCCAGATAGTCATCGTCCTATCCCAGTCGCGGCGGCCGTCATCAAAAACGGTGCGGGCCAGGTTCTTCTCAGTCAACGATCACTGCATCAACCCGAAGGGGGAAAATGGGAGTTTCCCGGTGGCAAAGTGGAAGCGGGCGAGACCGTAGAGCAGGCGTTACATCGAGAGTTATTGGAGGAGTTGGGCATTCGCCCGACTCAAATCAGCTTTCTGTTGAGAGTGCCATTTCGCTACGAAAAACTGTCTGTGGAGTTGTTTATTTTTGAAGTACATGCTTACCAGGGGCGCGTGGTTGCGAACGAGGGACAACCGCTGACGTGGGTAGATCCCGCGCAGTTAGCTGAACTCACTACTCCTGCGGCAAACCAGGGCATCCTCACTGCGTTAAGATTACCCAGTTTAGTTGGTGTGACCCCTGAGCCAGAGTTGATGCCTAACGCGGATCATCGATTTCTAGAGCGATTAGAAGCAGTGTTATTGGCTGGAGTGCCGATGGTGCAGTTTCGTGCCAAGGGCTTACAGTTGACGCAAAAAATGGCGCTTGCTAACGCCAGTCGTACCCTGTGTGACGAATACGGCAGTTTCTATTTACACAATGGTAGCGTTGAAGAGGCCATTAAGTTAAATGCAGAGGGTGTGCATTTCGATTCACATCGATTAAGACATTGTACCAATTTGCGAAAACATCCCAGGTTGCTCTATTCCAGCGCCTGCCACTCAATGGATGAATTACAAATGGCGACGCAACTACAGATGGATTTTGTTTTTATCTCGCCTGTGTCAGCTACCCATACTCATCCTGAGGCAGTGCCGCTCGGATGGCAAAAAACTAAAGAGCTATTGGATCTGGCGCCCATGCCTGCTTATCTATTGGGTGGCATGGCTGGGGATGATTTTAAACAAGCTTTCGAATTTGGGGCTCAGGGATTGGCTTTTACCTCCGCCCTATGGCAAGAGTCTGAATCGATACCTTCAATCCTCGGCGCCGCTGTTCGAGTCCCATATGGGATCAGAGTCTAAGGATCCAGAAATACGATGATCCTCGTCGGCCCATTGACCCAGATCGATGAGTTTACATTTTTCACTGCAAAAAGGACGATGAGTCGCCTGATCATTCCAAGGAACAGATTGCCCACAGCGGGGGCAGGCTACATGAGTCACCATCAGTTAGAGCACACAACAATTGAGATAAAAAGGGATATCATCCTGCGCTTGGGTGGCGCGTTGGTGTTTCGTATAGCGCAGAAAGCGGATGGATACACGATGCTTCCCAGCGCTGATCTCGGGGAAGACTTGCAGGTGACGCGCCACCGATACCTGCAACAATTGATAAGCACGTTGCTTATTTAAGTTATTCTGATAGAAGCCAGCAAGGGCAGTCGCTTCTTGCGCGTCATTACTCTCTCTGGTCAATTTTAAAATCAAATTAATAGAGCGGCGTATGCTATCGAGTTGTTGATACCAATCCTGTAAATCCTCACGTCGCATAGACATCGATTGACCTAACCAGTGATGTAGAATTGGTAAATCAAAATCGCAAGTACCGGCAATTAATCCCATGCGTTGCAAAATACTATTCAACACCTCTTGGCTCCTGAGCGATTGACCAAGGCGCCCTTTGTGTCGTATTAATTCATCTAGTAGGGATTCCATCTCGTCTAAGATGCGGCTCAATTTGTGAGGATCCACATCTTTCATCTTATCTAGTTCTGCTAAATGACTTATTTGATGATCCAGCTCTTTAATGACATCGGTTCTGAGATCATTTCTATCCAAGATGTGCAAGATGGTGACGAGGGACATCAGAGACTGGCGTGCTTCCCGTTTGGCGTCTCCATGTATGGCTTGGGTGCCTTCGCGGAACAGGCTTTCAAGACGAAGGAAGGTACGAATTCTTTCACACAGCGGCAATTCGTAAGTGAGCATCGGAACACTGGTGCTATCGAGCAACGTGGGCTCATCTGTGCTTTCATCCGTGCTGATTAGTGTAAAGGCCATTGGTTTTCTAACGCTCAATCCCGCCATGGTGGTAGTTTGCCCATTAGTTTAATTTAGGTTATCGGCTAGTTGTAGATATCTCTTATGAAGCTGCTTCACTTGTGCTTCTAGGTGTTTGAAGTCCTTGTCGTTTACAATAACATCATCCGCCAATGATTGGCGTGCTTCGCGTGTAGATTGTGCTTTTAAAATCGCCTCGACCGAAGGTCGATCGACACCATCTCGCGACATAGTCCGTTGAATTTGTTGATCTTCGGTCACATCCACCAATAAAACTCGCTGCGCTAAACCTCGTTGACCTCCAGACTCTGCCAGTAGCGGGATTTCGAGGATAACGTATTGACTGGTTGCTTCTTGTAAGGCTTTCTGCATCGCCATAAAAATAGCGGGATGGGTGATGTTTTCTAGCACTTTCTTGTCTTCAGGGTGTTGAAAAATATATTCTCGCATACGTTCGCGATCCAACTCTCCATGCTGATTTAACATCTCGTTTCCGAAATGTTCGACAATCTTTTCTAATGCGGGTTGTCCCGGCATCACTACATCTCGCGCCAGTTGATCTGTATCAATAGTGGTGACACCTAAGTCTCTAAAAATCTTTGCGACAGTGGATTTGCCCGATCCAATGCCTCCTGTGAGCGCCACTATATACATGAATACTTAGACCTTCCTGAATAAGAAAGTCACAAGTGTAGTCAGATGATTTTTAAAGGCAAGAAGATTAATGGAGTAGGGGGCTGCCTAAATAGGCTTGAATGATGCGATCGCCCCAGATGAGCGCAATCCAACCCGCCGCCGCCAGGTAGGGGCCAAAAGGTATCGCCAATTGTCGATCTGCACCACGAAACACTATTAGACTGATGCCGACAGCAGCGCCGACAAGTGAGGAAAGTAGAATAATCAAGGGTAGGCTTTGCCAGCCAAGCCACGCCCCTAAGGCGGCAAAGAGCTTAAAATCTCCAAAGCCCATGCCTTCTTTGCCAGTGACTATTTTAAAAATCATATAAATGGTCCAGAGACTTAAGTATCCTGCCATGGCGCCCACAATTGCCTCAGTGGGCGTGGTAAATGATTCAAAGGAGAATAGGCTTAAAAATAGACCAAGCCAGAGCAGTGACAGTGTGATTTGATCTGGCAGAATTTGGTGATCAATATCTATCAATGATAAGGCTATCAATGACCAGGTTAAGACGAGTGCCGCCAGACTCTGAATGTTAAATCCAAAATAGAAAACAACGACCATACTGAAGGCAGCAGTCAGACATTCCACGATTGGATAGCGAACAGAAATAGACACACCGCAGTGGCGGCATTTGCCTCGCAGAAATAGCCAACCCAGCAAGGGAATGTTATCTCTTGCCCAAATTTCACCTTTACAGTTTGGACAATGGGAGGCAGGAAACGCTAGATTGAGTGTGCTCTCTTCTTCTATATTCTCATGCGTCGCCTCTAACTCAAGATATTCTCTTGCTTGAGTGCGCCAGTCCCGAAACATCATTAATGGCAGGCGATAACTGACCACATTGAGAAAGCTGCCGACAATTAGGCCCAATAGACCTGCAACAGCCATCAAGGCAATCGGGTAATGATTAAAATAGAGTATTAACTCTGACATCCGTGTCTGAATCGATTATGTGGATAAAACAGGCTTACACCACCTGACCCATTTTGAAAATGGGTAAATACATAGCAGTCACCAATCCGCCCACCAGAATACCGAGCACAGCCATAATAATCGGCTCCAATAGCGAGCTGAGATTGTCAACCATGTTATCTACTTCTTCTTCGTAAAAATCAGCGACTTTGCCTAACATAGTGTCTAATGAACCCGACTCTTCACCGATAGCCACCATCTGCACCACCATATTGGGAAATAGTTGGGTGCCTTTCATTGCTTGTTGTAACTGTTGGCCAGTGGAGACCTCTTCACGAATTTTGAACACACCAGCAGTGTACACCCAATTACCCGTGGCGCCCGCTACCGTTTCCAACGCTTCTACTAGGGGCACACCGGCGGCAAAGGTGGTTGCCAGCGTTCGCGCATAGCGTGCAATGGAAGCCTTGGTGACAATATCACCCACTACAGGCAATTTTAGTGTGATTTTATCTAAATTTTGGCGAAACTTTAGCGATTTCTTCTTCGCTTGGGAAAAAGCCACACCTGAGGCGATTAGACCGACAAGGATCGGTAGCCACCATTTTTGCATAAATTCCGAAAGATCGATCACCATGCGGGTAAAGGTGGGCAAGTCGGCACCAAATCCCGAAAAGAGATCTTCAAACTGAGGTACCACGAATACCAACAGAATGGCAGTCACCGCAAACGCGATGACAATAATGGCTGTGGGATAGGTTAGCGCCTTTTTAATCTTCGCTTTAATGGCTTCGGTTTTTTCTTTATAGGTTGCAATCTTATCCAACAAATCATCTAACACACCCGCTTGTTCACCGGCTGCCGTGAGGTTACAAAATAGATCATCGAAATATTGCGGATGTTTTCGCAATGCTTCAGAAAAGGAGTTTCCTCCCTCGATGTCTGCTTTGATTTGCATAATCAGGATCTGCATCGCTGGATTGTCGTGGCCCTTGCCAATGATATCGAATGCTTGCACCAAAGGTACACCGGCTTGCATCATGGTAGCCATTTGACGCGCAAAAACAGCGATGTCTTTGGTTAGAATTTTTTTCTTGCGGTTTGCTGTTGCGGTTGATTTTTTTGAGATTTTCGACGGTGTGATCCCTTGTCGGCGTAGCTCGGCTTTGATCAGGGCGGCGCTTGTTCCCTGACTTTGGCCTTTGGTTTTCCGGCCCCGCTGATCGGTTCCTTCCCAAGCAAAGGTGGATGACTTTAACTCTTTAGATGCCGCCATGGTACTTAATCCTTAGTTACACGATTGATTTCTTCAAGGCTGGTGAGGCCCTCTGCTACCTTATTTAACCCGGATCGGCGTAAATCATTGATACCTTCCTCTTTCGCCTGTTGGGCCAATTGCAATGAATTTGCGCCGGTCATGATGAGATTTTGCATCTCCTCAGATATCGGCATCACTTCGTAAATGCCCACTCGTCCCGAGTATCCCTGTTTACATTTACTGCATCCCACTGCTTCGAACAGATTCAGATCTGGTATTTCAGCAGCGGTGAAACCTGCACGCGTCAGCACCTCTTTCGGCAGTTTGGTTTCTTTTTTACAGTGGGGGCAGAGTCTTCGTGCCAACCGTTGAGCAATAATCAGGTTGACAGAAGTGGCAATGTTAAAGGGCTCAATGCCCATATTCATCAATCTGTTTAGCGTTTCTGGTGCGCTATTGGTATGCAGCGTGGAGAGCACCATATGGCCGGTCTGTGCCGCCTTAATCGCAATTTCGCCGGTTTCCTTATCCCGGATCTCCCCTACCATAATCACATCTGGGTCCTGACGCAAGAATGCGCGTAGAGCGGAGGAAAAGGTTAATCCCACCTTAGGATTCATATTGACTTGATTGATACCCGCCAAATTGATTTCTACGGGATCCTCCGCAGTAGAGATATTGCGTTCGTCGGTATTTAATATGTTGAGGCCAGTATAAAGAGAGACGGTTTTACCACTACCCGTCGGCCCTGTTACCAATACCATGCCCTGAGGCTTATGGATCGCCTCCATAAAATTCTCTTTTTGACCAGGTTCATAACCCAAGGCGTCGATGCCAATTTTGGCACTGCTGGGGTCGAGGATCCGCATAACAATTTTTTCGCCCCATAATGTAGGGAGCGTGTTGACCCGAAAATCGATGGCACGCTTTTTGGACAAGCTCAATTTGATGCGGCCATCCTGAGGGATGCGACGTTCAGAAATATCCATGCGCGCCATCACCTTAATCCGCGCTGTGAGTCGGTTGGCAATACTCATGGGCGGGGAGGCGGCCGTATGCAAGATACCGTCTTGTCTGAAGCGAATACGGAAACTTTTTTCGTATGGTTCAAAGTGCAGATCTGAGACGCCTTTGTGGATGCCATCCAGCAGCACTTTGTTGACGAAACGAACAATGGGCGCGTCATCTTCGCCTGAGTCATCCTCTGCTTGTGCCATCTCCTCTTCGCCGGACACAATATCAAGGGCGTCTAAGTCTTCGTCATCCAGACCTTCGCCGATATCTAGATCTTCCTGGGAAAAGGTTTTTTCGATTGCCTGGACCAACTTACTGTCTTCGACGACGATGGCCTCAATATTGTGACCTGAGGCGAATTTGATTTCGTCCAGTGCCTGTAAATTAGTCGGATCGGAGATGGCAACAAATAATTTATTGCCCCGTTTAAATATGGGAAGCAAGTGATGTTTTCTCACCAACTTTTCGTTAACTAAATTTCGAATCTCGGTGCTCGCTTCCAAGCGGCTGATATCGAAAAGAGGTAGACCGAATTCAAGTGACGCCATTGTCGCCACTTGGCGGGCGGAGAGAATGTCATTTTTCGTCAAATAGGTGACAAAGGGGAGCTTTTCCGATTTGGCACCCTGTAGCGCATCTTGTGCTGTCTCATGGCTCAATAAATTATCTTGAACCAATTTTCGGGCAAGCCCATCTAGAGGAATGTCAGTCGTTGTTGCCATGTAGTCTTAAGTTTTCCTTGTCATCACTTTGTATTTCCGGTTGGGTGATTTATTCTCCGTGGCGCAAATTGATTGACATCACGGGTTCTCAAAAATGCGGAATCCCCATCATCCAACAGGCACAGGATCACTATTGAACCTTTAGTACTAAAATTGCTAGCGGCATCAGCGGCATCCTCTGAAGCGCCCTTGGTCGGTTGAACAGAGTTTGGACAACTGAAGATAACTTTGATATATCATAGAGATGGATCTAAAAAGCGAATCTTACCCACTCTCTTTCGAATCACTTGGAAACTATTTGCGCGAGCGGCAAATCCAACCCACTGCTCAGCGCATCGAAATCGCTCGCCTGTTGTTTGGTAAGAATCAACATTTAACCGCTGAAGATGTATTGCGCTCGGTCAATTCTCGGGGTTCGACGGTGTCTAAGGCGACTGTTTACAACACCTTAGGTCTGTTCGCAAAACGCAAACTACTAAGACCCATTTGGGTGGAGGGAAACCGTCTTTTTTATGACACCAATGTGATGCCCCATCACCACTTTTATCACCTGAACACCGGGCAGTTAACGGATGTGCCCTCTACGGATGTCACAATCAGTCGATTGCCGCCGCTACCGAATGGCACTGAGGCCGCTGGAATCGATGTTGTGATTCGTATCTGTGATTCTGATATAAAGGACTGAGGACGAGTTTAGATTATCCAAGCCCTTGTTTCTCTGCTATTTTATCCTTATACTCGAGCGCTCTTTTGCCGGAGTAGCTCAGTCGGTAGAGCAATTCATTCGTAATGAAAAGGTCGGGGGTTCGATTCCTCTCTCCGGCACCACCTGCCTGTTTTCCAATCCACAACTGTGTACATGAAAGGTGGAGTGCAAGATGCGCTGGCTGACACTCTTTACCAACGCTTTCCCTCTTTGGGTGTTAGTTGCGAGTGTACTTGCACTCATTGAGCCGGAACTTTTCACTTGGTTTAGTGGGTTATATATCACCCTGGGTCTTGGGGTGATTATGCTCGGCATGGGGCTGACCCTGACCATTGAGGATTTCAAAAATATTCTACGCTATCCAACATGGGTTGCTCTGGGAGTGGGACTGCAATTTCTGTTGATGCCACTTTTTGGTTGGATGATAGCGACTGTATTTCAATTACCGGCTTTTCTGGCGGCTGGCTTGATTTTAGTGGCCTGTTGTCCGGGAGGCACTGCATCCAATGTGATTTGCTTTTTGGCGGGTGCAAATGTTGCGCTGTCGGTGTCGATGACGGCAATCTCTACCTTATTTGCAGTGCTCATGACACCTTTGTTGACGACGGTGTTAGTGGGCGAAAGAGTGGAGGTGAGCGCCTGGGGATTATTTATCAATACTGTGCAGGTGGTGTTATTTCCGCTCTGTTTAGGCGTTCTGTTGAATCGCTATGCGCCAGGATTCACCGCGCGGGTACAGATTGTGGCACCTGCTATCGCCGTGATTGCCATCGTTCTCATTGTCGCAAGTATTATTGGCTCCGGACAGCAACGGATCATAACTTCCGGTTTGAGTCTGATTTGGGCAGTTTTTTGTCTGCACACTTTGGGTTTTACGGTTGCATATCTGGTTGCGTGGCGACTGACGCGGGAGTCAATAGTGGCGCGCACGATCTCAATTGAGGTGGGCATGCAGAATTCCGGACTGGGGGCAGTATTGGCAAGAAATAATTTTGCCGATCCGGTGGTTGCGATCCCAAGCGCTATCTCAAGTGTTGTCCACTGTTTGATGGGTAGCCTATTGGCAGGGATCTGGCGTACACCTGTTCCTCAGAAAACCTCTTCTCATTCTGGATCTGTCAGTTAAGTGACTTCAAACAGTAGAGAAAAATCGGTAGCTTGAATATTTTTAGTTAAGGCACCAATGGAAATGGCGTCAATTCCGGTACCGGCGATCTGGCGCACAGTTGACTCTTTTATCCCGCCTGAAGCTTCTAATCTCGCTCGTCCCTGATTGATCTTTACCGCTTCCACCAACATCTCCAATGTAAAGTTATCCAATAAAATTTGTGTGACCCCAAGCGCTAAGGCTTGAGAGAGTTCCTCTAGGTTTTCCACTTCGATTTCTATGGGCGCATCAGGCTGATTGGCTCTTGCCTGAGCAATTGCCATTTCTATGCCGCCGGCTGCACGAATGTGGTTTTCCTTGATGAGGTAGGCATCAAATAGCCCCATGCGATGATTGTGTCCACCGCCACAGTGCACCGCATATTTTTGCGCAGTTCGTAGTCCAGGTATGGTTTTTCTGGTATCTAGTATGACTACTCCGGTTTCTGCCACCAGCTGCACGTAGTGTGCGGTTTGAGTGGCCACCGCCGATAGGGTTTGCAAAAAGTTTAGCGCAGTTCGTTCAGCAGTGAGGATGCCTTGAGCGGGGCCCTGGATCTCACAAATGGACTCATTTGCTGCGATTGCTTCTCCATCTTTGAAGTGCCAGTCAAGCTGGATTGCTGGGTCCGTCTGTTGAAAGGTTTCCTCTGCCCAGGCCCGTCCAGCTAGAATCGCGCTCTCCCGGGCGATAATGCGGGCTTGGGACTGTCGCACCGAGGGGATCAGAACGGCGCTGATATCTCCTGTGCCCACATCCTCTTCCAGAGCACATTGAACATTGCGTCGTATCTCATCTAAAGGTAATTGTTTAGAGGGATCTGTCGTCATAAAAGTAAGTTTATTTAATTTACGGCGCCCGTGCAGCAGTTTCTGTCGTCCCGCCCAAATTGGGCGCGATACTCACCGGCAGTGTGTGAACGCCATCACACATTCGGCATGCGTCAGGTGCCTAACTCTCGTTCCGCAGGCCGATATATGAATTAGGTATCATGATATTTATTAGCACAGGATTTTTGTTGACGTGATGAGGGCAGCCTCCGCATATTCTCAATTTTTAAGTGAAATTTGGCTGGCCATACAGCCGTCACTGCGTCACTTATTTGAGCAATTTCTATTGGAACAGCATAAACTGATGCAGCGCCACGCGCACAGTCTCTCAGATACCTCCGGAAAACAGAAATGGTTGGCCGGAATCGCGCACATTACCCAGATCCAAGATCGCTGGTTATCTGAATTTTTAGATGAGGTGGCAACTTCTGCTTTCGGTGTGGCTGATTTGAAAGATGAGGATATCGATGATGCGACACAGCAAAAAATTTCCCTTTATGATCAAGTAATCAAAGCCAGTCATCGGGAGAGGTTGGGACGGATCCAGCTACTACAACAGAAAGAGTCAAGCGTCCTATGGCAACAGGTTCAATCTATCTTGCCGGCTAATGCCACATTGGAAGATTTTCCATTGGCACCTAAACCCTTATTGAGGTGTTTTCTCGCCTCCTTAGATTCGGTTGATGTATGCAATGATTTTCGCCCGTTACTCTTTGATTGCTTTGAAACAGAAGTGCTGTCCCATAGCGTGAATCTTTATCGCCACTTAGAATGGCATGCTGACAGCAAACAGAAGAGACAAAAGAATCAATGGGATCAAACTGAGGCGCTACAGGGTGTCGTGACTTTAGTATTTGATTACATTTTGGAAAACGCACCAGTGCACCCAAAATTACAGTTACAAATACGGCGATTGCAGTCTCCATTAGTCGACAGTGTGCGCACGGATAAGAGTTTTTTGACACGTAAACAACATCCCGCCAGAAAACTAATTAAAGAGGTGTGTGAGCTGTGTCTCGACCACGATCCTGATAAAGATTTTGATGGGCAGGCATTTCTTCAGGCGCTGACACAGATCATCGATGAACTTCTGGAAGCCTATAAGGGAAATGCCAATGTCTTTGTCGATGCGCGCTCTAGTTTACATGCCTATATTCAAAAGCATTTAAAAAAACTGTATCCTGTTTTGGAAGAACCAGGAGAAGACGGTAAAGGCATAGCTGGTCTATATCAGGATAAAGCGACCATTGAACTCAATGAGTATGAGGCTTATGTGTGCACCATCATTAATCGCATTTTAGAAAACTACGATCTTAGCCAGCCGGTGAGCCAGTTTATTATCGAGTCTTGGAGTTGGGTGATGAATGCTCTGTTAGAAAGAGAAGGGGCCGACGGTCAAAATTTTATTTGGTCGCTTCACGTATTGCACAATATCGCTAATATATTTCACCAGGATCGATCCGGCGTGCAGTCTATGACTGCGGAGGGTCAGTTCAACCAGCTGGTGCAGGACATTCAGACGGGCTTTAATTTTGTCGCATTTAGCCATACGCGTAAGGAAAAAACAATTCGTATGTTAGAACAAGAATATAGTTCATTACAGGATGAAAAGTCATTAGATCTGGTGATGGTCCACTAAAGTAGAAACCCATAGAATTAAAATGTGATGAAAATCATTTCAGGTTGGTTAGATCCAGTGCGTCGCATTGAATCTCCAAATGCAGACGATCGCCCAACGGATAGTGCCGTGGATCTTATCGTGTTACACAATATTAGTTTGCCCCCCAATGAGTTTGGCGGCGAAGACATCATCCATCTATTTTGTAATCAATTGGATACGGATAAACATCCCTATTATAAATCGATTGCACATTTGCGTGTTTCATCTCATCTGTTGATCGAACGTCAGGGGAGTATCATTCAGTTCGTGCCTTTTCATCGGCGTGCTTGGCATGCGGGACAATCTTGCTATCAAGGTCGAATTGCCTGTAATGATTTTTCTATTGGGATAGAATTGGAAGGCTGTGACCATATTGCCTACAGTGACGCGCAATATAAAACACTTTTTGCAGTATTGGACTGTCTGATCCAGTATTATCCCAAGCTAAATGCACAGCAGATTGTTGGACACCAGCACATTGCGCCAGATCGAAAAACCGATCCTGGAGAATCTTTTAATTGGACCAGGTTGCGACACCATTTTTCAACTTAGATCGATTTGCAACATTTTACTATTGTGTAGTTATTTGCTTCTGTCTGGTTCTCTTTTGGCCGCTACCGTTACCGATGCACGTGGTGTGCAAGTCCGATTCAGTGCGGATCCTACCCGAATCCTGACGCTTGCGCCTCACCTGACTGAATGGCTGTACGCTCTTGAGAAGCAAGAGGCTTTAGTGGCCACGGTGGCCTACAGTGATTTTCCCGCGGCAGCACAAAACATACCAAAAGTCGGGGATGGCATCACCCTGGATTATGAAGCCATCATCAGGCTACAGCCTGATCTCATTCTCGCCTGGCACACAGGCACGCCGACAAAAGCGATTGAAAAATTAGAAGCACTGGGGTTGACCGTTTACGCCTCCCACGTGGGGCGATTGAATGAATTCTCTGCGGAAATTACCCGAGTGGCGCAGTTGTTGGGCGCGCAAGAAAAACTGCCTCAACAGTTGCAACCCTTCGAAAATAGAGTCAGCATGCTGCGAAGGCAATACCAAGATCTGCCCAAAATAGAGGTATTTTACTTAACCTGGCCCAATCCATTGATGACAGTCAATGGCAATCATATTATTAATGATGTGATAGAACTTTGCGGTGGGCGTAATATATTTGCCGAGTTGGCCAGTTTAACGCCGATCATTGACTTGGAGGCATTGGTCACGCGTTCGCCACAATTGATTTTATCTACTCAGATGAACATGTCCGGCGATGACTTCTTTAAATATGTTCATTGGCCCGCACTCACCGGTCTCAAGCGACCGGCTTATGCGTATGTGCAAGCAGATAACTTGAGCCGTACGGGTTTCCGTCTATTGCAAGGAATAGAAGCGACTTGTGAAAAAATCCATGAGGTTCGAATAAGAGCCAATTAATTTAATGCAGTTAATTTATGAGTGGCGTCCACTGACGCTAACAGTTGTGCCAGGAATCTGCCTGTGTGTGAAGATTCTAAGGTGGCGATCTCTTCTGGTGTACCGGTGGCAATGATTTTGCCTCCTCCTTCCCCCCCTTCTGGACCGAGATCAATGACCCAGTCCGCTACTTTGATGACGTCTAGGTTATGTTCGATGACCACAACGGTGTTGCCATGATCCCTTAACCGGGTCAACACATCTAATAACTGTGCAATATCGTGAAAGTGTAACCCAGTAGTAGGTTCGTCCAATATATAGAGTGTTTTACCGGTATCCCGTTTAGAGAGCTCTTTGGAGAGTTTCACTCTTTGCGCTTCTCCTCCGGATAACGTAATGGCACTCTGTCCCAACTGAATGTAGGACAGTCCCACGTCTATCAGGGTTTGTAATTTACGCGCCAATACCGGCACTGCATCGAAAAAGTCTCTCGCCTCTTCTACCGTCATGGACAAAACTTCGTGAATGTTTTTGCCCTTATACAGAACAGCAAGAGTTTCACGATTGTATCTTTTACCTTCACAGGTATCGCAGGGTACATAGAGGTCGGGTAGAAAATGCATTTCTACTTTTATATCCCCATCTCCTTGGCAGGCTTCGCACCGGCCCCCTTTAACATTAAAGCTAAAGCGTCCAGGTGAATAGCCTCGCGCTCTGGATTCTTGTGTGGCGGCAAACAATTCCCTTATCGGTGTAAACAGGCCGGTATATGTGGCCGGGTTCGATCTGGGCGTGCGGCCAATCGGGCTTTGGTCGATATTGACCACTTTGTCAAAAAATTCTAATCCCTCTATCTTTTTGTAAGGCGCGGGTAACTCCGATGCACCGTTTAAAGTTTTAGCTGCGATGCGATAGAGGGTTTCGTTGATCAAGGTCGATTTACCTGAGCCCGATACCCCAGTGATCAAGGTCAGCGTGCCGGTGGGGATCTGCAACAGTGGTGATTTTAAATTGTTCCCATTGGCGCCTTCCAGTCGCAGCCATTCGTTCTGTTTTGCGCTGTGCCGGTGAGCCGGTATGTCGATGCGTTTTGCGCCCTTTAAATATTGTCCGGTGAGGGAGCGCGGTTCCGCTTCAATTTCCTCGGCGGTTCCGGTTGCGATCACCTCTCCTCCATGAACCCCAGCCGCGGGACCGATATCTATGATGAAATCAGCGGCGCGAATGGCTTCTTCATCGTGTTCGACAACAATCACGGTATTGCCCAGCTCGCGTAATTGCATCAACGTATCTATCAACCTCTGATTGTCCCGTTGATGCAGACCGATGCTGGGTTCATCTAAGATATACATCACGCCTACCAGTCCCGCACCGATCTGGCTGGCCAATCGAATGCGTTGGGCTTCCCCACCAGAGAGGGTGCCCGCTTCACGGGCCAGAGTGAGGTAATCCAACCCCACATTGACTAAGAAACTGAGACGTTCGTTGACTTCATTGACAATTTTATCTGCAATTTCCCGACGCCATCCTGAGAGCGTTAAGTTTTGAAAAAAATCCTGAGCCTGCCGAATGGTTAAAGCCGTGATATCAGCAAGGGTCTGTTCTGCCACAAATACATTGCGGGCACTCTCTTTGAGGCGGGTTCCCTGACAATCGGGGCAGGCTTTGCGTACCATGTATTTAGCCAGATCTTCTCTGATCGAGCTGGAATCGGTATCGCGGTAACGTCGTTCCATATTGGGGATCACGCCTTCGAAGACGTAACTGCGTCGCATCTCACGACCGTTATCTGACAAGTAGCGGAACTCTATGATCTCTTCACCACTGCCATAGAGAACTGTTTTCTTCACTTCCTCAGGTTGTGCGCTGAACGGTAAATCGATATCAAATTGATAATGGTGTGCCAGTGAGGTGAGCATTTGATAGTAGTAAGCATTGCGTCGGTCCCAGCCACGGATGGCACCTTCTGCGAGACTCAACTCTGGATGTCGCACCACCGCGTCTTCGCTGAAAAACTCTTTTACCCCCAAGCCATCACACGTACCACAGGCACCATGAGGATTATTGAAAGAAAACAGTCTGGGTTCCAGCTCAGATAGACTGTAACCACAATGGGGACAGGCAAAGTTTTCCGAAAAGAGTATAGGGGTTGGATCTGTTTCATCCATGGGCTGAACAAATGCAACGCCTTCACCAACTCTAAGTGCAGTTTCAAAGGATTCAGCCAGCCTTTGCGCGATATCTTCGCGGATCTTAAATCGATCGATCACCACATCAATTGAGTGTTTCTTGCGTAAATCCAGTTTTGGTGGCGAATCGAGATCCGTGAGCGTGCCATCAATTTGTGCCCGTACGAATCCCTGCATGCGCAGTTCGTCTAATAACTGTAAATGCTCTCCTTTTCTATCTTTGACGACTGGTGCCAACAGTACCCATTTGGATGACGCCGGTAGGGTCAAGACTCTGTCCACCATCTCACTGATGGTTTGAGCGCTCAAGGGTTGACCATGGGTGGGGCAGCGGGGTTCACCCACTCGAGCAAATAGTAATCGCAAATAGTCGTAAATTTCGGTAATGGTCCCCACCGTGGAGCGAGGATTATGGGAAGTGGATTTTTGTTCAATGGAGATCGCCGGTGAGAGCCCTTCTATATGGTCCACGTCTGGCTTTTCCATCACCGAGAGAAATTGTCTGGCATAGGCGGACAGAGACTCCACATATCGCCGTTGGCCTTCGGCGTAGAGAGTATCGAATGCCAACGAGGATTTTCCGGAGCCAGATAATCCTGTGATCACAATGAGTTTGTCGCGAGGGAGTTCGAGATCGATATTTTTTAAATTGTGGGTTCGTGCACCTTGAATATAAATAGAATCCATTAAATTTTCCGAGCAAATGCCAACCTGTTAATATACGGTGTTTTGCGATTTGCAGGCAAATCCCGTTGAAAGACACACTACTAACAGATGCCATGACTCCTGGTGAACGTCAGGCAATGGTCGCGTTGGCGAGTATTTTTGCATTACGCATGTTTGGGTTATTTTTAATTTTACCAGTATTAACCTTGATGACCCACGAAATTTCAGGCGCCACTCCTTTTTGGATAGGGGTCGGAGTGGGTATCTATGGGCTTACCCAGGCGCTTTTGCAAATCCCCTTTGGTTGGTGGTCGGATAAGGTCGGTCGCCATGCGGTTTTAACGGTGGGATTGCTGTTGTTTTTTGTAGGTAGTCTGGTGGGCGTTTTTAGTGATTCTATTTTGGGAATCATTGTTGCCCGCGCCCTGCAAGGGTCTGGTGCCATCGCCGCGGTGGTGATGGCGACGGCGGGGGATTTGATTCGCCCACAGCATCAAAGCAAAGCCATGGCCGCTATCGGCATGAGTATTGGCTTGGCCTTTATGCTCGCATTGGTGAGCGGTCCAGTGTTATTGACTCTGCTGAACTTAAAAGGTTTATTTTTATTAATGGCGTTCAGTAGCTTAATGGCGTTGGCCATTCTTTGGTGGCGGGTGCCTGAAGTGGATAGACCACGCTTACATGCAGCGCGCAAGCAGCCCCATCCAGTTTTGTTGTCCCTTGTATCCAGACCAGAGTTAATGCGTTTGAATTTAGGTGTGTTTGCGCTGCATTTTTGTCTCACTGCGCTTTTTTTGGTCGTGCCATTGTGGTTACATCAAGGACTCGATCTGGCGGTTGAGCGACATGGATATATATATGCCGGAACACTAGTGCTCTCTCTTTTGTTGATGCTCCCTAGTCTGATTTTGGCAGAAAAACTGAAGTTATTGCGTCAAGTGGTCTTGCTGGGAATAGGCAGTTTGATATTGGCAGAATTCATTCTATCTTTTTCTGCCGGCGACAGTTTATGGGTGGCGTTACTTGCTTTGGTGGTTTTCTTTTACGGTTTTAATTTGCTCGAAGCGCTGTTGCCTTCTTTGGTGTCTCGTTATGTCTCAACCGAGCAAAAGGGAGCGGCAATGGGAGTATTCTCAACCAGCCAATTTCTAGGCGCTTTTTGTGGTGGGACCTTCGGAGGCTTAATGTTTTCTCATTTTGCTATTGAAGGAGTTATTTTTAGCTGTATCCTGTTATTACTGTCTTGGTTTGTGATGACTTGGGGTATGATACCCCCCACAGATCAGCCACAGTCTGCTGTGGAAAAGGAACTAACCGCTTTGGAATAAGCGGTCAAACTGGGCTCTCAATGGGGAAGCACAACATAAATTTGTATCGGGGGTGATCAGATGGCAAGAGGTGTGAATAAAGTCATTATAGTGGGTAACTTAGGCGCCGATCCTGATGTGCGTTATACCGCAAACGGGGGCGCTGTGGCGAACCTGAGTGTGGCCACATCTGAAGTTTGGAAGGACCGAGATTCCGGTGAGCAAAAGGAGAAGACAGAGTGGCACCGAGTGGTGCTGTTTGGTCGATTGGGCGAAATCGCTGGCGAATATTTAAAAAAAGGTTCTAAAGTCTATTTAGAAGGCAAGTTGCAAACCCGAAAATGGCAGGACAAAAATGGTCAGGATCGGTATACCACAGAGATAGTTGGCAATGAGTTACAGATGTTAGATTCTAGAGGTGGTCAGGGTATGGGTGCGCCTGCGGATACTGGCAGCAGCGAGTTTCAACCCACGTCATCCGCATCGGCAAACGATTTTGATGATGATATCCCGTTTTGAATGACATTAGGATATTTAGTTTGTAATCAGTTCAACGGTGGAGGATCCCGCCTTTACGACTTCACCTATTAGGTAAGCTTGCTCTCCTTGTTGTTCAAGAAAGCTAATCGCTTTTGCGGAACTGTCTGGACTGACACTGAGAATCATTCCGATGCCTTGATTAAAAGTACGGTACATCTCTTGCTCAGAGATATTGCCCTTGTGTTGCAGCCATTTAAATATTTCCGCAGTGGGCCAACTGTTGGTATCGATGCGTGCACTGAGACCATCTGGTAAGGTACGAGGCAGGTTTTCTAAAATGCCACCACCGGTAATATGTGCCATTGCATGTATCGGGATCTGCTTGATTAAAGCTAATATCGATTGAACATATATTCTTGTGGGCAGTAGTAATTCTTCTCCCAGGGTGCGATCACCAAAGGCTTGTGTGAGCGATTCATCATGGACTTCTAAAATTTTACGTACCAGAGAGTAACCGTTGGAATGTAATCCGCTGGAGCCCAGGCCGATGAGATGATCGCCTGCCTGCACCTGAGTGCCATCGATAATTTGGCATCGTTCTACTAATCCCACAGTGAAGCCCGCGAGATCATATTCACCCAAGGCGTACATGCCCGGCATTTCTGCGGTTTCGCCGCCAATTAATGCTGCACCCGCTTGGCGACATCCTTCAGCAATGCCCTCGATCACCTGTGCTGCTGTGTCCACGCTTAATTTGCCGGTGGCAAAATAATCGAGAAACAGTACCGGCTCTGCCCCTTGTACCAAAATGTCATTCACACACATGGCTACAAGATCGATGCCGATAGTGTGATGTTGATTAAGAGATTGGGCTAATTTTAGTTTGGTACCGACACCGTCAGTTCCGGTGACGATCACAGGTTCTTGATAACGATTTGGCGGGATGGCGAATAACCCTGCGAATCCACCTAGATTACCGAGTACTTCCGGGCGTGTGGTGCGTTTGACACTGGATTTAATCTTCTCTACCAGTTGGTTGCCGGCATCTATGTCGACTCCCGCAGCGGCGTAGTTGAGAGAGGGCTTGGAAGTATCGGAAGGGGGCGTGCTTTGGGACAACGGAAGATCCTAATTCTTGGGTGTTGATTGGGAATTCGATTCGAAGTTGGGTATTCTACCAAGTGAATACGCCCCTTAAAAATGGAAAAATAGAATTAATTCAAAACCAATGAACAAATCCAGCAAACTAGTTAAGCGCCTGACTGATCTGGGGTGCTACGTAGCGGTCGCAATGATGCTTAATTTGACGGTTTTGGCCGCCCAGGTACCGGATCTCTATACAGGGACCGTTTTGGTGGCAGATCAGTCTGAAACCGCACGTCAGGTCGCGACGAAACAGGCATTCAAGCAGGTTCTGGTGAAAGTCAGTGGTTCCCGTGAGACTCTATTTGCTCCTGGGATCCAAGAGCAATTGGGACAGGCGGAACGTTATTTGGAACGTTATAGTTTTGACGAAGTGATTCCATACAGCGATTCACCTGCTCCGAGTTTAGAATTTAATGCCACTTTTTCCAATGAATCCATAGATCGATTGTTGAAAAATACGGGTCAACGGATTTGGGGGCGGGACCGCCCAAAAATAATGGTATGGTTAGCGGTGCAACAGGATCATGTCAGACAGCTTGTGGGCCAACTGGAGGGTGATGAGATCACTCAGGAATTACAACGCGCGGCTCAAATTAGGGGATTAACAGTGGCCATGCCAAAGCTAGACGAAGCAGACAAAAGTCGGGTGGAACTGAGTGACGTCTGGGGCTTGTTCCCCACATCGGTGGTGGCAGCATCCGAACGCTATGAACCTGAACTCATTCTCCTAGGACGGCTTTACTCCGTGGGCGACTATCGTTGGCAAGGAGAGTGGATGCTGTTTTCCACTCACCAGCAGGAGTATTCTCATCGCTGGAAGACCCAAGGTAGCGATCGTCAAAGCACATTGACAGACGCAATGGAATGGACGGCGGACATTTTAGGGGAACAATTAGCCACTTCGCTTAAAAGCCAACAAATGCAGGTCCTAATGCGAGTGAATAATATTCTCAAAGTGGATGACTTTGTCGCTTTAGAGAGATTTTTAACGCAATTGCCTCAAGTGGAATCGGTATTTGTGAGTGAACTACAAGGAGATGAAGTGGTCTTAAAATTGGAGGTGTTAGGTGGTGCGGCGTCACTCACCCAAGCGCTCTCACGTTATGAAAAATTAGCGGAGCTGGCGAATGCGAATTTTACTGATAGGCCGGAAAATGAGGTCCAGTTTCAATGGCAACCGTAGGCCTGCACCAATTACCCAACTTATTGACCATGTTGCGCATTGGATTGGTTCCACCGTTGGTGTTAGTGATGCTAGAACAGCAATATCGTACTGCGTTTATGCTGTTCTCAATTGCCGGGATCACTGATTTTATCGATGGTCAATTAGCGAAAAGATATAATTGGACGAGCGAATTTGGCGCTATGGTAGATCCCTTAGCGGACAAGCTATTGATGGTGGCTACTGTGTTGGTTTTGGCGTCTCAGGATCTATTGGCCTGGTGGGTCGCCGCCATCATATTGGGTCGCGACATTATCATCGTTTCGGGCGCAGTCGCTTATCGTTTATGGATAGGTCCTTATGAGTTTGCACCCAGCCTGCTAGGTAAGGCGAATACCCTGTTTCAGATCCTCTACTTAGGTATGGTGCTCATTTATTACGCGCAATGGTGGCAGCCCTCTTACCTGCTTACAGTATTGTTGGTGTTAATGGTGGCCACTACTTTGGCCAGTGGTGGTCAGTATCTGTGGGCATGGGGTGGTCGTGCATATCGCGCCAAGCAGCAATCAAACAGCTTCAGCGATATGGGTTCAAAATAGGGTGGTCGGTAGCTAAGGATGGCGCAATACAATTCTGTAGAAACCTATCAATTGCCCTTGAACGTTCAATTGCAGGAGCAATACTGTTTTTCTAATTTTGTCGTGGGCCAAAATCAAGAAGTGGTCAACGCATTAAAACAGACGATCCAAGCTCAGTCTGGGAACATGTGTCTCTATGGATCGGCGGCCAGTGGTAAGACGCATCTATTACAGGCTAGCTGCGCATGGGCGCACGCTCATCAGTGCGCCAGCTTCTATCTTAGTTTTAAAGAGCCCTCTCTACGACCCAGCGTGTTGGAAGGGTTGGAGCAGCGTCACTTGGTGTGCCTGGACGACATTCAGCTGATTGCAGGTCAATCAGAATGGGAGGAGGCACTATTTCACTGCTATAACCGTTTGATGGACGTAGGTGGAATGCTTTTTCTGGGCAGTCAACAGAACCCTAAAACACTACCTTGGATCCTGCCGGATCTGCAGTCGCGAATTCTTGCGGGTTTAGTCTTACTCCTCAAACCGCTAAAGGATGAACACATGTGTCAAGCGCTACAACTAAGAGCTGAGCAGCGAGGCATGACTATCGCCGATGACGTCTGTCATTATATTTTGACTCGTCTGTCGCGGGAGCCACAATCCCTATTTGACTTTTTTGATCTGTTAGACACCACTTCTTTGAGTGCGCAGAGAAGAGTCACGATCCCCTTTGTCAAAGAGGTGATAAAGACAAGTTCGCAATAAGTTAACTGTCTAGAGAGGCTTGATGCGCTGTGCCTCCCACCTGGCAAAAAAGAGTGCGGCAAAAAACAGGGTGACGCTGAAAATGATTTCTGCGCCTGCCAGGTGTCGTAGTGCCACATGGCTATAAGCACTGGTGACACCTAAGATGAAGTAAACCAATGCTAATAGTGCTAACCAAATGTGACTGACCGGCTTACGATCTAACACGCCTTTCATTGGTAATAATAGAGGGCCAACAATCACGAGTAAACTCAATGCAACGGGTACATTGGGTTTCGGCGCTAGCACTGTATTCCACGCCATGAGTAATATAAATAACATGCTATAAGTCGTTAGTGTCACCACTCGCGTAACAGACAAAAGTGGGTGAGGGGAGTTCATTGCTAAGGAGCCTGCATCTTTATAGATACCTCTGCTAAGCGACGACCAAGCGCTAAACAAAGACGTTTTTCATCAGTATCAATGGCTCTATCACTGTTCTGTCCAGCCAGGTGAGAAGCGCCGTAAGGGGTGCCCCCCGATGTGGTCTGATTGAGTTCGGGTAGGGAATAGGGCAGACCGACTAGGAGCATGCCGTGATGAAATAGGGGAAGCATCATAGACAGTAAAGTGCTCTCTTGCCCACCATGCAAGGAGGCGCTGGACGTAAACACAGCGGCAGGTTTATTGATTAAACTTCCAGATAGCCATGCCCCACCGGTTTGGTCTAGAAAGTACTTCAGCGGTGCAGCCATATTGCCAAAACGAGTGGGGCTGCCTAAAGCGAGTCCGCTACAGTCACGGAGATCTTGTTCGGCAACAATCAGATCCTCTGGCTCAGAAGATTCTTTCGATTTTTCTTCTGACAATGGGCCAACTGCGGGGACTGTACGAATGCGCGCCTGGATGCCGTCAACTTCTTCTACCCCGCGAGCGATGAGTCTGGCCATTTTCTGTGTGGCACCATAGCGGCTATAGTATAAAATAAGAATGTCACCCATCTACAGAATCTCCAACACCTTTTCAGGTGGCCGTCCGACCGCCGCTTGTGAATCTGTCACTACAATAGGACGCTCAATTAATATGGGATGCGCTATCATCGCTTGAATGAGCACGTCGTCACTTAAAGATTCATTGTCCAGATCTAACTCTCGATAGATAGATTCTTTAGTTCGCATTAACTCTCTTGGGCGGTAACCTAATTTTTTTAAAAGATGACGCAAGCCGGTTGCATCAAGCGGCGTCTCTAGATACAGAACCACTTCGAAGTCTACCCCCTCTGACTCGAGTAATGCTAAAGTTTGCCGGGATTTACTACATCTTGGATTATGAAAAAGTTGAGTCGCCATAGGAATACTCTAAGCTGTACCAAACTGTTTAAGGTGCTAAAAAGTTTAGTTTAGCAAACAATAACAACTATTGTTCGGGATGAATGATTTTAAACCAATCGAAGTGATTGGTGTTGTCATAGCTCAGAGTCGCGCGTGCATCCCGCACATCATTTGGAAACTCTATTTCATAGATACGTTCCGCATGATACATATTAGGAGGGGACAAAACAGAGTGGATACCCGCTTGATTGTCGAGATAGAGGCCCGATTGCCAATATCCATCCAAGTTTTTGCCATTGGTCGCTCTGAGTCTGATGGGTAACATCTTATAGGCGATGTGTTGTACTCCCAGAGTCCAAACACCGGGACCGGTTTTCATTGCCCAGCGTACGAGGCTAACCGCATCACTTGGCACCTCTTCATGGGTGACGTCTGCTCCCACTTGTATGTAGACAGGTAAGCCGGGTGTGAGATTGGGGTAATCGGTGTGCAGTCGGAGCGCCAATCCGCCTTCAGTCGCATTGATAATTTGGCACTCAAAATCTAACAGTGCGCTATTGTCTTTGTGATGCGGCCACGCTTCCGGTTCTGCGGAGTGGGCATGGATCTGTAGCGCTTCGTAAGCAGAGACCAATCCTAGATACAGCCTGAGTGAGCCGGAACAGGGCGTGCGTTCGCACCGCTGTATGCGGCGTCGTAGCAGATTATGGGTCACTTCTCTCACAGTGAATTTGGCAATAGGAAGCGCTTTATCCACAATACTAGGTGGTAGCGTCGATCGGAGCCTTTTTTCGACGTCCTGTTGTTCCTGGTTGAGTGTTCGAATCACCTCACTGGGTCGCACTACGAGTTGTGCTTCTGCTCGTAGTAGATCTGCCACTAAAGCACTGGGCAGCGGTCGTTGGTCTTTTTCTAGGTGGATGAGGTAACTATCCGTATCAATTTCTTCGCTATTTAAGCGAGTGATGGGACACACAATTGCTGGATCCCCGAGGATAAAATGTAGTGCCCAACTTTGAGCCCGGCTTAATCGATACGGATCGAACAGTGCGTGGAGTACCGTTTGACGAAACCCGCTCTCCAGGGTAAAGGTTTCCTGTTGACCGTCTATTCTAGTTAGTTTGAATGTTTTTTGCTGCAGCTTCTTTTTTAACACAAACTGGTAAACTTGATAAAATTCTAACCAAGACTGTTTTGCAGGGGGTTCTTGATTCGCTGCGCGAAACTGAATCACCAGGCTCATGAACTTGAGAACCTGATGCAAGGTGGTGAGTAGAATTTTGGATGCCCTTGGCAATAGGCTCTTCTTTCTTGAGTGTTCTAACAGTACAGTTTTATAGCCATAGGCCATTTCATTGGTGAGTTCGATGAGCAGATCTCTTTGCTGCGGCGGCTTAGTTTGCAGCTCATTAAAAAGCACTGAGAGGTAGTCAAAAAGTATGCGATCATAGATGCCATTGAACTCATGCAATATGTCATAACGACAACTTACGGAGAGGCGAGATCGATTGTATTCCTTTAGCTGCACCAAGACGCGGGAACAGGCCTGCCCCGCATCAGCAAAGGGAAGGGATTCTAATTGATGACGAATTTCAGCGGCTCGTAACTCTAGTCTGGGATTTTCTCCACTGCTCTGTTCCGGAACTGAAAGCTTTAGGGTTGTCATACCTCAATTCAATCTATCACTAAAAACCTGTTGTCACTGTATGTACGAATTAACTATCTGCCTCAACGAGCATCAATACAGTATCGAACCGCTATGGTTTGAGCATGAGCATCAATTTCTTCGTAGTTGGATGCGTGGTTTTAAAGGAGTGACTGTTTAGAGGCGAGCAAATAGGAAAATATCGAAAATGCCGCATTAACTTCTTAAGGGAGAAGAGTGTTGAGCGGTGTGATATCCATTTGACTAAGCATGTCTGTGGCCCGTTTTTGATCGGCCCGAATAGAGATAATGATATTGTTTAGACCACCATTATTAGCGACACCTATTTTATTCACCAGGGCGGTATCTTGATTACTTTTATGTGCTAACCACTGGCCAAATAAGGCTACCGTTGTGGGTTCTTGCCAATCGGAAATTCCTACTCTTTTGCCGTCATTTAACTGGTAAATTTGATGCCAATCTCGGAGACGAATTTGTTCCGCTTCTTTGAGCAATACATAGCGTTCATTGACGATAATTTGCATCGATAGACGGCTATCTTTTGGTAAGTAAGTCTCTGTTTTTTCTAGCATTCTGTGATCGGCGGCAGTGTATATTTTGTCCATACGTTGGCGTATTTTTACAATCTCTGTTTGATGGCTCCGCGCCTTTTCAAGATCTTGGTTCTCCAACGCAGACACATAAGGCTTCATGAGTTCGAAATTTTTCTTTAGCAATTTTGAAAGACGTTGATTTTCTTCAGCGGTTAATTGCGCACTCTCGGTAACCTGGGTTTGCATCTTGTTGAGGCTGCTGAGAAGAGCTTGCGGATCCTCAATATACCAGGAGTGAGTCAAACGAGGCGTGGCAGAGCAGTAGGATTCTGAATGGATCACCAGTTCATTTTTAGTCAGTTGCCAACCTGCCGGCACTTCCGGGATCAGTTGCGCCACTTTCTTAGACAGTGATTGCACCAAGGTTTGCTGTTTTTGGTTGAGTTTGTCGTCGCCGCAATCAATATTGGTGGTGGCCCAAGTACTGAGAGGTATGAACAACAACAATGCGATTGTGCTCACTATAGGCCGTCTGTCATGCATTGTTTTTACGATTCTCCTGTTAATTGACACGCCAATTGTCATGCAAGGCTGTGACCACTTTATCCACATATTTTCGTTTTCCCAAGCTGCCATTGTAGCGTTGTAGCGCCCGGGGGAGATCCCCCTTTTCTAGATCTAGATAGTGTTTGATTATGGTACAACCGTAACGCAGATTGGTCTGGATTTCGAATAGGTTATCCTGGGCGCGGCCGATCTCTTTGGTCCAAAAAGGCATAATCTGCATGAGTCCCTGTGCACCCACCACTGAAATGGCGAAGCGGTCGAAGGCACTTTCTGTTTCGATAATGGCCAGAACCAAGGAAGGGCTAATCTCCACTCGTTTAGCTTCCGCATGTACGGTTCTAAGTAGCTCAAATCTGGTGTTGGGATCGGGTACCCAACGCGCCAACCGAGTGGACATGTCCAATAACCAGACTTCAGCCATGTAAACGTTATCAAAGCTATGACTGTCGTTGACAGCGGCGACCAAGGCTGCTCGCAATGTGGCTTGATCTGGCTCCACGGAGTCCGCTAAGGCGCTGAAGGCACATAAGTAAATACAAAAATAGTAACAAATTAGAGATTGTCGCATTGTTGCTTCAGAAAGGGGATTAACTCCTCAATAGCGATCAGTTCTGTTTCTTGTTTTCGGCGCGCTTTGTATTCCACTTGATGGTTATTAAGATGACGCTCGCCTACCACTATTCGATGGGGAATACCGATTAAATCCGCATCTGCGAACATGCCTCCTGCGCGTTCAGGACGATCGTCCCACAACACGTCGAATCCTGCGTCGGTGAGTTGGCTATATAGGGTCTCGGCGGCTCTTTTCACCTGTTCCGATTTGTACATATTCATTGGTAGCAAAATCACGTCGAAAGGCGCCATGGCAGTTGGCCAACAGATCCCGTTCTGGTCGTGGTATTGCTCAATTGCAGCAGCCACAATGCGGGAAATGCCTATGCCATAGCAGCCCATCAGCAGGGTAATTTGTTTGCCCTGCTCGTTGAGACAAGTGGCATTTAATGCCGCACTGTATTTATCCCCCAATTGAAAAATATGTCCGGCCTCAATGCCGCGGCATATTTCGATCTCACCTTGACCGTCCGGGCTCTGATCACCCGTTTGAATATTTCTCAGATCGTAGGTTTCTGTCAGTGGTAAATCCCGAGACCAATTCATTCCGGTGAAATGAAATCCGCTGATATTGGCGCCGCAGACAAAGTCCGCTATCACCGCAGCATGGTCTACGATGACAGGTATGTTCAGATCTTTTGGGCCCAAGGATCCAATTTCCGCACCCAGCCGTTGGGCGATCAGCGCACTGTCTGCGAACTGTAACGGTTGCTGAATTTGCGCCAGTTTTTCCGCCTTAATTGCATTCAGTTCATGATCGCCACGTAACACTAATGCCACTAATGGTGCTTCACTGCCCACCACAATTAATGTTTTCAGGCACTGTTTTGTCGGCACACCTAAGTGTTGCGCCACATCCTCTATGGAGGCGATGCCAGGAGTGGCTACTTTTTCCATAGACTCTGTCGCAGTTGGAAATTTACCGTTCCAGGCCGGGGTGGGAGCCAGCTCCACGTTGGCTGCATAATTGCTGTTAGCGCAATAGGCAATGGCATCCTCACCTGAGTCCGCCAGAATGTGAAACTCATGGGAGGCCTCACCACCAATGCTGCCGGTGTCTGCCAATACGGCACGATATTTAAGCCCCAATCGGGTAAAGATGCGGCTGTAGGTTTCATACATCTGTTGGTAGGTTGTCTCTAGCGAGTCTTGGTGCAGATGAAAAGAATAAGCGTCTTTCATAATAAATTCCCGCGCACGCATGACACCAAAACGCGGTCGGATTTCATCTCTAAACTTGGTTTGTATTTGATAATAATTTGCCGGCAATTGTTTATAGCTCTGTATTTCACCGCCAATCAAGTTGGTAATGATCTCTTCATGAGTTGGCCCAAAACAGAAATCCCGCTGATGTCGGTCCTGCAAACGTAATAGTTCAGGCCCATATTGTTCCCAGCGGCCCGATTGTTGCCACAACTCTGCCGGTTGAACCGCCGGCATCAGCAGTTCCTGAGCACCGGATCGATTCATCTCCTGGCGTACAATATTTTCCACCTGGCGCAGCACCCTTAAACCAAGTGGTAGCCAGCTATAGAGTCCCGAGGCGAGTTTTCGGATTAACCCAGCGCGCAGCATCAGCTGATGGCTGATCAGTTCTGCCTCAGCGGGGATCTCTTTAGTGGTGGGGATCAGAATTTGGCTTCGGCGCATCTGTACAGCCACTCCATATGCAAGTCTATGAGGCGGGTAAAATGGCCTCGTTCATCAACAGGGAAGTGTACCTTGGCCACAGGAACGCGCAATACGATTTTATACAAGTGCCCGGGGGTGGAAGCTTTTTTTAGTGACTGAGGTATAATCGCGACCTAATTTCGTCCAGTGACCCAATATAGTTTGGCTGGTGAGTGAGGGAATAGATGCCTATTTATGAGTACGAATGTCAGCAGTGTGGCCAGCGTCACGAAGCATTGCAAAAATTGAGTGATGAGCCTTTAAAAGATTGCGCCCATTGTGGCGCGCCGGAGTTAAAAAAGTTGATTTCGGCAGCCGGTTTCAGATTAAAAGGGGGGGGCTGGTACGAGACTGACTTCAAATCGGGTCAAAAGAAGAACTTGCACCAGTCTGGCTCGGGGGAGTCCGGGGCGACACAAACTGCCTCTTCAGGGGACAATCAGTCTGCCGCAACGGGTAGTACCACGGATTCCAGTTCTACTGGCAACAAAAAACAACAGAGCAAAGGCTCTGCTTCAGATTGATTGAGGACTTATCGGTCCTAACAAAAGTTGATGCTGAAATAAATGCTAAGGTAAGCAGCTATGCGTACACACTATTGTGGTGAGTTAAATAAGAGCCATCTAGATCAGGATGTTGAGCTGTGTGGCTGGGTACATCGAAGACGGGATCACGGCGGCGTGATATTTATCGATTTACGGGATCGAGAAGGCTTGGTGCAAGTGGTTTACGATCCAGATCATGCTGAGGTATTTGCCAATGCAGAGCGTACGCGTAGTGAATATGTCTTGCGCATCAAAGGACGCGTGAGAGTGCGACCCCAGGGAACGATCAATCCGGAGTTGGCCACCGGGGAGATTGAAATCTTAGGGCAGTCGCTGGAAATCTTAAACAAAGCCGAAACCCCCCCTTTTCAAATTGAAGGGTACACCGATGTGGGCGAGGAACATCGGCTAAAATATCGCTACTTGGATTTGCGTCGTCCGGAGATGCAGTCTCGATTGCTGATGCGTGCGAAAGTCACCAGTTTTCTGCGTCGCTATCTAGAATCAGAGGGATTCATAGATATAGAAACCCCTATGTTGACCAAAGCTACCCCCGAGGGTGCGCGGGATTATTTAGTGCCTAGCCGAACTTATCCAGGCCAGTTTTTCTCATTACCGCAGTCACCCCAGCTGTTTAAGCAATTGCTGATGATGTCTGGATTTGATCGTTATTACCAAATCGTTCGTTGTTTCCGCGATGAAGACTTAAGGGCGGACAGACAACCGGAATTTACTCAGGTGGATATAGAGGCATCATTTGTTGACGAAGAGCAACTAATGCGGATTATGGAGCAGATGGTCCGCGGGCTGTTCGAAGAGGTGTGTGGAGAGACATTAGCAGACGCCTTTCCCCGCATGAGCTACGCTGAAGCCATGTCCAGATTTGGTAGTGACAAGCCCGATCTGCGTATCGATTTGGAATTGATAGATGTAGGCGATCTGATGCGCGAAGTGGAATTTAAGGTGTTTTCCGGGCCAGCCAATGACGACAATGGCCGTGTGGCGATGCTTCCTGTGCCTGGTGGCGCCGAGTTAACCCGCAAGGAGATTGATGAGTACACAAAATTCGTGGGTATTTATGGGGCCAAAGGATTGGCCTACATTAAGGTGAATGATCCCAGCCAAGGTGCTGCTGGATTGCAATCTCCGATTCTAAAATTCTTACCTGAAGAGGTGATAAAGAGTCTGCTGGCACGCAGCGGTGCCGCCGCTGGCGATTTACTCTTTTTCGGAGCAGACAGCGAAACTGTGGTGAATGAATCCCTTGGTGCATTGAGGGTGAAGGTAGGACAGGATCTGGGCAGGGTAAAAGAGGGATGGTTTCCACTTTGGGTAGTGGCGTTCCCGATGTTTGAGTTTGATGCAAAAGAGCAGCGCTGGATCGCATTGCATCACCCATTTACCGCGCCTACCGTTAGTGAGACCAGCCAGCTGGCTTCTGATCCCGGCAAGGCTTTGTCGCGTGCATATGATCTGGTGCTCAATGGTACGGAGCTAGGAGGCGGGTCAATCCGTATTCACTCCCAGGAGATGCAGTCCACAGTTTTTGATATCTTGGGTATCAGTGAGCAAGATGCCCAGGAAAAATTTGGTTTTCTGCTGAATGCGCTGAATTACGGTTGTCCACCTCATGGGGGCATTGCATTTGGGTTGGATCGCTTGGTAATGTTGTTATCTGGAGCACAGACTATCAGGGACGTGATGGCGTTTCCGAAGACACAAAGTGCCAGCTGCCTGTTGACCGAGGCTCCGGCTGAAGTGACCGACTTGCATCTTCGCGAGTTGGGCTTGAAACTCAGGAAAAGCGCCTCATCTTGAATATTTAATTTAATAAAAACAAAGTATTAGCTATATTTAGATAGGCAGGTTTTCAGTTATTTTCAGTTATTATCTTAAGAGACGGTGCTAAATGGCAGCAAACCCACTAACCTTCGAACATTTTGAATCATTAGATGATCTTTCCTGTGAAGACAGGATTCGAAGAGCAAAACGGGAACTCGGCGAGAAGCTGGTTGTTCTTGGCCACCATTACCAGCGGGATGAGGTTTATCGGCACGCGGATTTAACTGGAGACTCCTTAAAGCTGTCTCAGTTGGCAGCAGATTCCGATGCGGACTACATCCTATTTTGTGGGGTCCATTTTATGGCCGAGGTTGCGGATATTCTTTCTCGCCCGCAACAAATCGCCATACTGCCCGATTTGGCCGCAGGGTGTTCCATGGCGGATATGGCGAATTTGCACAACGTGGAGAGATGTTGGCAAGAGCTGGCATCGGTCATAGAGGTGGAAAATGAAGTCACCCCGATTACCTATATCAATTCAGCTGCGGATCTAAAGGCGTTTTGTGGTCGCCACCAGGGCATCGTGTGCACCTCCACAAATGCGCCGAATATTCTACAGTGGGCTTTCGAGCGACGGGAAAAAGTATTATTTTTCCCGGATCAACATCTGGGTCGTAATACCGCTTATCAAATGGGCATTCCCCTAAAAGAGATGGTGGTGTGGGATTTTGATTTACCGATGGGCGGCTTGACTCCTGAGCAAATTCGCGACGCGAAAGTGATTTTGTGGAAGGGTTTCTGCTCTGTGCATCAAATGTTTCGTCCTGAGCATATTGATGCCTTCAAACAGCGTTATCCCGATTCCTATGTACTGGTTCATCCCGAGTGTAGCTTCGAGGTGTGTCAGAAAGCCGATTTTGTGGGCTCCACAGAGTACATTCTGAATAAGGTGAAAGAGGGACGACCCGGTAGCCGTTGGTTAGTTGGTACGGAACTGAATCTGGTGAATCGCCTCAATCGAGAGTGTAAAGCAGAGGGTAAATCTGTGCATTTTATGTCACCTACCATCTGTATGTGTTCCACCATGTTTCGCACAGATCCCCAACACTTAGCCTGGGCGCTGGAAAATTTAGTCGAGGGTCGCGTGGTGAATCAGATAAAAGTGCCAGAGCAAGATGCAAAATATGCTCGGTTGGCATTGAAGGCGATGTTTTCAGTCAGCTAACAACAACTGATATCTAATAGAATCAGCCTCTTGACAATTTTGAACATTAATCGGACAGGTACATCATGGCTGGGCATAGTAAGTGGGCAAATATTCGATTTCGTAAAGGTGCCCAAGATGCGAAACGCGGCAAACTCTTTACCAAACTGATTCGGGAAATCACCGTTGCCTCTCGCATGGGTGGAGGCGATCCGGCATCCAATCCCAGGCTAAGGGCTGCAATCGACAAAGCACTGTCGAACAACATGACTAAAGACACCATTGAGCGCGCTATCAAGCGTGGCGCGGGCGATGATGCCGGTGCAGATCTAGATGAGGTTCGCTATGAAGGGTACGGTCCAGGCGGGGTGGCGGTGATGGTGGATTGCATGACCGATAACCGTAATCGTACAGTAGCGGAAGTCAGACACGCCTTCACAAAGATGGGTGGAAATTTAGGCACCAGTGGTTCTGTTTCCTATCTATTTGAAAAAAAAGGAGTGATTTCTTTTAATTCAGATATTGATGAGGAGCAATTGTTGGAGCTTGCGTTAGAAGCAGGCGCCGAAGATGTGGTCACCGACGATGAAGGTGCAGTGGAAGTCATTACCGATCCGGAGCAGTTTGGCGACGTGATGCAACAGTTACAAGACTCAGCACTGAAGTTTGACAGCGCCGCTATTACCATGCGCGCGAGTACGCAATCTACGGTTAACGAAAAAGAAGCCTCCAGTTTACTCAAGCTATTGGATATGTTGGAAGATCTGGATGATGTGCAAGAGGTCTATTCAAATGCAGATATCCCTGATGCAATACTGCAAAGTCTGGTAAATTAGACGCAATCTGTAAACTCTGAAAGACGGCTTTCTGTGGTACGACTGATTGGGATCGATCCAGGATCCCGCAAAACCGGATACGGCGTCATTGATGTAGGCGGCCAGCACAATCGCTTTGTGGCTGCGGGTGTGTTAGTCGTTCCTAAAGGCGAACTTCCTCAACGATTAGAGTACATCTTTACGGAAGTAGCCGAGATCGTGCGCATCTATCAGCCCACTGAAGCAGCGGTGGAGCGAGTCTTTATGAATCGCAATGCCGATTCTGCATTAAAACTGGGGCACGCTAGAGGAGCGGCCATTTGTGCCCTAGTGACTCGGCAGTTGTCGGTGGCAGAATATTCTGCCAAGCAGGTGAAACAGGCGATCGTCGGTTGGGGCGGCGCGGATAAGAGGCAAATTCAACAGATGGTGCAAAGACTATTTAATTTGGATAGTCTACCACAAGAGGATGCGGCGGATGCCCTGGCGGTGGCATTATGTCATTGCCAGCAGCGCATTATGCAGCAGAGATTAAAACGGGCCACAGAAAGAGTCAGCGGATGATTGGGCGTCTGTGCGGCGTACTCAGAGAAAAAACACCTCCCTATTTGTTAATAGATGTGGCAGGCGTCTGGTATGAATTAGAAGCGCCGATGAGTACTTTTTATAAGTTGCCGGATGTGGGTTCCAATGTGATGTTGTTTACCCATCTCTCAATTCGTGAAGATGCACATTTACTGTTCGCTTTCGCAGATGCGGAAAGTCGAGTGTTGTTTCGTCAATTAATTAAGATCAACGGTGTGGGCGGACGTATGGCGCTGGGCATTCTGTCGGGTTTAGACGTGGCCGAATTTATTCACTGCGTGCAGGCTGAGGATGTGGTTCGCTTAACGAAGATCCCAGGAGTAGGCAAGAAAACCGCCGAACGTCTGATCATTGAACTGCGTGATAAACTGCACGCTCTGTTACCCACTGATTCGAATGCAGCCACGCACGCTACTGCGAGTGTCGAAGCGATCACCCGTGACAGTCCGAAGCAGGATGCCCTAAACGCTCTGGTGGCTTTAGGATATAAAAACTCAGAGGCGGCCCGTGTGGTGAAACAGATAGAGTCTGCGGATCTGAGCAGTGAAGAGTTGATTCGCGCAGCACTGCGTCAAATGGCTAGCTGAGATAAGGAATTGAGATGGATCCCTTCCCCGAACCCCGTTTGATGAGTGCCGAAAAGGAAACTGCTGAGAAGAGATCAGAAGCCACCATTCGCCCGCAATTTTTACATGAGTACGTGGGACAAGAGAAGGTTCGTAGTCAGTTAAGCATTTTTATCGATGCGGCCAAGTCTCGGCAGGAAGCGCTCGATCACTTGTTATTCTTTGGTCCACCAGGATTAGGTAAAACGACGTTGGCCCATATCGTGGCCAATGAAATGCAGGTGGATCTCAAACAGACCTCCGGGCCGGTGTTGGAGCGGGCAGGGGATTTGGCAGCTTTGTTAACCAATCTGGAAGCCAATGATGTGCTATTTATTGATGAAATACATCGTTTAAGTCCGGTGGTGGAAGAGGTGCTCTACCCGGCCATGGAAGATTATCAAATTGACATTATGATCGGAGAAGGCCCCGGTGCCCGTTCGATTAAACTCGATCTTCCCCCCTTTACCCTGCTGGGCGCGACCACCAGAGCGGGCATGTTAACTTCCCCCCTGCGAGATCGCTTTGGCATCACGCAACGTTTAGAATTCTATTCAATCACTGAATTGACCCAGGTGGTCAGTCGCGCAGCAATTATTTTAAATATGACCATCGACCAAGAGGGTGCTCAAGAGGTGGCGCGTCGCTCCCGTGGCACACCAAGAATCGCCAATCGATTGCTCCGTCGCGTGCGTGATTTTGCCGAGGTCAAAGCGCAGGGTGTGGTGGATGGGGACGTGGCGCGGGATGCGTTGGATATGTTGGATGTCGATGTCAACGGATTCGACATCATGGATCGCAATCTGCTGTTAACAATGATTGAAAAGTTTGATGGGGGACCGGTGGGATTAGATAATCTGGCCGCCGCCATTGGAGAAGAGGCCCATACAATAGAAGATGTAATAGAACCTTTTTTAATCCAGAGTGGTTATGTCATGCGTACGCCTCGTGGCAGAATCGCCACCAAACATGCATATTTACACTTTGGATTAAAGCACCCATCGACTGAGACAGCATCCTTATTTGAAAAAAGGAAGCTGAACGATTAAAGAGTCGAAATTTAGCTGGCCTGTTAGAGTCTACTATGAAGATACCGATGCCGCAGGTGTCGTGTATTATGCTAACTACCTTAAGTATATGGAACGAGCAAGAACAGAGTGGTTACGTGCTCAAGGTTGGGAACAGGATTCTCTTAAACAGACCTATCATACTCAATTCGTCGTTAAAAAAATCACATGCGATTATAAACGACCGGCTCAGTTTAATGACGAACTGATGGTAGGGTGTGCAGTGGAACAAGTCAAACGGGCAAGTTTAGTTTTTAATCAGGGGATTGTTCTTAAGGATAGCTCAATATTATTATGTCAAGCTAGTGTGACTATTGCTTGTGTGGATGCTATCACTTTTAAACCAACAGCGATCCCTATTGCGCTATCAGGAGTAACAGATTGAACGCAGATTTATCCTTAATGGGTCTCTTTTTAAATGCCAGTCTAGTGGTTCAGGCTGTGATGGTTTTGTTGTTTTCAATTTCAGTGATTTCATGGGTGCTGATATTCCAAAAAATATTCAGTTTGCGTCAACTCACCCATGCCTGTGAACAATTTGAAGACGAATTCTGGTCTGGAGTGGATTTGAAGCATCTCTATCAGCGCATTTCTGCTTCCGGTCAGAGTCCCAGTGGCACAGCGGCCATCTTTTTTGGGGGATTTAAAGAATTTGCTAGATTGCATGGGAAATCAGAAATCTCAAAAGCGGAGATATTAGAGGGCAGTCAGCGCGCCATGCGGGTCGCCTATTCACGGGAGGCCGACAAATTGAGTACCTTTTTGTCCTTCCTTGCCACCGTGGGTTCCACCAGTCCCTACGTGGGACTATTTGGTACGGTATGGGGCATCATGAACTCATTTCGGGCCCTAGGACAAGCGAATCAAGCGACATTGGCGATGGTGGCACCGGGGATTGCAGAAGCACTAGTAGCCACGGCAATTGGTCTGTTCGCCGCGATCCCCGCAGTGGTTGCCTACAATCGCTTTGCCAGCGACAGCGATCGAATATTGGCGCGGGCTGAGACATTTATGGATGAGTTTTCCAGTATCCTGCATCGCAGGCTACATCGATAAATTTTGTCTGCTTAGTTATCCAACAGATAGGAAAAGCCTAATGCAAAGTTCGCGAAGGCAACGACGACAAATTGCGGAGATGAATGTGGTTCCTTACATTGACGTCATGTTAGTGTTGCTGGTTATTTTTATGGTGACGGCACCTTTATTGACTCAAGGAGTGGACGTGGATTTGCCGCAGATTTCCACCCAACCCATAGACACTCAGTCAAGCGATCCATTGGTGGTGACGGTAGACGCGCAAGGTCGTTTTACTATGAATGTGGGCAAGAATCCTGAATCGGGTATTGATCCAACAGAGGTGCAAAAACGCACTAGAGTGGTGTTGAAAAATAAGCCCAATACGCCTGTGCTGGTACGTGGTGATAAGCGCGTCAATTATGGCGCAGTTGTCGAATTAATGACTTTGTTACAGTCCGCCGGAGCAGAATCTGTTGGATTAGTGACTGAGCTACCAGAAACCTAGTTCTTCAGAGTTCCCGGGTAAATCATGCGCGGTTTCAAATTACCCATATTACTGTCGGGCATTCTTCATCTTGTATTGCTGGGTGCGCTGGTATTTAGTGTGAGTTGGCAGGTCAAGTTGCGGCCCGTTAATATTCCAACTGAGCATATTGTGAAAGCTCAGGTGATGGATAATAGCCTGATCAAGGAGGCTGAAAAAAGAAAACGCGTCGAGCAAGAAGCCAAACGTCAAGCGGTAGAAAAAAAGCGTCAACAGGCCGAAGAGAAAAAACGCCAAGAACAGTTGCGTCTCAAAGCAGAACGCGAAAAGAAGCTGGCGCTGGAAGCGAAACGCAAAGAAGAAGAGAAACAGCGCCAACAGGAAGAAGAACGTAAGAAACGCGAAGCAGAAAAGAAAAAGCAAGAGGCAGAAAAGAAAAAGCGGGAAGAAGAAGCGCGCAAACGATTGGCTGAGGAGAAAAAACGTCAAGAAGAAGCGAAGCGTCGCGCAGAAGCGGAACGATTAGCTAAAGAGGAGGAAGCATTGCTGGCACAGATGCATGCAGATATCGCTGCATCTGAGGTGGATAAATATGTCGGTTACATTAGAGATAAAGTGAATCGATTGTGGATTCGACCTGCGGATTTACCGCATTCATTAACCTGTAAGGTTAGGGTGAGAATTATCCCAGGAGGTGATGTCAGCTCTGTGTCTATCATACGAAGCAGCGGATCTGATGCCTTCGACAGATCAGTAGAGGCAGCGGTTTATAAAGCTTCCCCGCTACCGGTGCCCAGTGACATACGACAATTTAATAGGTTACGGGAGATAGAATTTGAATTTAATCCGGGAAAATAAAAAGCATATTGTTCTCATGGGACTATGGCTGATTTGCATGATTTTTTCCAGGCAAACAGATGCTGTATTAACGATAAAAATCACTGGTGGCACAGTAGGCGCGACACCGATCGCCATTGTACCTTACGAGTGGCAAGGTATGGAGGCGCAACCCTTACTGCAACCCTGGAGAGTGGTGAACGCAGATTTGCTGCGTTCAGGCCGGTTTAAGCCGCTGGCTGAAGAAGACATGTTAGCCAAACCCGGCGCAGGATCTTCCATCAATTTTGCCGATTGGCGATTAATTGGCGCTGAATATGTGGTCGCCAGTACCATGCGAGAGTTAGGGCAGCAAAAGTACGAGATAGACTTTGTTGTCTATGACGTATTTCGCGCACGTCCCCTAAAAAAGTATACCTTTGCCAGTACAGCGAAGAATCTTAGAGCGACCGCTCACGCCATTAGCGACGCGATTTATGAGCTGCTGACTGGACAGCCTGGTGATTTTTCAACCCGCATCGCGTATGTTGAAGTGGTCAAAATGAATGGTGGATTGCGTTACCGATTACAGGTGGCGGATGCAGACGGATTTAATCCGCAAACTATATTAGAGTCTCCTGAACCTATTTTATCTCCTGCCTGGTCCGCTGATGGACGAAATCTCGCTTATGTCTCAATGGAAAATCGATATGCTGAAATATATATTCAGGAGTTGGCCACTGGTAACGCTCGCCGTTTAGCACGCTATAAAGGCTTAAACGGGGCACCAAGTTGGTCGCCAGATGGTCGTCGGCTGGCTCTGACTCTTTCAAAAGATGGCAATGCTGAAATCTATGTGATGGATTTAGCCAACCAATCTCTACGTCGTTTGACCAAGCATTATGCCATAGACACCGAGCCAACCTGGACGCCGGATGGAAAAAATATCGCTTTTTTGTCGGAACGTGGCGGCAAACCGCAAATCTACATGGTATCCGCAAAAGGGGGGAGCCCCAGAAGAATGACATTTGAGGGCGACTATAATTCTGAACCCACTTTTTCTCGAGACGGGAAAAAAATGGCCTTTGTCCATGGCGCGGACGGAAAATTCAGAATTGCCGTAATGGATATTGAAAATGGAGTGATGAAAATTCTCACGGATTCAAATTTAGATGAATCGCCTAGCTTTTCACCCAATGGAAATATGATATTGTATGCCACTAATCTGCAACAACAGGGTATACTAGCAGCGGTTTCTACGGACGGACGGGTGCGGCAGCAATTGGCTACACAACAAGGGGACGTCAGAGAACCAGCGTGGTCACCTTATAGGAAATAAAACGAGGAATAAATTCATGTGGAAAAATCAACGCCGACACTTGATTCTGGCTTTTGTAACAGTATTTGCACTTGTTGGTTGTGCCCAAAAACCAGAGGTGCAAGAAGATACTTCAGATTCTGATGTAGTGGGAAGTGATACAGTCGATAGCGATACCACTCGCCAAGGTTTAGCAAATCAAAATGTTGGATCTGGAGTCGGGACCGATATGGATGCTGCCGCTGCTGGTTCGGATTCAGCCATGCCCAGTGAAAATGTCGTCTACTTTGATTTTGATTCAAGTCAAATTGGGCAAGAAACGAGGGATATCTTATCTGCCCATGCGGCCTATCTTGCGGCTAATCCAGGTTTAAAGGTTCGTGTCGAAGGTCATGCAGATGAGCGTGGCACGCGGGAATACAATATGGCTTTGGGCGAGCGTCGTGCAAATGCGGTCACTGAAGTGTTGACTTTAATGGGTACCGGTAGCGATCGGTTAGAGGTGGTTAGTTACGGTGAAGAAAAACCTGTCGCCTTAGGTCATGATGAATATTCCTACCAGCTTAACCGAAGAGTGGAGTTGATATATTAAGCCCATTTCTTTGCATCGTTGTGTCACCCAAATCAGCTGCTTACTACTGTCTGTAAGCAGCTTTTGGGTGTTCGCGGAAGTGCCCGTTGAAAGACCGGGCGGGGAAACGCATTCCCAAGCAACACAAAAAATTTACCAAACTCCATCGGCTTCAAGTGTGTCCAACGAGGCTATTTTCCAGTTACGGGATCGTATCGAGGCCCTGCAAACAGAAATTCAACTGCTACGTGGCGAACAAGAGACACAGAGTTTTAAGATCCAAGGCATAGAGCAACGTCTGCGTGATCTCTACCTAGATTTAGATCGCCGTATGCAACAGATAGAGTCGGATGTGACGCAACTAAAAGCTGGTGCCGTGACATCGGACACCACAGAGTCGCAGCCTGAGCCAGTTGAAAACACCGATGCGACTCAACAGAGTTCTGTTAACAACGCCGGTCAAGATCCTCAGTCCGCATATCGCTATGCATTTAATCATCTGAAGAGTGGTCGCTATCAAGCGTCGATTACCGCTTTTGAGAGTTTTCTAAAAGATAATCCTGGTAGTACCTATGCACCGAATGCTCAGTACTGGTTGGGTGAGGCTCATTATGCGTTACGACAATTTAATGAAGCATTATCAGAGTTCGAATCTGTGGTAGAAAAATATCCCGATAGCGCAAAGGTCCCCGATGCCTTATTAAAAAAAGGATATATCCTTTACGAATTTAAATCTTGGGATGCTGCGGAGGAGATTTTTATGCAAATTCAACAGAAGCATCCTGGATCGAGCGCAGCACGATTAGCGACCAGTCGACTAGAACAACTTCAGCGAGATCGTCTCTAGTCGAGAGTCCCATGTCCAGTAAAGGTAAACTGCGCGTCACCGAGATATTTCAATCCGTGCAGGGGGAAGGCCGCTTTGTCGGCTGGCCGACGATATTCGTTCGCCTGACAGGTTGTCCCTTAAGATGCCAATATTGTGATACCGCTTATGCGTTCCACGGTGGCCAGTCCATGTGCCTGGAGTCTATTCTAGATGCAGTAGCACAGTATGATGCCAAGTACGTCACGGTAACCGGTGGTGAGCCGTTGGCCCAGCCTGCTTGTCAATTGCTATTGTCGGCGCTCTGCGATCGGCAGTACCAGGTCTCTTTGGAAACAAGCGGTGCGTTGGATGTGAGCTCTGTCGATAGCAGAGTGTCGAGAGTGGTGGATATCAAAACACCAGGATCACAGGAATCTGAACGCAATCTTTGGCAGAATCTGTTGCATCTGACTAAGCATGACCAAGTGAAATTTGTGATTTGCGATCGTGCGGACTATGAATGGTCGAAGCAAATAGTGGCAGACCATAGGTTGTCGGCGCGCACGGAAGTGTTTTTCTCACCCAGCTATCAGCAACTCAGCGCGTCCACCTTGGCGGACTGGATCCTGGAAGACTGTCTGCCACTGCGAATGCAATTGCAAATGCACAAATATCTTTGGGGTGAGGTGGCGGGCCGATGAGCCAGAGCCGAGCGGTAGTGCTCTTATCCGGCGGACTGGATTCGGCTACCTGTCTGGCAATCGCAAAAGATGCGGGTTTCTCCTGTTATGCGCTGACGATCAGCTACGGACAACGTCATCTGGCGGAAATCAAAGCTGCAAAGAGTGTGGCACAACATATAGGCGTAGAAGAGCATCGGTTCTATCAACTACCGCTCACTGAGTTTGGTGGATCCGCATTAACGGACAGAGACATTGCCGTGCCCACACAGATGGAAGCAGGCATACCCGTGACCTATGTCCCTGCGCGTAATACCTTGTTTCTGTCCATTGCGTTAGCATGGAGTGAAGTGTTAACGGCAAGCCATCTATTCATCGGCGTGAACGCAGTGGATTATTCCGGTTATCCGGATTGTCGGCCTGAGTTCATTGCGGCGTTTCAAAGGGTAGCAGATTTAGGCACTAAAAGAGGCGTTGAGGGTGATCCAGTTTTAATAGAAACACCCTTAATTGAATTGACCAAGGCTGCTATTATTCGAAAAGGTCAACGCTTAGGTTTGGATTATCGAATGACTGTCTCCTGCTATCAGGCAGATGATGAAGGTCGCGCCTGCGGTCAGTGTGATTCATGTCGTCTACGCCGTCAGGGTTTTCAAGACGCGGGTGCTTCGGATGCAACCCACTATCAGGATGGCTTAGAACCATCTAATTAATATGATGCGAAATGTTACCTGAACATGTCGCCCCTGTACTTATATTTCTCTAGCGCTTTTTTATTGTCGCTGTTATTCGGTTGGATGATGGCTAAAACCGGCTTTTGTTCCATGGGCGCGGTGACGGACCAAGTGGTGATGGGAGACAGTGGTCGCTTGGCTGCATGGTGGGCAGCCATTGCGCTGGCCACATTGGCGTTCGCGACGCTTCGATTGCATTACAATACCAGTTTAAGTGCGACGATCCCTCATTACAGTGATCCACATTTCCCTTGGTTACGGTTTCTGCTTGGGGGCGCTATGTTTGGTATCGGTATGACCCTGACGGGCGGGTGTGCGTTACGCTCACTTATTAAATCTTGCGGTGGGAATTTAAAATCTCTGTTGGTCTTACTGGTGATGGCTTATTGTGCCTTCGGCATGGTGAGATTGGGGTGGTATGAGCAGTACTTCTACCCATGGGTGCGTACTGTGGAAATCGATCTCACCCACCATCAGTCGGCGAATCTCACCAGTTTCTTGTCTTTAGGGATGGCACCGGAAATCAGCCATCTACTCTGGGCACTTATTTTATGTGTGCTTGGTGCTGTGTGGATGTTTCGTATTCGGCGGCATGCAGAGTTGGGGAACCTACTTCTTTCGGCGGCCAGCTTGGGAGGCGTGGTGGCCTTGACTTGGTGGATCACAATGGGGCCAATTGGACAAGCAAGCGTGGCGCACGCTCAGTTTAGTGATTTTCCACCAGTGCGTGTGGGCCCCCAGGCACTGACCTATGTGCAACCCTGGTCCCAGCTTGGGAGTTGGTTGAGTGAGGGGCTAGAGCTGTCACAATTCACTTTTTCTCTGGCGATCTTGTTCGGTACATTGGGCGGTGCTGCAGCCTATCATCTCTGGGATCGGAGCTGGCATTGGCAATGGTTTCAGAACGTGCAAGATCTTTTTCTGCATGTGCTTGGCGCCATTTTAATGGGGATCGGCGGTGTGTTGGCCTTGGGTTGCACCATCGGGCAGGGCATCAGTGGTATGTCGACTCTCGCTCTGGGTTCAATGTTGGCCACCCTATCTATTATTTTAGCCTCAGCTTGGACAGTGAAGTTGCGATATAGGTTTGCGTAAGAATAAGAGGGGACTGACCTTACATTAGACATGACCGACGCGCCAGTTATTCTCTTCATAGAACAACCAAGGCCAGGCGTCATGGTAAGACCGTTACTCATAGAAGACGCAGGAGCGTTGTATTACAACCTCTCTAATAGACAAGTTGCAGGATTTCACGCATTCAATATTACCCAAGAGCAACGATCTTCTTAACTCTCTCAAAGTTAACCCGTTGAATAAAAGGTGCTTTTAAGCTATTTTAGAGACTGATTAATTTTATTGGTTGATTTTGAATCTGAGTGTGGTGCTGTCAAACATCGTGTGATGACACTGTGTTTTGCTGTCGAGTACCTGATATACGCAAGAAATATCATGAGTAATGCAGAAGAATTGAATAAGATTCTAAACGAATGTTGTGAGCAACTTGTAGAGTGCTCTGTAATCATCAGGGAATTGCCACTAGAACCACACAAGAAGAATATGTATAGAGTTGGTATGGCGCTAGCCGAAATATCCGAAATTAAATCTGAAATATATAAACTGCATCCTGAGCTTAAGCCTGAAAAATGGGATGAACCTCCATCTGAAGAAGATTATGCAGAAATGTATGAAGAAGCATCAAAGCAAGCGAATGAGCATCTTAAGGCGGGAATACCAGAAAGGGCAATTGAAGCTTATGAGGCTTACATATTTATTGGCCCAAATGAAAAATATGAGAATATGGCTAGAAATGCAATTGAAAAAATCAAGAGTGAGCATCGCGTAGAAAAAGCGCATTAAATCGTTCGTTATCGCTCACCGGGATCGCTAAAAAGCGGCAGCCCTTACTGCGAGTCGTATTAGCCGGTAAATTAATTTATCTAACTATGGACAATACAATGAAATATAAAATTATAGGTTTAGTTGGTCTATGTGTAGCATCATTTGCATCTGCTGACATGGGGCTAGGTGTTTCTGTTCAGGACGATGATAGTCGGTTGTACCTGCCAATTAATGTAAACAAATCATTTCGGGTTGAACCGTTAGTTCGTTTTTTTGAGTCAGAAAAAGATGGCTCATCAAGTTATGAGCAAGAGTTTATTGCGTTGGTTTTTTCGGGATAACTCAGATAAAGGATGACTTTAATTTTTTATATGGCACAAGAGTTGGCTATGTGAAGGCAGATTTTGAATTTAAGTCTTCATTTCAGGATGAAAAAACGGAGTTAGATGGCTATTCCTTGTCACCAACAATTGGGTTTGAGTATTATATTACCGAAAATATCTCATTGGGCGGAGATATCTCTTTTCACTATGAAGACCTAGATGGGAATGAAATTGACCGAGAAGATGATGAAAAAATCGATGCGTCCCAGAAAACAACAGACACAGATACCTCTGTAAATATTAGGTTTTATTTTTAAGTTGTTGAGCAAAAGGGGGTAGGTCTTATATTTAACATTGCCGTTTGAGTATTTTTTGTGTGAAATGTAAGGTCTGACCCCGTTGTTTGGGAAATATCTATCGGACAATGTTCCAAATTCATCCCTGGTTGTATTGGATATGGGGTACTCTTTCCAGTGGTCATGGGACCCTGAAATGGCTAAAGAAATTGTAAGCTTTGGCAAATAGTCAGGTAGGGCATTACAATGTGTTCATTTGCAGACAAAAGGCGTGACGCTTTTGTCTGCAAATGAGCAACGCATTAGGCAACAAAAAAGGTACGAAACCGAGACGAATTTAAGGACTTATCGAATGGTCAAAATACTAACCTCGCCACACTGATAATTGCGTCTGGAATTCTTGCTTCATGTAACGAGGAAAAATCAATGAAACCCGATTTTGACGCCGCAAGTAATCGAGAGTTAGAAGCGTTTAAGGCTCATCTAACTAACCGAAAAACACTTTACACCATTGTTCAAAATGGAGATGCATTTACCACCCCTGAGGAAACAATTGCCACACATGAGGAATGGTTCCCAGATCCTAATTGGATATGGTAGGGTTCTGTTGTTCACTAGGTCGTTGGGGAAGACGTCGCAATGGCATTAGTAAAGTATCAATATCGCACTAAGCCGGAAGACAAACCTATTGAAACGTGGCTCACCTATGTCTTCGAGCTCCAAGATGGTGAATGGCGTATAGTACACGACCATAATACCAGCTTGGATTTTCCCTCCTTCGCCCGCATGGGTGGAGTAGAGATCAAGTAATGTCGCTAACAAATCCTTGCGTCGTACTGTCGCCCTGTGGGCGTCAGCCAATGAGTTCAGAGGTTAGCTGAAAAAATACGGAGAACCAAACATGGACCAAGAAGATCGAAAGCCGATATTCTTAGCGCCAGGTGAAGGCCGTTCCTATGCTATGGGTACAATTTCAGCGTTGTTCAAAGCCGACGGCAAAGAATCCGCTGGAAATTATTCAATTTCAGAATGGTGGCTGGAGCCTTACTCAAAAGGTCCCGGCGCTCACAGTCACAACGAAGATGATATATTTTTCGTGATAGAAGGAACAATGAGTTTTCTCATTGGTGACGAATGGAAGGAGGCACCAAAAGGTAGTTTTGTGCTTGCACCCAGCGGGATAACCCACGACTTTGAGAATCGCGGAGGGACACGCGCAGGCGTTTTAAATATTTCAGCTCCAGGCAACTTCGAGCAACATATGCCCCAAATTGTTTCTTGGTTCGAACAGCATCCACCGGGTAAAACAGAAGGCAGCTAACAAAGTGCTGCTACAGACAAACCTACTCTATGCTTCGGTTTACCTCAGAGCACGGTGTTAGGTGCAAGTAGGAATGATTAAGCTTTTTCGATACATCGTAGTCATTTCCACCCTACTTATGGTTGTATATTGGTTACTTCCAATTGTAGACCATCTTTGGCTTACCGAAGAGGAGCTAAATTTAGCGCGGTACGATAGTTGGGGTGCAAGTATTCCAAGCCATCCGATAATCTACTGGGGGTTCTTTACAATCTGGCTGGTCATATCGTTAGGCCTTTTCTTTCTTATACCAATCGCTCGCACAGCCTTTCTGGTAATGCAGGTGGTTACAATAGTGGCCTCTTTCTTTTGGGGTTTTATGGTGCTTCCTCCAATCAGCGCAACAGTTGGCAATGTTGTAGCGGTTTCGGATGGCGTGTTATTGGCAATGCTGTTTTTAACTTCAGTAGGTAGGGAATTTGAGACAAGCACCTAACAATTGGATCAAGTTCGTTCGCTGTCGCTCACTGGGACGCGCCGCTCCGCTGCGCGCTCCTTATCCAGATCGTTAGCCACTACTATCCAAAGAGAATAAGGCATAACAAATGACTAAGTATGAGTTCTGGTCTTTGGTAATACAGTCTCTTTCGGTAGTGGCTGCAATTCTTGTTGTGATCGTTGCAATTTGGGGTAGTTATCTTAAAGCATTATTTGCTTCTCCAAAGCTTCTTATCTCTTTATTCAGCTCAGAAGGGGAACCGACTACGTTAAGTGATGGATCAAAAGCTAGATATTATCATGTTGTAGTCAAGAACGAACGTTCCTGGGCTGAGGCGAAGAATGTAATAGTTTATATTTATTCTCTAGAAAGGCTCGGACCTGATGGTGAATGGCAACAAGCTATGTATAGTGGACAAGTTCCGCTAATGTGGCAATTTGGGGAATTTGATTATGGTCTGCCAAATATCGGTAAGGAAAGGCTTTGCGATTTGGGTCGTGTGTTAGAGGGGCTTAACTTTGAACTCAGAACTAAATTTGTTCCAAATAATTTTAATCCATGTGTAAAAGCAAATCAGTCAATGCGTGTTTATATTCAGGCAGTTGCTGATAATGGCAAATCTAATAACTTAGTGCTTCAAATTTCCTGGGATGGAGTATGGGTTCAAGGTGAAAGTGAAATGAGAAAGCATTTGATAATCAAGGAAGTGCAGGAATCAATAGGGTCAGAGGCTGAGGCATCTCCACATAATCAAACTTCACACTGTTGGCTAACTTGCTATAGTGTATATGGAGTCAGGCCTTACATTTGACATTCTCGTTCGAGTGTTACTTGTGTGAAATGTAAGGCCTGACTCCATTGTTAGAAAACCAACTAAATAATTTGTACTAAAATGCGCAAACTCGGCAAAGAAACTGCTTGTCGATATCGCTTTTTTGAATGTTATAATGGATGTCCTTGTAATAGTAATATTGTCCTATTTTGGCTGTAAATACATATGGGTGATACGACAATCTGGATTGGTTTTGTAGTTGTTGTCTTAATGTTCATTGCTTGGATCGTGAGGGAGCAACAGCCGGAGAAAGTGACGCTCGCTAACGGATTATTAGTCAAGAAATATAAAGGAATAAGTGAATCAATAGTAATATCTAATCTTGTAGAAATTAGGTATCACTATCATGCCGCTGTTGGGTTTATTAGCACGTGGGCATTTAATGGTAAAGAGGGCGCTTCGTTGAGAGTAGATTGGGAAGCTAAAGAAATCTCGGAAGTGCTTTTTCACCTGGAAAAAAAAATATTGCCCGCCTTTTCCAGTTTTAAAACATAGCTTCATACTTGAGAACTAGAGCATACTATCAATGTATAGAGAAATACATAACGATTGCCTCGAACAGGTCCGCAAAAAGTGCAGATTCGGGTCTTGCTATCGCACGTCGGACTGTGCGAGAGGTGATGTGATCGCTCCAGTTGGATTCGGTGTTTTTAGATTTCCATTTGTTGAAGGCGGTTGGCCACAGGGATTGAAGTATGGCTAATGTCGCAGATCACTACAAAAACGTACTGTCAGAAATATATTCGTGGATGTTTGGCGGAATTCAAAGTGGGATTCAGCGCAACGTTGAATTTATGGAGCGAAATAATCTTGTTCCCACTCAGTCGGGGTTAGCAATAGATCTTGGGGCAGGTTGTGGGTTTCAATCGATCCCACTAGCACGCAGCGGATTCTCTGTTACGGCGATTGATCTTGATGAACGTCTTTTGGACGAGTTGAAAGCCAATTCCGGCACACTCCCTATAAGATGCATTCAAGATGATTTGATTAACTTTGATGAGTATGTGACAGGTGAGATTGAATTAATTGTATGTATGACCGATACGTTGCTTCATCTGGATTCAAAAGAAAAGGTAGACTTGCTTTTCTCAAAGGCTTTTTCCGCTCTTCAACCAAGAGGTAAATTGGTCATTTCATTTAGAGATCTATCATGCGAGTTAATTGATATGGATCGATTTTTACCCGTAAAAAATGATGAAAATATTATATTCACTTGCTTCTTAGAATACGAGCCTGAAGCCGTAAAGGTTAATGACATTGTTTATAAAAAATCCGATAATGGGTGGGATCTTTATAAAAGCTTTTATCGAAAGCTGAGAATGCCTAGTGAATGGGTGTTGGATCACCTGTCGCTTGCTGGTTTTAATAATGTTAACTCAACTATTGAAGATGGAGTTACTGTAGTCATTGCGACAAAGACATCCCACACATAATAGTCGCATCAGTGGAACCACCTATGCGCCACTGATGCCGTTTAATAGTGCGTTGGAAGGCAACCATGCTCTTCCCGTAATCTCATCCAAGCTTTGCTTGCGCTCGAAAACTCAGCCGTGCGGTCAATAGACGGGCCCGTTAGGACCTTTTTGATGAATCTGTAGTAAATTAAACCATGAATGTTTCAGATGTAAAAAATGATGATTTTAAATGTTTATGGAGAAGATTATGGAAAATGAAAACCCATGTATCATTTCTCATATTTCGATAGGTAGCAATAATTTTGAAGCTGCTGTTGCTTTTTACGATAAAGTGCCCTCTGCTCTCGGCTACACTCAGCTTGCTAAGTACCCAGGGGCAGTTGCCTATGGAAAAAAAGTTCCTGAAATTTGGGTGCAAACTCCCATAGATGGCAATCAGGCAACAGTAGGAAATGGAGCGCACATTGGTTTTATTGCTAATTCAGAAGAGGAAGTACATGCATCTCATGAGGCCGCAATAGATTGTGGCGGAGTAGATGATGGTGCAGCAGGAACAAGTCCTGATTATGGTGAGGCATACTACGGGTGTTTTATTCGTGATCTTGATGGGAATAAGATAGAGACAACCTTTTGGAATGAAGAGTTGCAGGGCTAGTAAATACGAAATTTAGAGTAGTATGTGTATACCTGCGCTAGATTGGATCATTGAATATCTTGAGTGCAACTCTATCCCCTACGTGGTTTGTGGCGGACTGGCAGCGCAGGCATACGGTTCAAATCGCGAATTGGCTGACATAGATATTTATGTACCTGATGAATATCTACAACAGATAGCCCAGATGGGTAAAAACTATGTCTCCTATGGTCCAGCGCACCACATTGGTGACAAATGGGATTTGACCTATGTTCAATTCGAATTTCAAAATCAAAAGATTGAAATTGGCAGTGACAAAGACTGTAAGATTTTCGATTCAGAGAACGGAGAGTGGCATCAAAAGAAAATCGATTTCAACCGATATGAAATTTGTCATATTTATGGTCGATCTATTAAAGTAATGAGCAAGGACGATCTGATCTCTTATAAAAGCACGCTCAAAAGAGAAGTAGATCTTGAAGATATTAATCAAATTCTACAGTGCGTATAACAAGGCAATTCACTAGGCACCTGATGCGCCTGAAGTGCGTCCCGCGCGCGCCTATTGCGATGCTGGCTACCAACAAGAAGGCATATTAAAATGATCAAATACTGCGGTGGTTGTTTGTGTCAATCCGTTCGTTACGAAACGACAGCTGAGCCATTAAATCAAAGAGTATGCCATTGCAAGGAGTGCCAAAAAGCGATTGGGGCGGCGTTTAACGCACGCCTACTAATGCGCATCCGAGATGTGGCTATCACTGGTCCAGTGAGCACAATTTATTCATCGGAAACGCTCGAACGTGGTTTTTGCTCGCGTTGCGGGGCAAGCATATTTTCTCGACGTATTCCCGCTGGAGTCATCGGGTTAACGGTCGGTAGCTTAGACGATCCCTCGCTGTTCAATCCAGATATGCATTTTTGGGTCTCGTCAAAGCAACCGTGGCTTAAAATTGCTGATGATCTGCCTCAATATCCAGATAATCCACCAGATCTAGGTTATCAAAAGCATCAGTAGCGATGGGGGATTAGATCTCACCGTACCCGAATGCCTCAATGAACCAGTATAGTGATGAAAAAATTATTGATTCCTGGAAGAAGAATGCGTTTCAGTGGTCTGCCGCTGTGCGAGGCGGGCATATCGAGAGTCGCAAGCTGATAACGAACAAAGCAGTAGTCGATACCATATTGAGACAGGCGCCTGAGTCAGTACTTGATATTGGCTGTGGCGAAGGCTGGTTGATTCGCAAACTGGCGTCTCAAACAAAATACACAGTCGGAGTCGACGTCGTGCCGGAACTCATTGAGCAGGCGAAAAATGCCGGCGGTGGGCATTTCATGGTCGCCTCATACGAGGATATTGCTGCTGGTGCGGATTTAGGCCTGTTTGACGTCGTTGTGTGTAATTTTTCTCTTTTCGGTAAGGAATCGGTGCAAACTCTGTTTGGTGCTGTGCCAACGCTGCTGAAAACGGGGGGTGTTTTTATCGTGCAGACACTTCATCCAATGGTCGCGGGCGACATGCCTTATATGGATGGTTGGCGGGCAGGCTCTTGGGCTGGTATTGGTTCAGGCTTGACTGATCCCGCACCCTGGTACTTCAGAACGCTCGACAGTTGGGTTGCTCTCTTCTCCGATAATGGATTTCAATTATTGAATATGCATGAGCCGATTCATCCTAAAACTCAACAACCGGCGTCGATCATTTTCACCGCAGCTAATACGCTAGTTCATGCGACAAGCACGTGATAGCGCATTACAATGGCCGCCAACATCTTCGTATTTACTGTGGTTGAATATGGGCGCAAGAGCACAAGTTGTGTTGGTTGTTACACTTACGACGCAATGCTTAGAAGTGTTGAATGTTGCGGATGTACAAGTAGGAAGCTCGTTGCCGCGAGGTTAAATTGGTTGCATTGGTTGTGATGTCTGTGCCTATGTTTGCACCTTTCAGCGTTAGCGCATGCGCGGTGTTGCTATGGTTGACATTTGCACTATACCTGACTTTTGTAATTAAAATTTGTAGTGCAGGCAATGCATAACAAGTGTGTCAAATCAACCGTTTTGCCGTCGCTCCGCGTTGTGTTAGCTAGCGCAAATGGGTTGCTCGTAAACTGCAAGTGACAACAGCATTCGCCATGAAAAGATCAGCCTTGCTCACATTTTGCATTTTGTAGTAGCTGGCACGGTAGCAGCCAACGTAGTATGGCCTGCGCGATATACTGAGGCAAAAACCAGTTCTTTTCTTGTTGTCCTAGCTGGCCTCGTCATCGAATATTATGTTATCCAGTGGCCTTTTTTACAAAATGAAAAATAATGGCACTCTATGTCATTTCTGCACATTTGGAATCGGGTCTGTTGGGGCTTGTACTGAGATCCTTATCTGGAATGGCGTGGGAGTGGTCACTAGGCCCACAGCTTAGGTGACGATTCAATCGGGGAACATTCGATCCAATCGCATGGTTTTTCGTGCCAATATAGGGGGCAGTGAATGCAATACTTGAAATCTATTCAATCAAACTATATTGGAACGAACAGTTCTTTAAAAAAAGAGTTTTTTTCGTTTGATGGACAACCAATCGAATCACTGTCGTTGCAGCAACCTTGTGGGTGGCTATTAACCCACCTCAAATGTAATAATGCTTAGTATCAGATTTGAACGGCACCGTTCCTCCCGTTACCTCGTCCAAGCTTCGCTTGTTTTCGATAATTTAGAGGTGCCGCTCTACAGCCGAGCCCGTTAACTGCAAAAAAAGAAGGATCATGGAAAGTGAAAATTCAGAGAATGATGGCTTGGCTGAATGATCACGACTTTATGTATCAGTATTCAAAGCACCACCATGGAATGAAGACTGGATAGTGGAGGAAGCCCCTGAAAGGTGAAGTGATTTATTGGCATACCCAAATCCAGTCTACTTGAAGACTATAAAATTATAGGATTTCTTACGGGAAAAATTCAACATGCAATGGTGTATATTTTGATTTTCTAAAAGAAATAGGCATAGTCAGTGAATACCAGAGAACAAAATAGGTACTATTTTTATCGAGAATCTAAATATGAATCTGAAGAGCCGAGGTGTTTCGAAAATCTACTTAATCATCCAGAGAGGCGGTGTTCTTTCATGATTGTATTGTTCTCCTGGTTACCTAGAAAACAGCAGCGTTAAAGTGATGGGGAAGTTATTTGGATAAAGGAGCCAGAAAGGACAATGCACTCGGACGACAAAAAGGCCGCGCCTGTTCATTGTTAGCCACAGTGCCCACGAATATCGGACAACTAGGTGCGTTCATTTATGGAAGATCCTGAGGTGTCCAAAATAAAAATCGGCATTAGTAGTTGCCTGTTGGGTGAAGAGGTGCGTTTTGATGGTGGCCATAAAAAGAACGCGTATATTACCGGAGTGTTAAAACAATACTTTTCTTTTGTGCCTTTTTGCCCGGAAGTTGAAGCAGGTTTGGGGACACCAAGGGAGCCTGTCCGCTTATTGCTAGAAGACGATAGTATTAAATGTGTTGGGGTAAAAACGCCAGAATGGGATGTGACGGATCAACTCATCGCCGTGGCAAAGCCGAAAAGAGAGTGGCAACATGACCTGTGTGGTTACATCCTCAAAAAAGATTCTCCTAGCTGTGGTATGGAGCGGGTAAAGGTATACAGCAAGGGCGCCCCTCAGCGTAGTGGTGTTGGTATCTATACCCAGGGGCTAATGAGAAATTTTCCTCAATTGCCCGTTGAGGAAGAAGGGCGATTGGAAGACCCACATTTAAGGGAAAACTTTATTCAGCGTGTTTATGTATATAACCGCTGGCTAAATCTGCAAGAACAAGGCTGTAGTTTGGCAACTTTACAGGAGTTTCATGCCCGCCATAAGTATATTTTTATGAGCCATAACCAGCAAAAAACTAGAGAACTCGGGGTGTTAATGGCGAACCAGAATAGCTTGGATCTTGATACCTTGGCGCAACGCTATTTAGCAGATATGATGATCTTATTAAGAACCATTGCAACTCGCAAAAATCATGTGAATACCCTGCAACATATTCAAGGCTATTTAAAAACTCATCTAGACAATGAAGATAAGGCAGAGTTATCTGAAATGATCACAGAGTACGGCCGAGGACTATTGCCGCTAATCGTGCCTATCACTTTGTTGCGCCACCATTTTAGAAAGCACCCCAACGAGTATATTGACCAGTCTTTTTACATGGCACCACACCCTGGTGAAATGATGTTATTAAACCACATATGAAAAAAATTACCGTCAACGACACCATGCAGCAGGGCTATGAATACGAATTGAGTGAGCCGATGGGGGAAAACTTTTCTCCGGACTTTATGCCGGATCTGAGCCCCGCGGAAATGCTGGCGTTGGGAGTATTTGGTGGTAAATACATGACCGACTGTCAGCAGGAATTTCCCAAGGCGTGGTTCACGGAAGCGAAATTAAGCCCGAACAAAAAAGACATAAGTCTTAATTACTTCTCTGTAGATGCCTCGCAACCTTTAAATGTGTGGCAACAAAAAGGTTGGATCCACCCACAGGATCCACGCGGATGGTTTCAATGGTATTGCCGTTACTATATGGGTCGAAGGACTGACGACGATGCACGCCAGATTAAAAGGTGGAGAGCATTCAAGCGTCATCAGTCTGCAGTTAGAAAGAATTGTGAACGGTACGATTTCGGCTGTCGAAAAAAGCAGAGGCAGGCGCTTTTGCATTGGGCATATGATTCACGACAATACTAAACAGGCCACTAACCGTTATCTTACTCTTGATGGCAATAAGCCAAAGCGAGCCGCGGCTCAATCATATTATGCAGATTGAGTTGACTTAAATCTAAACGTTAAGCAACGGCTGCGTATAAGCTACTCTGCACGCAACCGCGGCTGCATACAGACTACTATTGATTTGATGAGCTGAATCAAGCCGGTGATTCACAATGTCGTCTCTATTATCAAATGACGTACTAGCATATTGTCCGTTACTCTATACCTGTCCAATCATGGGGATTGGGCTTCCCTGGCACTGTCTAATGATGTTGCGGAGCAGATTCAGAAGTGGTTGCGCTGCCCTTTACAAAACAAATCAGCAACTTGTTCTGTGTGTACAAGCGCCAGGACCCCAGGTGTCTGGTGACAGAGAAACACGGAGATCATGTCACTACCTAGTGTGGATTTTCTGTTGTTAATCCACCATGATAGGCCCAGTGATACATAGTGCCTCTAGATAAGCCGCTTAACAACCTAGTGCGTTAGGTTTCCAATGAATGTCAAGATTCGAAATATCATAATTATTATTTTTCTGCTGCTGCTTTCAGCGTGTCGTCGGGACGGTCCTTTATTGATTGATGTCCCTACAGATACTATATCCGCAGTGCTAGATAGATCGATCCCAGCAATGATGGAAAAAGAGAATGTAGTGGGCATGTCAGTCATCGTCATTCGGGGAGGGAATATATCTATCTCAAAATCCTTTGGTTACGCTGACATCAAGTCTCATAGACGGGTTGATGAGCATACGGTGTTTCCCGCAGCATCACTAGGAAAGCCGATTTTTGCTTATATAGTTGTTTCGCTATCTCAGCAAAGAAAATTAGATTTAGATGCGCCTTTATACTCATACCTTCAAGAGGAAGTGGTGAAGAATGATCCTCGTTCCAGGACAATCACTGCACGAATGGTTTTAGATCACACAACGGGGTTGCCGAATATTAATGGTAACCAGTCTGAGGTCAGATTTCTTTTCGATCCAGGCACGGACTTTAACTATTCAGGGCAGGGCTATCTATATCTTCAGAGAGTCATTGAAACAATAACTAGCAAACAATTAAATCAATTAGCGAATGAGATTGTATTTCAGCCGCTTAGAATGGCAGATAGCAGCTATGTATGGGATAACAAATACACAGGTAGCATCTCCGCAAGCTATGAACAATCTGGAGAAGTAATTCAACCTAAAGAATATCCTATAAGGGGTTATTCCGCATGGAGTTTATTGACAACGGTAGAGGATTACGCCCGTTTTGTGTCTCACATGATAAAAACAGCACGCGCCCCCGGTTCTGTTGCGGAATTGATGTTAAACCCTCAAGTGGATGTGGCGAAGGGTGTGAGATGGGGCCTGGGGTGGGGTTTGCAAAACACCATACCAAATTATTCATTTTGGCACTGGGGCAGCAGGGCGGGTTTCAGGCATTATGTTGTTGGATATCCCGATGAGAAACTGGCCGTTGTTGTCATGACAAATAGCAAAGATGCGTTCAAAATAGTTGATGAGGTCATGGTTAAGGCTATTGGGGGGAGTTATCCTGCATACGATTGGTTCTAAACACCTAACAATTACTGCACGCGGAAAAACTACTCGCTACGCGCCTAATTTTTCGCTGAGCAAGGCGTGTTAAGCGTGGCAATGGCCATGCTGATTCGTCTTAACACCGCTGAGGATTATAATAAACAACCGATGCCGTTTCTTGTTCAACCTGATTGGCGAATTGCTGTGGATCACGTCTTGCTCCAGCGTCCGTCGAAGTTTGCGGGCGAGGAGATCACATTATGATGTTGTTGAACATCTTCACACTATTGGCGGCGCTGCTGTTGGTGGCGACGTTACTTCCATTGTCGCGCCACCCGCATTGGCTTGTGAGAGGGATGGACTTTCCTCGCCTACAATTTGCAGTCCTCGCGGCGCTCATGCTGATGGCTGAAGGGGTTCTGCTGGATCTGGGCCATCCTCTGAGTCTGCTTTTAATCGCAGTTACCGCGTGCTGCCTTGCCTGGCAGATGTGGTGGATCTTGCCTTACACACTGTTTTGGCCGGTAGAGGTGAAGGCAGCCATCGACGATAGTCCGCAAAGGGCGCTAAGTATACTTACCGCCAATGTTCTCACGCCGAACCGCAACGCTGATGCGCTCATTAGATTGGTCAAGGAACATTCACCCGACGTGCTTGTGACTCTGGAATCAGATCAGTGGTGGCAGGACAGACTGGACGTTTTGGCGGAGCAGATGCCGCACAGCATCAAGTGTCCACTGGACAATCTCTACGGTATGCATGTTTATTCCTGTTTACCCCTGTCGGAGGTTACCGTGGACTATCTCGTCGAAGACGATGTGCCCTCGATGCACGCGCTGGTTACTATGCGCAATGGTTCGAAAGTACGCATGCACTTTCTGCATCCGGCGCCACCGAGTCCTACTGAGAACCCGGAATCCGCCGAGCGCGATGCCGAGTTGATAGTGGTGGCCCGCAGTGTGGCCCGCAGCGACCAGCCGGTGGTGGTAACCGGCGACCTCAACGATGTGGCCTGGTCGGCGACGACGCGCCTGTTTCGTAAACTCAGTGGATTGCTGGATCCTCGGGTCGGGCGCGGCATGTACAATACCTTTCACGCCGACTATCGCCTAGCGCGTTGGCCGCTGGATCACCTGTTTCACTCACACCACTTCACGGTACGCTCGATCGCGCGCATGCCACACATCGGCTCGGATCACTTCGCACTGCTCACGCGTCTGGTTTACGCGCCGGTACGGGGTAGAGGTCAGAACGCTCTGGAAGCCGAAGGTGACGACTGGGCCTGGGCACGAGATGTGGCCGATGCACAGGGCGTCGATGCCGGCGACGTGCCGCGACCAGGAAAGGGTTAACGCTGCTCTGCATCGCAGGTGGCCACAGTCGTTCAAGCCAGAGCGGGCCCCGTCGCCAGTCAAAGTATAGGGTTCGCTGGGAAGCGCTCGCTTTCGCTCGGCACCCCAAAGCGGGTGGTTAAGCCGCGCTCATGCCGAAAGGTGCTGACGCGATTTAACGGGCGCGGCTGTTGCGCCCAACTGGTTGACGGTCGTAAGTAAAAAATATGGTATCTTGGTAATTGAATCATGGTTTACTATTTTTAGATCACAGAAGGCGTGAGCGTGACCTAACAATGTGTTGGAACGGCACCCCAATTGTTATTTCCTCCAAGCTTTGCTAACTCTGGATAATACAGGGATGCTGTGCAACAGCCGAACCCGTTAGCTGTCACTGTCGGAACATTTGAGAAGCCAATGAAAGTGAAAAGACAAAATACACCATTGATAATTGGCCCAAACGAAGGCCGAACATATTCTATGGGCCCAATGTCAGCGGTATTCAAAGCGGATCTCGAGGAAACCGATTCCTCGGTGTCGGTATCTGAGTGGTGGATAGAACCCAATACCGAAGGGCCTCATGCCCATTCTCACCCGGAATCTCACGTCTACTACGTTATCGAAGGGGCGTTGTCTGTATTTCTCGAGCATCGCGGGTGGCAAGATGCAGGAAAAGGCTCATTTATCTATATTCCAGGTGGTATTGAGCACAGTTTTGAAAACCGTGGCAAGTCAAAAGTGGGGTTCATTTCATTCAATACGCCTGGTGGCTTCGAATCAAGCCTCCCGAATATCGTAGGCTATTTCAATGAAAATCCATTGGGAGCTGCGAAAAATGACACCTAACAACGCGTTGGAACACCACCGCAGCTGTGTTCCTCTCGTTATCTCATCCAAGCTTCGCTGGCTCCTGATAATTCAGAAGTGTCGCTCAACAGCGGAGCCGGTTAGATTTCATCACACAACAGAAAAATTGCAATGAAAAAATCAGTAATCGCGGTAGGTTGTTTAATTAGCTTGTTTTTGTTGAGTGGCTGTGCCACATCAAGAAAAGTGCAGGTAGTTCAGTTTGGTGATAACAAGATGTCATGTGATCAGTTGCAAAGTGAATTCCAAAAACTGGACCAAGTAGAACGAGACGTTGATAGTAAGAAAGGTATGACCGGTACTAATGTTGCGGCTGGGTTATTTTGGATGCCGGGTTTATTATATACATACTATGATGCAGGCCAGGCCACCCAAGCAATTCAAGATAGACGTGCATATTTAACCAAGCTATACAACGATAAGAATTGCGAATAAGGTCGCATTATTGTGAATCAAAGCGAGCTTGTCCTTCAAGTCCCACCACTCGCCGTCGGTTTTTTTGGTTTTGTTTCGGGTAAGTAGCGGCGGGTGTCGGCTGAGATCGGGCGTTAGAAGCTAAAGAAACTTCGGAGTAATCATCACGTGCCGATATTCGACATTTCGGGACAAAAACTATCTACCGTAGAGCAGAAGAAAGTTGCCCTGGAAAAAGATCTGAAGATGTTAATTGAGAGCAATCTCGACACCGTTTTCAATTGTCGGTTCGTCGCCAGTGAGTTTTTAACTGGCACCCAGCATCCAGATCGGATTGATAGCCTTGCTCTACCAGAAGAAGCTAATCCCGTTATTATCGAATACAAAAAAATCGAATCGTTGGAACTGATCAACGATAGTCTTTTCTATTTGCGCTGGATTCAAGATCACAAAGGTGATTTTGAGATCGCCGTACAAATGCGACTCGCGAGCAAGCGCAAAGATATTCGGAAACTAACTGCAACGATCCGTGAGTTTATTTTTGCTTTGGATGAATCAATTGAAGAAGTGCCTAAGACGTTCTATGTTGCCTACAAGATCTCCCAAAATATCGTCTGCATCGAGGTCAAAGATAAGAACATTAAACCTTTTCTTAAGCTGAAACCGTCTGATATCCCAAGGGGAACACCAAATTACCGCGAAGTGACCTCAATTGGCCACTATGGTGAGGGAGATGTTGAATGCACAGTATCATCTGGGTTCAGATTTCAGCCAGCCAGGGAATTCATTGCCATGGCGTATTACAAGGACGGTGACTAATGGCTTCAAATAAATCAACTAAATTCGCTCCTTTGAGTCGCCGGACGCTCGTTCCTCGCGTCGTATGTTGCCGGCGTTATGTGGAAGAGACGCCGCGTGATTGAGTTGCTGACTGTAGTTGTGTCTGCCGCAGTTGGTGCGCTCGTGGCATACCTTGGCTCCATCTGGCAAACTCGTTTTGAGGCTCGGCGAGTCATCCATGAGAGGGTGCATGAGCAACGAGCCAAGTTGTATCCCGTCGCATGGAAGCTTACCGGTTCGTTCCCGAGACGACCGAGAACCGATACGGCGACGTACGGATCGCTCAGAGCCCTCGCCGTCAGCCTACGAGACTGGTATTACGAAGAGGGTGGGCTCTATCTCTCCGGCGGAGCACGGCGCGCCTACACCGACTGGCAGGACGCCGTTGATGAGGTGCTCAAGACTAATCAGGGAGATGAGAGCGAGCTATCTGAAGAGCACTATGAGATCGTGCGGCAAGCTGGAAGCAGCCTGCGAACGATGCTCACCAGAGACTTGCTCTCGCGAAGTCGACCACCGATGGGGAAGAGGTTCCCCGAACCCACATAGTCACAGCATGCAGCAGGTCGCTCTGCGCGATCGCTGATGAATTCGTGTGTGCCAGGCATGGCGCTTAATCTGTCGGGTAAAAGTCCCTCTCCTACCTGATATTCGTATGATCCAAGGCTAAGAGAAAGACAAGGGCAAGCTTGTGATGGGACCTCTGAAAGAAGCCGGAACCAAATGAGTGGGATAACGATCAAGTACCGGATATGAGATGTGATCTGGAAGAGATCTGCAGTCACGTAACCGCGAAGTGTTCCATCTGTGGTTGGGCTGCGTGTAATAAATTCGGCGTTTAGGCAAACACAGGACTGTATTTACATCGAGAGATCTTTTATAGCGGCGCTAGGATGCTGCGTGCAGATAAAAACCACTGATTCGATTCCAAACAGTGGACGTTCTGGTTAGGTGTCGCACACTCAAGCAATCGAACCGACATGGTCGGTGATCCGTTTGTCAGCTGGTGTTGGCGCAGAGGCATCGTGAGGCACCCCTTTGTCCCGATTATGCGCCCTATGGAGAGACTCTCAAGCTTGAATTTCAATGCCACATCTGTATGATTGCACTTCTTTTTTGGGCCGTTAGCTCAGTTGGCAGAGCAGCGGGCTTTTAACCCGCGTGTCGTTGGTTCGATTCCAACACGGCCCACCATTTTGCTTTGTCCCTTATCCTTCCAACAGACAATCAATGGTGCCAGCCTGCTGGGCGGTGTTTAGCTGAAAAGAGTGTATTGACAGCTGTGATGCAACTGGTGGAAGAGCCAATTTTAGGTTCTGGATTCTGTGGGGGGCTCATAGATGCTTGGTTTGCCATGGCTATAGTCTGTATATCCTGATACTACTTCTTCTGATTGGCTCGATAAATTGACGTCAGTGACACTCTCATAGGGACAAGATTTTTATTTTATGCAGCAAAATCGTTGATGCCTTATTTGTTTAAGAAAAGGAACTCTTGCTTTTCTTGGTCCCCAAGTCAGATGTCGGACCAGTTGGGTGAGGCAGTGGCAATGGGCTACCTGGTACTGGGGCGCTCCAGAGTACAAAAAATTGACGCCGATAAAATGTCAATCATAACAATAGCATATGTTTATTAATCGGTTTCAGTAGCGGCGTACTAAATAATCTGGATTAGTGAGAAAATAAAAGCTTTTAATTGGCAATACCGCTGGCCCGGTGCTCAAATAATATTCTAAGTTTGAGTGGTTCTGAGTCTGAAAACCCTTTAGTCAGAACAAAAACCAGCTCAGTTCACTTAAGAGAAAAGCGGTGGGGATGGAAGGCAGGGAGCATAAAAAGACAGCCCCTGAAGCATTGCTACCTAAAGTCGATTAAGGAGGAAGTTTATGCCTAGCGCCAAACCTGGGGTTCATCCGCTTGAGGATGTGCTTTTTAAGGGCTTACCTGTTTATGGACCTGAAATAGATTCACTGATAAAACAATTAGCGCGTCATGTTACCTACCGACAACTCGAAAGCATGTTTGATTGGTATGCTGCTACCCCACTAGATGAATTCAAATATGAGCTGGAAACCCAGCTGGCTTGGCTGCGAGAAGGCGCGCTAACCCGCTACCAGTAGTAACACTGTTCCGTCAATAGTTTAAGAAATCCCCTTGCTGGTCGTTTAAGTCAATAGGGTTGAGATGGGTAAGCCTCATGTCGGCCAGAACCAGTGAGGGACATCGGCGTGAAAGAGACTCCTTATTTAGAAAAACGTGAAGATATCTATAAGCGTTTTAAGCAACTTCCGTTTTTGAAGTCACTAGATGACACTATACTTGATGAGTTGGTCATCTTGAGCAAGCTGCAGCGTTATGAGGCTGGTGAGCTGATTATCCCCGAAGGTGTTTATGATTCCTGGATATACATCTTGATATCGGGCACCGTCAGCGTACTTAAAAATTCCAAGGTAATCACAAGTTTTTCTGATCCAGGCGAAATGTTTGGAGAGGTGGCGGTGATTGATGGCAGTACTCGATCCGCTTCTTTAGTGGCGGCAACTGACACAATCTGTTTGGCGACCGATGCATCATTTATGGACCGTGTCGGTGAAGACAATCGCCAAGCCGCGTATTCAGTTTTATATAAAATGTTTGCAGAAGTGCTATCCAAGAAACTGCGAAAGACTGATGAAGAATTAGTGCGAGTCCGCAAAGAACTGGATAATTTAAAAGAAGAGATGGAGCGGTTGTACGAAGTCAGTAAAAACAGCAATCGTTTTCGCGTGAAATCCAGCAGTATTGATAGCTAAGCAGTCTTTCAGAGATCGAGAATCGTTTGCCCACAAAATCGATTGATTTCATGTAACGCTTCTTTTATCGCCGCATTAGTCGCTAAGACACCACCCTTTGCATCCAAGGTGGGGCTGGGTTTGTTGATATCGATTAATCGAGTCGCAATAATTTTATTTTTTTCCATATCCAACAGATGCACTCTTAGCACGAGGTGAATATAAGCTTGTTCACCTTCGAAAACCTGGATCAGTCTGATCAGATCGGTTTCCAATCGATAATCCGTGGCCATGTTGCTTGGTGCGTCGATCACAGTGTTAAAATATCCTGATTGTTCTAAGCTGCGTACCAATAGAGGTCCAAGCATTTCTGCTGGCCTGGTGGCCCATGTGCTTTGTGTATAGTGCTCCAGTCGATGGGCCGAACGTTGATAAACGATGTGCCTGCTCTCGAAACCAGGGTGGGCTCGTGGTTGCGCTACCGAAAGTGAAGGGTTGTGGTTGTGCTCGGTGTCGCTGGGCTCTGGGAAAGTGATATCAAAATAGTATATAGCGGGTGGTTGAAAGTTATTGTTTAGTCCCAGCCCACAACTTGCTAAAGCCACAGAGCAAAGAAGAATGAGCGAGCCGGTTAGATGACTGCGTTGACCGTCTAGGCAAGTTGTTATTTTTTTTTCCAAGGGATCACTCCTCTCCCGGTCCTGGTGTCAGTTGAGTGGGGCGGAATAATAATGGACTAGATTCTGTCGTAATTTTTCTAGAAAGGGTGCTGATTTCATCTGCTAGAGTGTTTAAGCGCTCGATTAAGCTGGTGATCTCAGGTCCCGAGGTTCGAAGCAGTCTGTTTAGTTCTTTATGTACGTCGTTTACCATCGCATCTATATTGGTTGTCATGCTGCGGACAGAGCCTGCCGTTTGATTAAACTCATTTACTGATTGTTCTAGGTTGCCAATGAGTGTCGGTAGGTTTTCAGTTGCGAGATCTACATTCGCAATAATGTTTGATGCATCATCAAAGGTTTTTTCCAGATCGGTAGAGTTCTCAGAAAAGACCTCAGTCAAGGCTGCGACGTTGCGTAAAGTAATTTTAACGCTCTCTCGATTCTCATCACTGATTAGCAAATTGATATCTTCTGCCAGCACGCCGAGCGTCCCATATATTTCGCTTACCGCATCATCTATGCGGGTGAAGAGTGAAGGTTTCGTTTGGATGACAGGATAAGGAGCGTCTTCATGGGCCTCTAAAGTTGCCGCAAGGGCGGTCCCTCCCTCTAATTCTATGTGGGCAATGCCAGTTATGCCTTGTACAGATAACATGGCATAGGTATCCACTTTTACAGGTATTTGAGACTCGATTTCCAGTTCAACCCAAACCTGCTGTGGATTGTCCAAGGAGAGTTGAATGTGGCTGACTCGACCCACATTCACGCCTCGGTACTTCACTGGCGCATTGATATTGAGTCCTGAGACGGATTCGTTAAAAAAAGCATCGTAGCGTTTAAATTCTTTAGGGCTGATGTCAGCACCAATCCACAATCCCAAACTGATGAGCGCCACGCTGAGGGAGACGACAAAGAGTCCGACCGCTGCGTAATTTACTTGTGATTGCATGCCCGTTCCTTAGCCAATTGCGCTCGATTTTGGTGAAAATATTGTTGTACTATTGGATCACTATTTTGAACCAATTTTTCCATTGGCTCCACAGACAATACTTGTTGCTGGCCCAGTAGCGCAACTCTGTCGGTGGTGTGCCAAAGCGTATCCAGATCGTGGGTTACCACAACCACTGTTAAGCCTAACAGCTTTTTCATGGAGAGAATTAATTCATCCAGTGCGGCGGCGCTATTTGGATCGAGCCCGGCTGTGGGTTCATCCAGGAATATTAATTCTGGATCGAGTGCAATCGCTCGAGCAATGGCGGCTCTTTTTATCATACCACCACTCAGTTCGCTGGGATATTTGTAGCCAACTTGAGTAGGCAGTCCCACTAAAGAGAGTTTCAGATTGGCGATTTGACGAATCAATTGTTTACTCAGCTGGGTATGCTCAGTCAATGGGAAGGCGATATTTTCCAGTACAGTTAATCCGCTAAACAGTGCGCCTCGTTGAAACATAATGCCTATGCGTTGACGTAAACGATTCAATTGTTTTTCGTTGCGCTGTTGAATGTCCTCGCCAAACAATGTTATTTCACCTTGTTGCGCCGGTGTTAACAAAGCCATTTGACGCAGTAAAGTGGTTTTACCGCTACCACTTCCTCCTGCCAATCCTAAAATTTCACCCCTACTAATGGACAAGTGTAAGTTGTCATGAACAACCTGGGTGCCAAACGCAGTGCGAATGTTGCGCAGTGCAATAATCTCTTCGTTGCTCATTTATAAATCAAGTTCATTAAACACTATAGAAAACAGCGCATCCGCCACCATGACCACAAAGATACTTTGTACCACACTGACAGTTGTTTCTCTGCCGACGCTCTGTGCACTACTCTTCACTTGAAAGCCTCGGTAGCAACTAATGATGGTGATCAATACCGCAAAAATCGGTGCTTTGATGATTCCTACCCAAAATGAGCTTGGCTCCATGGCCGAGGGGATGCGTTCGATAAAATCCACTGCGTCGACACCGAGAGCCAATTGAGAAATTAGGATCCCCCCGAATACTCCCATCACATCGGCCAATAGCGTTAACAAAGGTAAAGACAGAACCAATGCCCATAACTTGGGTAATACCAAAAACTCTATGGGGCTAATAGCCATGGCTCGCAATGCGTCTACTTCCTCGGTGACGATCATGGTGCCAATTTCCGCGGTATAGGCGGATCCCGTTCGTCCTGCGACGATAATTGCGGTAATCAGTGGGGCCATTTCTCGGAACATGGTAAGCACCACTAAATCCACGACAAATATATTGACGCCATAATCCTCTAGTGGGCGTCCTCCCTGAAAGGCAATCACCACACCCATTAGAAAGGTTAACAATGCGACAATCGGAACAGCGGTCACGCCACCATGATAAATGGCTGAGGTGATTTCGGGTATGCGTAGTTTTTTCCAGGCCTTTAAAACGTTAGGTAGTGTCAGGGACGTCTCACCCACAAAGGCCAATAGATCGACGAGCTGATTACCCTGGTCGATGGTGCTGCGACCGACTCTTTCTAACCATGGTGTGGCCCCAGGATCTGTTGCTGTTTCCTCACGGCGAGCATGTTGTGCAACAAGCTGTAGTACCTGGCCATGCTCGAGGCTTAAACCTGAAATCTCTTCCAGCCCGCTGAATTGGATCTTGTCTAACATTTGGGTGAGCAACAGTGCGCCCGCAAAATCCAATTCCTGCACATCTGTCATGTCTATAGACCAAGATGCCTGGGCACCAAGCTGGACAGCAGCTATCTCGTTTTCAACACTTGATAGCTCATCCAAGCGCCATGCACCCGCGCATTCAATCGCCGATTTGTGCTCGTCAAGCCTAATCGTGGGTGGCGAGTGCATGAACTTGGAATGAACCAAAAACAGTGGAATCGAGTCTTACTTTTTCACCAGTACTTCGATCTCTTCTGTAGGCAGTCCTACTGCGCTTGCAGAGATGGTGACGGGCAATCCTTCTCGACGTCCTTTGGCCCCTTTTAATATTAAGGAATGGTAAGTGTCGTCTGCCTCGAACACCACCTTATCCACTTTATCTCCATCATGGTCATAAATTTTGACTTTACCCTTAGGTTGTATTTCCAGTTTGACCGTTTTGGTTGCTTGCACAGGCGGGTGGATCATAATTTCCAGGCGTTCTTTTTCACCCACCATCAATTCCACCTGCTGTGGAATTAGGGTCATACTTGCCCCAGGAACAGACGTCACGATAGATTTCAATGGAGTATGGGTCACCATCTGTTTTTGCTGTCCTCGGGGTCGATAAGTGACCTCAAACTGATAATCTAAAATTGTTCCCTCGGGAAAGTCGGCCGCACCTTCAATTTCCTGCTCATAGGTGTAAAATCCTTCGTCATTCCGTTTCTCCGAACGTATTGTCTGCAACTGATTTTTTAATTTGTTGCGATCATGTATGGATTTTCTAGTGCCCCAACGTAAGTTAACGGCAAGAATTTCCGTATTGCGTTCTTTCAATTGCAGTTGTAACTTTTTGTTGGTTTCATTTTCGTCTAGCCAGCCAGAATTAGACTCAGTGCGAAGCTCAGGTTCGAGATCGGGATCCACTGTGCTACAGCCATAGATAAATAGGCTAAAATAGACACAAATCAAGGTAGGGATAAGCGCATTCTTATGACGCTTTATTTGAGACATGGGTTTCACGGTGTTCGACTCCTTAAAATGATGAACAGTTGCTTGTTATTTCCTAATATCAGCAAAGGAGTAGTCTAACCTAGGGGACTTAGTGGAGTGGGAAGCAATATCATCACCTCTATCACGAGCAAGCCGCCAAACTAAGGTTATGCAAGCTAAAACACATCCAAAGGCATGTACGGAACCACTGGAAAACAAGGAAGTTAA